>NZ_JBKORD010000027.1:0-101314 GCF_046764875.1 Nocardia arseniciresistens
CGGTTGCGGCAGCACCTCGCTGACCGCGCCGACGGAGTCGAGTCGCAGGTGCTTCCGTAGCTCCAGCACTAAACTCAGCGCGAAATATGCTGGCGGACAACGGGAACCGGCGCGCGTCGAGTCAGTTGCGGAAGGTGTCTTTGACCTTCTCGCCCGCATCCTTCAGGTCGGACTTGGTCTGATCGGCCTTGCCCTCGCGCTGCTTGTCCTTGTCATCGGTGGCCTCGCCGAACTTTTCTTTGGCCTTACCGGCGAGGTTCTGGGCTTTGTTCTTTGCCTTGTCTACACCGCTCATGGTGCGAGCCCCTTTCTTCGAAGGTGCCCGGCCTGCGATTTCCAGCCGGTCCTCTAGCGGATAGCCCGCATTCGCGCCACCAAACAACGGTGCAGAGGCGACGGCGGACTGATGGGGCCGGGTTCCTAGCCGCGGCCGCTCGGGCGAAGGCGACTACATCTTGCTGTATCGGGCCATGGCGAAGCTGTAGACGCCGTAGGTGATGATGCCCAGACCGGACAATATGAGGAGGACAACTCCGTAGGGTTGAGCCCCCACGGTTTTGAAGGCGCCGTCGAGTCCGGCGGCTTTGCCTGGCTCGGATCGACTCACCGCGAGGATCACCAGCAACCCGACCGCGGCGATGGCCAGCCCTTTCGCGATGTATCCGACCGTGCCCAGCCTGCGCACGAGGTCGCTGGTGGTGCCCTCGAGGTCTTCGAGGAAGTTCTGGCTCACCCCTTTGTAGACGTGGTAGCCGCCGATCGCGATGATGACCAGCCCGCCTGCGATGAGGGCGATCGTGCCGGCGGTGGTGTGCATCATGCGGGCCGTGATCCCCGCACTTTGGCCGCTGCTGGACTCGCCGCTGCCGCGCGTGAATCCGAACGCGGAGACTGCGAAGGCGAAATAGACTACTGCCAGGGCAAACGCCTTGACGCGTTCGATCGCCTCGGACTTCTTGCTGTCGGCGTCAGGTTTGGACGAGCTGCCGAGCGCCGCTTCGGCGAGCCGCCACAGCGCCATCACCACAAACGCGACGACGCCGACCCACAGGGCGACGACGCCACCCGGTTTGCCTGCCAGTTCCGACATGGCCCCGGATTGGTCGGCGGTACCGGCGCCGCCGAGGGCGATCCTGATGGCGATATAGCCGATGATCAGGTGCACGATGCCGCTCATAACGAAGCCTGTGCGGGCGAATCGTTCGAAAATGCTGTTCTGGGCCAGCTGAGCGGCCGTGGACGACGAGTTGTCGTAGGACGCCGACGACGATGTGCTCGAGGACGTCGGGGGCGGGTTGTTGTCAGGCATGGTGCCTGCCTCGTATTGGTCGTGGTGGAGGCTCCGCTGGGGTGCGACGGGCGGTATGCGGGGTGGGAGCGTGGTCCCGAGGCTGATTGTCCGGCTGGCTCCGTCGTCTCGGGAACTCGCCCGAAATCGGTGATCACGGGGTGTCCTCTGGGGGCCGTGCCGCGCTGTCAGCCTAGCCCCACCTTCCCCGCTGGCGGTAGATCCGGGCCGGATTCACCCCGTCGTATGATCGCTCATTTTCCCAGTTCGGGGGTGGTGGAGTGGCGTTAGGGTAGAGGGGGGAGAGTGCGAGGAGTCGGAAGATGAGCACCACCATTGTGATCGTGATCATCGTCGTCGCGGTTGTGGTCGTTTTGCTTGTGGCCTGGTTGTTGATGCGCCAACGGCGCGAACATCAGCGGGTCGAGGCCGAGGCCATCCGTGACCGCGCGGCGAAACAGGAATCCGAGGTCGGTCAGCAGCAGGCACGGGCGCAGGAGGTCGCTGCCCGCAGCCGCGCGGCGAAGGCCGAAGGTGAGGTCAAGGCGGCGCAGGCCGAGCAGCTTGCCCAGCAGGCGCAGGTGCATCGCAGCGAGGCCGCGGATTCGCGAACCGAGCTGGACAACGAGTGGGAGCGCGCGGACAAGGTCGATCCGGACTCGAAGTCGGGTGAGACGCAGCAACGGGCTGACCCTGAACGGCCGCCGCGCAGCCCCTGACATTGATCCGGAGGTTCTCGGGCTGTTCGGGCTCGGGAACGTGAGCGCCGATACGGTCGCGACACTGTGTTGTCTTCAGCGGTCGGGTCGGCGTGTGAATGCGTATCGGATGGCGGACCCTGCCCCGTCCGTCAGGGCTGGATGGCGGCCTTGTACCCTGCCCCGCACCACTCCGGTAGCAGCGCTCACCTCTACTCGATCGCCGCGCGAAACAGCATGACCTTCAAACACACTCGCCATCAGAACATCCTCGGCCGCAGACTTGGAATGGCGCCACCGATACGGCCGGCGAACAGTGGTGTCGGTTAGAGGCGTGTCGCGGTGTGGACGAGGTCGGCAACGGCTTTGGATCTGCTGTGCGGTGGCCAAGCGATGACGGTCGTGACGGCCGGTGCGTCTGGCACGGGCACGACGGCATGATCGTCGCGTAGCTGGGTTCGCAGCGACTCGGGCACGACCGCGCAGGCCAGTCCGAGCGCGATCAGTTGGAATAGTTGGGTATGGTCGCGCACCTGCGGGCCGGGGCCGTCCGGATAGCTGCCATCCCGTCCAGGCCAGCGCGGCAGGGGCAGGTTCGTCAGGGTGTTGACCTCGGCCAACGGCACATGCGCCCGGTTGGCGAGGGGATGACCCGCAGGCAGGACCACGACCTGCTGTTCGGTGTGCAGATCCTCGGTGTCGAATCCGGCTGTCGTGTCGTAAGGCCGGTGAAGCAGAGCAACGTCGGCACGTCCGTTGCGCAGCAGACTTTCCGGCTGGCCTGGCCCGCACAGCATCACCTCGACTGCCACGGCGCCCGGTTCGGCGGCGTAGGCGTGCAGCAGCTTCGACAACAGTTCGCTGGACGCTCCGGCCTTGGTGGCCAGCACCACACCGGGCCGGTCGGCCGCGGCACGGCGGGTTCGCCGCTCGGCGGCTTCGACCGCGTCGAGAGCGAGCCGGGCCTCCCGCAGCAGCACCGCCCCGGCCTCGGTCAACGTGATCGCGCGAGAACTGCGGTGCAGCAGAACGACTCCGAGCCGCCGTTCTAGCTGCTGGATCGCCCGCGACAGCGGTGGTTGCGCCATCGCGAGCCGTTGTGCCGCCCGCCCGAAGTGCAACTCCTCGGCGACGGCGACGAAGTATCGCAACTCCCGCGTCTCCATCAGGTCATGGTATCCGGCGATGACCACGACCGATACCCGTGCGGTATCGCCGCCGACCCGATCGGTCTTGGACGCCCCAACCGAGTCCGGATCATGATCAACGGCATGAGTGCACAGACGATCGCGCTGGTGACCGGCGCGAACAAAGGAATCGGATACGAGATCGCCGCGGGCCTGGGCGCGCTCGGCTGGCGAATCGGTGTGGGCGCGCGCGATTCACAACGCCGCGACACCGCGGTGGAGAAGCTACGCGCGGCTGGGACCGATGCGTTCGGTGTGCCGCTCGACGTGACCGACGACGCGAGTGTGGCCGCCGCAGCCGAGCTGATCGCCGACCATGCCGGAGGCCTCGATGTTCTGGTCAACAATGCCGCGATCACCGGCGGTATGCCGCAGACGCCCACCACGGTCGATCCCGCGACCGTGCGAGCTGCCGTGGAAACCAACGTGATCGGCGTCATCCGCGTCACCAACGCGATGCTGCCCCTGCTGCGCGGCTCGGCATCACCGCGAATTGTGAACATGTCCAGCAGCGTCGGCTCTCTCACCCTGCAGACCACGCCCGGCACCGAGACCGGTCCGATCTCCGCCGCGTACTCAGCGTCGAAGACCTTCCTCAACGCCGTCACCATCCAATACGTCAAGGAACTGAGCGACACCAATATCCTGATCAACTGCGGCTGTCCCGGTTTCACCGCCACCGACCTCAACGGCTTTCGCGGCGTCCGTACACCGCAACAGGGGGCGGCGATCGCGATTCGCCTCGCGACCCTGCCCGACGACGGACCGACCGGCGGATTCTTCGACGACGCCGGAACAGTGCCCTGGTGACGGGCACGCCGGTGCGAACCATTCCCGTTCTCGAAGTCAGCCGCGCATGGCGCTCCGGAGGAGAAGCAAGACGATGATAAAAGCAGTCAGGTACGACGAGTTCGGCGGAATCGAGGTCTTGCGGGTCGACGATGTCGACCGCCCGGTGCCCGAGGGCAGGCAGGTCCTCGTGCAGGTGAGAGCGGCAGGCATCAACCCCGGTGAGGCGGCTATACGAACCGGCGCGATGGTGGACATCTTTCCCTCGACGTTTCCGTCCGGGCAAGGCAGCGATCTCGCCGGGGTTGTCGCCGAGGTCGGCGTCGGGGTCGACCGATTCTCGGTCGGCGACGAGGTGATCGGGTTCTCCGAGAAGCGGGCCGCCCAGGCCGAGTTGGTGGTTGTCGACGTCGACAACCTCATACCCAAACCGAACGGCGTCCCTTGGGAGGTGGCTGGTGGCCTGTACGTCGCCGGGGTGACCGCTTGGGGGGCAGTGCATTCCGTGCAACTCGTCAAGGGGGAGACTGTTGTCGTCTCCGCAGCAGCCGGAGGAGTCGGCTCGCTCGTCGTTCAGCTCGCGCGCCGTGCCGGAGCCACGGTCATCGGCCTGGCGAGCGACAGCAACCACGAGTGGCTGCAAAGCCACGGCGTGATCCCGGTCGCATACGGTGACCGCGCCATCGACCGGATCAAGGCCGCCGCACCGGGCGGCATCGATGCCTTCATCGACACCCACGGCGGCGGGTACGTCGAACTGGCCCTTGCCCTTGGCGTCGCGGTCGAGCGGATCGACACCATCGCCGATTTCGCAGCGGCCGCGAAGTACGGAGTCAAGACCGAACCCGGAACCAACGCCAGGCCGGGCGCCGAGGTACTCGCCGAATTGGCCGCCCTGATAGCCGAGGGACACCTCGAAGTTCCTATCGCGAACGTCTACTCGTTGACACAGGTCCGCCGGGCCTACACCGAACTCGAACGCCGACACACCCACGGCAAAATCGTGCTCGAGCCCTAACCTGTACCAACACAATGCGGCCCGCTCCAAGAACCGCAGGCAATCCAGTTGACCGGTCTCTGCGTAGCGTCGGCTCCTCCGAGACCGATCAGGGTGTCGCTATCGGGAATGTCGGCTCGAAGTCGTCGAGGATCGCGCTCAGTTCGTTCAACGCTGTCGGGTCGCCGTCGAGCTGGATGACTTTGCTCGATGAGAGCTTCTCGGCCACAGCCGGTTTCAGCAGCACGCCGGTCAGCGCCTGTTTGGGGCCGGTGACGGTGAGTCGCGCATCAGTAGCCTGCCCGCGGCGCGCGTTCAGCACGCCACGCCTGATCCACAGCGTCCACTGTTCGCCGATGTCGATAAAGTCCAAGTTGATCGTGATATCGGCATCGACTGCCTGTTCTCCGATGATTTGGACCGCGAGGAAGTCGAGCAGGAGTTCCACGGGCATGGCCAGGATGGTGTCCTGGCTGGCGGTGACATACGGCGGCGGTTGCACTCCCAGACGCAATTGCTTTGCCGCACTGAGGAAGATGCCGCGCCACTGCGGCCCCTCGGCCTGATAACCCATCTGTTCGTAAGCATCGGCCTGCAACTCACGTGCGGCGGTGTTGTCAGGGTCGGCGAAGACCAGTTTGTGCAGGATCTCGGTGGCCCATCGGTAGTCCCCGGCCTCGAACGCGCGCTTGCCCTCGGCGAGGATGGCGTCAGCTCCGGCGAATTCGACGAACCGACGCGCGGACTCGACCGGCGGATGTGGGTGCAGTGACACCGGGTCGCCGTCCCACATGCCCAGCTCCTTGGTGTATATCGCGCGCACATTGTGATGCACGGTGCCGTGATAACCGCGGTTGGCCCAATTACGGCGCAATTCCTCCGGCAGTTCGATGACCTCGGCAGCCTCGAGCGGAGTGAAGCCCTTGTTGGCCAATCGCAGCGCCTGATCGTGAATGTATTTATAGGCATCGCGCTGCGATTCGATGAAGCCGGTCACCTGCTCGTTGCCCCACACCGGCCAGGTATGCGGGCCGTAATGCACTTGCGCCTCATTACCCCAGAGCTCGAGGGTTTCATCGAGGTAGCGGGCGAAGTTGCGCGCATCACGCGTGCGCGCACCGCGTAAAGTCTGGATGTTGTGTAGCGAGTGGTTGGCGTTCTCTGCACAAGTCAAGGCCGCGAGCTGCGGTATCCAGATGTGAATTTCCTCCGGCGCCTCGGTATCGGGGGCGTAGAGGAATTCGAACTCGATCCCCGCGATCTCCCGCTTGACGCCGGTCTCGGTGATCAGATCTGTCGGCGAGATGTAGGAGATCGTCGGGCCGGCGGTACTCGCGATGCCGAGACCACAGGTGATGCCCTTGCGCGTTCAGATCCAGCAGACCGCCGAAGGCGTAGAAGCTGCGCCGGGCCATGGCGTTACCGGCGATGACATTCTCACCGAGCGCATGTTTGTCGAACTGGTGGCCGGGCGCGATGATCGGAACCTTCCCGGACGCGACATCCTCGGCACTCACCCACACCTTTGACACCGCCGTAGTGGTCGATGTGGGTGTGGGTGTAAACCACAGCTGCGACGGGCTTGTCGCTGACATGCTCGCGGATCAGATTCATGCCCTGTCGCGCGGATTCCACCCCCGCCATGCAGTCGATGATTATCAGACCGTTCCGGCCCTCGACGACGGTCAGGTTGGCGATGTCGTTGTTGCGTACCTGGTAGAGCCCGTCAGTGATCTTGTACAGCCCACCGTGGAGGAATATCCCCGATCGCGACGTTGGTCGAACGTTCCACCCGGTTCCTCCTCCTGGTCGCGCTGCCGGAGGGGCATCGCGCCGATCTGGTCGCTGCCGCGCTGGCAGCGCGGATCGTGACGTTGCCGGTCGCATTGCGGCGCACTCTGACCCGGGGATCAAGGCAATGAATGGCTGCTAACGCGCAGTTCACCATCGCGACCGAGGTTCGGAGTCTACTTCTGCGATCCCAAAAGTCCCTGGCAGCGTGGCAGCAACGAGAACACCAATGGTCTTGTTCGCCAGTACCTTCCCCGCACCGTCGACATACGCGACTACACCCGAACCGACCTCGATGCCATCGCCGACGAACTCAACCAACGACCTCCACAAACCCTCGGCTTCGCGACACCATCAGAAGCACTCGACCAAGCGTTGCGATGACCGCCTGAACCCGCACCGACTACAGCGCGTTCAGCGGTCGGCCACGACCACCCGGCCGTTGGCCAGGGTCTGTGGGCGGCGGACCGGGATGGCCAGCCCTCGGGCGAAGGTGAGCTGGTCGACGTCGGAGACCACCCGCCAGCCGTGCGTGCCCAGCAGCTCGCGCATCTGCTCCTGCCGCCAGGCCGAGATGTGCCGCTCGTGCGACATCGGGTTGGTCCGCCGAGCAATTCCGAACAAGATCCGCAGCGCGAGTCGCCCCGCACCGGGTATCGGCAGCCGGTTCGAATAGGTCGCGATCAGCCGTGAGCCCGCAGCCGAGCAGGTAGCGATCTCGGTCAGGGTCGAATTCGACTGGTGGTGGGTGAGGTAGGGCAGCACACCTTCCCAGATCCACGTGGTCGGCCGGGTGCGATCGTGTTCGGCGGAATTCAGCGCGGCGCCCAGGGCGTCACGGCCGAATTCCACCGGCACGAAGCGCACTGAATCCGCTGTCGGCGCCAACTCACCCAGTCGAGTGCATTTGTCCCGTTGCGAAGCGGGCTGATCCACCTCGAACAGTCGGACTCCGGCCAGTTCCGGCATCCGCCAGCCGCGTGCATCCAGACCCGCTCCCAGAATCACCAGCTGTGGATTCTGCACTTCCCGGACCGCGTCGTCGATCGCTACTGTGCGTGCGACGAGCACATCGGTGGTTGCAGCGAGGAATTCGAACTCGATCCGATCCTGCCAGCGCCGCGGGACATTGCCGCGAGCCAGTTCGACGGCCGCCCGCTCGTCGGCGTGCAGCAGCTGCCGGGCAATCGGATCGGCGAACCTCCCGATCGCGACACGGCCATCCGCCACCGCCCTGGCCTGGCATACCAGCACCGCTGTTCGACTCGCCCGCAGCTCGGCTGTGCCCTTTTTTCGTTCGCTACGCTCGCTCATGTCGACACGGTACTGCGGTAGCACCGCGATCCCTGGCTCGTACCGACGGGATGCTAAGACAACATCGGACACCTCGATTAACAGAGTGCTCGGATCTAATGAATTGCCTCAGATAGGTGTCGTATCGAGCCGGACCGTTTGCGGCCTGCAGATGACATCCTCATGCCGCCTATCGCGCGACACGAACGTCCCTGCCGCCGATTACCGCGTGTTCCGCCAGGTCCGAATCTGCCGAGTTGCGCGATCAGGACGGCTGGTATGTGATCGGAACTGCGGCCGGGTCGGGGGTGCGGACGCGGATGGCGTCGATGATGCGGGTTGCCCAGTCGATGGGGCGGTCGTGGCCCAAAAGGTGGGCCAGACGTTTCGCGCGAGTGCGGCGCTCGGTGCGGTCGAGGGACAGTGCGCGGGCAAGCGTGGCGGTGAGGTCCTCGGGGGAATGCGGGTCGGTGAGTAGGGCGGCGTCGCCGAGCTCTGTTGCGGCACCGGCGTAGCGGGACAGCACCAGCACCCCGGGCCGGGAGCCGGGTCCGGTCACCGCAGACTGGGCGGCGACGAATTCCTTTGCGGTCAAGTTCATGCCGTCCTGCAGGGATGTCACCCAGAACACGTCCGCGGCCAGATATTGGTCGATCACCTCGGGGAGCGGCAGGTTGTGCGGGATGTAGTCGATCGGTTGCCAGCTGCCGACACGCCAGGCGTCGTTGATCTCGGTGATGCGTCGCTCGAGAGCGCGGCGAGTGGTGTCGTAGGCGGAGATGCCTGGTTCTGCTGGTGGGCAGACGAGCCGGAACACCAAACGGCCGTGCAGGTCCGGGCGGTGCTCCAGCAACGCCGCTATGGCGTCGACCTTGTGTACGGGGGCCTTGGTGTAATCGAGACGTTCGACGGAGAGCACCAACGCGTGTCGGCTGGGCCGTATACGCGAGGCGCGGCTGCGGGCGAGTGCTTCGATGGCGGGACGGTCGATACCCAGCGGATGGACACCCAAGGCCGGCAGTGTGGGCTGGCCGACCAGGGTTTGTCGAAAGTTGTCGGCAAAGGCATCGGTGTGAAATCCAGCCCAGTCCAACTGTATGAGCGAGGAACGAATTTCCTCTGCCGTGGGCAGGACGGCGAACACCTCGGGCGGCGGAAACGGAGTGTGGTGGAACAGTCCGATGCGCAGATCGGGCCGGACCCGGTGAAGCAGGCCGGGGACGAGCCATAGGTTGTAGTCGTGTAGCCAGACGGTCGCGCCCAACGCTGCTCGCTCGCCGATACGCTCGGCGTATCGCTGGTTGATCACGCGATAGTGGGCCCAGGACGCGGTATCAAAGCGCATGCGGTGCGGCTCGGACATGAGGATCGGCCACAGTGTGTCCTTGCATGCGCGGTGGAAGTAGCCACTCCATTCGTCGGCGGTCACCGGCAGCAGTGACAATTGGGCCTCGTGCTCACGCGCGTCGACACCGTCCTCGCCGACCTGAGCGGCGACCCAGATGCCCGGCAACCCCTGAGCGAACAGGGCGGTCAGGCTGGGCAGAATCCCGTTGGGGCTGGACGATGATCGTCGCTCACCCCGGGGCACCGGTGGTCGGTGATAGCCGACTATCAGGCAGTGCCGGTCCTCGGTGCAGTTGTCCGGTACGACCCACCCCAGCGCGTGCAGTGCTAGAAGAATCCCGCCCGCACCTGGACGCTCGGGGCGATGGATACGCGCGTCGAGGGGAACCGCCCGGTGTAGGGCAGGCTCGGCGGCGCCGACGATCACCCCGTGTGTGCCCAGTTCGAACAACGAAACATCGTTGAGCGAATCACCGGCCACCAGGACGGAATCCATTGGCCAACCGAACTTTTCGGCCAGCGCCGCCACGGCGTCGCCCTTCGATGCGTTCGGCGGCACGACGTCGAAGTAGCGGTCCGCCGAGTACAGCCACCGACACCCGAGCGCGTCGACAGCGGCGGTGAGTTCGTCGGTCAGCTGGCCCGATGCCAGGTGATACGAGCAGCGCCCGTCCTGCGCCACCTGCTGGTACGTCAGTTGCCCGAAGCGGCTCAACGCATGCCGAACTTGTTGTGTCCCAGGCCATCCGGTACGGAGTTGGGCCTGAATATCCCCGACCGGCCGCAGGTCGATGCCGTCGACAACCGTGGCACCGACATCGGCGATGATCCAGCGCGGTGTCGGCACCAGCGGGTCACGCAGCACATCGGCGACCGACGCCACGCCGCGGCCGGTAGCGAAAACCACCATCACCTCGGGATGGCGGGCCAACACCGCACACAGCCGACGCCGGTCGGCGATCTCCCCGCCAAGCAACGTACCGTCCAAATCGGTGACCAGAATCCTCATCACCAATCCAAAGCTAACACCCGCAACACAGGAATCCCGGTGTCGCCGTGGCCGTCTCGACCTCCCACATCCGGCACCTCACCCCCGGTACGCTCATCGGATGGGCACAGACGAGCCGGATGGGCGGGAAATTCTCGTGGTGGGCGCCTATTTCGTAGATCTGATCTTCCACGGGCTACCCGAGCCCGTCCGGCCCGGCCGAGAGGTCTTCGCCGAGGGGTTCACAATGATTCCCGGTGGCGCCTACACCTTGGCCATGGCCGCGCATCGGCTCGGGCACGACATTGTGTGGGCGACCGACTTCGGGACCGACCCGTTCAGCACTCATGTCCTGCACGCGGCACGCGCAGAAGGATTGGACGAGAGCGCCTTCCGACATCAGCCGACCCCGCTGCGCAGTCTGACCGTCGCCCTGTCCACGCCCGAGGACCGTGCAATGGTCAGTTTCCAGGACCAGAGCTACCCGCAACCGCTCCCGTCGCTGCTGCGGCAATACCGACCACGTGTCCTGATGGTGCCGCAACTACGCTACGACGCCGAGAGCGTGCATGCGCTGAAGCTCGCCCGCCACCTCGGCATCACCGTGGTGATGGACTGCCAAGACGTCGCCGTCGATGTCGACACCCCCGGAGTGCGAGACGCGCTGGCTTCCACCGATATCTTCGCGCCCAACGCCGAGGAAGCACTGCGGCTGACCAGGGCGACGACCATAGACGATGCGATATCGCGGCTGAACGAACTTGTGCCGACGGTGGTGATCAAACTCGGCAGCGCCGGGGCCACCGCAACACACGGCGGCGAACGTTACGACGTTGCCGCACAACCGATTTCGGCTCTGGATACCACCGGCGCCGGTGACTGCTTCAACGTCGGTTTCGTTCATGGCATGCTCGTAGGCTGGCCGCCGGCGAAATGCCTCGCCGCCGCCGTGGCGTGCGGAACGGCAGCCACCACCGGCCCAGGGTCCGCCACGGCACCGGGGACCGCCGACCTAGAGCGGTGGCTCGCGCGAACCACAATATCGAGTCGTGCGGCTGCGGCCCGCGAACAACGCTGGCCAACGGCTCAGCCCCCCGCAACGCACTGAAATGCCGATCAGCGGTTGTGCGGCGTCCGTGGAACTGATCGTTCGCCGCGTAGTTGACTATTGCATCATCTGGTTGTGCGGGTGCTCATGTGATGTTGGGCAGACTCGGATGATCTGCTTGTTGGCGTCGGAGACATAGATCCGGGTCGGCATGCTCGGGCCTCCTTGTACAGAACCCCACGAGATGTCGGCGGCTTGGTCCTCGTACGGGATCCAGTGACGGACGTCAGATTCCCACTCGTCGCTGGCGATCGTCAACAGCGGCTCGGTCGGGGTGCCGCAGGTGGGGCAGGAGTTCGGATAATGAACTTGCATGCCCGACCGGACAAAGCCGCCGGTCTTTCATCCGGGCGCGATAAATAAGAAGTTGGTTATGCCAGGGCGCCTCGGATAGACCGCGGCCCCATACCGCGCGACGGTGCGTGATGAATTGGCGGCGCGAGGGAGATCCGCACGCGAAGCGCTCCACGCGGCTTTCGACTGTCGTGCATCCCGCCACCGATTCCCGCGACGACGAGCAAACCCGGCCCCACTCGAACGGCCGAGTAGCCGACAAGAGTGGGTGGCCTGATACATCGCGTACTCGTGGGCGGTGACCCGCCGGTCCCCGTCGCAGGTGACGGCGCGTTCTCCCTGGCCGATCCGGCCACGGTAGACGGTACTCTGACTGCGGCCGGGTTCACCGACGTGCGCATCACCGACGAGTGTGAGCCCATCTATTGCGGCGCGGACCCCGACGTCGCCATTGACGTGGTGCCCGTGTTGCGCATGGCCAGCGATCTGCTCGCGCAGCTCGATGCCGACAAGACCGAGCGGGCGCTCGAACGGCTACGCCGATCACCATCTGCCGACCGCGATAAACGCTACCGACACCGGCCATTTCGTGACGTACTCCCGACCGCGGCAAGCGTGTGCGCGGATGGCATTCGGCGTTGAATGCCGGTGGGCCGGCCGGTGACTCGGGGAGCGAACCGTTCACTCACCTTGGGTAGGCACATCAAATGCGTGACTGCCACGCGGTGTCCGGCACAGCGGATGACCCGTGCGATTCTGGCAAATTCACTGCAATAGCGCGCACTCGCTGATGCGTTGCGTAGCGGCACCAAGAAATCCGGCCCCGAAGGGCGAGACGGACTGAGCGGTGATCTACCGAGACCGGATCAGGAGGCGGGCGCCGGTGCGGGCTGGTTCATGGCCTGGATGCCGGTGATCGCGTCGATGATGTTGACGATGGCGGAGGTGCCGCCGTCGAGGGCCGAGCTGCCGGAGTCGAGCATGGCGGAACCGGAGGACGAGCCGGCCGAACCCGAGGACGAGCCAGATGAGCCCGAGGACGACCCAGTCGAATCAGAGGTTGCGACGGGTTCCAAGGCCAGGCCCGCGGAGTCAGCGGCGGAGGCCACCGCGACCGGGCCGAAGAACAGGGCGGCGGCGGAGACGGCGCCGGCGGCGGCGAGAATCTTGCGAGAGAACATGTACGGAGCTTCCTTCGATCGATGGATAACGACGCGATAACGGCCGCGTAGAAGCAACGTTATGAAAAAGAGATCTGTAAATCCACTTTTTTAACTGTGATTTGAATCACAGTTAATAATGGGCTAACGCAATATTGTGCCGAGGTAACAGGATTTGATCTTCACTCGGACGCGGATTCGATGATCAAATTCGGTCGATATATCCGACAGCGCCGCGTATCGGCGTGTGGCGGAGTCAATCTCGCATTTGATCTTCACCCCCGGAACGGATTCCATGATCAAATTCGGTTGATATATCCGACGATGCCACGTCGGCGTGTGGCGGAGCCGATCGCGCATTTGATCTTCACCCCCGGAACGGATTCCATGATCAAATTCGGTTGATATATCCGACGATGCCACGTCGGCATGCGGCGGAGCCGATCTCGCAGCCGACCTTGGATCACGGCACGGCACGGCGCGACCGAGCCGACAACGCACTCGGGGGCCGCTGACATGACGGTGATCCGGCGTTACCAGGCGAGGTGGCGCGCTGCTCGACGATCCTTCTCACCTGCAGGTTCACAACATGTCGCTGCATTCACCACAGAACCTTGAACCGCGACAGCTCCGTAGCGCCGATGAGCGAGCAAGCCGGTCAGCTGCTTCCTTTCCTGCCGCATCGATCCGGCGGCCGCGGCAAAGCCCTGCGGTCGCAGAGGTCGCGCTGGCGCGCATCGGGATGTGCGGCGACCATTTTATTGGTCGTCATAGCCGCAGATCTCGGCTCGCTGCATGGGCGTTTCACGATCACACCCGTTCGCGAGCCCTTGCAGTCACCGTTACGCCGAGGCCGTAAGAAGGTCTCCAGAATTTGTGGTCAACTGATCCAGTTGCCCGCGACCGCAGTACTCGGGCGTTGTGAGGATGTCGGCATGGATGCGGTCGACAAATGTCGGCGACCGGCCAGCCGCCATCGATGCGGGTTTCAGTCGACCATGGCAGCGGTCACAGCCCGATTCAGTTCATTTATCAACGGTCGGAAATCGCCTCTGTGTTCGAGTGTTTTCGACTCGAAATCAGGCTCAGGTCTTGGCCACCACCGATGCACGCTGGGCTGGTCGCTGCCAGTGGCCCGAATCGTGCGCAGCGGTCTTGCTGGTGGTTATGTCCTCGATTTCGTGGCTCGCGGAGACCGAGCGGTCACCGGGCGGGTTCGGCGCGCCGGAGCGGCGGGGTTGCCAGGTACTGTCCGAAGAACTCGACAGCCGAAGCTGATGCCTTGTCGAACTCGTCGTGGTAGGGCGCGTAGTGATCACCGGGCACGAGCACCAGTTGCTTGGGTTGCCGCGCGCTCTCGAATGCGTCGAGGGCGATCGCCGTGGGTGTCAGCGTGTCGTTCTCGGCGACGATCATGAGCAGCGGTGTCGGGCTGATGCGCTCGACATAGGAGGTCACGTCATAGTCGAGCGCCCAGCCGAGCGAGCGCAGTGTGATCTCGTTGCTCCAGTCTGGTATCGAGCTGAGCCTGCAGCGCGGTCAGCCCGTCAGCTGGCAGCAGGGCGGCGAAGTTCCTGAACCCGCTGACCATCGGAACCTGGGACACGACGCAGCGCACACGCCGGTCGGCTGCGGCGATCTGGAGAACATGCGCGCCCGCGAAGCTGGTACCCCATAGTCCGATGCGGCTGGCATCCACGGCGCTCATCGTCTCGGCGAACGGCCCGCCAGGAAGGCGCCGCGATGAGTTTCGATACCGGGGTAGGCTTCGCGCTCGGCGAGCGAGCCGAAACCGCCGACTCGGCCTCCCGTTCAACAGGAAACCTGACCAAACGCGAGCGCCAGATCGCCGATCTCGTTGCCCGAGGTCTGACCAACAAGGCGATCGCCACCCGGCTGGTGATTTCACATCGCACCGCCGAGGGACACGTGGAACATATTCTGACCAAACTGGGCTTCACCTCACGTGCGCAGATCGCCGCATGGGCAGCCGAGCACCACAGCCCGCAACCGGGCACCTCGGCATAGTCGGACCTCGGAATGCGTTCTGTGGCGGACGGAGGATTGTCGGTGGTGGCAGTGGCGGCCACGGTGTACAGCCTCATCGAGGGGCCCCGGAACGCTTGGCGCACTTCAGCAATCGCGGTCGGCCTGGGTGGTCGCATTCGCCGTGTTCGTTGCGTGGGGGCTACGCCACCCGAATCCGATGCTGGAGCCGAACTCGAGCGTGCGCCCGCTGCGCAACGAATGACTATCGAGCACTCTCCACGACCTCGGCTTCCGCCGGCATGGCGTGAGGACTGCTGATCGACGGTCGTGGCTGGCCCCGATCGTCGTCCTGACTCGATGAACCCCGCGGTGTGACCGCGGCGGTTCTCTTCGGGTAGTGGCGGCGCAGGTTGGCGGCGAGGATGCGGTCGAGCGTGCGGTCGGACAGGATCCGGGTCAGGCGGGTGACCAGGGCGGCATCCCGGCCGATGGGGTAGCGGGTACGCGGCCTGCGGGTCGTCACAATCTTCGCGATGGCCATGGCGGCGGCGTCGGCAGTCAAGCCCGATGCGGTGCCGGAGGCCATGAACTTGTTGTTCGCCTGGACCAGGCTGCCATAGCGCTCGTCCTGCTCGGGCGTCATCTCGACGGCCAAGGCGTTCGCTGTCTCGATTCCGCGGGCGGCCATCTCGGTGCGGACACCGCCCGGCTCGACCACGACCACCTGTACGCCCAGCGGCGCGATCTCCCGGCGGAGCGAGTCGCTGACCGCCTCCAGGGCGAACTTCGCGCCCGCGTACGCACCATATGTGGCCATCGCGACCTTGCCGCCGACCGAGCTGATGTTGATCACCCGCCCCTTACTTCGCAGCAGCGCGGGTAGGAGCGCCTGAGTGACGGCGATGTGGCCGAACAGGTTGACTTCGAACACCCGCCGCCACTGCGCCATCGGCAAGGCTTCGACCGGGGCGTTCACCTGGATACCCGCGTTGTTGACGAGCGCGTGCAGTGCGCGCGGATCGTTGGCCACCCGCGCGGCGAGTGCCGCCACCTGCTCGGAGTTGGTGATGTCGAGGATGACCGGCTCGATATCGGTCGATCGGATGGCGTCGGCGTCACGGTCGCGTCGCACCCCCGCCAGCACATGGAATCCCCGGCGAGCCAGTTCGCGGGCGACTGACGCGCCCATGCCGGTGGATGCTCCGGTTACCACGATCAGCTTCTGAGTTTCAGATGACATTGTCATCTTAGCGACGGTACCAGTTAAGATGACACTGTCAACTGTACGACTAGATCAGGTGACGCTGTCAACTGTATGGTGGACGCCATGGTCAGCCGTGTGGATTCCGCCGCCGCCACCCGCCGCGCCCTGCTCGACGCGGCCGCCACACTCCTCGACCTCGGCGGCCCCGAAGCGGTCACCCTGCGCGAAGTGGGCGCGCGGGCAGGTATGACGCGGGGAGCGCCGTACCGGCACTTCGCGGACAAGGACAGCCTGCTGACCGCCGTCGCGACCGAGAGCTGGGAACGGATCGCCGACCAGGTGCACACCCTGCGGACCGACCCCACCTTGTCGCCCCCCGAGAAGCTGCGCGGCGCTCTCCACGCCCTCATCGGCGTCGGCCGAGACCAACCACACCTGTATCGAATGATGTGTAGCCCACCGGCCGGCGACCCGGCCGCCGCCGAACGCGCGGCCGACCGCTCCCAGGAAGAATGCCGAGGCATCGTCGCCACCCTCGTGGGCGAGCAGAACTCCCGCCACTACGGCGCCCTGCTACTCGCCGGTGCCCACGGCATCGCGGGCATGGAGCTCAGCGGCTACCTAGCCGCGGACAAGTGGCACACCACCGCCGACGAGGTCATCGACACTCTCGTCCACATGGTCACCAACGCTGGCGCAATGACATAGCAACGCCCACACCCCGTTCATGCAGATCTTTACCTCGATGACCGAGAACCGCTACGCATCATGATGATTCATCACCGCAGGCCCCCGGTCGCACCCGAACCCGCGCCGACGAGTTGAACCTTCCCAATCAGGAAGGTGGGCATCAAACCCGAGATGGTTCACCTCGACGTCGATGAGCGGTGTCGACGAGTCGGCGAAATGCGGTGTCGGAAAGGTGTATTGCATCGCGACGAGGAGTGCAGGCCGATCATTTCCCGGCGCGGTCAACTGATCGATCACTCTCGGGTGAGGGCGTGATCGCGATCCTGCCTACTCGATGCCGTAGTCCTTGATCCTGCGGTAGATGGTCGCCCGCGACATCCCCAGTGCCGCAGCGGCTTCGGTTTTGTTGCCGCCGTTCTCCTGTAGGCAGCGCACGATCGCGTCGCGTTCCAGTGCCTCGATCCGGCTCAGCCTGCGGCGGCTCAGCGATCGGCATTGTGGCGGCAGGCTATCGATGTGGATCACGCCGGATCGCTGCCGGGAAACGGTTTCGGCTAGTACCCGGCGCAGTTGGGCGACGTTGCCTGGCCACGATAGTTTGCTGAGCTGGCGCATGGCGTCCGAGGCGAGCCGGACGTCGGCACCCTTGGTCAGCTCGCGTAGCAGGAATGGAACCAGATCCTCGAGGTCTTCGATGCGGTGCCTGAGTGCGGGCACGCCGACGGTGTGGGTGAACAACAGCAGCAGCGAATCGAGGGACCTACTATTCTTGGCCGAATGCGTTGTTGCCGCGATCCATCCGTGATCGGCGCAGGTCTGGAGGATGGCCTCCATCGGCTCGAACACCTCGGTCGGCAGGCAGTCCAAATCTGTGATGACGACGTAGAAATCGCTTTGGCCGGTTTCGGTACTCAGCGCGGCCAGCAGGCTATCGGTGTCGGCGAAGTCGGCCATCCTCAGTACCCGCACGATCTTGCCGGGGTTGACGTGCGCGACGACAGATCTCGCGAGTTTGGCTCGGCCGGACCCTTTTTCGCCATCGATGATCACCCATTCACCATCCTGGCAGCAGCGCTCGACCCGCTGGCAGCTGCGCCGCCACGAGCTGCTCCTACCGGCGACGCCGGGCAACCCGAACGTGCTGGGTACGACTGGGTGGTGCACGGCGCGGTCGACGGCCAGCTGGACGTGCAGGACCATGTTGCTGCTGCCATGTATCGCAATGCGTTCGACTGCTGTCACTTTGGCGGTCTGACCGCTCGGCAGCGGGGCCAAGAGGGTGTCGACGACCCCAGGGCCGCCCAGGTCGGTCGAATATTGCAGCAACGCCACCTGGTCGTGCGGGTCGAGAGCCCGGCGCAGGTACTGGTTCATCAGCACCACGTCGCCACCGATCGCGAGCACGCCGGCCGGATACCGGCGGCATTGGTGTAGATACGCCTGCAGTAGCGCGGTCTCGGTTTCGCTGGCGAGCGCGCGGAGCCGGTCCTGGATCTGGCTGCTCGCACTGTTGGCGAGGGCGAGCAGCAGCGGATCGGATCTGGTGGCAAAGCAGGTGAGATCGATTACGCCGATCATCGAGCGCGTCAGCGGGTGGCGAATGGGCGAACCGGCACACGCGAGCCGGCCGAGGGTGCCGAGGTAGTGTTCGCCGCCACGAATGAATGTCGGGGTGGCTGTTTCGAGGGTGGTGCCGATTCCGTTCGTGCCGACGAAGTCCTCGGCATAGCTGTAGCCAGGAGCGAGCTGCACACCGTCGAGCGTGCGCATGATTGCGGCATCGGCGGCGCAGCGCTCGAGCAAGAGCCCGTCCGATGAGGTCAGGATAACGCTGACATTCTGGGCTTCCAGGTCGCTCGCCAGTCGCCGTAGCACGGGTTCCGCGGCGTTCACCAGCGGGGAATCGAGATCCGGCTCCCGCACAAAGGGCAGCTCCACGCGGTCGGGATGGATCTGCAGCGCCTGTGATCGGTGCCACGACTCGCGCACCGTGTCCCGCACGGGTAGGTAATCGAGCGAACCCACAGTGAGGAATTGTTCGCGCGCCTTCTCCGGGCTCACCGCAGCGACGGTTCGAGGATTCGGCATCTGCTCACGACCTCGGTGCTTGTTGCTGCCCACGGCGGCGGTCGTCTCAATGGATGACGCGTCTCAGATTGACACCGTCAGTGTATCGCGTCTGGTGTGTCATAGCGGTAAGAGATGCGCTTTGTACAGCACCCCAGGAGGAAGACGTTTGAGCATCCAGAGTGTCAACGAGGTCCATAACAAGATCGCCGACCTATCGTCGGAGCCGACATTCGCAGAGATCCGATCCCGCGACGAGCTGCCGGATGAGTTCTTCGGATTGTTCCTCGACCCGAGTCGTACCTACAGTTGCGCGTACTGGACCCACCGGGATGACACCCTGGAACAAGCCCAGTCGGCGAAGATCGACCTCGCGCTGGCCAAGTGCGATCTCCAGCCGGGGTTGACCTTGTTGGATGTCGGTTGTGGTTGGGGTTCGACCATGCTGCGCGCCATGGACACCTATGGGGTGAACGTGATCGGCTTGACTCGCAGCCGCAACCAGTATCGGTACGTGCGGAACCTGCTCGTCGACCGGTTGATCCGTGGTCGCCCCTATGGTGGGGTTCGGCTGCGGGGCTGGGAGGAATTCGAACGCCGCGCAGATCGGCGCGCGGATCGGATCGTGTGTATCGGCGGGTTGGAACACCTCTACCCCGATCGGTACGGCGACTTCTTCGACTTCGCCTATCGGATCATGCCTGCTGACGGAGTGCTGGTGTTGCAGACCACCGTGGCTTACGACCGCGACGATTTGCGTGTGGAAGAGACGCCGCTCACGAACACCGATAACGCGTTCCAGCAATTCCTGCGCGAGGCCGACTTCCTCGGTGGCGGACTCCCGCTAGCGACCAGCCGCAACCCCAAAGGGATCACCGAGCATGCGGAGGATGCCGGATTCACCATCACAGACATTCAGGAACTGGGGCCGCACGCCAGCACCACACTGGAGTGCTGGGCCACCACCCTGCACGAGCACCGCGAACGGGCGATCGAACTCGTCGGGCACGACACCTACCGCGCTTTCATCAGCTATCTGAGCGGGTGCGCCGACTACTTCCGTCGCGGCGACGTCGGTGTCATGCAGTTCACTTGCGCCAAATCCGATGCGGTGCACCGATCCGAGCTCTGCTGAGCCTGCCCGTGACATCCGGGTTTCCGGTGCCCGCCGAGCCGATAAGACGACGTTGGTGCGGGTGGGCCGTTACCAATCACCGGTCGGGCATTCGCATCGGACAACCGTCGCGGTAGTCGAGATCAAGAGCTGGTGCTCCGATCTGCGTGTCCATCCCTTGCAGCAGCCACCACATAAAGTCCACAATCGCAGCCACTCGTGCAGAGTCTTCCGGCATAGGGGTTCCGGGTCACGCGACGCTCCGCAGCCTCCACAAGATCGCATTGATCGCCTACCTTTGATTACGTCACCGCCGACCCCTGCTAGCAGCCGGCAGTCCTGGGGTCGAGACCACGCCCGATCCCTTGCGGATCCGTCGACAAGGCTGCCCGCTGACGCCGCGTTGAGGCCATCCGCAGCGTTCTGACCGCAGACGACGGAGGCGACGACACCGCTCGCGGATTACTCTGTGGCTGAACCCTTACGGCTGATGTCTGACTCGCTCTGGCAGGGCGGGTCGCAAGGTGGGAAGTGATGGCTGTGAACGACAGAGCCGTCTTCATCGAAGACGCCACGACGAGCATCGTTGCCGCGCATGAGCGCGCGGACTACTGGTCCGAGTTGATCAACTCTTACCATCGGCGTCTGGGCTATACCTTCCCGCGTGGAAATGACTTCGAGGGACGCACAACCTTGCGACGCACCGACGACTATCAGCTGATCGGCTGGGAGTCCGACCCGGTGACTTACCACCGTAGCGCCGGAAATGTGCGCGGCGACTCCGATGACGACTTTCGACTGTTGTTGCCCACCGCTGGGCAGGTGGATCTCTGGCAGGACGGTCGGCATGCGCGCCTGCCATCGGGTGTCGCTTGCCTGGTAACCCTCGACCAACCGTTCGCATTCTCGCTGGGTGATGGCAGCAAGGGACTGCTGATGACCATTCCCCGACGAGAGGTCGACCACCGCCTCGGCCGCACGCCGGAGCTACCTGCCACTCCCGCCGACCTCACGTCAGGGCTCGGTAGGGTGGTTGCCGACCTCGCCGCCGGGCTGTTCGCCGAGGGCGGCAACCTGACCCGATATCAGTTCGACACCGTCTCTTCCCGCCTGGTGGAACTGCTGTGCATGCACATCCTGGGTGACCAGCCGGCCGGACCCGGCCATCTCGCCGATTTGGAAGCGGCGGTCCGACACTATGTCCGCACCCACGCCGCAGACCCCGACCTCACAGGTGCGACGATCGCACGCGACCTCGGTTGGTCCCTCCGACAAATCCAGCTCACGCTCCAGCACGCCCGCACCACACCTCGCGAGCTGATCAAGGACGAACGCCTGCAGCTCGCCTACTCGCGTCTGCGCAACCCCGCCTATCGCCACTCGAGCATCGCAGACCTTGCCATGGGACTGGGCTTCAGCTCGGCCAGCGCCTTCAGTAGCGCCTTCCGTCACCGCTTCGACGCCACCCCTCGCGATATCCGCCACAGTTGACCAAGTAGTCCCCGCCCGAACCGTTGCGGTAGGGCATCGGTGTGCGGATACATCGGGAATGTCGGCTCGTCGGGTGACGGCACCGGTCGTTCAGATGCGATGGCCGCATGGACGCCACCATCACCGGACAACGGCTGAAGGGCTCGTGGTGGGAGGTGTTCGCCGCGGACAACGCCGGTGCGTCCGCTCGAATCCGTAAGGCCCGCAGGATATTCGCAGTCGCCACGTGGTGCGGTGACTGGAGATCGTGGCCGGAGGTTGTTCGGTCGACGAGGTCGGGCGGCTACGCCACGTCGACTGGTATGAGGGAGGTATCCGCTGCGGGTGCGGAGTCGGAAAGACGGGGTGACGCGTTACTCGGGGCGGCGCTGTTGCCCTGCGCGATGTCCAGGGCGGATCCGATGTGTCTGTGCGGTGTTGTGTGTGCGCTGGATACAAAGTTTCGTTCGCGGGGAATATAGCCCGCCCCACAGTTCGGCTCCTAGCGTTGCTTGTATGCGCAGCTCGAGTGAGTGCACCAAGGAGAGGTCACGCAATGCCCATCGCAGCGATGCGAGCGTCGACCTGATTGCGGAGTGTGTCCCACCACGGCAGGGCGCAATCGGGAAATGCTGGGGATGAACTGATGAATTGCTGCTCCCTGGTCTTTCCATGATTGATGGACAGGCAGATTTCTATCCGGTCTACAACGAGGCTCGAGTCAGAATGGATAATCAAATCTCTCCGCATCCGGACGAATTGGACGTGCACCTTGTAGTGCAACTCGGTATGGTCCGGTTCGATTACACGGCTTGCGCTACCGCGGCTTTGTTATTCATAAAAGAATTCCGAGCACACAGTTATCCGAAGCATCTCGCCGTGATCCATGATGACACTCGCCGGTACCCACGCATGCCCAACGAACGCCTATATCTGGAGCCCTGATCCACACCGATGGGCCGAATAACTCGCACCGGCCCGATTGCCGCATGGCTCGCCTTGGCCTGCCAGCGTTACGGTGGCCTGCTGCGGTGGGTCGTGTGGACGCGGCGATGGTGGGCGGCCCACTGATCCTTGTCTGCCCACGCTGCTGGAGTGGTCCGCCGTTTCCGGTCGGGACACTGCGAACAGCGAGTCACGTGGGTTCTACTGACAGTTCCGTTCGTCGGATCCGTCGCCACAGTCGTCGTCGCCGTCGCACAGCCATTGTTTCTGAACGCATCTGTCGTTGTCGCATTTGAATTCGTTCGGCTCGCACAGGAATTTGCCGCTGTGGCATTCACTGCGGGCTCCGCCTGGGCTGAATTCGAAGGACACCAGCGTCTCTGTGTCGACGGGTGCGGCGAGCGCTCGTATCCTGTCCAGGATCGCATACCGGATCGCCGAATCGGCGTAGGTCCCAACGATAAGAAGGGCGAGGCGCCGTGATCATCGACCTCGCGCCCGTGCGTGCCGGGACCGGAACGGTCGGGTTGCTGCACATGGTCGAGGGTCGTTCCCGAGCCGCCTTCAAGATCTGGTTCGCCAGTCCACCGGGATGATGTACATCATGGCGCGCCGTAGAACCTACGTGGTGCAGTCGGCGGATTCATCTCAGGCGGCGGGCGACGGCACAAAGGATCGGGTGTGTGGTTATCGGCAGAACCGGAGCACGCCGGGCCCTGCGGGCGCGCTTGGATAGTTCAGTGCGTCATGGTGCGGAATTCGGTGTGCAGCGAGTCTTGTAGCCGTTCGAAGGTGTCGTCTACGGATTCGGGAAGGCCGAAGCCTCCGGCGGATTCGAGGGTGACCATGCCGTGGCAGATGGTGCGGACCATGCGCACGGCGTGGACGAGGTCGGTGTCGGAGAGGTGGTAGCCGCGCAGGGCCGCGGTGAGGACGTGGTAGGCGCGGGTAGCGGTCTGGGCGTAGGTGTCGTCGTCGGCGGCGGGTGCGATGATGCCTGCGGCGTAGCGGCCGGGGTGGGCGCGCGCGTAGTCGCGATAGGCGGTGCAGATCGCGCGCAACGCGTCGCGGCCGGAGAGGCCTGTGGTGGCGTCGGCGAGGACGGTGGTCAGTTCGCCGACCGCCAGGACCGCCAGGTCGCGTTTCACAGCCTCGAGATTGTCGATGTGCTTGTAGAGACCCGGTAGGGAGACGCCGCAACGCTGTGCTACCGCGGCCAGGGTGAGTCGTTGCAGGCCCGCTTCGTCGGCTACGAGCGCGGCTTCGGTGATTATTCGTTCGGGTGTGAGACCGGCGCGTGGCATGTCGTTACCGGGGCTTCCGGCCCAGGACGACGCCGGCACCGGTGATGACGACCAGTAGTAGGGGTCCGGACACGTAGGCCAGCGTAGCCAGGCCCTGGATCAGGAACAAATACCCGATTCCCGAGGCCGCGATCGCCACTGCCATGGCGATGGCGGTGTAGTTCAGCCAGCGGGGCAGCAGCCCGGTCAGCACCGCCGCGATAGCGAGCCCGGCCAGCAGGAACATCTTCGCTCCGTCGAAGCGGCTCACCAGTTCGAAGAGCAGATGCGCGGAATCGGGGGAACCGGCGCGGGCCAGGGCCACCCCGAGCAGGAACTGGGTGAACGAAATCAGTGCCGCCGCGACGCCGGTCACTGTGGCGAGCCGGCTGGCGAGTGGCGAGTGGGTCGTGCGGGCCAGTGTCAGTGCCACGACCGCCAGGCCGATGGCGGGCAGCCCTTCGGTCAGCAGGAACTGCGCTATGAAAGCGCCTGTGTGGCCCGACAATTCGCGGATGATCTCGCTGCCGGAATCGGCGAATGCGGGAGCGGGTGCGCCGATGGTCAGCCCGGCGATCCAGGAGGCGGAGTAGGCGATGCCGACGGTGGCCGGGAGGGAGGTGAGGACGTGGTGGCGGGGAGGGGCGACGGCAGTGGACATGTGAGCAACTTTCTCATGAAGTTAATTAGATTAACCACAGGTTAGGGCAATTAACTTCAGAAGGCAAGGCCCGCCCATGGCGCGGGCGCGGACCAGGCACAACACCGAAAAAACTAGGGGCCGACTGCGACATCTCGGTGCCCCAGCATTTCGTCGTCATCGCCCATGGCAACCTCTATGTGCCGTGCGGGTGACCGACGCTTGCGTGCTCGCCCGACACCGATCGGGTTGTCGCACTTGAAAACAGGTGATCGGGTGGGGACGGACCGGCGCGGTGACTCGGGGGGTGGGTGATCTCGACCGTGGGGTGCCTAGTCGTGCAGGCGCCCCCAGTAGATGCTCGTCAGATAGGTCAATCTTGCCGATTCTAAGGAACTCGATTCATGTGTAGCACCCGGAACGCCTTTGTAGGTCCCATCATTGCCATTTTCGCGGCACTCAGTATCTCGGCGGCTGTGCCGACTTCGGCTCAGGCAAAGCCGGTAGCGCCGTCCGAACAATCCAATGAGCAGAAGTGCGAGGACTACAGGAAGATGAGCAATGCCGCGTCGGACCGAGCTTCCGACGAATATGCCGCGGGCAACATCGAAGAGTCCAAGAAGTGGTCGGGGATTGCGGATACCTGGTACGCGCACGCGGTGAACCTTGGCTGCCGCTGGGCAACTTGGCGCGTGAGCGGCCCGGGCGACAGCCCCTACAGCCCCCCAGCCGTGAGCGCGCGGCCTTGAAGGACTGAACCGCGCATGCTGCTGAGAGTGTCCGCATATCGCTGTATGTCGACAACGGCGAAGCTGGCGTACGCCTCCGCCTCGTCATCGATAGCTGCAAGGACGACCGCCAGTAGCGCACCGTTCCGGCCATCGGTTGCCATGGCGGCTCACGGTACCGCCCGCGAAGGTCGAGCACCGTGAAAGTTGTTGAGCTGCATCAACTCCCCGTCGACGCTTGCACATCCTATTGCTGGGCAACAACTGGATCTCTCAGCGCCCTCCCCGGAGGGTCGTAGCGACACAGCGTACGCACGGGCCAGGCTCTACATACGAACCTGAGCTCGGTGTCGATTCCATCGAGATCGCAGACGCGGTCGGTCGTCGCCGAAAAAACCTGGCGTCCTCCCTGGGATGAATACGCCGCGCCGGAGAGCCAGCAAATGTCGCACCACACGTGTTGCAATTTGCTATTGTCTCCTGCTTGCCATGACTGGATATGGATCCTCCACCACCGCAACAGGATTCGAATGATCCATAGTTCAGCAGCATGTTTCGCTGGTCACGAGACCCGGGAACGAGACTGTTGTTCGTGGGACAAGCCCCCCGGGGCGGAATGGAGCCACAATGAACACCAACAAGAACACCAGTAGGCGGATTGCCGCAGCACTCGGGGCCATCTCGGTCGCCTTTGCCGGCAGCGTCGTGATCCTGGGCGCAGGCACCGCCGCCGCCCAGGACTGTGCCCCTAGTACCGATAGCTACAACACCGACCCAAACGCCCCCGACGGCACCACCGTTCCCGACGACCCCGCAACCCCCGCCGACGAAAGCCACCAAGTCGAGAATAGTTGCTAGGCGGAACTGAGACGGGAATCGTTGCCGTCAGTCGGAGCCGGGCGTGAAGCTCGGTTTGCGGGGCCGGTGAAGGCGTGAGCTCGAGCCGGCCCCGACGGTTGCCCGGACTAGGCGATCACGCGCCGGGCGGTGAGCCGGTCGAGGGTTTCGCGATTCTGGATGCTGGCTTTGCCGGTCTCGACATGGCGGTACACCTTGGAGTTCGAGGGTATCGGGCACCTCGGTCCGATGGCATCGCGCGAACCCCAGAAAACAGCACCAGTCGCTCGATCAACTGGATCCGTGGCCCGATCGTCAGATGAACAATGTTGCCCGCCAACACAAGATGCGCCGAACCAGGAGCAAACCGAGTCACCCACCTGTTGTGTATGCCCAGCCACAGCGGGTCTGGTGTGAACCGTACAACTTGGCCGGTTCGCTCAGCGCGATATGCGGCATCAACGGATCCCCAATTGCCTGTTCACGATGCATTGGTGAAGGCTCCATCGACCAATACCGGCACAGCCTTACTGGTTTCGATTTCGGTCGCGATGGCGACGTCATCGCCGAATCCGATGGCAGCAAGTTCTCGACCGGAAGCGCAATTGTGGATAAGAGAACGGACGTCATCGATACCGTCGTAGCTGGCCTTAGCGGCCGACGCTTCCGAGGACAGCGGACCGGTGGCGCGTTCGGCGAGCGCGGTAATGATGGCGGCGGCACCGAGCCAGTCTTCGATCGCAGGGCGCATAACATCGCTGCTGGGCCAGTGTTCACCGGCAGCGATCACCGCAACAGGTTTCCGCTCGGTTCCCCAGCCCTGTCCAGCAATCCAGTCAGCGACCGCCGAGGCATTGCGGAGGCACGCGGCGATCACTGGAATTCCAGTGACAGCAGCGGAAATCGCGGATCCATTTGGTGACGGCAGTACCAGCCGCGCGGGAGCGGTCGCACGGCGCAGTGCAGCGGGAGACAACGACCAAGGCTGCTGCTCCGACATAGCCTTACGACCGACAGCCAACTCCGCGTACTGTTCGGCGGCGAATCCCGCAGCGTTTCCATCGCGCCACCGATACGGCAAGACCAGGGTCCCAGCGTCGGCCGCGACCGAAACCGCTGTCGTGAACGACAGGACGTCCACCACCACGACAGCTGTGCTCTGCGGACCGAGCGCCCGTACGCCTGCCAATCCCCAATCGAACCGGATGCCTGATGACAGCTGCCTCGACCAATCCGGAAACTCGGACATCCCTGATCCCTTCAACGCGCCCTGACACAAACCCGACCGGCCGGTCAGTGTGTCAGAGATCAGGCAGGTGCACTGAACGACATTGAGTCGGCTGGGCCGTACGGACCCGGTTTGACGGCCAAGACGATTCGGTTCTACTCCGACAAGGCGATGTTGGTACGTGCGGGGGCCCGAGGTCTATCACATGGCATGCGCCCCCAGCACTGCGTGACGGTAGACCGTGGTCTCGAAATTCAGGTACCCCGCGAACGAAACGGGGTCGACGAACGGCAGAATCTGTGTCGCCCAGTAGCCGGCGATTCCGTTGCGGCGATCGATCCAGAAGTATGAATTGGCCAAGCCTGCCCAGCCCAGCGATCCGGCGGGTCGGCCGGTGGGCGCTTCCTCATCGTTGACCATGAACGTATACGCCCACGACTTGCGTTGTCCGGGAAAGAATTCGGCGTCGTTGGACAGTGTGGCGATTACACCGGGCAGTCTTGTGACCACCTGGCCGTTGAGTCCATTGAGGACCGCCGCGTCCACAGTCGCCTTGCGCAACACTCTCCCACCCGGCGCATCACCATCGTTCAGCCACATCCGCAGGAATTTCAGGTAGTCGCCTACCGTGGAGTACAGGCCGTGACCGCCCATATCGATCTCCGGGGTCTGCGGCAGCACCAGGTCCAAGGGGAGCAACTGATCATCGGCCTGTCGCTGGTGGATGGAGGCCAGGCGGTCGGTCATCGATGCGTTCAGGGTGAAGGACGTGTCGTGCATACCGAGAGGTATGAATACCCGCTCGGTCATTACCTCGCCGAGGCGTTTGCCGCGGATCGCCTCGACCACGCGCCCAGCCCAGTCGATGTTCGACCCGTACTGCCATTTCTCTCCGGGATCGAAGAGAAGCGGCGTGGTCAGCGCTGCCAGGGACGCGGTGATGATGCTGGGCTGGCCATGTTCGACGGCGAGCCGACTATACGTCTCGTCGAAGAATTCGTAGCCGAATCCCGCAGTGTGCAGCATCAGCATTCGTGTGGTGATTTCGCGTTTCGGTGCCCGCAGCAAGGGTGCGCCGTCCGCTCCGAACCCGGTAATGACCTGGATGTCTCCCAGTTCGGGCACGTATTCGCGGGCAGGCGCATCGAGGTCGAGCAGACCCTCTTCGACACATTGCAGCACCGTTGTCCCGGTGATCGCTTTCGTGGTCGAGAACATCGCGAACACCGTGTCGCTGGTCATCGGCTGATTGTCGGCCATCGATCGGACACCGACGGCGCCTTCGAACAAGGTCTCGCGACGGTCGGTCACCATGGCGACAACGCCGGGTACCCGCGCCTCGTCCGCGCCGGTCACATCCTCGAGCGTCTGATTGAGCGCATCGTTGAGTTCGGACATCCCACTCTTCCTGTCGTGCCTGAAAGCCACTGTGGGACGCGACGTTAGATCCGAACCGAGCGGGAACCGGTCTCCCATCGGCACGGCCTGTCTCGATCGAGCACGAATGCTATGACGGGTGTCACTGCGCTGCACGTTTCAGGGTTTCGGATGGATTCTCTCCGAAACGATTGCGGTAGGCGGCCGCGAAGACACCCATGTTGATGTAGCCCCATGCCCCGGCAGCTTCGACGACCGTCGTCGACCTACGGGCGAGCAGGTCTCTGCGTACGCCTTGCAGTCGCTGTTCGCGGAGGTAATCGCGGGGGCTGGTGTCGAGGTACCGCCGGAACGCTCCGGCAAGGGCGCGCACACTGACGCCGGCAGAGAACGCAACCTCGGAGACCGTGGGCAGTTCGTGCGCGTTCTCGTCGATATACCGCACCGCTCGGCGCACATAGCCAGGCGCGTCGAGCGGCTTCGGCTGACCGAGCTCGACATCGGCGCGATCCGCCCAATCCGCTAGGAGCTGCGCTGCGAGCAACTCTTGCAGATTGGCACCGACCCGTCCGTCGGCGACCTGCGCGGGCGCCGCTGCGACGGTGCGGACGACGTATTCCATCAATGCGAGCCAGCTGCTACCCGGCCCGCCGATGACGCATTTGTGCTGCCACAGGCGATCGTCGGGAATATGACCCCACCACCGCATCGCCAGATCGGCCAGCAGCTGATGGGGGATAGTCAGGTTCAGCTGCAGGTGCTCCCGGTCGGCTTCGAATCGATAGTCGACGCGACTGCAGTCCGCCAGGAACGTGCCGCCGCTTGTCAGATCGGCCGACGCCGCACCGATCAGAGAGTGGCGCGTCGCCCCGCGGATCGTCGTGAGCACCAAGACATTTCCCGCCTCCGCGGCGAATTCACCGACGGAAACGGGTACGCCGTAGCAGAATCGAGTGACCGTTATGTCGTTGACCTTCGCCGAGTACATACTCGCCGTCGGCGTCAGGACCTGACCTACCGGACGAACGCTGTACGGCATATAGACCGAATCCGACCACGCTTTTATCTCGTCCCAATCGTGCGACGGCATCGCGCCCCGCACCGCTGGTACTGCCCTCAGCGGGTCGAGGGTTATTGCATCCGGCATCCGGTGCCACACGTGAGTCCTTTCCGCTCTGTACGCCAGCATATCGGCGTATGCGTTATCGCGGCGCAGGTTTTTCGTGCATAAGAAATGGCTACTCACGCCCAGTTCACCATCGCGACCGAGGTTCGGATTCTATTTCCGCGATCCCGAAAGTCGCTGGCAGCGCGGCAGCAACGAAAACACCAATGGTCTTGTCCGTCAGTGCCTTCCCCGCACCGTCGCACCGATCAGGTGGCGAACAACTCAGGTTGAAGACGCATCGAACTGGCTGTTCGCAGTTGGCCGTGGTGGCCTGCTGATTCAAGCGTGTGTGCCGTGGGTGCTCGGGTCGCGAGGGTGGAGTGGTGGCGCGGCTACCGTGGGTGCACCGCGTAGGTCAGGTGCGTCACCCGCGACGATGGCGCCGAACGTACCGGCTCCAGCGCGACCTTGGACGCGTCCACGCCGTCGAACAGGCGGGTGCCGGCGCCGAAAAGCACCGGTGACAGTGCGATCGAGAACTCGTCGACCAGGCCGGCGTTCAGGTGCTCCAGGATCGTCGCGCCGCCGCCGGCGATGCGGACGTCGCGGTCGCCGCCGGCCTCCCGGGCCTGGTCGAGTGCGTGCTCGATGCCGTCGTCGACGAAGTGGAACGTGGTGCCGCCGGGCCGCTCCCACGGGTCACGCTTGGTGTGCGTCACGACGAAGACCGGGGTATGGAAGGGCGCCTCCTCCGGCCATGCCTGCTCGCCGAGGTCGAACATGCGCTTGCCCATGACGCTCGCGCCGGTGCGCTCGAACGTCTCCCGCGCGAAGTCGTTTTCGTGGCCCTCCTCACCGCCCTCGCCGAGCTTCAGGTTCTCCCGGAAGAACCGTAGCGGGAAGGCCCACTGCTGCAGTTCCATCCACTGCGCCATCCAGCGCCGCACGTCCGGGTCGTCTCTGTGCTTCTCAGGCGCGATGAAGCCTTCCATGGCACGAACACCGACGGCGTGGGACTCGGGTGCGATGAACCCGTCCAGCGACATCGACACGCTGAAGAACACCTTCTCGGCCATCAGTGGCCCTCCTTCTTCTTCTGGGTGATCTCGGCGACGTAGGCCGCCAGGTTGCTCAACGTCTGCTCGCCGCCCTCGATCGCGTGGTACTTCTCCACGGCCTGGTCGCGCAGTTCTCTGGTGGGGAAGACCGTGCGCATCACGAGCCGGGTCGCGGTGCCGTTCGGCGCGAAGGTCAACGTCGACTCGAAGGCGTTCGGGTCGTCGCGGGACTCACCGTGCAGCAGCGCGATTCGCTCTGGCGGGACGATCTCGGTCCAGGTGATCCACTCGGAGTAGTCGGTCCCGTCCGGCCCGTGCAGCACGAAGTCCCACTCCCCGCCGACGCGGAACTCGAAGGACCGCGTGGTGGTGGTGAACCCCTCCGGACCCCACCACCGCGATAGGTGCCGGACCTCGGTGAACGCCTCGAACACCAGCTCTCGCGTGGCGTCGATGATCCGGGAGATCACGATCTCTCGGTCGGCCGTCGCCGGCTCCGCGCGCGCTTCTTGCCTTGCCTCTGCCATCGGTCATTCCTCCTGCTGTGTCTTCTCGAGGTTCTGCACGTAGGTGTCCAGCCGGTCGAAACTCTCGTTCCAGAACCGCTCGAATCCGCCGACCCACTCGTGGATCGGCCGAAGCCCGCGGGCGTCCAGGCCGTAGAGGCGCTGCTTGCCCGCTCCGCGGAACCGCACCAGCCCCACCTCCCGGAGCACCCGCAGGTGCTTGGACGCCCCCGGCTGGCTCATCCCCAGCTCCTGGGCCAGGTCGGCCACCGGCCGCTCACCCGCCCGCAGCAGCGCCAGGATCTCCCGGCGCTGCGGCTCGGCGATCGCGTTGAACGTGTCCGACGTCGTCGCTGCTCGTGCCATGGCAGCAATCATATTCCCATATCGGAATACGTCAAGCGGCCACCAGCCGCCTTGCGCTACGACACGATCACGCTCAACTGCGAAGAGTCATCACACTCCGACCAGCTATTCGTGGTGGGCTGAACGTCAGCTCCGTCGACGGGATGGTCGCTGGGTTCAGTGCTGGCAACAGCCCGCGTACGCGAGTCGCTGCGATTCCTTATCGGCTCCTATTCTGATGATTTCATCATTTGCCTCTTGACATGGACGTAATCGTGATTGATGATTTCATCAACAACGGTTGTGGAGGTAGCTGTGACCAGCATCGATAAGGACGTCGAAACCGGGCGGACAGTCCGGGTCGCCGATCGCGAGATCTTCTTCAGCGAGGCCGGATCTGGTGCCGCGGTGCTGTTGCTGCATGGCGGCGGGCCGGGCGCAACCGGGTTGTCGAACTACTCCCGCAATATCGAGGCGCTGGCGCAGCGGTTCCGTGTGATCGTGCCTGATTTGCCGGGATACGGGCGGTCGTCCAAGCGAGTCGATCAGTCCGATCCGTTCGGCGATCTCGGCCGGGTAGTCGGCGGACTGCTGGATGAGCTCGGAATTGCCTCGGCGCACCTGGTCGGCAACTCCTACGGGGGTGCGGCGGGGCTGCGGTTGGCGATGGACCGCCCGGAGAAGGTCGAGCGGATAATTCTGATGGGGCCGGGTGGTGTGGGCACGACGCGGGCGCTGCCCACGGCCGGGTTGCGGCAGCTGCTGAACTATTACCGCGACGGTGGACCCAGCCACGAGAAGATCAGTCGGTTCATTCGCGAGTACTTGGTCTTCGACGGGGCGGCGGTGCCCGACGAGCTGATCGAGTTGCGCTATCAGGCCAGTATCGACCCGGAGGTAGTGGCGAATCCGCCCTTGCGCCGGCCGTCGGGCCTGTTCGCGCTGCGCACGTTGTTGCGGATGGACTTCACCCGAGATGCGAGGCTGCGCAAGGTCGTTCATCCCACGCTGGTGATCTGGGGTGCTGAGGACAAGGTCAACCGGCCGCAGGGCGGTCGCATGCTGGCCGACGCCATGCCGAATTGCGACGTGTATGTGGCCGCGAACACCGGTCACTGGGTGCAGTGGGAGCGTGCGGACTTGTTCAACTCGCTGGCGGCCGCATTCTTGGATGCGAGATCGTGAACGGTTTCGCCCGGCCGGACGGTGACCGTTCAGTTTTCGGCGCGGTGCACCTGGGATACGTTGTCGTGCAATCGAATCAATTGCTCGATTGGCGACGGTTCGGCGCCGAGGCGATCGGCCTGCATGTCGACGAACTGGACCGAGACATGCTCCGGTTCCGGCTGGACGACCACGCGTGCCGTTTCCTCATTCGCCGCGGGCCGGCCGAAGACGCGGTAGCGCTTGGCTGGCAAGTCGATGACCACGAGACCTTCGACCGTATCGTCGCCAGAGTCGCCGATCGCGGTGTGCCGATCATCGAGGGCAGTCCGGAGGAGGCGGACCTGCGAGGTGTGCAGCGGCTATGGCGGTTCGCCGGACCGAAAGGCATTGCGCAGGAGATCTTTACGACCCCTGTGACGACGCCGGAACCGCTGCGTATGCGGAGCTCTGGATGGGTTACCGGTGAGGCTGGACTCGGGCATGTGGCGGTGGTGTCGCGCGAGCCGGAGGCCATGCGCGACTACTACCGGACGGTCTTCGATTCCCGGCTGACCGATTACATCGATGAGAACATCTCGGGACTGAGAATGAAGATCCGCTTCCTTCGGGTCAACGAGCGACACCATTCCATTGCGATCGCCAACATTCGCGGCGTCAAGATCGACCCGCTGCGAACTCGGGTGCAGCACATCAATGTTCAGTCCGCGACCCTGGACGACATGCTCGCGTCGTTCCAGCGAGTCACGAAGCTGGGCTTCCGGATGCGATGGTCGGTCGGGCAGCACAGCAATGACCGCGAGCTGTCCTACTACTGCGTGACCCCGTCGGGTTTCGAACTCGAGGTTGGTTGGAATCCGATCGTGATCGGGCCGGAACTCGAATCTACCTGGGAGCCGACCACTTACCAGGGCATCAGTATCTGGGGGCATACCACCGTGGGGGAGACGGTCCTCGACAAATTCGCTCAGTTCCGGCAGGCGTTCGCTAGCGCGCGCACGCCGGAAATCACTGTCCCTCGGCTCACAGGAGGACTCTCTCGATGAACACCACCGACTACGACGTTGTGGTCGTCGGGCTTGGGCCGACTGGACTGACGTTGGCCAACTTATTGGGACGGCGCGGCGTGACCGTGCTGGTGCTCGAGCGTGAGCCGGAGTTCTACGGCATGGCTCGCGCGGTGTACACCGATGACGAGGGCATGCGGATCTTCCAAACGGCCGGTACGGCAGACGAACTCGCGGCCGATATGAACGTCGACTCCGTCGTGCAGTGGGTGCGCGGCGATGGTCGAGTACTGGTGCAGTTCCACGAGGCCGCGCGGCCATTGGGCTGGCCGGTAGCCAACTTCCTGTACCAGCCGTACTTGGAGAACAGCCTCGAACAGGCGCTCGACCGATATCCGCACGTCACGGTGCGTCGCGGCCGGCAGCTGACGGAGTTCGACCAGGACGCGGAGGGCGTCGGCGTCGAGCACGCGGAATCCCGTGGTACCGGTTACGGCAAAAAGCCTGTGGAACCCGCTCCGCGCACTACCGAGCGCGTGCGGGCGAAGTTCCTGGTCGGCTGTGATGGTGGGCGGAGTGTCGTTCGCACGAAGCTCGGAATCGACATGAGCGGCACCAGCTTTCCGGAACGCTGGCTGGTGGTGGACTTGAGAGCGCGCGAGGGCCTGGATGCTTTCCGGCATCTGCCGTACTTCGACTTCATCTGCGATCCCGAGCTACCGACGGTGTCTTGCCCGCAGCCGGACGGCCACCATCGCTTCGAATTCAGGCTGAACGACTCCCAAACCACGGAGGAGATGGAGGATTCGGACACTGTCGGTCGATATATCGCCCGCTACGTCGATCCCGATGAGGTCGAAGTGCTGCGGAAACTGGTGTACACCTTCAATGCTGTGGTCGCCGACCGGTGGCGGGATGGTCGCGTCCTGATAGCCGGCGATGCGGCGCATATGACCCCGCAGTTCATCGGGCAGGGCATGAACTCCGGGGTGCGCGATGCGGACAATCTGTCGTGGAAGCTCACAGCGATCGTGAAACACGGTGCCGGCCTGGAGATTCTGGATAGCTACGAGGCCGAGCGCCGCCCACATGCGAAGGCGATGATTGACCTGTCGGTGCTGAACAAGAGCCTGGTCTCCGTCGACAGCAAGGCCCTGGCCGGCGTCCGCGACGTCCTACTCGGCGCCGCGCTGCGCGTCCCGGGGCTGGGGAGCTGGATCCGGGGCGCGAAGATGAAGCCGGCACCTCGATTCCGCCGCAACGCCGCGTACCTTGGGCTGCCCCGCCGCAGGCTGCGCGGGGTCGAGGGTACGTTGGCCCCGCAGCCGGACGTGCGCACCTACGACGGACGCCACCGCCGTTTGGATGATGTTCTGGGCCTGGGCTTTTCGATCCTCGGATACGGTATCGACCCGCGCACCGCGCTCGGTGCCGACGAACTGGCCGCACTACGAGCGCTTGGCGTTCGGTTCGTGAGTGTCTACTCGGTCGGCGGACGACCGCAAGGTGTGCCCGGCGATGGTCGCAATACCGGCGACGATTACACCGATGTCGAAGACCACAGCGGCGCTCTGACCCGTTGGTTCGTCCAGGCCGGCATCGATACTGGCGGGCTGGTGTTGCTGCGCCCGGACAGATTCGTTTTCGGCACCGCAGCAGCTGGAGGTGCCGGCTTGCTGGTCGTCGAACTGCTGCGGCAACTCCGTAGCGGTGCTCGGCGTTCGGTTGGGTCCGCGTCATCCGATTCGGGGCGGGCGGCTTTGGCGGGGTCGGAGGTCCATCCGGTGGAAGCTCGATGACCGCCTTTATTGCAGATTCTGAAGCCGTACGGGGAGCGGCCGAACGGCTGGCCCATGCTTCGGCGACCGGGGCCCCTACCGGTGTCGTCCGTGACCTCATCGGCAGGGACGATGTCGACCGGGCCTATGCCGTGCAAAGAATCGTCACCCGAGGTCGGATCGCAGCGGGGGCTCGGATAGTGGGGCGAAAGATCGGACTCACCTCCCCGGCAGTCCAGCGGCAACTCGGCGTCGAACAGCCCGACTTCGGTGTGCTGTTCGACGACATGAACGTCACCGAGACCCCGGTGGCCAGGCGGCCACGGCTGCTGCAACCAAAGGTGGAGGCCGAGCTCGCATTCGTCCTGGGCGCCGATCTCGATTTCGACCAGCTGGACGCGATCACCGTCCGCGGCGCGGTTGCGTACGCGGCCGCCGCGCTGGAGATCGTCGACAGCCGTATCGCCGACTGGGATATCAGTTTCGGCGACACCGTCGCCGACAATGCCTCCAGCGGCTGGTTCGCGCTTGGCCCCAAGCGGCTTTCACTCGATGAGTTCGAGCCGCGCACAGTCGCGATGAACATGGCGATCAACGATGAAATCGTCTCCACCGGAACTGGTTCCGCCTGCCTCGGTGATCCGCTCAATGCCTTGGCATGGCTGGCCCGTACTGCCCGCGCATTCGGCGACCCGCTGCGTGCGGGCGAAATCATCCTGTCCGGTGCCCTCGGACCGATGGCGCCGTTGCGCCCCGGGGTTCCAGTTCGTTCCGAAATATTCATCGGCACAGAGACACTCGATGCCGTCAACTTCGTGTGGGAGGAAAATTGAGCCGCACCAGGGTCGCCATTATCGGCTCCGGCAATATCGGTACCGACCTGATGTTCAAGGTCCTGCGCCACTCGGACACGCTGGAGATGGCGGCCGTGGTCGGCATCGATCCGGCCTCCGACGGACTAGCCCGGGCGGAGCGGTTGGGTGTGCCGACCACCGCCGATGGCGTGCATGGACTCATCGGCATGCCGCAATTCGAGAAGATCGACATTGTCTTCGACGCCACGTCCGCGGGTGCACATGACGCAAATGCCGCCGCGCTCGAACCGTATGGCAAGCGGCTGATCGACCTGACCCCGGCCGCGATCGGGCCTTTCGTCGTGCCGGCGGTGAACCTCGACGCAAACCTGGACGCGCGCAACGTGAACATGGTGACCTGCGGCGGACAGGCCACCATCCCGATCGTGGCAGCTATTTCCCGAGTTGTCGCCGTGCCGTACGCGGAAATCGTGGCTTCGATCGCATCGAAGTCCGCCGGTCCCGGAACCCGCGCGAACGTCGACGACTTCACCGAAACCACGTCGCATGCCATCGAAGCGGTCGGCGGTGCGACGGCCGGTCGCGCGATCATCGTCCTCAACCCCGCCGAGCCGCCGCTGATCATGCGGGACACGGTGCTGGCCCTGATCGGCGACCCGGACCCAGGTATCCATGCGGCCGTGCGCGAATCGATTGTCGCGATGGTCGCGGAAGTGGCGGCCTACGTCCCCGGTTACCGGCTCGAGCAGGACATCCAGATCAGGCCCATTTCCCCGGACGTGCCGACGCACACGCTCGCCGGTGAGGCCGTTGTCACGCACCAGGTTTCGGTGTTCCTGGGGGTGGAAGGCGCGGCACACTACCTACCCGCGTATGCCGGAAACCTCGACATCATGACCTCGGCCGCGGTGCGCGTAGCCGAACGCATCGCAGCAATCACTCCGGAGAATGTGCAATGACAGAAGTCTTCCTGCAAGACGTGACACTGCGCGACGGCATGCACGCCATTCGCCACCGCGTATCGCCGAAGACCGTTGCCGCTGTGGCGGCCGCGCTGGACGCCGCGGGCGTCGACGCCGTGGAGGTCGCGCACGGCGACGGCCTGCACGGCGGCAGCCTCACATACGGTCCAGGTAGTCACACCGATTGGGAGTGGCTCGAAGCCGCCGCCGGCGCCCTCACAAAGGCGCGGCTCACAACGCTGCTGTTACCCGGCATCGGCACCATCGACGATCTGCGTCGCGCCTACGACCTAGGTGTGCGTTCGGTGCGTGTTGCTACTCACTGCACCGAAGCCGATATCGCCGCTCAGCACATCGCTTACGCCCGAGACCTCGGTATGGATGTCGCCGGCTTCCTGATGATGAGCCACATGAACACCCCGACGGGCCTCGCCATCCAGGCTGGGCTGTTGGAATCGTATGGCGCGCAATGTGTTTACATCACCGACTCCGGTGGCAGGCTCACCATGGACGGCGTACGCGACCGCGTGCGCGCTTACCGTGACGTATTGGACGAGAGGACCGAAATCGGTATCCACGCCCACCAGAATCTCTCACTGTCCGTCGCTAATAGCGTCGTTGCCGTAAACGAGGGGGCGACCCGCGTGGACGCCTCACTGGCGGGACTCGGTGCCGGCGCGGGCAATACACCCCTCGAAGCTTTCGTCGCTGTGGCCGACTTATCCGGCTGGGCCCACGGCGCAGCGCTCGATCTGCTGACCGACGCCGCCGACGACTTGATCCGGCCGCTGCTGGAACGTCCGATACAGGTCGACCGCGAAACGCTGACTCTCGGCTACGCCGGGGTGTATTCGAGCTTCCTCCGCCATGCCGAAAACGCCTCCACCACTTACGGAGTTGACGTACGAACCCTTTTGACCGAGGCAGGCCGCAGAGGTCTGGTCGGCGGCCAGGAAGACATGATCGTAGATATCGCCCTGGATGTGACCAAATGACCCCTGCCCGTATCGATGTGCATCAGCACATCGTGCCCAGTGATTACGCCGACTGGCTGCGATCGAAAGGAGTCGAGGCGCCGGGCGGCCGCGCCCTACCCGACTGGAGCCCGGAAAGCGCTCTCGCGCTGATGGATCGGCACTTGATCGCCACCGCGATTCTTTCGCTGTCGACGCCCGGCACGCATTTCGGGGACGATGCTCAGGCGCGCGAATGGGCACGCCGGGTCAACGAGACCGGCGCAGAATTGGTCCGTGATCGTCCCGAGCGGTTCGGCCTGTTCGCCACCGTGCCGCTGCCCGATGTCGACGGGTCGGTGCGGGAGATCGCGTACGCGTTCGACGAGCTGAACGCGGATGGTGTTGTACTGCTGGCCAATTCGCGCGGCACCTACCTCGGCGACCCCAGCTTCGACCCGGTCATGGCCGAGCTCGATCGGCGGGCGGCCGTGGTCTTCGTGCATCCTTCGGATCTGCCCGGTCCAGCAGTGGACGGGATTCCTCCGTTCGCTGCCGACTTTCTGCTCGATACCACTCGCGCCGCTACGAATCTCGTGCTGCGCGGCGTGCCGCGGCGCTACCCGAACATTCGGTTCATCCTGTCCCATGCGGGCGGATTCGTGCCTTATGCATCGCATCGCATCGCGGTCGCGATTACAGCCACCACCGGTCAGAACCCGCTCGATGCTCTGGAAGACCTCAGCGGCTTCTATTTCGATACTGCCCTGTCGGGCAGCCCGGCCGCACTACCGAGCCTGCTGGCCTTCGCCCGCCCCGGGCACGTACTCTTCGGCACCGACTGGCCATTCGCGCCTGACCCAGGCGTCGCCTACTTCACCGGCCAGCTTGATACCTATCCCGGTATCGACGGCGCCGCTCGGGCCGCAATCGACCAAGACAGCGCGCTCAGTCTCTTTCCGCGCCTGTCCCAGGGCGCCGAGTAGTCGCCTCAGGCCATGTCGGCGATCCCCGGCAGGCCGTCTGTAACACCGGCCGACATCCCGGGGACCGGTGGTGTGCTGAAAGATACTGTGCCTTTCGAGAACGAGCCGAACACTCTAATGATGTGACTCCAACCGATTTGAGCTGCAGAAGCCATTCACCCTCTCGAAAACCCAGCGGTAATCGTTACTGACCTTTCCGGGGAATTCCGGTCAGGCGGCCGTCCCGTCCCGCGGCGCATCGATGAGAGCGGGCAGCGGACGGCGGCAGATCTCGTGCGCATCCCCAGGTGGCAGGCCGAACATGCGCAGCAGGTCTTCGGCCACTTGGTCGGCGGCCTCGGCATCGTCCCTCTCGGGATTATCGTGCAGCAGCCGTCCGAGGCAGATCGTGGCACCGGCCACGATCGTCATAGCCAATTCCGGGTCGCGGACCTGAAAACGGCCGGCGCTGACCGCCGCTTCGATATCACGACGTGCCCGGGGCGCCAGGCCCTTGTCGGAACTGGCGAGATTGAGTCCGTCATTGAGCAGGACCTTGCTCAGAGTGGGGCTGCGCCGATGCAGGCGGCCTGTCAGCCGGAAGCTCTGGGCGAATACCTGCGCGGGGTCGTCCACGTCCTCGCACAGTAGGTCGAGTAAGGCGCCATGCCGGTCCAAGGCCTCCTCGATCGCCGCCTGGAACAGCTCCTCCCGGCTCTGGAAGTGGTTGTAGAAGGAACCCATGCCAACGTCGGCGGCTTGGGTGATCTCCAGGATCGGCACGTTCGGTTTCCCCTCCGCCAGCATCGCCTGGGCCGCGCTCACCAGTGCTGCGCGGGTGCGTGCCTTACGGCGCTCCAGGCGGTTGGGTTCTGACCCGGGGGCCTGTGGGGTCATTGAAGTTCACCTTTCCCTGTCGTATGCGCATGCCATCGTAGCGCTTCGAGTCAATACTGACGAAGTTGTCAGAATTGCTTGACTGACTACCCCTTCGTGAGTGACGATATCGTCAGTAAGTAGAAGGGAGTGGAGGATGAACGGCCATCACGATGTGCACAGCGGCCTGCACAGCGAGCACGGCGCGCTGGCGGGTGAACATCCTGGCCGGGTGCGCGATCCCGTAGTGAAGGTGCTCGATCTGGCTTGGTTGGAGTTCGAGAAGCCCGACCTGGACGGGGCCGAGACTTTCGCTCACGCCTTCGGATTCACCACGGCAATGCGGACGGCCGATGAGTTGCAGCTGCGCGGCACGGACTCCGGCTCGCCCTGCGTGCTGATACGCCGCGGTGATCGGTCGCGGTTTGTCGGCCCTGCCTTCCGTGCCGCCGAGGCAGGGGACTTGCTCCGGCTGGCAGAGGCAACGGACTCGCGGCCGGTGCCACTCCCGGAGTCACTCGGTGGGCTGACAGTGGATCTGGCCGACCCGAGTGGGCTGCGGGTGCGCGTGGTCGCCGAGACCCACGAACTGGGCGCCCTGCGATCGCAGCAGCCTCAGGTGTACAACCTCGGACATGAGGTGACACGGATCAACGTCACCCAGCGACCCGCTCGAGTCCCAGCCCGGGTGCAGCGGCTCGGGCACGTGGTTGTGCAGACGACAAAATACCGGGAGACGCTGGACTGGTACCTGCGAAATCTTGGCCTGATCGTCAGCGACTTCCTCTATTACCCAGGTCAACGCAAGCGTGGGCCGGTAATGAGCTTTGTTCGCTGCGACCAGGGTTCGACTCCGGCCGACCACCACACGCTCGCGCTGACGCTGGGGCCGTCGAACCGTTACGTGCATTCGGCGTATCAGGTCGCCGATCTGGACGCCCTCGCCGCTGGCGGAGAGTTCCTGCGTGAGCACGGCTACCGCCGGTCGTGGGGGATCGGGCGCCATATCCAGGGCAGCCAGATCTTCGATTACTGGCGTGACCCCGACGGCTTCATGGTCGAGCATTTCAGCGACGGTGACATGTTCGACTGCACCCTCGAACCGGGCTGGGCACCCATGAGCGCATCGGGCTTGTCTCAGTGGGGCCCACCGGTCACCAAAGACTTCCTCGGCATTTCCCCTGGGCCTGAATCGCTTCGGGAATTACGCGCGATCTTCGACGCACTGCGCGAGGACAACGAATTCGATTTCCGCCGCCTGCGCGGCCTGTTGAAAGTAGCCAAGTCATGAGTACTTCTATCCTCCGCACCGCCGAGGGCTGGTGGGTGCAAACACCCGCCGGCGCGGCGCGCATCGATACCGAAGCCGCGAGCACACGCGAGCTGTTGGCCGATCGATCGGCGATCACAGCAGCAGCAGCGAGTTCGGAAGTCGTTTCGGTCGACAGTCTTTCGCCGATCTCGCCGGTGAGTGCTCCGTGCCGCGTGGTGGCGCAGATGACGAACTTCGCATCGCATGTCAAGGACTCGGGCATGGACCCGGAGAGTGTGCCACTCACGTTCTTCCGCAAGACCTCTGGATCGATCAGCGGACCTCACGACGACATCATCCGTCCCGCCCATGCCCAGCTACTCGACTACGAAGTCGAGATCGGGCTTGTCTTCGGGCGCGAAATGCTGGTTGGTTCCGATATCACGGCGGAGAACGTTGCTGACTACATCGTGGGGCTGGTCGTGACGAACGATGTTTCGGCCCGGGATATCCAGCTACCGAAAACCCAGTTCTACGAGGCGAAGTCCTATCCGACCTTCACTCCGGTCGGCCCCGCGTTGGTTCTGCTGGAAGCCGATGAGCTGAAGCGGTTCACTGATCTGCGCCTGCGACTGTGGGTCAATGGAGAAGTGCGGCAGGATATGACCGTCGCCGACATGATCTACCGGCCGGTTGAAGCCCTACGTGAACTCACGCGCTTTCAGCGGATGGACGCCGGAGATCTGCTGCTTACCGGGACTCCAGTTGGCACCGCGATCAGCGCGCCCGCCAAGCCTGTGGCGATCATCGGCTCGCTGCTGCCGCCGAAGGTCAAATGGAAATTGTTCTTCAAAGGCCAGGCCAAGAACCCGAAGTACCTACACGACGGGGATGTCGTCGAGGCCGCAGTCGGCACCGATGACGGTGTCATCGACTTGGGCCGTCAGCGCACGGTCGTGAGGTACGCCCGATGACCGATAGCTCGACCGTCACGGTTGCGACCGAGGACCTTCTGTGGCCCCGCTATGCGGGTCCGGAGGACCTGGCGGTGATCGAATCTGTACCGCTGGCCGCGCGTGGTCTTCCTCGATCAACCTATGAGCTGCTTGCCCGCGCGGCCGTGCGATGGCCAGAACGCAACGCGCTCACCGTATTGCCCGAGGCGGCGCGTTGGCGGGAACCGTTGCAGCGAACCTACGCCGAACTTCTCACCGACGTGCACCGGTACGCGAATCTGCTTCATGAGCTCGGTGTACGGCGCGCCGACGCGGTCGCGCTCATCGCCCCCAATTGCGCAGAGCTGATTCCCGCTACCCTCGCCGCTCAGCTGGCCGGCGTTGCCGCACCTATCAACGGCGGTCTCTCGCGTGACCATATCGCCGAGCTGCTGAGTCGATCCGGCGCAAGGGTTCTGATCGTCGCCGGCGCTGAACTCGCCCCCGAGACTTGGGCGTCAGCACGTGAGCTGGCCGCACGCGGACTCTTGGACGCGATACTGGTACTGCGCCCCACGCTGGCACCCGAATCGGCGCCGGAGCTGCTATCGGTCGATGGTGTCCGGATCGGCTACCTCGATTCGCTCGCAGGCGAGCAAGATTCGTCGTATTTCGTTGGAGTCCCCCCGAGCGGCTCGGATCTGGCGGCGCTGTTCCACACCGGCGGGACCACCGGTGTCCCGAAGCTGGCTGCGCACCGCCATATTGGTGAGGTCTCCAATGCCTGGATGCTCGCGGCCAACTCCTTGCTCGAGGGCGACGCGGTCATCTTCGCGGCTCTGCCGCTGTTTCACGTCAACGCACTTATCGTCACACTGCTCGCGCCCATGTTTCGCGGCCAGTCGGTGGTGTGGGCCGGACCGCTGGGATACCGGGATCTCGCCCTGTACGCGGAGTATTGGAATATCGTGGCGCACTACAGGATTGCCGCGATGAGCGCCGTACCGACCGTTTACTCGGTGCTCACACAGTGCCCGATCACCGTAGATATCTCCAGCCTGCGATTCGCGATGGTCGGCGCCTCCCCGCTGCCGCTTGCCGTGCGGGAGGGCTTCCAAAAGCACACCGGCGTGACCCTGGTGGAGGGGTACGGCCTCACCGAAGCGACATGCACGACGGCGCGGAGCTTCCCGGATCTGCCGCGGCCTGATGCGGTCGGGCAGCGTATGCCGTACCAGCCCGTCGCGGTTGTCCGTATCGCCGAGGACGGGGCGTGGGAACAGCTGCCAACCGGTGAGACCGGTGTTCTTGTGATCAGCGGCCCTACGGTCTTCGCCGGGTATGTGACCGGACGAGGCGACCGCGGCCACATCACCAGCGGGCTGGGAACCCTGGTCGATGGCTGGCTCGATACCGGCGACCTGGCCCACGTCGACGAGGTCGGCTTCATCTACTTGCACGGTCGCGCAAAGGATCTCATCATTCGGGGTGGTCATAATATCGACCCAGCGACCATCGAGGATGCTCTGCTGGCCCACCCCCAGGTCAGCGCCGCAGGTGTGGTCGGCCGCCCTGATATTCATGCCGGGGAGGTGCCGGTCGCCTATGTCACGCTGACAGCGGATGCGACAGTCTCCGAAATCGACTTGGTCGCCTGGGCTGGCGAGTACGTGCACGAGCGTGCAGCCGCACCCAAAACGGTCACCATTCTCGACGCGTTGCCGATCACCGATGTCGGCAAGCCGTACAAGCTGGGTTTGCGTGCCGACGCGACTCGTCGAGAACTTCTCGACGCCCTGTCCGGGATCGCTGGAATCAACGACATTGCGGCCGTGGTCGAGGATGGGGCGATCGTCGCCACAGTCGGACTCGCCAGTTCCGCCGACAGGCGAGAGGTCGAGACGATGCTCGGCAGGTATGCGATTACATGGAAAGTCGAGGTGCAGCAATGAAAATCGCATCGACCGTGCTCGGCGCCGTGCTGGCGGCGGAGTTCCTGTCCTTCGGATCGGCCGAGCTGATCGCGGTCACCTCGATGCGCAAGCGCGCCGACCACCTCGGCTTCACGACGGCCGCCTACCGGGGCATCGGTGCACTCGAAGTCGCCGCAGGAGCGGGAGTGCTGCTCGGCTTTGCTCGTCCGTGGATCGGTGTGGCGGCCGGAACCGGGCTGGCGCTGTTGATGGCGGGTGCCGTCGTTTCCCACCTTCGTAATGGTGATGGTGCGTCCGAGTTCGCACCCGCGGCAGTGACCGGCCTCGCCAGCGTCGCATACGTGGTCACCCTTGCCGGGGTGTCGCTGTGAATGCTCCGATGATTCCGGTCGTGCTCGTGGGAGCTGGCCCGGCCGGACTCACTGCAGCGACACTGCTCGCCCAATATGGAATCGAATGCCTCGTGCTGGAGCGATGGGAGGGTGTCTACCCGCAACCCCGAGCTGTCCACTTGGACGGCGAGATCCGCCGGATTCTGGAGCGTGTCGGTGTCGGTATCGAGTTCGACGCCGTCTCGCGGCCAGCCCTCGGTCTGCGTCTGCTGGATCCCGATCAGCGGGTACTGGCGCAATTCGATCGCGATCCGGCCGGTGGTCGCAATGGTCACCCAGAGGCCAACCTTTTCGATCAGCCGGAGCTGGAAGCGATCCTGCGCGCCAACCTCGGCCTGTACCCGGCTGTCACGCTGCGCGGTAGCGCCGAGGTCACAGCGATTGCCGAAGAAACCGATTGCGTCCGAGTGGATTTCAACGACCGCGTGACCGGTCGAGCCGGGTCCGTGTGCGCGCGGTATCTGCTGGGCTGCGACGGTGCCAATAGTCTGGTCCGCGGCGCGATCGGCGGGTGCATGCGGGACCTCCGATTCGAGCAGCGATGGCTGGTCGCGGACATTGCCACGACGGCCGACCTCGGACATTGGGAGGGGGTACATCAGGTCTGTGACCCGATGCGCGCGGCGACCTACATGCGCATCGGAAAGACCCGCTATCGGTGGGAATTTCAACTACGCCCGGACGAAACCGCTTCCGACTACCGCGAGTTATCCCAGCTCCATCCGCTCATCGCTCCGTGGATCGACACAATCGAGATTGAGCGCCTCGAGGTTGTGCGGGTCGCCGAGTACACCTTCCGCGCGCAAATCGCCGACCGGTGGCGCAAAGGACGAATATTCCTACTGGGAGACGCGGCTCATCTGACCCCGCCGTTCATCGGCCAGGGGATGGGCGCGGGTCTACGTGACGCCGCGAACCTCACTTGGAAACTGGCAGGAGTATTACGGGACGAACTGCCGGACAATGTGCTCGACACCTATGAAGCCGAGCGAAAACCACACGCGCGAGCCATGATCCGGTTGGCCAAGCTCACCGGTATGACCATGACCGAGGGCGGCGAGCTGGGCAATCGCCTGCGTAGCCTCATCGCGCCGAGGCTGCATCGGCTGCCCGGCCTCGCCGAGATGGTCACCAGCGGTGAATCCCCGCGCCTGCACCGGTCCGATCTTGTCATCGCACCGCGGCTACTACATCGCGGGCTTGCCGGTCGATTGATACCGAACGGCCGCCTCCTTGACGGACGGCGAGTCGACGATCTCGCTGTCGGCCGGTTCACGGTCATCACCTCGGCCGACTTGTCACCGGGGGACCGGACGCAGATCGAACAACGCGGCGGTGCTGCGCTCCGTGCCGTACCGGGCTCCGAATTACACAGCTGGCTTCGCCGCGGTCATACACCGTCGGTCCTGGTCCGCCCCGACGGCATCGTGCACAGCTGCGGCGGGAACCTGTCGACGCTGCTTACCGCAATGCCTCGATTCAGGCCGGGTCGCCGACCTGAACGCGCTACCTGACAGGTCGGCCCCATGCAGGCGGCTGCACCGAAATACGGGTGCGTGTGGGACGATCCGAACGCCGAAAGGGTCTCAGCCACACACGATGTCGATCTCCGCGCACTGCTCTTCGAAGCTGGATGGTGCAAACCGGTCGGTGGTCAGGAGGACATGCTCACCGATATCGCCATGATGCTGACCCGGTGAGACTTTCGAAGTCTCATAGCTGCGGCTGTGGGGGCAGGGGAGTGCTGCTCAGTTTCTGGGCCGTGCGCTTGTTCATTCCGAACATGCGCAGCACGTGGAGAGTCATCTCGTCGGTCCGCGCGTCGACATCGGCATCCGGTTGTGCATCGAGCAACTGAAGAAGGCCCAGCAAGGCGCCACCCGCGGCCATTACCGCCATATCGGGGTCCATCGGATCGAACCGGCCGGCTTCTTGTGCGGCAATGATGTCGTGTCGGGCGCGCGGAGCCAGGCCTTCGTCGCGCAGCAGTACCGACATCCCGGAATTCAAGATCACTCGAACCATCTCCGGCACCTGCCGCTGTAGTCGGCCGGTCATGCGAAAACTCACCGCGAACACCTCCGCGGGATCGTCGTATAACGCCACGATGCCATCACGCATCTCGCTGTAGACCTGCAGTACCGAACGCACTGCCTCGTCGAACAGTTGGTCCTTGGATTCGAAGTGGTTGTAGAAGGAGCCGAATCCCACATCGGCCGCATCGGTGATCTCTTGGATACTCACTGAGGAGCGGCCTTCGGACAGGAACTTTCGGGCCGCACCGAGCAAAGCGTTGCGGGTGCGCTCGCGACGCCGGTCGACACGGTTGCGCACCACGGGTTCGGCTGTCATCAGGCCATCCTTCGGTTGGAATCGTCACCGAAATCGTATCTGATGAAAACGTCAGCCAAGGTATCCGGCGGATCGAATTCAGGGCCCGATGTTCTCCAATGCCGCCGCGGTCCTGGCGACCTCAGCTGCTTCGGCGGGTCGCATGCCCAGCGTGATCAGGCACGCGCAAGCCGCAGCGACCTCGGGCTCGGGCTCGGTCCACGCGCCTGCGTTGCGCGACTCGAGCAAGGCCAGAACGAGGCCGGCCAGGGCGCGTGAAAGCACCTCGGCGGGTAGATGATCGGAGTAGATACCCAAGCGTTGGCCGTGGCGCAGCATCTCGGTGCCGTGCGCGTGTACCGGAGCCAGTCGCTCCTCGATCCGCGCCCCCACGTTGGTTTCCGTGAGTTTGAACAGTAGTCGATACTTGTCGCCGACCCGCCAGAGCGCGATCGTGCATCGAGCAGAGGTGACCGCGACCGGCTCCGCGGTGTCGAGTGAGCGCAGGGTGCGCGCTATGTCCTCGGATGCCAGGTCGAGAATGCCGTCGATCAGTGCCTCGCGGGTCGGGAAGTGGCCGTAGAGCGTCCGGCGTACAACGCCCGCGGCCGCGGCGATTTCCTCCATGCTGGCCGCAGGATTGCGGGCCAGCTCACCGGCCGCGACGTCGAGTATTCGCCGCCGATTCGCCTGTGCGCGAATGCCCGGAATCGGGGATGTGGCCATGGTTCCCGTCGCTGTTGTGTGAGTCCCTTCACGTTGCAGGGTTCCATAGTTGCACGTTGCTGTGCAAATCGCCTAGATTGCACAGCAACGTGCAAATTGCACAGCGGTGTGCATCTACTGAAGGAGTCGACAATGTCTCTGTTAGTCACCACGCCGGTGGACCCGGACACCGACTATGGCCGACGATGGGGCGCACTCGCCGTACTGTGCCTGAGCGTGCTGATCGGCGTCATGACCAACACCTCGTTGATCGTGGCGGCCCCCGATATGATCCTCGACCTCGGCTTATCCAGTCAGGATCTGCAATGGGTCATCGACGCGTACACCATTCCCTATGCCGCGCTCATGCTGATCATGGGCGCGATCGGCGACAAATACAGCCGCCGTGGCATGCTGCTCGCCGGTCTCGCCATTTTCGCGGGCGCGGCGGTCCTGGGTTCAGTTGTCAACAGTGCTGACTGGGTGATCGCGGCGCGCGCCATCATGGGAGTCGCGGCGGCCATGATCATGCCCGCGACGCTGTCCCTGCTCGTTGCTACCTTCCCGAAACGTGAACGCGCCATGGCAATTACGATATGGACCGCTACTACGGGGCTGGCCATCGCTATCGGCCCGCTGGTCGCCGGCTGGTTGCTCGAAGACAACGGTTGGGCATCAACCTTCCTGATCAATGTGCCCATCGCGGTGATCTCCATCGTCGCGGCGTTGGTGCTGGTCCCGCCGTCGCGGGCGCATACGACCCAGCGACTCGATCTGATGGGCGGTGGATTGTCCGTTGTCGCCGTTGCCGCGCTGGTTTACATGATCATCGAAGGCCCGCGCAACGGCTGGCACACCCCCGCGGTGATCGCCGGCGTCGTGGCCGCGCTCGCCACCGCTGGCTTCATAGCCTGGGAGCTGCGTCATCCCAATCCCATGCTCGACATCCGCAAGTTCCGCGACCGCGCCTTCGCCGGTGCGAATCTCGCTGTGCTGCTGTTCTTCCTGGCGGCCTTCGGCGCGATCTACTACGTCACCCAGCACCTGCAGTTCGTCCTCGGTTTCGACGCCCTGGCAACCGGTGTTCGGCTGCTTCCGCTGGCAGGCGCGGTCTTCGTCGGCTCGGCCATCACCGGCGTGCTGACCCCGCGGCTCGGCCTGCGGACGATGGTCGTGGCGGGCATGCTCCTCGGTACTCTCGCTCTGGTTGTCCTGACGCGAGTCGACGCCGAATCCGGCTACGCGGCATTTGTGTGGCCGCTCATCTTGCTGGGCCTCGCCATTGGCCTCAGCGTTTCCCCGGCGACAGATACCATCATGGACGCCTTCCCGGAGCGCCTGCTCGGTGTGGGCGGCGCTGTGAACGACACCTCCGTCGAGCTGGGCGGCACCCTCGGCATTGCCATCCTGGGATCCCTACTCGCCAGCTCCTACAGTGACGAGCTCGGTCCCATCGTCGACGGTCGGCTGCCTGCGGAAGCCGCTGTCGCAGCAGAGGATTCCATCGGCGGCGCACTCGTCGTGGCCCAGCGTATCGGTGCGGCCGGTATGCCCGATCAGGCTGCACAACTGGTCGCAGCCGCCGATGCCGCCTTCGCCCATGCGGTATCGCACACCAGCCTCATCGCCGCGATCCTCCTTGCGGTCGGGACAGTCTCCGTCGCGCTTCTGCTCCCGGCGAGAGGCATATCCACGCCCGCTCCTGCTGCGAGCGAAACCAAGGAACCGGTGACTGTCGGCTGACGGATCGGCCACTCCGTCGGACGGACGCGCGCGGTCGCCGCTGAAGTGCAGACATTGCTGCGGCTGGCGATCGTTGCGTCAGGGGGGCGGTCCATTGATGTGGCAATGCGACCTCGTGGTCGGCACTGCGATGGTGCTGTCGGTTCTCACCACCCGACCCGGAAACCAAAACTAGCCGAGTAGCACGTGCTCTCGCGTTAGGCAGAACGAGGAGCGCGGCAGATCGATGAAGTTCTTTTCGTCCTCGGTGAGTCGCAGGTTTGCCTCTATCCCAGCAGGTGTGGCGAGCGCGGTGATCAGTGCTTGCTCCGAGGGGAACCAGACTTCGACGATTGCGTCGATGGGTTCGTCGGCGCCACGTGTTGTCGACAAGAGGAGGTTTTGGGTCGCGTCGGCCGCGTGGCTCTGGACGTAGCGGTAGCCGCCGAGCACCTGGATCTGCTCAGCGGCCACCGGGCCGTGCCGATGCAATCAGTAGTCGAAGAACTGGCCGGATGACAGGTCTGCTCTGCGGCGGAGGGCGGACACCAGCTTGACCGGATCGGATGTCGGCCCTGCGGCCGCTGCGGGGAGATCGGCCGCGAGTGTGGCGGCCAATCCAGCCGAGATGGCGCCCGCGATGAAGGTGCGTCTCGAGCTTGCGATTTTGTGGGCTACTCCGGTCAACTGCTCATCTTCCTGATCATTTCATCAAGCGTGATGAGAATAACAGTGCGAGTCAAGGTGATGCAAGAGTCATAATTGATCTAATCCTCAGTCATTCGTGTGGCGTCCGAATCTCGACAGCGAAGATCGAGGACGGGTTGTAGCTTTGTGGCCATCTGATGGTGGAAGCTGATTTCGTATTGTCGAGTGTCGATGTCGTCACCCGGATCAGCTCGTCGCACAGCTAATGTGTAGCGTCGGCCATCGCGTTCAGAACCTGTTGGCGACGAGTAATCCCCAACTTCCGGAGCAAGTGAGCAACGTGGCCTTCGACGGTTCGGACCGAGAGCACCATGAGGTTTGCAATCTCTTTGTTGGAGAGTCCTTCTGCGACGTAGGAGGCGATGTCGCGTTCACGCGGAGAGAGTTCCGATGCCGCCGACCGGGCATCAGTGTCCTGATCACGGTCTTCGTTCAGCGCAAAGGCGATCACCTGGGCTCTCGACATCGTGGCGCCCTGTCGATGTAACTGTGTGTAGGCCGAATTGCCGAGCGACATTCGTGCACGCGCTTCGTATACTTCACGCCGCTGGACCCAGTGCTGGGATCCGTACAGCTGCATCCCGAACGAATCCCACATCGACGAGGCCGCCCCGAGGAGTACCGCCGCCCGTTCACCGGAGCCGGTCGCTGCCTCTACCCACGACAGCAGATCTGTCACAAGAGTCGTTCCTACCGTGTCGTCGAACGCACGCTTGAGGCCGAGGCTGATTGTCGCAAGTCGGATTGCCTCCTCATGCTGACCCCGAACGAGAGCGACAAGGCCGAGACCGTAGACCGAGTAGGACAACATCCACTTCTCGCCTGTGGCCGACGCCTGGTCGCGGACCAACTCGAAATGCTCCGCAGCGCGGAGTGTTTCACCGTTAGAACTGCACAACATGCCCATTTCGATATGCGCTGTCCACCTGAGATCAGTGCCGTCGGGAATGTGCTCATAGAGCGCGAGCGCCGCCTCGAGGTGACGTTCTCCTGCTTCGAAGTCACCACCGAGGTAGGTGTTCAGACCCTGCGTCTGGCGTGCGAACGCCAAGGTCGCGCCGTCGTTCGCCGCGCCTGCGCGCCGGATGGCAGATTCGAGGGTTCGAGCCGCCTGTGTTCGGTCACCCTGCATTGTTTGCAGGACGCCCATCGTGGCCTCGAGCTGGGCGATGCTGGAATCACTGAGCGAGGTCAGCTTCAAGAAGTTCGTGATCCACATTCGGTGTTCGCGCACGGAAAATGCGGATGACCACAAGAACCACGTCGCAATCAGATCTGACGCCAACGCGGTCGATTCGTCGGTCGGGTTACCCAGCGCTGTCTGTAGCGCCAGTCTGAGGTTGGCTCGATTTTCACGGAGCCGACCGCTGACTCGTTCCTGTTCGGCGCCAGTCCATTTGCGTCGTGCGGAGGCCACCAGAGCGGAACACCATCGAAGGTGGGCACACCGGAGTTGTGACGCCTCATCCGGCATCAGCTTGCTCGCTCCGAAATGACGAAGCGTCTCCAGCATGCGAAACCGCACGCTGCCACCGCCGTCGTCTCGCCGAAGAACAGACTTGCTCACCAAGCCGGCGATTACGTCCAGAACCTGACCGGTTTCCATCGTGGAGTCTGCGCACACCGTCTCGGCCATCTCGAGATCGAATCCCTCGGCGAAGATCGATAGTCGAGACCAGAGCGTCTGTTCGCGCGAGTTGCACAGGTCGTAGCTCCATTCCACAGTCGCGTTCAAGCTTCGGTGTCGGTCCGGGCCGCCACGATTTCCGACGGTCAGCAGTGCGAGTCTGTCGTCGAGCCGTGAGGCCAGGTCTTCGACAGACAGGGCGGTCAACCGTGCGCAGGCAAGTTCGATGGCGAGTGGCATTCCGTCGAGTTGAATACAGACACGTCTGACCGCATCTCGACTGGCGTCGGTCAGAGTGAATCCGGCGATCGCGGCGGACGCGCGGTTCTCGAACAATTCGATTGCCGCGCTGTTGCTTTCGCGACCGTCGTGATCGATGGTGGACAGCGGTTCCAACACGTAAACGTGCTCGTCCGGCACCGACAGTACTTCACGACTGGTTACCAAGATCTTGACATCGACGGTGCTTCTGAGGATCAGCGAGATCAGCTCCGCGCAGGCAGAGATCAGGTGTTCGCAGTTGTCGAGAACGATCAGCAAATTCTTGTCGCGTACGGACTCGATGAGCGATTCGAGCACGCTGCGTTCGGGCAGGTCGGTGTCGCCGAACCCTAGTGCGTCCAGAACAGCTTGGGGCAGAAGCGACTTGCTCCGTAGCGACGCGAGCTCGACGAAGCGCACCCCGTGGGTGAACGCGCGACGATAGTCCGACGCGGCTACGGCTGCCAGTCGGGTCTTGCCGATACCTCCCGGGCCCGCGATGGTGAGGAGCCGGCTTTCGCCGAGCATCGCACGGAGACTGCGTAAGTCGTCTTTTCGTCCGACGAAGCTGGTCGAGAAGTGTGGAATGTTCGAGGCCCGACTTACCGGTGCCAACGGCGTCTGCTCGGTTGCGCCCACACTTCGTTCGGCTCTGACTCGCTGGACGGCGCGTGCGAGTGTGTTGCGTGATCCGCTCCACTGCAACTCTCGATGCAATTGAGCCACAGTCATATTCGGGTTGACATCGAGAAGGGTGCCGATCGCGGGTGCGAGCGAATCCGCTATCGATCCGGTTCGCGGTCGGTGGTCGCGCGGCGGGGCGTCGAACGTCAGTGCTCGACGCACCGTATTGCGAGATATGTGCAAGGTGGTGGCGATCGCCGAGACCGACTCTCCCGCTTTCCGGAGGTCGACGATCTGGTGCCACTCGTCGGAGTTCACTCGATATCTCGCTTCTCTTCGTGTCGTGCTTGTGATCGGCGTCACCTGGTCGATAGTGAACTGTCGGGGCTTACTGGTCAACATATGACATCGTGCGTATTGACGCACCGATGCTGACTGCGAGGAGTCCTGACAGCCCTTTGACCAGGGAGTTCGGCACGTCTGCGGCCGGATTGGCGAACCGGGTATTTTTACGGTTTCGCGGTTGACCGCCACGATGGACAGTGATGCAGGTCATAGACGAGGACCTTGTCGAACAGACGGAGCATCCATGAGCACGCCCGAACAGAACATCGAGGCAGCGAACAATTTCGCGAAGATCTTCTCCACGGGTGACGTGGCGCAGATCTTGGACACACTCCATCCCGACGGGACCTACTGGGTCTCCGGGGGCATCGAGGGCATGTCGGGGACCTACGACAAAAAGGGTCTGGGTGCGCTCTTGAGCGGGGTCACCTCCGTGTACGAGAACGGCGCGCTGGAGGTCACTCCGACCGCCGCGGTCGCGCAAGGCGACAGGGTCGCCGTCGAGGCCACGTCCTACGCGAAGTTGAAGAACGGCAAGGTCTATCAGAACGCTTACCACTTCTTGTTCGAGTTTCGCGACGGGAAGATTCTGTCCATCAAGGAGTACATGGACACCAAGCACGCGTACGACATCTTCTACGCCTGATACCGCGATATCCGTTGTGTGACAAGCACGTCGATCGTAGTTCCACAGAAAGGCACATCACCATGGCAATGGAAACCGGACTGATCGTCCACCCCTACATGCGCCCCGAGCACACCGCGCGCCAGACGTTCGAATGGTGTGTGGATCAGGCGATCGTCGCCGATCAAATCGGCTTCGATTCGGTCATGTTCTCCGAGCACGCATCACAGCGCTGGGAGAATATTCCCAATCCCGAGTTGGTCATCGCCGCAGCCGCACGTCAGACCGAGCGGATCAAGTTCGCTCCGATGGCCCACATCCTTCCCCATCACAACCCGGCGAAGCTCGCCATCATGATCGGGTGGCTCTCACAGATCCTCGAGGGCCGGTACTTCCTGGGGGTCGGCGCGGGCGCGTACCCGCAGTCCACGTATATCCACGGCATCAAGAACGGCGAGGACACGCAGTTCACAAACGAGATGGTCCGAGAATCCCTCGAGATCATGGAAAAGATCTGGAAGCGTGAACCGTTCTACTACGAGGGACGCTTCTGGAACGCCGGCTACCCGGAAGAGCTGCATGGCGACGAGGGCGACGACCAGCACATGCTCGCCGATTTCAGCCCTTGGGGCGGCGCGCCGGAAATCGCGGTAACCGGATTCAGCGCCAAGTCGCCGTCGATGAAGTTCGCCGGCGAACGCGGATTCCGGCCGATGTCGATCTTCTCCGGTCTGGACGCACTCAGGACGCACTGGGAAACGTATTCCACCGCAGCGGAAGCCAACGGTCACCTCGCCGACCGCTCGCGCTACCACGTCTCGCAGACGGTGTTCGTGGCCGACACCGACAAGGAGGCCAAGCGCCTCGTCATGGAAGGGCCGATCGGCCAATGCTTCGAGCGCTACCTCATTCCCATCTGGTGGCGTTTCGGCATGATGGACGGATTCATCAAGGATGCCGGCGCGGAGAAGGCTGACGTCGACCTGGAGTGGGTCGTCGACAACGTGTTCTGTGTGGGCTCGCCGGACACCGTGGTCCAGAAGATCAACACCCTGTTCGAGGCGAGCGGTGGCTGGGGCACCCTCCAAGTCGAGTCGCACGACTACTCCGACGACCCGGCGCCGTGGTTCAACTCCCTCGACTTGATCGCCAAGGAAGTGGCACCCCGTATTTCCCTTCCCACGTCGGTGCCGGTCTAGAGAGCGAGGGGTCGTTATGTCGAACCGTTTAGAAGGAAAAGTCGCCCTCATTACCGGCGCGTCTCGCGGAATGGGCGCGTCCCACGCGCGGACCTTCGTCGCACACGGAGCGAAGGTCATCCTCGCCGACGTCTCCGACGAGGCCGGTGAGAAGCTGGCCGCCGAGTTGGCAGACAACGCGATCTTCGTGCATCACGATGTGACTCAACCGGATTCGTGGACATCGGTCGTCGAGCGCGGGGTGAGCGCCTTCGGCGAGATCAATGTTCTGGTGAACAACGCAGGTGTGCTCGGCCCGCTCGCCGTCACCGCGGAATTGAGCTCGGACGACTACCAGAAAGTCTGCCGGATCAACCAAGACGGTGTGTTCTTCGGGATGAAGGCGGTACTGCCGTCGATGCAGCGAGCGGGTATCGGTTCCATAGTCAACATTTCGTCGATCGCCGGCATGGCTGCGAACTACGGATTCCCCAATCTGGCGTACGTCGCAAGCAAGTTCGCGGTCCGCGGGATGACGAAGGCGACCGCAGTCGAGTACGGACGCAAGAACATTCGTGTCAACTCCGTACATCCGGGTTTCATCCAGACCCCGATGATGGTGGAAGCGACCAACGAAGAGGGCGGTGACGCGTTGGCTCAGATCCCGCTGGGGCGTATCGCCGACCCGCAGGAAGTGTCCAACCTCGTGTTGTTCCTTGCTTCGGACGAGTCGTCGTACATCACCGGTTCGGAACACCTTGTCGACGCCGGGATGCTTGCCCAGTAGGACACGAAGTACCTCCACTGGGGTGGGTGCGTGGCGCCCACCCCAGCGAACCATCACAGCTTCTCCGGAAAAGGACTGATCGACATGCGAACCCCCATCGAGCGAGTCGAGCAGGCGTTGTCCGATGTAGCCGCAGGTCGTTCGATAGTCCTGATCGGCGGTACCGCCGATCAGGACAGCTATGTTCTGATCGCCGCAGAGAAGTCCTCGACCGCGTCGATCGCTTTCATGATTCGGCACGGTTCGGGCTTGGTCTGCGCCGCAGTGACCGGAGATGAAGCCGACCGGCTCGGTCTGTCACCGATGTCGAGCACACGCACCGGAAGCAGCACCGTCGAGTACTTGGTGTCGGTCGATACAGCTGAGGGTTCGGGGACCGGAATCTCGGCAATCGATCGAGCTCGCACCCTTCGGCTTCTGGCCGATCCACACAGTCTGCCAGCGACGTTCACCCGCCCCGGTCACGTTATGCCGGTGCGAGCTGAATCGAGCGGAGTGCTCACCAAAGCGGGCGCGGCGGAGGCGGCGACGGATTTGACGCGCTTGGCCGGGTCCATGAGCGCTGGCGCCTACACCGCTCTGGTGTCCGTGACAGACGAAACACGAATGGCGGACACGCAGGAGGCCCACGACTTCGCAGATCGACACGGATTGGCCTGGTTGTATCTCGACGATGTCGTGTCGTACCGCAGAGCGACCGAAGCTCATGTGCGTGCGACATTCCGGCACAACGGATCCATGCGTCTCGGCTCGTATACGGCGAGGGGCTTTCACAGCGACATCACCGATGTGGATTTCGTGGCCTACACCGTCACCGACGTGAATGGCCACCACACTGCACCGCACGTCGTTCGTTATCGCGAGGACTCCGCCGATGTGTGTTCTCTTGCCTCGACCGACTCGCTGGCAACGGCCTTGAGGTCGGTCGTCCGGCACGGACACGGGACGGTGGTGGTCGAGCGATACTCAGCGAGTCACTCGTTGTCCGAGAGTGCTCGTCATGCATCCGCGGTCGACGCCGACGTGGCCGAGATCGTTCGCGCCCTCGGGTACTCGACCGTCGCTGTGGTCGAGCGTGGTGGACGGGTTGCCTCCGACGCGCCGGTCGTGACTGGACTGGTCCGACACGGTGACCAGCGCGGTCGAGCTCTCGGGTTCCCCATGGCGAACATCGAATACGCACGGCAGGCGCGGAAGATCCTCGACTCCACCGCCCGAACAACGACCAATTGAGGCAATGATGTCGAACAACGCGCACTGGAGCGAGGTCTCGCCGCTCGCGGACCTTCTCGGCCGAGGAGCCGCCGACCATCCTGAACGCGATCTCATCGTCTTCCCCGACAGTCGGTATTCGTACGCGCAGGTGTACGAGCGATCGCTGCGGGTGGCACGAGGCCTCATCGGTCTCGGCATCGAAGCCGGGGAACACGTGGGCTTGTTGGCCCACAACGGAATCGAGTTCCTGGAGGGGTTCTTCGGCGCCGCACTGGCAGGGTGCGTCGTGGTGCCTCTCAACGCGAGGCACAAATCCTCGGAACTCGGCTTCATCGTCGAGAACGCGGATCTGACGGCGCTACTGACCGTCACCGGCGACAACGACTACATCGACTTCGTCGACGTAACGCACGAGGCGCTGCCGTCGCTGGAAGCGTCGGCCCACGGTCGGCCACTTTCCCTCCCCGAGGCGCCGCGCTTGCGGACGGCCGTCCTGCTGAAGGGCGAGGACCGCGCAGGGTTCGTTTCCCGGTCGACATTCGATGTCGCAGCCGACCGCGTCGACGTCGCCGCGGTCGAACGCCGGCGAATGCAGGTCCGCGTCCGAGACGTGGCCGCCATTCTCTACACCTCGGGTACCACAGCGAATCCCAAGGGTTGCCTGCTCACTCACGAGGCAATCACCCGCGGCCCGGTGTTCCGTGCACGACATCGGCTGGTGACCGAGACGCCGCACATCAGCTGGGGCGGTGGGCCGATGTTTCACATCGCCGCCCTCGCGCCACTCATCGGCGCTATGGGAGCATGCGGCACGTACCTCACCGACACCTATTTCGAGCCGGGTCGTGCCATCGAGCTCATGGTACGAGAGAAACCCACGACGATATGGCCGTGGTTTCCCGGCCCCATGCAGATGCTGACCAGCCACCCGAGTTTCGATGCGACCGTACTGGACTCGGTACGCTTCATCTTCCTTATCGGTCCGCGAGTGTTGATCGCGGAGGCGCAGACTCTCTTCCCGCAAGCCGAACTCGTCGCGGCGTGCGGCATGACCGAGACGGGCGGAATCTACGCTCTCAGTGACGAGACCGAGACCTTCGATGACCGGTCCAACGCTCAGGGTAAGCCGGCACCCGGTATCGAAGTACGAATTGTCGACCCCATTACTCGTCGGGAACAACCGGCCGGCATCCCCGGTGAGATTCTCGTGCGCGGATTCTGTGTCACCGACGGCTACTACAAAGATGCTGCGAAGACAGCGGAAGCACTGGACGGGGAAGGTTGGCTGCATACCGGCGATTTGTACAGCCGGACCGAATCGGGATGCCTGGTGTTCCACGGCCGCCTCAAGGACATGCTCAAGGTCGGGGGCGAAAACGTCGCCGCCATCGAGATCGAGTCCTTCCTTTGCGAACATCCTGCTGTGCTCAACTCCGCGGTCATCGGTCGTCCCGACGAACGCCTCGACGAAGTGCCGATAGCATTCGTCGAGATCAGAGCGGGTCACCAGCTCACCGCCGACGAGCTGTTGTCGTTCTGCCGGGGAAAGATCGGTCGCTACAAGATCCCGCGCGATATCTACTTCGTCGCGGCGGGTGAATGGCCGATGTCGGCCACCAAGATCAACAAACGAGGGTTGCAGGCGATCCTTCTCGACAGGTCCGAAAGTATGAGTCCTGCTTCATGACCGAGGTTCCGCCCGCCCGCGACTCGACCGCCGTCACCTCGGCCGAGATCCGAGCGGTCGCGGCGGACGCCCTTCGAGGCGTGGCCGACGGTGACGGCATGGACGACCTCACCGCCGCGCTCATCGGCCTTTCCGTCAGAGCCGTCGCCACCACGATGGATGTCGAGGGCAGCGAGCGGTACATCAGGGTGGCTCTTGCCGCCGGCGCCACCTCGGCTCAGGTCCAGGAGGTGCTCACCGTGGTGGCCGCGATCGGTGTGCACACATTCTTCGAGTCGTCGAGACAACTGGCACGTATTGCCGCGGAGCTCGACCCGGCCGACTCGACCGCCCCGGCAACGGTCGATCGCGAGCTGTGGGCCCGCTATGTCGGAGATGATCCCTATTGGGCCAGAGTGGAAGTGGAGGTCCCGGGCTTTTTCGACGCGCTGCTGCGGATGTCGCCCCATGCCTTCGGGGCGTTCTTCGAGTTCTGTTCGGTCCCGTGGAAGAGCAGAACCGTACCGGCGCTGACCAAAGAACTCGTGTCGTTGGCGTGTGACGCAACACCCGGTCACCGGTACCTGCCCGGATTCAGACTCCACCTGGCCAACGCGGTGGAGCTCGGGGCCGGCGCCCGCATCGTGCGCGACGCGTTGTGCATCGCCGAGAAGACCCCGATGCATCGAGGAGTGCGCTGACCCCTCAGCGCCGCCACAGTGTCAACGCACAGGTAGTTTACGTCAACGTTGATGTGGTCGACGATTTTCGGCTGTAAGATCGCCTGTCGTGGCTACTTCCTCGACGACCGGCAGCGGTATGAGCAAGCGTAGAAGCAGTGCTCAAAACGAGAACAGCCCCGGGTACCAGGCGAAGCGAACCGAGCTCATGGGGCTTGCCGCCGAGGTGTTCAAGGAGAAAGGATTCGAGGCGGCGACCCTCAACGACATCGCTGAGCGATTCGGGACGGATCGCGCGTCGATCTACTACTACTTCGCAAGCAAGAAGGAACTTTTCCAAGCGCTGTTCCACGACATTCTCATCGGTGTACTGAACGAGAACATCGCGGTTGCCTCCGAGATCGTTGCCTCCGACCTGTCGGCACCCGACAAGCTCCGGGGCCTCGTCGAGCAACAGTTGATGTCCTACGAGGACAACTATCCCTACGTGTACCTCTACATCCAGGAAGACATGACGAAGCTGAGCCTGGATAACACGGCGTGGGCCAGAGACATGGCGCGCAAGACGAAGCGGTTCGAAAAGATCGTCACCGATGTCCTACAGCAAGGCGTGGACGAGGGTGCGTTTCGCCCCGACGTGTCGGTGGCGCTGATGGCGAAAGCACTGTTCGGAATGATCAACTGGACGCACCGGTGGCTCAAACCAGGTATGCGCAAGACCGACGCACGACAGACTATCGACGCCTTCTGCGCGATCTTTTTCGACGGAGCAGTCAACCGCCCCCGGTGACTGCATTATCGGGGGCGGTCGGTTCAGTCTGTCAGCGTCCTGTCCACACGGCAGTTCTCTTCTCCGCGAAAGCCGCACGTCCTTCCAGACGGTCGGCGCTGTACTCGTAGGCCTCGATCGGCTCATACCGCGTCGCCAGCGCGGCGTCGAGCGGCCAACCTGCGCGTGAAAGCACGGCGTCCTTGGCTGCCTGGACGGCCAGAGGTGACGCGGACGCGATTCGCTCGGCCCACGCGGTCGCGGTATCCGCGAGCTTTTCGTACGGAACCACCTCGTTCACCAGACCGTAGCGCTCGGCCTGGTGCACGTCGATGCGTTCACCGGTCAGAATCATTGCCAACGCGATGTGATGGGGGAGTTGACGAATCGCCCGGTGCATGATGCCGGCCTCACCGATGATCCCGACCTTGGTCTCGGGAATGCCGAACTGGGTGGTGTCGGCTGCGACGATGATGTCGGCGCACATCGCCAGTTCGAAGCCGCCGCCAATGGCATACCCTTGCACCGCTGCGATGAGCGGTTTGCGCAGTGTCAGCAGAGGCCCCCCTACGCCGGTGAGGCCGCCGCCCATGGCCATGCGGCGCCCGGCGCCGTCGCCCCCACCGCTGATGTCCGCACCGGCACAGAAAGCCTTCTCGCCGGCGGCCGACAAGACAGCGACCCAAATATCGGGATTGTTGTTGATCTCGGTCCACGCGTCGAACAGCGCGAGGTCCATCTCGGAGTTGATCGAGTTGAGGGCCTTCGGCCGATCGAGGGTGACGTGCGCGAGATGTCCATCGATCGCGAATCCGATTCCTGAGCTCATCGAGTTTCCTTCTCTAGTGCAGTTCTTCCGGACCGACAGGGCGCTTGTAGTGCGCCACTGCGGCTTTGAGGCCGACGTCGGCGATCCACGCTCGTGTCTGCCGCACCGACGGCGACAGGTGTAGCAATGCGTCCATCTCCGCTCCGCTCTGCGCGGCGGTACGTACGCCCATCGCTTCCATGGAGCGGTTGATCGAGAGCTTCTTGATCCGCAGGACATCCGACGGCGTCCGGGCAATCTTGGCCGCGAAGGTTTCGACGGCCGTGAACAACTCCTTTTCAGGGAGTGCATGGTTCGCCCATCCCCACTCGACCGCAGTCGATCCGTCGATGGTGTTGCCGACCACGAAGGCCATCTCTTTCGCGCGTTTGGGTCCGACCAGTGGTGCCCAGATCGGGGCGATGTAACCCCCACCCAGAGGTATCGCCGGTTCGCCGATCTTCGCGTCGTCGGCCACGAACGTCAGATCGGCGAACACGCACATCTGCGTCGCACCGGCAATGCAGTATCCGTGTACGGCGGTGATGACAGGCTTGGGGTGGTCCCAGATGGCCAGAAAACGATTCACGTTGCGCGCGAGTCGTTCTCGATCCGCGACCGGATCCGGCTCGGACACCACCTTGCCTACCTGGTCGATGTCGTAACCGGCAGAGAAGCCGCGCCCGCGCCCGCGGATTCCGATCACCGGGCCACCCTCGTGCGCCAGCCTGGCAAGCGCGTCGCTGAAGTCGTCGAGGAGTGCGTTCGAGAGCGCGTTCGCCTTCGTCGGGCGGTCGAGCACGATCCAACTGATCGGACCCCTGTGCTCGACCTGGAGGTTCTCGTACTCGAAAGTGCTCGTTGGAGATTCGGCGAAATCCACCTCGGTCGGGGACGTCATGCCGACGCTCGGCCGATCGGAATCTGCTTCTTGACATGAAAATCGACAACGCCCGATGCGCGGAGTTCGCGCCGGGTGAAGCGCCAACCGCTGGCGTCGTCGAAGACGAACTCGTCGTGATACTGGCCGAAGAAGTGACCGTCTGCCTTACCCTCTTTGGTGTAGCGGTGCCACGCGTACAGCACCGATCGAACCTTGGCCGAGCGCAGGTCGTCGGTGAACTCGACGACGACGTTGGACACGTGGTGGCTGGTCGCGCTGAAGAATGTCCCTATCCCGTCGAGGGTTTCGCGATAGGCCTTGCGCCCTTCGGCGCCGAAGTTCGGGCCGTAGGCGACGTAGCAGTCTTCCGTGAACAATGCCGCGAGATCGTCGGGAAGGTTCATATCGAGGTAATAGGCGTAGTCGAAGAGGACGCGTTCGATCTTCTTGATCGACAACAGCTCCGATAGTTCGCGCGTCGTCGAGTCCTGGGCAGTTGTCATGGTCGTATCTCCTAGGTCTTCGGTATCGACGGTCTCGACCCGTGTCGACGGTTGCCGTCGAAGGCGTCAGAAGGGCGGCGGCCGATAGTTCCGTCAACGTACGTGTAGATAATGGAGCGGGTGATCCGCCGTTGTCAACCGCGCGGAAGCGGCTCTCGGCGCAGGCTGTGCGCATGAATGCAATCAACGTGCATGTGGATTCAATCAACACGTGCATTGACAATTGGCTTTCGCGGTGTGACTATAGACGCAGGGGAGCGACGTAGGTCACAGGTTCGGTGGTTCATCTACCGGCGGCCGCAGATACATTCTCGGAAGGTGTGTTCGATGACGATCCCCGACCCGGCACGAACGATCGAACGGAGCCGTTTTCGGCACGTGCTGGGCCATTTTCCGACGGGGGTCACGGCGATCACCTCGCTCGACGACAACGGCAAGCCGGTCGGGATGGCCGTCGGCTCGTTCACGTCGGTCTCGCTCGACCCGCCGCTGGTGGCCTTTCTGCCGGACCGCTCCTCCACGACGTTCCCGATCGTGCGTGAGAACGGCAGGTTCTGCGTCAATGTCCTCAGCTCGCGGCAACATGCCGTGTGCAGAGCGCTGTCGAGAAGGGGGCCCGACAAGTTCTCCGATATTTCGTGGTCACCCACGGCGACGGGCTTGCCTCGCATCACAGACGCTCTCGCCTGGATCGATTGCCGGATCGATGCCGTGCACGAAGCAGGCGATCACTACATCGCCATCGGCCGTGTCGACGCCCTGGAGCTCGACGCGATCGAAGATCCCTTGATCTTCTTCCAAGGCGGCTACCGCGCCTTCGGTCCAGCCGACGCCCTCGGTTGACCCGTTCGCCTGACGTGCAGAAATGGCTCGGCACGAGGGTTGGTCTCGGACGATGCCGATTCACCGCACGTCCGAGCCGCTGACGAGGCAGTCGAGCTGAACACATCCGGAGTGGCAACCAGAGCGGGCGGGAACCGCGAGGGTTCCGGCCCGCTCTTGTTGCGTCGCCGAGTGTCACTCAGCGAGTGGTGTAGTTCTCGAGATCTGCTCGTTGGGTCATCTGCCAGTACTCGACGTTGAGGAAGGGCATCACGAACACGACTCGTCCGTGGCTGTTGCGGTAGTAGGTCGACATTCCGCGGTGGGTCCACACCGTCTTGGCGTGGGTGGCGTCGACGAGTTCGTTGTAGCGGTCGTTCGCTTCGGCAGTGGCATCTATCGCGGTGATGTCGTTCTTGAACATCTCCGTGAGAAGCCCACGGATGTAACGCATCTGCACCTCCATGAAGAACAGGAAGCTGCCGCTGCCGGGGAACGAGTTCGGGCCGCCCAACATGAAGAAGTTGGGAAAGTCGGGAACGGACACACCGAGGTATGCCCTCGGATCGTCGTCGTTCCACGCCTGTCGCAGCGAGCGTCCGTCGATTCCACGGACATCGAGAGACGACACGAACCGCGCGGCTTCGAAGCCGGTGGCCCAAATGATGACATCGACGTCGAATTCGGACCCGGTACTACTGACAAGGCCGGTGGGGGTCACCCGGTCCACTCCGTCGTTCACCAACTGCACATGGTCCTTGCGCAGGGCCGCGAACCAACCGTTGTCCAGCAGGATGCGCTTGCCGAACGGTGGATAGTCCGGAAGTACCTTGTCCAACAGGTCGGTACGGTCCCCGAGCTGTGCGGTGATGTAGCGCGTGAAGTACTCCCGATGCGCGTCGTTGCGCGCGTTCACCGCGCGCTCCGGATGCTCCCACTCGGGGTCGACCCGAAGTGACTCGATGACCTTGTCGCCGAATTGCCAGAACAGCCGAATCCAGTACCAACTGTGATATTCGGGGCACGACTGCATCAGCCGGCGCAGCGCGAATGGAATCGGTGCTCGGAACTTTTCGAACGGTGCGACCCATTGTGGGGATCGCTGGAAGACAGTCAGTTGCTCGACCCGATCCGCGATGGCCGGTGTGATCTGCATCGAGCTGGCCCCGGTTCCTACGACGGCGACGCGCTTGTTCTCGAGATCCAGACCCTCGGGCCAGTCGGCGGAATGGAACTGGACGCCCGAGAACGTGTCCATTCCCGGAACATCGGGCAGCTTGGGTCGATTGAGGACGCCCACGGCGCTGAGGACCACACTGGCGTTCAGGACTTCTTCGTCGCCCGCGCCGTTGCGTACAGCGACATTCCACCGCCTGGTGGTTTCGTCATAGTCCGCGCTGAGAACCTCGGTGTCGTAGCGCACCCGCTCGTTCGCACCGAGATCCTTCATCGTTTGTGTGAAGTAGAGCTGTAGGTCGTTCCGCATCTCGAAGTGCGTGTGCCAGTCGTTCTTTGCGAACGAGAACGAGTAGAGGTGGCTGGGGGTGTCGACGCCCGCACCCGGGTAGGTGTTCTGGAACCAGTTGCCTCCGGCCTCGGGTTGCTTCTCGACGATGATGTAGTCCACGCCCATGTCCTCGAGCTGCTGGGCTGCCGCGATTCCCGCTACTCCGGTACCGATCAGCACGACATTGAAACCGCGCGGCGGTCGCACTGGCTCGAGCGCGATCTCGGGGGTGTCGGGAGCCACGCGACGCGCGAGCTCCTGGGACAGCATCGGACCGTACTCGTCGCCGACGGTTTCACCCATGCACACGGTCATCATCCGGACGGTGTCTTCGGGCGACGGTGCCGCGATGGCGGGTGGGTGACCCGCTTGAAGTGACAGGACCGCATCTACCGCGTGTTCGCGTATCTCGTTCTGCAATTTCGTATTCAACCCCCCGGAATCATGGTCACCCAAACCCTTCCCGCGGGTCGGGCGGTAGGGCTCGTCGAGCCACTTCGGGTCTCCGGTCGTCTGATAGACGACCATGAGCAATGCCGGCACGTTCGCGATGGCCACCGCGGCCCGCACTTCCTGCTCGGTCAATCGGTCCGGATTGAAGTAGCCGTCGCCGGCTTCGTCTGTGGCGAGCGGACTGCTGTTCTCGTCTGGCATTTATCTGTACCTCTCGGATCGATCTGCGGGACCGAACTCGTGCATCGAACGTCGCCGCGGCGGGCGGAGCATTGCCTCTGAATCAACGCAGACGTTGATAGCCGTCTCCGGAATCGTGGCAGCCCGAGTCATTGTTGTCAACGCAGGTGTAGATTGCGGCGGTAGGCGGAAGGCGGACACCATCGTCAACGTCTGGTCGACGACCAAGACGATGGTGGCGTTGTGCGCGCTCATCCTCGCCGACCGTGGCGAACTCGATCTGAACGCGCCGGTCGCGGTCTATTGGCCGGGAATCCGGTCGCGGTCACGGACCTGTACGCCTGGCCGACGGTTGTCGCGCGGCCGGCCGGACAGGCTCCGGAATGGGAGCCGGGCGCCGAGGCGGGCAATCACTCGATAACCTGCGGTTTCCTGGCTATACCCGAGCCCTCGCCATCCTGATGGCCGTCTACGGTGCCCTCACCCATTGATGGGCGCAAGATCGTGAACAGCTGGAGGTGGCTTTCGCGCAGGAGTAACGTTATCGGTCCGCTCTCTCATCGAGTCGAGGCAGTCGTGCACGAAATGGCGATCACCCAGAGTGTTATCGATGCCGTGTGTGAGCACGCGGCCGGTAGGAAGGTGCACAGCGTCACCGTTGCGGTAGGCGCGCTGTGCGCGGTGGTCCCCGATGCCATGGAGTTCTGTTTCGAGCTGGCCGCCGAAGGCACGGTTGCGGAAGGAGCGCACCTGGAGATCGAGCAGGTGCCGGGCCGGGTGATCTGCCGGTCCTGTGGTGCGGACTTCACGCTGACCGACCTGATCGTGTTGTGCCATTGCGGAAGTGCCGACGTCGATGTGATATCTGGGCGGGAACTGCGAATCCGGTCTATGGAGGTGAGCGAAGAATGTGCGCAACCTGCGGATGTGGCAACGACACAGCGGCCATGATCACCGTCCCGCACGATCACGATCACGATCACGATCAAGGGGATGGACACGGCCATGAGCACCACCATCATGATCACAGTGCCGACCATGTGCACCTGCCGGTGACCGAGACGGTCACCCTCGAGCAGAAGATCCTGGCCAAGAACGACCTACTTGCTCGCCATAATCGGGACTGGATCGAGCAAAGAAATATCGTGGCGTTCAACATGACCAGTTCGCCGGGCGCGGGCAAGACGACGTTGCTCGAGCGCACTATCGGGGAGTTGAGCGGCGACGTGCCGATCGCCGTCATCGAGGGTGACCAGGAGACCTTGCTGGACGCCGAGCGAATAAGAGCGACCGGCTGCGCCGTGGTGCAGATCAATACCGGTGCCGGTTGCCACCTCGACGCCGAGATGATGCGCCGCGCACTCGATACCCTGGCACCCGCGCCCGGCACTCTGTTGTTCGTCGAAAATGTCGGCAACCTGGTCTGCCCAGCATTGTTCGATCTCGGCGAGCGCAGCAAGGTCGTGGTCGTCTCGGTGACCGAAGGGACCGACAAACCGCTCAAGTACCCGCACATGTTCGCGGCCGCGGGTCTTGTCATTGTGAATAAGATCGACTTATTACCGTATGTGGACTTCGACCTGGACAAATGCCGCGAATATGCGCATTCGGTGAACCCCGGCGTCGAAATTCTTCCGATGTCGGTGACGACCGGAGACGGTATCGCCCGCTGGTACGACTGGCTTGCGATGGAGCGTGCGGCTGTCGCGTCGGCCGGCCTTGATCATGTAGTCGGGCGGGCCTAGAATCTTGTGATCAGGGTCACATTCAGGTGATGTTCTTCAAAATGGGCGAGAACATCATCGGGTGTCCGGACTCCGGAAGGTGGCGCTTGTGCCAACTCAGGAAGCAGTCCGAGCCGAAGAAACGTTGATCCACGTTCTATGGATCAACGCCGGCCTCAGTTGTGACGGTGACTCGGTGGCATTGACTGCGGCCACTCAGCCGAGCATCGAAGAGATCGCACTCGGGGCGCTCCCTGGCTTGCCGAAGATCGCTGTGCACTGGCCACTCATTGATTTCGAATGTGGCCCAGCCGGTGGCGCCGATGACTTCCTCGAATGGTTCTTCAAAGCCGATCGTGGTGAACTGGAGCCGTTCGTTCTCGTCGTGGAAGGTTCGATACCGAACGAGCAATTACACAAAGAGGGCTATTGGTGCGGGTTCGGCAATAACCCTGCTACCGGTCAGCCGATGACGACGAGCGAATGGCTCGACCGCCTGGCGCCGAAAGCGACGGCCGTTGTCGCGGTCGGCACGTGCGCTACTTATGGTGGCATCCATGCGATGGCGGGTAACCCGACCGGCGCCATGGGTGTTCCGGATTATCTCGGTTGGGAATGGAAGAGTAAGGCAGATATCCCCATCGTCTGCGTACCTGGTTGCCCGATCCAACCGGACAATCTGTCGGAAACCCTCACCTACCTGCTCTACATGGCGACAGGCCAAGCGCCGATGATCCCGCTCGACGAGTCGCTGCGCCCGAAATGGCTGTTCGGCGCAACCGTTCACGAAGGCTGCGACCGCGCGGGCTATTACGAGCAAGGTGACTTCGCCACCGAGTACGGATCGCCGAAATGCATTGTGAAACTGGGGTGCTGGGGCCCGGTCGTGAAATGCAACGTACCCAAACGCGGCTGGATCAACGGCGTCGGTGGTTGTCCGAATGTCGGCGGCATCTGCATCGGCTGCACCATGCCGGGATTCCCCGACAAGTTCATGCCATTCATGGATGAACCACCCGGCGGCAAGCTTTCCTCTACCGCCTCTGGTCTATACGGGTCGGTGATCCGCAGCCTGCGGAACATCACTGGACATACTCTCGACAAAGAGCCGCGCTGGCGGCACAAGGGCGAAAAGCTGGAATCCGGCGCGTCGCGCACCTGGTAGGAGAATGTTCGATGACACAGATCATTCCGGAGCCGTCGCACAGAAAGATCGACCCCGACAGTCTCGTCGAAATGGCGTGGGATCCGATCACTCGAATCGTCGGCAGCCTAGGCATTTACACCAAGATCGATTTCGAGAATCGAGAGGTGGTCGAGTGTCATAGCACCTCGTCCATCTTCCGCGGTTATTCGATCTTCATGCGCGGCAAGGATCCTCGTGACGCGCACTTCATAACAAGCCGTATCTGCGGCATCTGCGGTGATAACCACGCGACGTGCTCCTGCTATTGCCAGAACATGGCGTACGGGGTGAAGCCGCCGGCGCTGGGCGAATGGATCGTCAACCTCGGCGAAGCCGCCGAGTACATGTTCGACCACAACATCTTCCAGGAGAACCTGGTCGGGGTCGATTTCTGCGAAAAGATGATCGCCGAAACCAATCCCGGTGTGCTCGCGATGGCGGAGAAGACGCTCTCACCACATTCCAACGAGCACGGATATCGCACCATCGCCGACATCATGCGCGCACTCAATCCGTTCACCGGCGAGTTCTACCGCGAAGCTTTGCAGGTCAGCCGGTACACCCGCGAGATGTTCTGCCTGATGGAAGGCAGACATGTGCATCCGTCGACGCTGTATCCCGGTGGTGTCGGCACGGTCGCGACGATCCAGCTGATGACCGACTACATGTCCCGGCTGATGCGCTACGTCGAGTTCATGAAGAAGGTCGTGCCGATGCACGATGACCTGTTCGACTTCTTCTACGAGGCGCTCCCCGGATACGACCAGGTCGGCCTGCGCCGCACTCTGCTCGGCTGCTGGGGATCGTTCCAGGATCCGGAAGTCTGCAACTTCGCCTACAAGGATATGGAGGAGTGGGGTCGCAAGATGTTCGTCACCCCGGGCGTCGTGGTGGACGGAAAGCTGATCACCACCTCCCTGGTCGACATCAATCTCGGCCTCCGAATCCTTTTGGGCAGTTCGTATTACGATGACTGGACCGACCAGGACATGTTTGTGAAGACCGATCCGCTCGGCAACCCGGTCGATCGCAGGCACCCGTGGAACCAGCACACCAATCCCAAGCCGCAAAAACGCGACATGGACGACAAGTACAGCTGGGTCATGTCGCCACGCTGGTTCGACGGCAAGGAGCACCTGGCGTTGGACACCGGCGGTGGACCGCTGGCCCGGCTGTGGTCGACGGCGCTGGCCGGACTGGTCGACATCGGGTACGTGAAGTCGACCGGGCAGAGTGTGCAGATCAACCTGCCGAAGACCGCGCTGAAGGGCCCGGTGAGTCTCGAATGGAAGATCCCTGCCCACGGCAGCAACACCATTGAACGCAACCGGGCACGCACCTACTTCCAGGCCTATGCGGCGGCGAGCGCACTGCATTTCGCCGAGCAGGCATTGGCAGAAATTCGTGCGGGCCGCACCAAGACGTGGGAGAAGTTCGAGGTGCCCGACGAGGGCATCGGCTGTGGCTTCACCGAGGCGGTGCGTGGAGTGCTCTCGCATCACATGGTGATCCGGGACGGCAAGATCGCCAACTACCACCCGTATCCGCCGACGCCGTGGAACGCCAGCCCGCGCGATAGCTATGGCACGCCGGGCCCCTATGAGGACGCGGTGCAGGGACAACCGATCTTCGAGGAGAACGATCGGGAGCATTTCAAGGGCATCGACATCATGCGCACAGTCCGCAGTTTCGATCCATGTCTGCCCTGTGGTGTGCACATGTATCTGGGCGACGGCAAGACGCTGGAGAAGCTGCACTCACCGACACAGACGCTGACCGCGGAGTGAGCCGGGCCGGGCCCGGGCGACAGGAGATGACAGTGGAGGATCGCCCGGAGGAACGGGACGACGCTGCGGTGCAGGAAACAGGTTCGGTGGAATCGGCCCGCTGGCGGGAGGCAGGCGAGCGCATCGAGTCTTTGCTCGATGCGAGCTCCGCAGGCGGCGCCGTGGCCCGAGAACGCGCCGAGCAGTTGGTTCGCGAGGTCGCCGATCTGTACGGTGCGGCATTGGCTCGGGTCTTGCAGTTGGTCGACGGCCACGCCGTCGACCTGCTGGCACGTGATGATCTGGTCGCCAGCCTGCTGCTGGTGCACGGCCTGCATCCGCACGACGTGCAGACCAGGGTGCTGGCCGCGTTGGACAGCGTGCGGCCATATCTCGGGTCGCACGGCGGCGACGTCGAGCTGGTGGGTGTCGTGGACGGAATCGTGCGGCTCGAGTTCAGGGGCAGTTGTCGCACTTGCCCGTCGTCGTCGGTAACGTTGGAGCTCGCGGTCGAGGATGCGATACACGCGGCCGCGCCAGAGGTAGAGGCTATTGAAATTGTTGCCGCACAGCAGGATTCGACGTCGAGCCTGATTTCAGCCGACTCGTTGTTCGCCAGGGTGCACGCACACGAGCCGCATTCGGGTAGTTGGATCGCGGTGCCGGAACTGGCTGAACTGCAATCCGGCGAGGTCGGCGGATTCGCCGTCTCGGGGATATCTATCCTGGCCTGCCGGGTCGGTGACGACCTTTTCGCCTACCGGGATCACTGCCCGGCATGCGAGAAATCGCTCGCGGGCGCGGCAGTGCAGCGTCGGGTCGGGTTCCCCGTCGGCGACGCGGTGCTGCGGTGTCCGACCTGCCTGGCCCATTTCGACGTCGTGCACGCAGGCGCGCGGGTGGACGGCGACGGGCATCTCGAACCGTTGCCCGTGTTGGTGCGCTCCGGTGAGCTGTCGGTGGCGGTACCGGTGGGGGTGCGCGGGTGACGACACCGTTTCATGTGTTGCAGCGCATCACCGCCAACCGGAAACCGGAGGTGCGGGCAGGTGAACGTTGTGAAATGTGTGCCGAGCCGATCGCCGACGCCCACCAGCATGTGGTGAATATCGAAGGCAGGCAGTTGATGTGCGTCTGTCGCGCCTGCTATCTGCTGTTCATCGATCAGAACGCCGCGCTGCGCTATCGCGCTGTGCCCGACCGCTACCTGTCTTTTCCGGACTTCACAATCAGCCAGGGTGAGTGGGACGGGCTGGAGATCCCGGTAGGACTTGCGTTCTTCTTCCACAATTCCGCGCTCGGCAAGACCGTCGCGTTCTACCCGGGTCCCGCCGGTGCGACGGAATCGGAACTGCCACTGCAACAGTGGCGCTCGGTGCTGGATCGGCATCCGGAGATCGACGTGCTATCGGCCGATGTCGAGGCGTTGCTGATTCGGGTGCCCGAACGCGGCACCGCCGACGCCGTCTGTCTGTTGCTGCCGATCGACGCCTGCTACGAATTCGTCGGCCGGATGCGAATGCTGTGGCGCGGTTTCGACGGGGGCCAGGATGTACGCCGGTATATGGACGAGTTCTTCACCGCGATGTCCGCCCGTGCGCGGCCCGGCGGCGTGCGATGAGCCCCGCCTACTCGACGACCTTCGCGGTTCTCGAGATGAAGCCGGAGCCGTACGCGGTGGCGCCGATCCTGTCCGCCCGTGTCGGCATCGCCGCACTGGGAGAAGATCCGGTACATGCGATCGCGCTGCGGGCGCAGGTGCGCATCGAACCCTACCGTCGCTCCTACACCGAGGAGGAGAGCGCGGGCCTGGCGGATTTGTTCGGTCCGCGCGAACGATGGAAGGACACGCAGCGGTCATTTCTCTGGATGCACTGCGCCACCATGATTCAAGGATTCAGCGGTGGCACCGAGGTCGACCTACCCATGCCGGTCACCTACGACTTCGAGGTGACCGGATCCAAGTATCTGCATGCGCTGCGTGGCGGCACCGTGCCGTTGATATTCCTGTTCAGCGGCACCGTATTCAGCAAGGGCCAGACCGGTTTCTCGATCCAGCAGATTCCGTGGGATCGCGAGGACAAGTTCGATATGCCGATTTCGGTCTGGCGCGACCTGGTGGCCGCGCACTTTCCGAACTCCGGGTGGGTGCGTCTGAGCAGGGAAACACTGGACGCGCTCGCCACGTACAAATCCGGTCACGGCCTGCTCGGATTCGACGACGCGGTCACCACATTGCTGGCCGCTTCCTCCGAGGAGAGCCCATGAGCGCCAACGTGTCCGCGGGAGCGGCGCGCGCCCGCGCGGTCGCCGATGCCGTGCTCTACGAGGGCTATCTGCTCTACCCGTATCGGGCGAGCTCACGAAAGAACCAGTCGCGCTGGCAGTTCGGGGTGCTCGGACCCGAGGGCGCCGGCGATGCCGGTGTCGGCGAGGATTCGCGTCTTGCGGCACAATGCCTGCTCACCACGGGCAAGGACGCCGCGATCACGCTGACCGTTCGACTGCTGCAGTTGCAGCACCGCGTCGTCGAGGATCGCGAGGGTAATGCCGTACCGGAGCTGACCGTCGGATCGGATTCGTGGATCACCTGGGACGAGGCAGTCGAGCGAGAATTCGCCGTCGGCCCGGTACCGTTGGCGGGCACAACGCAAGCGGTGCGAATTCCCGGCGGTGTCGAGGTCGAGGAGCTGACCGACGCCGATGGGTATCCCGCGGGACGGTTGGTGCGCACGCGACTGTCGGTGGACGGGGAACTGGTCGTCTCGATCGAGCAGGACGGCGGATATCGCCGCCTGACCATCGAAGTCCGCAATGTCGGCGCGGCCGCGACGGACAAGGACGATGCTATCGCCCGATCATTGATCGGCGTGCACGTCATCGTGGAAGCCGAAGGCGCGCAATTCGTCTCGCTGTTGGACCCACCGCCGGACGCGGTCGATGCCGTCGCGCGCTGCACACAGCACCGCTGCTTCCCGGTGCTCGCGGGCCCGCCCGGTGACGAAAGCCTGCTGCTGATCTCGCCGATCATCCTCTACGACCATCCGGAGATCGCCGAGCAGAGTGAAGGACCGCTGTTCGACTCCACCGAGATCGACGAAATCCTCACGCTGCGTGTGATGACCATGACCGACGAGGAGAAGGCTCAGGCCCGCGCCACCGACGCGCGCGCCGCACAGATCATCGACCGCTGTGAGGGCATGACCCCGGAGGCCATGCAACAACTGCACGGTGTGCTGCGCGATCCCCACCTGGACCGACCACGGTTGGTTCCGGAGATCCCCGACGGCGTCGATTGGTGGGATCCGCTGGCGGACAATGCCGTCGCGCCGGAGTCCGACGCCGTATCTGTGCAGGGCGTGCTGGTGAGCAAAGGCAGCACGGTCCGGCTGCACCCCTCGCGGCGCGCGGACGCTCAGGATCTGTTCTTCGACGGCAAGCTCGCCCGCGTCACCTCGGTACATGAAGACGTCGACGGTCAAGCCCACGTCGGTGTCGTCATCGAGGACGATCCAGCTGCCGACTTGCACGAATGGTACGGCCGCTACCTGTACTTCGCGCCGGACGAAATCGAACCCCTCAACAGGCCGGAATAGTGAAAGGAAGGTTCGTCATGGAAGCGATAGGAGTGATTGCGACCGTCGCCGTCGGGGTGGTGGTTGTGGTAGGCATCTACACCGGCATCCGGTCGATACCGGATCTTCGGCGCTACCTGAAGATCCGACACATGTGAGATGGCTGCGCGAGTGCTTGTCGCCGGGATAGGCAACATCTTTCTCGGCGACGATGGATTCGGACCGGAGGTGGTGCGGCGGCTGCCGCAGCATCCCGACAGTGCGGTGCGCGTGGTCGACTACGGAATTCGCGGTATGCACCTCGCCTACGACCTACTGGACTCGTGGGACGCGCTCGTGCTGATCGATGCGATACCGAATCGTGGCGCACCGGGAGAGGTCGTCGTGTTCCGCGCCGAGACGGGCGGATCGGGCGCCGCGCAGCTCGATGCGCACGCGATGAATCCGGAGGCCGTGTTCGCGAGCGTGCGTGCGCTGGGCGCGAGGTTGCCGCCGACCGTTGTCATCGGCTGCCGAGTCGCGTGCGTCGATGAAGGTATCGGCCTGTCAGGGCCGGTCGCCGCCGCGGTGCCCGCGGCTGTCGACGCTGTCGATCGGGTCGTTGCGGACCTGCTGACCACCCACCAGGAGGTGTGAACCAATGTGCCTCGGCATACCGGGACGCGTCGTCGAGATCCTCGACGGCTACCACAACCAGATTGCGTTGGTCGATGTCTCCGGGGAGAAGCGAAAGGTCAATATCGGTCTGCTGGAAGATAATCCGGCGCAACCCGGTGACTGGGTGATCATTCATATGGGCTTCGTCGTGGAGAAGACCGATGAAGAAGGCGCGGTGCGGGCGATGGCAGGACTGCGCCTGCTCGGCAGCGGTGACGGGCCATGACCGGCGGTCGGGCGCGGCGGCGGCTGATTGTGCGCGGCGTGGTGCAGGGCGTCGGGTTCCGGCCGTTCGTGTACACCACCGCGGCCGAATTGGCGTTGTCGGGCAGTGTGTCGAACGGCAGCGCGGGCGTCATCGTCGAAGTCGAAGGCGCGCAGGCCGATCTCGATGAGTTCGCGCGCCGGGTGCGGCAGCGGCCACCGCCGCTCGCGGTGGTCGAATCGGTGCAGGAGGTCGCGATCGCGGTGCAGGGCGGCACCGGCTTCCACATCGCCGACACCACCCGCGACGGTGGCGGGCGCACCCTGGCCTCTCCTGATGTCGCCATGTGCGTGGACTGCGCCGATGAGCTGTGCGATCCGCATAATCGCCGTTACCGCCATCCATTCATCAACTGCACCAACTGTGGTCCGCGATTCACCATCATCGCCGGTCTGCCCTATGACCGTGAACGAACCTCGATGGCCGACTTCGCGATGTGCGAGTGCTGTGCCCGCGAATACGCCGACCCGGCCGATCGGCGTTTCCACGCGCAGCCGATCGCGTGCCCCGACTGCGGTCCCACGCTCGCTTTCCGCGGCCGTGGCTCGGATGGCACACTGCCGCAAGGGAAAACGGACGAGGCGAGCCGAGGCATCGACGTGGACGATCCGGTGGCCGCCGCCAGGCAATTGCTCCGCGACGGCGGGATCCTCGCGGTGAAAGGTGTTGGGGGCTACCACCTCGCCTGCGATGCCGCCGACGAGGCCGCGGTGGCCGAGTTGCGTACGAGGAAGCGCCGCGGCGACAAGCCTTTTGCCGTGATGGTCGCCAACCTGACTGTCGCACGCTCGGTCGTGCGGGTCGACGAGACCGGTGCTGTTCTGTTGACAGGCCCGCAACGTCCAATCGTGTTGTTGGCCCGTGGCGATCGCGCACTCGCCGAATCCGTGGCGCCGCGCAACCCGGACCTGGGTGTCATGATCGCCTACACCCCGCTGCATGTGCTGCTCTTCGGTCTGCCCGGCGACCGCTCCGGTCCCGAGGCGCTGGTGATGACCTCGGGCAATCTCGGTGGCGAACCGATCTGCTACGACGATGTCGACGCGCGCGAACGGCTCGCCGATCTTGCCGATGGCTGGCTGTCGCACGACCGTCGCATTCTCGTACCGTGCGACGACTCGGTGGTGCGCATAGTCGATGGGATCGAAATGCCGGTCCGGCGCTCCCGTGGCTACGCGCCGCTGCCGTTGACACTGCCCGTCCCCGTGCCACCCACGTTGGCGGTCGGCGGGGACCTCAAGAACACCTGCGCGGTGGCCGATGGTCGCTACGCGTGGCTCAGCCAGCACATCGGCGATATGGACGACCTGGCGACCCTGCGGGCCTTCGATGATGCCGAACAGCACCTGGAGGAGCTCACCGGTGTCCGTCCGACGCAGCTCGCGGTCGACGCGCACCCGCTCTACCGTTCCACCGCGTGGGCGCGGCAGCATGCGGGCGACCGGCCGGTCCGTACGGTCCAGCACCACCATGCGCACATCGCCGCGGTGATGGGTGAGCACGGCCTCGGCGAATCGGCCACCGTCGTCGGTCTAGCCTTCGACGGCACCGGGTTCGGTCCGGACGGTGCGGTCTGGGGTGGTGAGGTGCTGCTGGCAGGCTATAAGGGCTTCCGGCGGCTTGCGCACCTGAAATATGTGCCACTGGCCGGCGGCGATGCGAGCGTGCGTCGTCCGTATCGGATGGCGCTGGCCCACCTGTGGGCGGCGGGCTTGGAATGGTCGCCGTCGATCGCGTCGGTTGCCGCCTGCCCTGCCGACGAAAAGCGGGTCCTTGCGCACCAATTCGATACCGGACTCGGTTGTGTGCCGACGTCGAGCATGGGTCGACTGTTCGATGCCGTGTCGTCGTTGGCGGGTGTGCGGCATATCGCCGACTACGAAGCACAGGCGGCGATCGAACTCGAGGGCGTTTCCCGCGATATCGATGCGTCCGGTGCCTGCTACCGCTTCGTCTTGGATCGCCAGGTGGATCCGGTCTCGATAGATCCGGCACCGGTCGTCGCCGCGGTGGTGGCCGATGCCGCCGCGGGCGTCGCACCCGCGGTGATCGGCGCGCGATTCCATCGGGCGGTCGCACATCTTGCCCTCGAACTGGCGCTCGCCTGTGCGAGCGAATCAACGACCGTCGCCCTGTCGGGCGGGGTCTTCCAGAACGCCTTGTTGTTGTCGCAGTCGCGAATGTTACTGCGGGAAAATGGATTCCACGTCCTCTGTCATCGTCGGCTACCGCCGAACGATGGTGGTCTCGCGTTCGGGCAGTTACTCGCCGCGGGCGCGGGCTGAGCGAAAGGAGAGCCAACGATGTGCCTGGCAGTCCCAGGGAAGGTGCTCAGCCTCCAGGAGCGAGACGGCACGCTGATGTCCGTCGTCGACTTCGGCGGCGTGCACAAAGATGTGTGCCTGCAATACATTCCGGACGCTGCGATCGGTGACTACGTGGTTGTCCACGTCGGCTTCGCCATTCAGCGCCTCGACGAGGAATCCGCGCTGCGGACATTGGCCGAATTCGAGCACCTCGGGGTGCTGAAAGAGGAATTCGGCGACGGTTTCGCACTGGCCGCCAAACAGGCGGGTCTCGCCGATCCCACGGCTGAAGCAGCCGAACCGACACAGCCGCAACACGACAGCGAGGTGGCGCCATGAAGTATCTCGATGAGTTCAGCAACCCGGAGCTGGCCAAGAACCTGCTCGACAAGATCCGCGGGGTCACCACCCAGCGCTGGGCGATCATGGAAGTCTGTGGTGGTCAAACCCATTCGATCATCCGCCACGGCATCGACCAGCTGCTTCCCGATGAGATCGAGATGATCCACGGACCTGGCTGCCCGGTCTGCGTGACGCCACTCGAGGTGATCGACAAAGCACTGGAGATCGCCGCACGACCCGGCGTGATCTTCTGTTCCTTCGGCGACATGCTGCGGGTACCGGGCAGTAAGAAGGACCTCTTCCATGTCAAGAGCGAGGGTGGCGATGTCCGAGTGGTCTATTCGCCGCTGGACGCGCTCAATATCGCCAGGGAGAACCCGGATCGCCAGGTGGTGTTCTTCGGCATCGGCTTCGAGACCACCGCGCCTGCCAACGCCATGACCGTCTATCAAGCGAAGCGGCTCGGTATCGAGAACTTCTCGCTGCTGGTCTCGCACGTGCTGGTGCCGCCCGCGATCGCCGCGATCATGGAGTCGCCGAGCTGCCGCGTGCAGGGGTTTCTCGCGGCCGGGCACGTGTGCAGCGTGATGGGCACCAAGGAGTATCCGCCACTGGCCGAGAAGTATCGGGTGCCGATGGTCGTCACGGGCTTCGAGCCACTGGATATCCTCGAGGGGATTCGGCGCACCGTGACCCAGCTGGAGACAGGAAAGCACGAGCTGGAGAACGCGTATCCGCGCGCGGTGATGGCCGAGGGAAATCCTGCCGCGAGAGCGATGCTGCAGGACGTTTTCGAGGTGACCGACCGCGCCTGGCGCGGAATCGGCATGATCCCGCAGAGCGGGTGGCGACTCTCGGAACGCTACCGGGACTACGACGCGGAGCAGCGGTTCGCGGTGGCAGACCTGCGTACGGAGGAATCGTCTATCTGCCGCTCCGGCGAGGTACTTCAGGGCTTGATCAAGCCACACGAATGCGCCGCGTTCGGCAAGGAATGCACGCCGCGAAATCCGTTGGGCGCTACCATGGTTTCCTCGGAAGGTGCGTGCGCCGCCTACTACCTGTACCGGCGGCTGGACCAGCCCGCGGAGGTGGCTCATGCCTGACGATATCGGAATGCCCTCGGTGGCTCCGACGATCGACATGGAGAATTGGGTGTGCCCGATGCCGCTGCGGGACTCGCCGAATATCGTGATGGGACATGGGGGCGGCGGCGCCATGTCCGGTGAGTTGATCGAGCATCTGTTCCTGCCCGCTTTCGGCGCGGCCGCCGAAGCCGACATGGGTGACTCCGCGGTGATAACGCTCGGCGGCGCCCGGCTGGCGTTCTCGACCGATTCGTTCGTGGTGAAGCCGCTGGTGTTTCCCGGCGGCTCCATCGGCGACCTCGCCGTCAACGGCACCGTCAACGACCTGGCGATGTCGGGCGCGCGTCCGATGGTGCTCTCGACCGCGTTCATTCTGGAGGAGGGCACCGCGCTCGCCGATATCGCACACATCGCCAAGGCGTTGGGCACCGCGGCGCTCGCGGCGGGAGTCAAGCTCGTCACCGGGGACACCAAGGTGGTGGATTCCGGGCACGGTGACGGAATCTTCATCAATACCGCGGGAATCGGCGTTGTCGACGACGGTGTGGACATTCGGCCGCAGCGCGCAGCACCTGGCGATGTCGTGATCGTCAGCGGCGACATCGGCGTACACGGAGTCGCGGTGATGAGCTGTCGCGAAGGGCTCGAATTCGGGACTACGGTGGTCAGTGATACCGCGGCGCTCAACGGTCTGGTCGCGGTGATGCTCGCAACAGGTGCGGATGTGCATGTGCTGCGTGACCCGACCCGCGGCGGCGTGGCCGCGACGCTCAACGAGATCGCCGGCGTCGCGAAAGTCGGTGTGTCACTGGATGAACGGAAGCTCCCGGTGCCTGCCGAAGTGCGGGATGCCTGCGGGCTGCTCGGGCTCGATCCGATGTATGTGGCCAACGAGGGCAAGCTGGTCGCGTTCGTCGCGCCGCAAGACGCGGATCGAGTACTTGCCGCGATGCGCGACCATCCTCTCGGTGCGCGGGCCGAGGCGATCGGGTGCTGCGTCGCGGAACATCCCGGCATGGTGGTCGCGCGTACCGCGTTGGGTGGTACTCGGGTCGTCGCACTGCCCGCAGGGGAGCAGCTACCGCGGATTTGCTGAGGTGGGCGGCGACCTGTCGCCGTCGGGAAGTTAGTGAGGTCCACGTCATCATTTCGGTTACCAACTCGCCGAGGGCGCTACGGAACGCATGGGCAGGTCTGGACCGGCATCAGCGGGCGAGTATCGCCGGGATGGTCGTCACGGTCACGACCCTGCACGTCGTCGGCTGGGCGACGTTGTTCTTCCTGGTCGTCCCCAACAATTACGTGGTGGAGGGCACGGTCTTCGGCGTCGGGCTCGGCGTCACCGCCTATACCCTCGGTATGCGGCATGCCTTCGATGCCGATCACATTGCCGCGATCGACAACACCACGCGAAAGCTGGTGGCGGAGAAGCAGAAACCACTGTCGGTCGGATTCTGGTTCTCGCTCGGGCATTCCACGATCGTGTTCGTCCTCGTCGCGTTGCTCGCGGCGGGTGTGAAGGCGCTCGCGGCCAATATTCAGAACGAGAACTCCGGCTTGCAACAGTGGACCGGTGTGTTCGGCACCGGCATCTCGGGTACCTTCCTGATCCTGATCGGGCTGCTGAACCTGGTGTCGCTCATCGGGATCTGGCGGGTGTTCCGCGGCATGCGCCGTGGCAGTTACGACGAGGCGCAGCTCGAGGCGCAGCTCGAATCCCGTGGCGCGCTGAACCGGCTCTTCGGGCCGATGATGCGGGCCGTGCGTAAGCCGTGGCAGATGTATCCGGTCGGACTGCTCTTCGGTCTCGGTTTCGACACCGTCACCGAGGTGAGCCTGCTGGTGATCGCGGGCGGGGCCGCGGCGACCGATCTGCCGTGGTACTCGATTCTGGTACTGCCCGTCCTCTTTTCGGCGGGCATGTCATTGTTCGACGCCTTGGATGGGACATTCATGAACTATGCGTACGGCTGGGCGTTCGCGCGGCCGGTCCGCAAGATCTACTACAACATCGTCGTGACGGGACTGTCGGTGGCGGTCGCCCTGCTGATCGGTGCGCAGGAGGTGATTTCGATCCTCACCGAGAAATTCGATGTCACGACGGGTCCGCTGGCCTGGGTCGGGAACCTCGATCTCGGGGCGATGGGCTTCATTATCGTCGCATTGTTCGCGCTGACCTGGATCGCGGCCATTGCCGTGTGGCGCATCGGCGACGTCGAGCATCGTTGGCAGTCCGACCTGACTACGGAACCGCAGGGGTGATGGACACCGCGGGTACCGACATGTTCGCGCGGTATACCTACGCGCCCAACCGGCTCGGCTACTGTGGCCCCGCCGAGGCAGCGGCGTTACGCAGCGGCTCGAGTGCCGATATTCGGGCGGTCGCGCCCCGGTTCTCCGGCGTATGGCCGTATCTTCGAGTGATGGCCCGGCTGACCGGGATCGACGATCCGCTGGATCGACGGCTCGTCGAATCGTATTGGCTCGGTGGGGGAGTCGGCGCGGATCTGGACCCGGACGACTTCATGTCCGAGTTGCTCGCGGTCATCGGTCCGGTGGCAGGCGCCTATTGGACGCACCTCACTCCCGAACTGTCCACCGAGGCCGCCGCCAGCCATTGCTTCCATGTGTTCGGTGTGTATCCGTGGTCCAGACTGTTGGGTCGCGGGTTCGACGACCACCCGGTGAGTGTGCTGGACAACTGCCGGATCAATTGGGGGACAGTGGTTTCCCGTGATGAGGCCGGCGTCGCGCTCCGCTGTCGAAGCCTGGTGTGGAACGGGCAGGTGCTCGAGCTCTCCGCGCCGTCGATCCGGCGAGCGGATCTCTGGGCCGACGGGTACAGCTCCGTACCCGACGTCGCGGTGGGGGATGAGGTCGGTGTGCACTGGGGTCGCCTGTGTGGTCGCCTGTTACAGGGACAAGTGCGGGACTTGGAGGTGAGTACCGCACGTCAGTTGAAAGCGACCAACCTTCGGCTCGCCGCGCGCGGGGATCCGTAGTCGGAAGAACTGTGACCTCGCCCCCCTTCGGCCTCCTACGCCACGTCGCGGTGCCTCGAACGTGTGCGGGCCGGTGCTCGGGTCCGGAACCGGAGCGTGTGGCGTGGCTTCGGTGCCTTGCCGAATGGCGAACCGGACGCTCCAGGAGCGCCCGGTCTTCGGCATGGGCCGACATTCGCAATGTAGATTGTCTGCCGCAGTCGGCGGCGCGATAGAGGTAGTTCTGCAGAACCGTTTCCGCTCAGCTCGGCGGCGGCCGGGGTTCTCACATGAGGAACGGACATTTGCTGTTGTACCTGCCCGCAGAATCGGCGGTTACGATGCCCGGTCCCGCTATACGATTGCTATGCAGGTGCCAGATACCTTCGAAGAATGTCGGTCGAATAGCTGGCTGCCCGGTGTAGGTGGCGGCGGCTCAGAATTCACCGACCGCATCTGGAAAGTCCGCGTTGGCAGGTCCAGAACCGCATGGCGAACCGCAGCTCATTCGACGCTGAAGGATATCCCCGCTGACGGGCAAAGGAGTAAAAATGTCCACCATTCACTTCAAGGAGACGACGAACTCGACGCCCGAGGAGTTCGTCGCGGCGCTCACCGACTTCGGGCCCGGTCGCTCACAACTGTTCGGCAACAGCACCGACGAATACCTCGAGGTGCACGCCAAGGGCCTCGGGGAGGCCGACGTCACTGAAGGTTCGCGCGGCATCTGGGAACGCCTGCACTACGACTGGTCAGACCCCAACCGCGTCGTCATGACGACCACCGACTCCAACGTGTGGGGTGGGCATTCAGGCCACACATACACCTTCGCCCGTCGGCCCGATGGGACGACCGATGTGGATGTTGTCATTGTGCGCGAGGGCAAGAACTTCAAGGGACGGGTGCTCGGCGCTGTGGTCGGAACCGTCGGCAAGGGCGTCTTGAAACATGCGCTGGAAAACACCGTCAAGGCCGTCGAAGCCCGCAACAACGGCGCATAAACGGCAGAACGCTTGTGACCGGACCCGCCACGGGACGCCGATCGCGTGTGCCACTTTCGCAGACCACCAGGTTGAGTCTTCGCCGCCGCTGTGCCGTCGGTGGTAGGAATGCTGCCGGTCGAAGTGTCTTTTCATCTTCGAGTGTTGGTGCTCTGCGTTGCATTGCTTGTGTAGTAGATGGATCTGCGGTGGTCGCGGATCCGGCGTACACCCCACACGCTCAGCGCTACCGTGAGGGTCAGGTACAGGATGTAGGCGGTGTAGACCGTGACGTGGCCGTAGTCGATGGCCCACTCTGTCATCAGGGGCAGGACCGTCAACCCGGCGACGGTCAGCATCACTCCCAGTGCAAGAGCTGGTATTCCGAGTGGTGCCAGGTCGTCATCGATTCTGCGTTGCTGTGGCAGTCGAGTGTGGGCGCTGGCTCGGTTGCGTCCGCCGATGGCGGTGAAGGCGTCGAGTGAATGGCTGAAAGCTCTTGTGACCATGATGTACTCCAAGCGGGCCGCTCCGGTCGTGCGGGGTGGACTTGCGGGCATGGTTGTTCATGTGGCCGTGGTCGGCGGAATTCCCTATCGTGACGTAGGCGATCGGGGTACCCGGTCGAGCATCACAACCGTTAGCGATCGTTGTAGATAACTCCAGTTACAGAAAGCCTCTCAGATGTAGCGGTTGGACGAAACCCCGATCGCAATACGGATAATCGAACATGTGGGCGATGCTGATTCGTGACGAATATGAACCAACGAGATTCAACCGGGGGAATGTGGCCGTATATACCGGCTGCCAGCAGAGCGAAAAGTATGAATTCCATAGTTGTGATTTATGAAACTGTTATACTCCGGTGCGCAGAATTCGCGGGATCACACCCGGCATCTCGGCACATGGGCCGAGGAATGCGGACGGCGTAACGACCGCCGCCCGAGTCGCATGTTCTCGGTGTCTAGCCGATAGCATCCCCGGCCGAAAACGCGGTGGAGTTCAACCGCCACGTCTGCGTCAGCGAGTCCCGCAAGTGGCGCTTCAGCCCGCGCACCTCGAGGCTGTCCGCCCGTCGTGGATGCAGCGCCTCCTCCACCATCTGCAGGAACTGTCGACGGGTGACGCCAAAGGTCACGAGCAGCTCGCCGGCGGTGGCGCCGCCGAACGGCGCCCAACGGATCGCGAAACTGATCAGGGACTTCGCTGCCGCGTCGAGAGACTTCGCGTCCTCCATAAGTTCACACTGGCGAAGCGATGTCCGCACCCACGATGCGTCGCAGCAATGCTCAACACCGGGACGGCGCGTCGACCGCATGTGGTTCGAAGCACTCCCACGCTGCGGCGCGGGACAAACGTCGTCGTCCGCATCGGGCGTCGCGGGGCAGATGGCGAACACTGGGAATCGGTCCATCCGAAGACGTGACTCGAACCGCACGCGGATCGGCTGATCCGCGATCGGTGGGAGGTCCCCTTCGATTGTCGTATACATCCATGGACCCTCGTCGAGTTCCACGATGGCGATGGTCAATGGCGAAACCTGGGCGTGCGGACGGTTCAGACTGCGGTGTACGAGCCGCCACGACACGATCGAACCGAGACCAGATGATGGCGCCCACTCGAGATCACAGGCCCCGCACCACGAACACTCGGCGGTCAACGGCGAAAACAACCTGTTGCAGCGCCCGCAACGCCGAACCATCAATGCGGATTCGGCGCTTACGGGGTTGTCGCTGGACGCGTATGGGTGCTCGGACATGGAAACCTCAGCGTGATAGCTATGAATGCTGTCCCCACCAAGCCTCTGCTCCCCGGCGCCCGACCACGACGGTAGAACTACCCGGGATGTACCTACTTCTGCCGAGCGACAGTATTGAAATCAGCCGTCCGCGGTGTGCGATATCAAGGTGTAGCGCAGCCTGGACGGCGTCGTAGTTTCATGCCCGCATGCCTGATCCGAAGCGCCTTCCCGTTAGCTCAGTCGTCGAGATCCAAGGGGATATGCTGCGTGGTGACCCAGTTCGTGCGGGTCACCACCCAACCGGTGCCGGACCTGCGCGAGCACGGGATCGCCCAGGATGTGTCCGCGGTGGTCGCGGCCGCGATGAAGCGCGATCCTCAGCAGCAGCAGCAGCCGGCTGCCCTGGGGAGACGATCCAGCAGGCACAGTGCCGCCACGGGTTCACCGTCGACGAGATGGCGTTGCACGCCGAACCGGCCCGCGAGCGTCGGGATCGCAAGCCTGCAACGCCGGGGTGGTGTCCGCCGCTCCCAGCGGCTTCGCGGAATGCCGGCATTTTGCCGCTCGAGTTGACCAGCTTCGCCGATCGCCGCACCGAGTTGGCGGAGGTGAAGAATCTGCTGTCCTCGGCGCGGCTGGTGACATTGACCGGGATCGGCGGGGTCGGCAAGACGCGGCTGGCGTTGAGGGCGGCGGCAGGCGCGCGCAGGGAGTTCACCAACGGGCTGTGGTTGGTCGAGCTTGCCGATGCCTCAGACCCGTCGCTGCTGGTCAACGCGGTGGCGGCGACCCTGGGATTGCGTGATGATCCGGCGCGGCCGCTGGGTGAGACGGTGGTCGAATTTCTGTCCACGCAAAGTCGCTGCTGGTGTTGGACAACTGCGAGCAGTTGGTGTCGGCGGTGGCGGGGCTGGTCGAGACCTGGTTGCGGGACTGTCCGAATTTGCGGATTCTGGTCACCAGTCGCGAGCCATTGGATATCGCGGGGGAGGTGGTGCTGCTGGTGTCGCCGCTGCCGGTGCCGGATCCGGATCGGGTGCCGTCGCACCGGGGACTGCCCAAATATGACGCGGTGACCTTGTTCGCCGAGCGCGCGACCGCGGTGGTGCCGGGTCTCGAACTCTCCGACGACAACAAGGCAACCGCCGTCCGGATCTGCGCCCGGCTGGACGGATTACCGTTGGCGATCGAGCTGGCAGCTGCGCGGATGCGCACGATGTCGCCCGAGCAGATTCTGCGGCGCCTAGACGATCGGTATACGCTGCTGACCCGTGCAAGCCGCAGCGCGCCGACGCGGCAGCAAACACTGCGGTGGTGTATCGACTGGAGCTATAGGTTGTGCAGCGCAGCCGAGCAGCGGCTGTGGGCCCGGCTGTCGGTGTTCGCCGGTGGCTTCGGATCACCGCGCGCACGTCGGGTCCAGGTGTGGCTCTGACCAAGCGTGAGCGCCAGGTCGCGGACCTCATCACCCGAGGCCTCACCAACAATCAGATTGCCGCCGAACTGGTGATCTCCCCACGTACCGCCGCCGGCCACGTCGAGCACATTCTCACCAAACTCGGATTCACCTCCCGCGCACAGATCGCGGCCTGGATCGCAGAAGACGCCGAACGACACAATCATTGACCGGTCCGACCGGCGACCCTCCGCCATTGCACCCGGGACACCGGGAACAACGGCTCTTGGCTCACTTCCGTTTCCATTGCAACGTATAGCGTTTCGGCCTCGTGCGGCAGTAGGGCGTAACCCGCTGGTAGATATTGGTTTTCGCGTCAGGGGTGCGGGTTTGTCTGGTCGATCCGCTTGAAGTGCCGCTGCGGGTGTTCTGGGCCGGTCATCAGAGACTCGGGTCGGCAGTTCCACGTCGGGAAGCGATGATGACTCGTAATTTGCAGCCGGAATGGGGAGAATCGTCGAATGCTGTGTGCGCCCGGCAAATCTGTGGCTGTGCCCAGTTGATGCGCGACACACCCCGCAACCTCGATGCGTCGGGCTGGAATCCCACTATGCTTGCCACGCATTAACTATGTGGGTCTATTCAGACGTTTTCGCTGATGTACATCCGATTCGAAACGGGATCAAATATGCGAACTCGATTCGTCGTTGTCGCGACCGGTGTGGTCGCGGCCGTCCTGACTTTGGTTCTCTGGCCGGGCGCTGAGCTGAGCCATGCCCAACCGCCTGGTGCGGACGTATCCGGTGCCGGGATTCATCTGCTGACTTCGGTGGACAACATCAAAGTGGACCCACCGGGCGATCGGATGCCTAACTTCCTCATGACCTTCGCGCATGCCGCGCAGCTTTCCGGCGACTACTCGCTGACCGTGGAGGGCGATGGAATAATGTCCGGCCAGGCTGTCGCGGGGTTCCTCCTCGGGTGCGCGCTCAGTTTGGATAACGGCTTCACCGTCGGAATCGATCCCAATCAAGGGCTGTTGGCGAGTATTTCTCCCGATTTCATCGCGTCGAACGCTGCCGTCAGCCTGCCGAGTGTGCCGCTCACGCCGGGGCCCACAACGCCGAGGGTGGCCACCACTTCCCAGAGTGCCGCGACCACTTCCCAGAGTGCCGCGACCACTTCCCAGAGTGCCGCGACCACTTCCCAGAGTGCCGCGACCACTTCCCAAAGTGCCGCGACCACTTCCCAAAGTGCCGCGACCACTTCCCAAAGTGTCGCCCCCACTTCCCAAAGTGTCGCCCCCACTTCCCGGAGTGTCGTTAACACCTCTCAGAGTGCCGCTACTACCTCTCAGGGTGTCGCTACCACTTCCCAGAGTGCCGCTACTACCTCTCAGAGTGCCGCCACCACTTCCCCGAGTGCCGCCACAGATACCCCGAGTACATCGGCCAGCCCGCCCTCCGCGAGCCTCGGACCGACTGTCGGAGGCGCCCTGGGCTTGACCGAGGTCCTGGAAGCCACCTTGGCACCGGGCCAGATCACCACCGTCACGACAGTGACGGCAAACCTGGACGACAGGACAGCGTTCCCGTACCACTTCATTTTCAACAACGCGGCGTTGAACGTCGGCCAGTGTGCCGCACCGGTATCGGCTGTCCCCTTCATCACCGCCACGGTGAGTACCGCGGTGGGGACGGTGCAGACCTCTGCTTACGGCAGCCAGTTCACCTTCTGATTCCAGGAAACGAAGGCTCGAGGACGCGTGCGAGGAATTCGAGCTGGTCGGCTGGTGCCTGCTGTTGCCGATGTCTCGGTGAGGGTGGCGCGGACCAGTGCGCTCCCGGCGCGCAGGTCGATATCCGTCGGGCTTTCGTCGTTCTCGCCGGCGTCGGGGTCAGCGGTGCAGGTATCCCGGTGTGAACGATGCATCGTCCAGTCGTGGGGCGACTGATTCCCCGCCGAGTGCCTGTCGCAGGATGGCCTGTTCGTCCTGGATGACGTGCATTGCGGCGTTGATCAGGGCGAGGTGGGTGAACGCCTGGGGGTAGTTGCCCCAGTGTCGGCCGGTTCGGGGGTCGATCTCCTCGGCGTAGAGGCCCAGGGGGCTGGCGTAGGCAAGCAGTTTCTCGCACAGTTGTTTGGCGCGCTTCTTTTCGCCGATCTCCGATAGCGCCGAAACCAGCCAGAACGAGCAGATCGTGAAAGCTCCTTCCTCTCCTGCGCATCCATCGTCGGTTTCACTGACGCGGTACCGCAATACGAGGCCGTCCTCTGTCAGTTCGTCGGCGATGGCCAACACTGTGTTGCGTACCCGATCGTCGTCGGGAGGCAGGAAGCGAACCAGTGGGATGAGCAAGGTCGAAGCATCCAGCGCCGTGCTGCCGTAGTACTGGGTGAACACCCGCCGGGAGTCGACCGCGCGGGAGCATATGTCGGCGTGGATTTCATCTGCGGCCTGTTGCCAGCGATGCGCGCGTTCGAAGTCCTGGTGGATGCGGGCCAGCCGGGCGCCGCGATCGGCGGCGACCCAACACATGACTTTGCTGGAGGTGAAGTGTTGGGGCTCTCCGCGTACTTCCCAGATGCCATGGTCGGGCTCGCGCCAGTAGGTGAGGGCGCTTTTGACCGCGCGGCCCAGCAGCGACCAGGCTCGTGCGTCGATTTGGTCTTGGTTGCGCGCGTAGAGATAGACCGCGTCCAGCGCAGCGCCCCACACGTCGTGCTGGCGTTGCTGATACGCGCCGTTGCCGATGCGCACGGGGCTGGCATTTTCGTAGCCGCGCAGGTGAGTGAGGGTCTGCTCGGTGAGGTTGGTTTCGCCGCCGATGCCGTAGACAATCTGCATGTCTCGGACGTCTTCGGTCAAGTTGATGATGTACGAGAAGAATTCGTTCGCCTCCCAGCTGAAGCCCAGTGTGTACAGGCCCCAGAGCGCGAAGGCGGAGTCGCGTATCCATGAGTAGCGGTAGTCCCAATTACGTTGTCCGCCTGGGGTTTCGGGTAATGACGTGGTCGCGGCGGCGCTGATGGCGCCGGTGGGTGCGAAGGTCAGACCCTTGAGGGTCAGCGCGCTGCGGGTGAGCTGGGCGGCCCACGGATGGTCCGGAAACCGCCCGCCGGCCAGCCAGTGGCGCCAATGGTGGATTGTCCGTAGCAGCCGTTCATCGGCCTCCTCAACGGTGCGGGGCGCGTCGCGACTACCCCAGGAGAGCGCGCAAAAGCGTGTGTCACCCGCCTTCAGCAGGGTGCGGGCAAGCGCGTGCGTCCCTTCCAGCCCCAAGCGCATGTCGGTGCTCAGCGTCAGCTGTAGATCGATCCCGTCAGCGCTGGCCTGCGCGAGGTGGTAACTGTCGAGGTACTCCCATTGAGCACGATGCCTGCCGTAGTCGAAGGAAGGCTGGCAGTCGAGCCCGAACTGGATCTGCCCGTTCTCGCAGTGCACTGTCCGCAGCAGAATGTGCTCGGCGTCGTAGTCGGTAGGGGTTCGACGATGGGCGCTACGGCCGGGTTTCTGGTGCCGCCAGGGCCCGACCAGCAGCACATCGCGAACCGTCGCCCACCCTTCGCCACTGCGCCAACTCGTCTCCATGACCAACGTGCCAGGGACGTAGCGGCGATCGGTGGGCACCGTGAAGTCGGCGGGGGCGAACCGAAACGAGCCAGCGGAACGATCGAGTATGGCTGCGAAGACGCTGGGGGAGTCCATGCGAGGTAGACACATCCACTCGATGGCTCCGTTGGGGGCGATAAGTGCAGTGACCTCGCAGTCGGAGATGAAACCGTAGTCGTCGATGCGCGGGAAAGCCGTAAGCCGCGGCGTGTGTTCGATCTCGTCGTCCATGTCCTGCTCCCATCGTCATCTCGGCGCTGATATCTGGCTGGCCGTTCCGCGCGATTGCCTGGTGAGCGGCCTTCTTTCTCAACCGGACCGTGGGCGGATCGGGACATGAGTGATGTGGCGTCACTGAACAGCCCACCACCTTTTCGGTCGTGTCGGCAAGGTGGTGGGCGCCGCGATGTGATGAGTGATATCGACCCGGAAGCAAACAAACTGCGGGGCCGACACGATTCGCCGCCACTGGTGCCGAATCCGGCGTTGAATGGCGGGGCTGAGCAATCTGCGAACTATTACGCCGCCGCGCGATCGACTACTCGCTGAGGATGCGCCCTACGTCCAGGGCTGCGCATGCACCGGGGCGGTCGGCCCTCGGCGACGCTATGCCAATACCCGCTGCTCGGCCAGAGGCAGCGGCGGAATCAGTTTCGTCCAGAATTCGTGGCGGACCGCATCCCACAGCCTCGCCAGTTCCGGAAGGAGTTCTCGCGCCAGGGCAAGATCCGGGTAGTTGCTGGGGCTGAAGGATGCTACCGGCGAGGCGTCGGATGCGTTGTCCACGGAGACAATTGCGATCAGATGATGCTGAACCAAGCGCCAAGTCACACGCAGTCCGTCGACTTCCGTTCGACGCATATCATCCACTTTCGATACCTCGTCGCCGCACGCTTACCTTGTGCACGCGGCGACCATTGCCAACCGGCCGCGCCCGGCTGTGTGCCACCCTCTCGGATGGCAACTCGGCACGGCTGCGGATGCACCGCTGGAGGTGCCCGCTAGGCCAGGTCGGGTTCTCGGACATGGGTGATTCCTGCTTCGATCGTGACGTCTGCGCGTCAAGGTATCTGGGTGGGGTAATTCACACCTCTTGAACATAAGACATTAGAGTTCATAGTTCAAGAGCTCCGCAGTGAAGATCGCGTTAAGTGCATTAAGTACCGCCGAGTGAGGCAGGTCACGTGAGAAACTCTAACTTTAGAGTTCATAGTTCAAGTGTTAGCTGGCTAGAATCATGTCATGTCCCCGCCATCCGAGGAGTCGCATTGCCCCACCAGGAAAGGGCCGGATTGAGCGCCCTCGGCGCGGTACTGTCACCGCTCGAGGGCAGCGGTCCGAAAGCTGATGCCGTGGTGCAGCGGTTGTCTGCTGCGATCAGCCTCGGTGTGATGGTCGACGGCCAGCAGTTGCCGAGCGAGACCGACCTCGCCAACCAGTTGGGTATATCGACAATGACCCTGCGGGAGGCGCTGGTCATACTTCGGCAGCAGGGCATCGTGCACACCAAGCGCGGGCGCGGGGGCGGCAGCTTCATCAGCGCTTCGGCGGAGGTCTTCGAGAACACCTCGCTGGCGCGGTTGCAACAGATGAGCATCCAGGAACTGCGCGATCTGGGGGACGAGCACTTCGCCGTCACCGGAGCGATTGCTGTTTTTGCCGCGCGCCGCGGGGTGCGGGCCGACATAATCCGGCTCCGCGCCCTGAGTGACCGACTGAAGGACAGCACCGAACTCGTCGCAGCACGCCGCGCCGACAGCCGCTTTCATATCGAGATGGCGGTGTGCGCGCAGTCCCCCCGGCTGACCCGTGCCGAGGTCGGTCTGCAGGCCGAGCTCTCCGCCTTGCTCTGGCTGCCGCGGCTGAAACTGGCCCCGGCGGCTGAGGCGGCTGCCCATCGTGACCTGGTGGACGCGATCGAACGGGAAGACGATGCCAAGGCGAGAGAACTGGCAGAATCGCGTACAGAATCACGCATCCGCCGCCTCGTCGCCCTACGCTTGGAGCTCAGTGATCGATGAGCGACACCGATAACTTCCCGGCCCCGGCAACTGTCGAGTCGCTCGCGGATTCCGTCGCAAAACTGGCCGACGAGATCTACTTGTCGCTGGCGATCATCGGGACCGCGCTCACAACCCTGTGGGGTGATCTCACCGAGAAGCTGCGGTCCGCTCCCCAGTCGTCGGATCTGGCCCCGCTGCGCGAGACCATTGCCGGCGAGCTCGAACGGCGCGGAAAGCTGTTCAGCGGCGCAGGCGTAGTGATGGCCGACGGCGTGCTCGCGGATCGCCCCCGACACCTGGAATGGTGGCTTCCGGACGCGCAACGCTTGATGCTGGAATTGAATCCCGATAGCGAATACTTCTACGACTACACCAAAATGGACTGGTTCTCGATTCCGCGCGAGCAGGATCGGCGATGGGTGCAGGGGCCGCACCTCGATTACGCGTGCGGCGATCAGTACGTCTGCACATTCTCGATACCGGTCACGACCACATCGGGAACATTCCTCGGAATCGCCGGTGCCGATGTGCCGGTTGCCGCGATCGAGGAGGTCTTGCTTCCGCGATTCCAGGCATCCATTCAGCGGGTGGTGTTGGTCAACGGCGAAGGCCGCGTCATTATGGGGACCGATCCCGATTTCACGACCGGATCCAAGACGAGCCGGATGGACAAATCTGTTCCGACAATCCCGATCGAGGCGATGCCTTGGTCGTTGCGTCCGCTGGGATCTATGCAACGCTGAATTCCATGACAGGTACGGCTCCGAAGAACATGGAGTGGATCCCGGGCGGGACGTTCTGGATGGGTTCCCAAAACTTCTATCCGGAAGAAAGTCCCGTTCGTCAGGCCACTGTGGATGGCTTCTGGGTGGATACCCATCCGGTAACAGTGGCGGAGTTTCGGCGGTTCATGAAGGACACCGGACACGTCACCACCGCAGAGACACCGCCGGATCCGGCGCGGCACCCGGAAGCAGACCCGTCGTTGCTGGTGCCCGGTTCTTTGGTATTCACCCCCACCCCGGGACCGGTGCCGCTCGACGACTACCGGCGCTGGTGGTCGTTTACGCCGGGTGCGGATTGGCGCCATCCGCAGGGACCCGGCAGCAATCTCGATGGACGGCAACACCATCCGGTCACCCAAGTGTCCTGGTTCGACGCCTCGGCCTTCGTCCAGTGGGCCGGCAAGGAACTGCCGACCGAAGCGGAGTGGGAATTCGCCGCCCGGGGTGGCCTGGACCGGCAACCGTTCGTGTGGGGCGCAACGCACGAACCTGGCGGCAGGCGCGCCGCCAACGTCTGGCAGGGCCGGTTTCCCTGGGAGAACCTCAATGGGGACGGCGCCATAGGCACGTCGCGAGTGGGCAGGTTCCCGCCGAACGGCTATCTACTCAGCGATATGGCGGGCAACGTGTGGGAGTGGACGGTTGACTACTACACCGCCGACCACTCCGAGGCGGGCAAGACCGTGGAACCGACCGCCTGCTGCATACCCGCCGACCCACGCAAGGTAGTTGCGCCAACGCCTGAGCCCGGCGAGCCGTACGCACGCCGGGTGATCAAAGGCGGCTCGTACCTGTGCGCGCCGAACTACTGCCTGCGATATAGACCCGCCGCACGTCAGGGCCAGACCGAGGAGACCTCCACCTGTCACATCGGTTTCCGATGCATCATCAGACCGTAATGGCGGAAACCTTTCTACATAGGTTCAATCGGGCACCAGCGGTCATTCGCGGGAGAGCATGGCGACGGCTTCGCGTTCGAGGTCGACGTAGGGTTCGCCGCTGACATCCACGGCCACCCGGTGCAATGTGCCACCGGTGAACGCCCACGGAGCGGATCCTGGGTAGTCGTCGGTGACCGATTCCCCGCTGTCGCGGCCGGCGTGCAGACCCTCGCCGGCGAGGCTGAACCTACCGGCCTGGGTTTTGATGCGTCCCGCACCGACCTTGCGGCCACCGTAGTACAGGCTCATGACGCCATGAGCGGTGCCGGGCGGGTCCTCACCGTCCTTCTCGAAAGAGGCTGCCAGGATCAGCTTCTGCCCGGTCGGCAGGTCCTCGGACGCGCTGATCTTCTGTTCCTCGCTGCCGAGGAAGTTGTAGACATAGTGCAGCCGATTGTCCTTGACATAGAGGGCGTGCCCGCCGAACCGGCCGCCATGGGAGAACAGCACCCCGGCCGCGCCCGGTTCGGGGATGTCGACAAGCGCGCCGATCGAGTACGAGCGATTGCGGATATTGACCGCTACCGACTCGGGCACCTCGGCTCCACCGGGACGGTAGACGTATCGGTTGCGGGGCGGCGCGAGCTGCGGACGCGGGGTGGTGACGATCTCGACGGCGGCACGGTCGTCGAGCGGCAACGCCTGGTTCGCACCTGCCTCGTGGAACCACAACCCGACCAGCTCGGCGAGCCGCACGGGCTCCTCGGCGGCGAGATCGCGAAGCTCCGATCGGTCCACCTGGCAGTGGTAGAGCTCCCAGGTGTCCTCGGGGAAGTGGCCCCAGCCGCTGATCGCGGGGTGGGTGGTGACAGCCTTCCAGCCGTCGTGCCAGATACCTCGGGTGCCGAGCATCGAATAGAACTGGGTGCGCTTGGCAGTGGGAATGTTGGCGGCGTCGAAGCTGTAGCGCATGCTCACACCCTGCACGGGGTGTTGGGTGTACCCCTTGACCGTGTCCGGAAGTTCGATGCCGATGCAGTCCAACAACGTCGGGACTACGTCGATCGCGTGGTGATACTGGTCTCGGGTCTCGCCCCGCGCCGCGATCCCTGCGGGCCACGAGAAGATGCACGGGTCGGCGGTGCCGCCGTTGAACGAGTAGCGTTTCCACATCTTGAAAGGTGTGTTGAAGGCCATCGCCCACCCGTTCGGGTAGTGGTTGTAGGTCTTGGTGCCACCAAGCTCGTCCAGTTTGGCGAGATTTTCCGCCAGATCGTCCGGTACACCGTTGGCGAACTTGTTCTCGTTGACCGACCCGGTGGGCCCGCCTTCACCGCTGGCGCCGTTGTCGGAGACCACCACGATGATGGTGTTGTCGAGCTCCTCGATGTCCTCGAGATAGTCCAGCAGCCGACCGATCTGGTCGTCGCAGTGCGAGACGAATCCTGCGTACACCTCGGCCATCCGGGCGAACAGCCGTTTCTCGTCGTCGGAGAGGGTGTCCCACGGTTTGGTGTAGTCCAATTCCGGGAAGGGTTTCCCATCGGGTCCGGTGCGGGTATCGGGGGTGCCGATCGGGTTCAGCGGCGGCAATTCGGTGTCGGCGGGGACCAGACCCATTTCCTTCTGCCGGGCCAGGATCTGCTCCCGCATCGCCTCGTAGCCGGTGTCGAACCGGCCGCGGTAGCGGTCTGCCCACTCGCGGGGCACCTGGTGCGGGGCGTGGGCGCAGCCCGGCGCGTAGTACAGGAACACCGGCCGGTCCGGGGCGATCGCCTTGACGTCGCCGATGTAGTCGAGGGCCTTGTCGGTGATGTCGACACTGAAGTGGTAGCCCTGCTCCGGGGTGGCGGGCTGCTCGACGGGATGGTTGTCATGGACCAGGTCGGGGTACCACTGGTTCGTCTCGGCGCCGAGGAAGCCGTAGAAGCGCTCGAATCCGCGGCCGATCGGCCAATTCCTTTTGGTGGACGCCAAATTCATCTCGTCCTCGGCACACAGATGCCATTTGCCGACCATCGCGGTGGAAAAGCCTTGCTCGACCAGGACCTCGGCGAGGGTGGCGCATTCCGGCGGGATGTGCCCGTTCGCGCCGGGGAAGCCGACCGCCGCCTCGCTGATGCATGCCATGCCGTTGGCGGTGTGGTTACGGCCGGTCAGCAGGCAGGATCGGGTCGGGGAGCACAGTGCCGTGGTGTGCCACTGGCCGTAGCGCAGACCGTTGGCCGCGATCCGGTCGATGTTCGGGGTGTCGATCGGGCCGCCGTAGCAGCCCATGGCCCCGAAACCTACGTCGTCGAGCACGATGTACAGCACGTTCGGCGACCCCGGTGGCGCCTTCGGTTGCTCGTACGGACCCCAATCGGGGATCGAGTCGCGAATGTCGAGATTGACGAGACCTCTGAATGGCTTGGCCATTGCTTGCTCCTCGTACAGGGGGTCCCCCTCGTCATCCACTACACCACCACCAAACCCACTTGAACAGGGCTGTTAGTGCAGGTAAACGTGCGTAGCAAGACTTACCTCGAAGGCTGCTGGAGGCGACTCCCGATGACTGATCACGTGCCGATCGACGAACCAGATCGCCTCGAGCAGGCTCAGCGTGGGCACTGGCAGCATCGCGAGTTGTGGGTATCTACATCAGGCGCTACTGGCCGGGAGCGCGGTTGTGCTGCCCTGCCACGCCTGTGCCAGGGCGTTCTGCAAGTGACGCTTCAGCCCGCGCATATTGTCGCTATCGGTCTGCTGGGGGTGCAGCGCCTCGTCCAGCATTTGCAGGAACCGCCCACGGGTCACACCAAAGGTAACGAGCAGTTCGCCAGTCGTGGCGCCGCCGAATGGCGCCCATCGGATTGCGAAACCGATCAACGACTTCGCAGCAGTGTCGAGGACCCGCGCGCCCTCCATAAGTTCGCATTGGCGAAGCGATGTCCGTACCCACCACGCGTCGTAGCGATGTTCGACATCGGGACGAGGCGTCGACCGCTCATCGTTCGAAGCGCTGTCGCACTGTGGCGCGGGACGGGCGCCTTCCGAATCCGGCGGCGCGGGGCAGACAGCGAACACCGGAAACCGATCCACCCGAGGACGCGGCTCGAATCGCACCCGGACCGGCCCGTCCGAAATCGGTGCGACAACCCCTTCGATTGTCGCGTACACCCACGGGCCCTCGTCGAGTTCCACGATGGCGATCGTCAATGGCACCACCTGGGCGTGCGGACCGCTCACACTACGGTTTACCAGCCGCCACGACACGATCGAACCGAGACCGGACGACGGCGACCAGTCGAGATCCCAGGACCGGCACGACGAACACTCGGCGATGAGTGGCGCGAACAACTTGTCACAGCGTCCACAACGCCGAATCATCATTACGGTTTTGGTGGCGATGGTGCTGCCATTGGACTCGTATATGTGCTCGGACATGGAGACCTCGGTGTGATAGCTAGTTGTGCTTCCTCACCAAGCGTCGCGTTTTCGGTGCCCGACCACGACGGTAAAACTACCCACGGGCATACCCATTTCTGCCGATCCGTCCTAGCCATTAGGACCAATCGGACAGACATCGCGGGCCCGGGTCTGTGCGGTCGACAGTGCTATTGCAATAAATGTGAACGCGCGGTCCAGGCGGCTATCTGTGCCCGCGACGAGTAGTCGAGTTTGCAGAGAATATTCTGCAGGTGACGATCGATGGTGCGCGGCGACACCACGAGCCGTTGGGCGATCTGCCGATTGCTGAGACCCTGTGCGACGAGCTCGGCTACCTGCCGTTCGCGGGCCGTGAGCATGGTGTCCGGTTGCTCTGCCGGCTCTTGGGCGATCGGGCTGGGGTCGAGTGCGTAGCGGATCGCCTGGGCATGGTCCAGCGCCGCACCGTGCGCTCTTTCCGCGCTTTGCACTGCCTGCCGCAGCGACTGTGCGAGAGTGTTCTCGCAGGCTGAGTGCTGTGCTCCCAGATGTGGTCCGAACGCCGCGAGCGATGCGCCGATGCGCCGCCACACCGACCCGATCGCGCCCATCAGCCGCGCCGCATGCCGGTATTCGCCGCGGGCGGCGGCGATCCAGGCCAGTAACTCCATCATCAGCGCCGCGCCGACATGGTCATTGAATTCGCGCTGGATCTCGAGTGCGGCGCGCGTCGACTCGACCGCATTGTCGTATTCGCCATGGATGTACTGGCTGTAGCCGAGTGTCCAGAGTGAATAGGATTTGGTCCACCGCTCACCCCGCCGGTCGGCCAGTTCGATACCCCGGCGGGCCGTCGCCTCCGCGCTGCGGTCACCGGCGTGCGCTTGTGCCATGGCGAGCTGAAACAGTGTCATGCCGACCACATCATCGTCGTCCGAATAGTCCTCGACAGTCTGCTCAAAGGCCGCGATGGCCGGTGCGAGATGCCCAGGGAGCAACTCCGCCGTGCCGCGCAGACAACTCACCCAGCCCAGCGCGTGGCGGTCGCCAAGCGCCGTCGCATCCGCCGCGCATCTGTCGAGCGCCGCGGTGGCCGCTTCGAGGTCGCCGAGCAGCAGCCGCACCCACCCCGCAACCCATAGTGCGGAGATCCGGTGCGGGCCGGATCGGTCGGCGACACGCAGCGCCCTATCGGTCCACCGCCGTCCCTCACCGAGGAACCCGTCGGCGCACCAGTGATAGCGCATGGCGGTGACCAGCGCCAGTGCTTCACGGTCGGCCGCCGGTGTGCTCGTCGCCCAGTCCAGCGCCGTTCGGAGGTTGTCGCGCTCGGCGCGCAACTCGGTGAGTCCGGCGGCTTGGCCGGGTCCGTTCCAGGCTCCGGCGATCCGCTCGGCGAGCGCGAGGTAGTGGTCGCATTGCCGCTTGCGCAGGGCGTCGGTCTCGTCCCGCTCGGTCAGCCGATGCCACCCGTATTCACGGATGGTTTCCAGCATCCGGTACCGCGGCGGACCGTCGGTCGGCACGGGCGCCAGGATCGACTGCGCGACCAGATGGTCGATCAGGTCCAGAATGTGCTCACGCGGCAGGTCGGGACCAGCGCACACGCCCTCGGCCGCAGCGAGGGTGAATCCGCCCGCGAACACCGACAGTCGCGCCCACAGCAGCCGTTCAGGTGGCCGGCACAGCTCGTAGCTCCAGTCGATCAGGGCCCACAGTGTCCGCTGCCGCGGCGCAGCGCCTCGCATACCGCCGGCCAACAGCACAAACCGGTCCTTGAGTCGGTCCAGGACCGCAGGCAGCGACAGCGACCGCAGCCGGGACGCGGCGAGCTCGATGGCGAGCGGAATCCCATCCAGACGCTCGCATACTCGCGCCACCACATCCGCATCACGCTCGGTCAGCGTCAAGTCCGGGCGCACCGCCCGAGCCCGCTCCACCAGCATGGTCGGCGCATCGTAGGCAGCCAGCGACCCGAGCGTGACCGGATCGTACGGGCTGGGCATCGACAGCGTCGGGACCGTGTACACGTGCTCGCCCGCGACGCCGAGCAATTCGCGACTGGTGGTCAGAATCCGTAGCTCGGCGCAGGATCTCAGCAGCAGGTTGCACAGCGCCCCGCACATATCAACCAGGTGTTCGCAGTTGTCCAGCACGACCAACGCCTGCAGATCGGCGAAGTGCTCGACGAGCTGCTCCTCGACGGTTCGGTTCGATACGTCGACAATTGCCAGGCTGCTCAGGACCGCCCGTGCCACCAGATCGGCATCGCCGACGCCGGATAGGTCCACCAGCCACGCCCCGTCCGGAAATGACCGGCCGGAAACGGCTGCGACCTCGCTGGCGAGCCGAGTCTTTCCGACACCGCCCACACCGGTGAGCGTGACCAACCGTGCCGTGGCGAGTAGCTCCCGGACCTCACGGATCTCCCGTTGCCGTCCGACGAAACTGGTCACCGCGAATGGCAGGTTACCGACCACATGAGTGGGCTTACGTCGCCCCATGAGATCCAATCTAGCGTGCGCGAACTGCGGATATGGGTGCACGAATGGGTGTTTTTACCCATGTCCGCACGCGCGGGACCTGTGAGGCTCGGGCAATGACATCTCACCGAGCGTGCCTGATCGATGGGTGTCGCCAAAGGCACGAGCTACGCCTACGACAACCGGGGGTCGGCGTTGAATGACGTACGTCGGACCGAATTCGACGGATTGCGCGTGACGTGGCGATTGATTCAGAATCATCTGATTTCGATCGTCGATGTGCACAACGCATCCGACGCCTTACCGGTTCTATCGTTCGGCCCCGCCGCCTATCCGGATCTGGTGCAAGCACGAGAACTACATCCAGGACTGACCAAGCTGTGGGACGCGGTGCGCCACGACTTCTGGACCACTCTCATTCCGCCATGCCCGAGTAGTGGCATCCGATGGCAATGGGCATGACAGCCATTGCGTGGCCGGAAGCATCGCCGTCGATCGTAGAGCGATCCAATTCTGCAAGTATCGGAACCAGGCTCGCCCATCCACTGTTGCGTGGCACGGTCGGGCTCGGGTTGGCTGTCCTGACGCGGATCGGTGGTTACAGTCAGCTCGAGCAACTGCTTTGGCTCAGCCGTCTCATCGACCTACCGGCCGCCGCGCTCGTCCCTCCGAACGGCACCGAACGCCGGACCGTTCAGTTGAAGAATTTCCGCGCCGAATGGTTGTGGCACGACGAGCTGGCCGACCCGCGACAACAACAAGATTCGGCACTGCTGTACTTCCACGGCGGCGGATACATCGGCGGCGGACTGAATACTCATCGGCGCCTCGTCGCCAAAATCGGTCGTGCCAGCTGGATGCCCGCACTGAACGTCGACTACCGACAGTTACCCAGCGCGCATTTCACCGAGACGCTCGATGACGCCGTCGCGTCGTATGAATACCTGCTCGAGCAGGGATTCCGGCCTGAGCGCATCATCGTCTCCGGTGATTCGGCCGGCGGCGGGCTCGCCTTCCGGCTGGCGCTGGCAATCCGGGAACGTGGGTTGCCGATGCCAGGCGGTTTTCCGCGATCGCACCGTGGGCGGACTTCGACTCGAAGATCCGCAACGCCCATCCCAACCGACACCGCGATTCCTACATACCCACTCGGGCCCTGGATTTGATCGCGCGGCACGGCGTTGCCCGCGACGGCGAACTCGACCCGACATCGTCGCCGGTCAACCACGACTTCACCGGTCTGCCACCGGTCTTGATCCAGGTCGGCTCCACCGAATGCCTGCTGCCCGACGCCGTGATGCTGGCCCGGCGCTGCGTCCAAGCGAATGTCCCGGTCCGGCTGCAGGTCTGGGACCGTGCGCCGCACGTGCACCATGTCGCCGCGGATCTCCTCTCCGATGCCAGAGCCGCGATCCGCGACCTGGGGCAGTTCCACCGCCAAGTGAGCGCCGTACGCCTGGACTCTGCGTCCTGAGGCACGCCCGCGCCGAGCTTATTGCTGGTTTCGTGCGGATCCTGGTGCCGCTGGATGGCTTACCACGGTCACTGTGCTCGCTCGGCTTGGTCGTCCGCGTGGCGGTGATCCGAGCTGCGAGGATTTCATCACCGAGTTGTGTCGTATCTGCCGTGTTGCCCTGAAATGCTCGACGACAGTGCCATCGGCCGAGGGGCAGATCGGATACACAGTGTCATTCTTTTCGATATCTTCTGCTCTCTCTTCGGCGTGTCGCTGGAGGTTTGCTAGCAGTAGCGCTTGAATTCAGCCTGACTGCTCGACGAATGTCACGCACAACTCGTGGAGGTCAAGGTCTTGACTCGTCCCTATCTTCTTACCTTCGGCAGCAGGCGCAGCGGTTGCGCCCGTGTCCTCGGTGCATTCGGTGGTGTGGCGCTCGCGCTGACGCTGGCGACTGCGGCAACCGCGGAGCCGCTGTATCCGAATCCCGATCCCGACCCGTTCTACGCCGCCCCGGCGGATCTGGCGGCGCACGGACCCGGTGACGTGCTCGGCGTGCGGGGAATGCCGCCGCTGCCCCTCTTCCCCGGCGCCACCGTCACATTGGTCAAGTTCCGGTCCACCGACTCACATGGTGCGCCGATCGCGGCGACCACAACGGTCCTTACCCCCGCCGGTCATCGGCCGGACGCACCGTTGCTGTCGTATCAGCATTTCATCAATGCGCTCGGCACCGGCTGCGCGGTATCGCACACGCTGTACGACGGCGATCTGAATCTGACGGCGACGACGCCGATGTTGAACGCGGTGCTGCAGCAGGGGTGGAGCATCGCGCTGCCGGATCATCTCGGCCCGCAGTTCGCCCTCGGAGCCGCGCGTTTGGGTGGCCATATCGTATTGGACGGCATCCGGGCGGTGAAACGGCTGCCCGAACTCGCCGTGCAGCACGGCCCAGTGGCGATGGCCGGCTACTCCGGTGGCGGCCTGGCCACGGCATGGGCGGCAGCTCTGCAGCCGTCGTACGCAAGTGAGCTGCAGCTCGTGGGCGCGGCCATCGGCGGCTTCCCGGCGAACCTGGTGACGATGGCGCAGGCGCTGGGCTACGAACCGCACCCGGCCTTCGGGCTGGCCATGGCAGCGGCGGTCGGCCTGGAGCGGGAGTACCCGGATCGACTGCCGGTCAGCTCGTATCTCAGCCCGCGTGGCCTTGCGATCCGAGACGCCATGGCCAACAGCTGCACCAACAATATCCTCGCCATCGGCGCCAACGGCAGCGCTCGCGAGGTGGCCACCACCATGTCGGTTTTCGACATTCCCGCGGCCCGGTCGGTGGTGGAGGAGAACAGTCTGGAGCTCTACTCCGGGGTGCCGGAAATACCGATGTTCGAATGGCATTCGCCGAGCGACCCGCTGATTCCTGTCGACGCCATCGACAACACCGACCGCCGCTGGTGCGCGGCGGGGGTGCGGTTGGAGACGCTGCGGGTGTCCGCGCCTGAACACTTGACCGCGGCAGTAGAGGGCGCCCCCGCGGTACTGCAGTGGCTCGACGGCCGGGTTCGCGGCGAGCCCGCGCCCGCCAACTGCTGAGATCCGACGGGGATCGTCAGGGGTCCCACATACCCTCCGCTATGTCGACGGTCGCGCGGCCCCCCCCAACGGGGGGGGGGGCGCCAGGCGGGGGCCCCCCGCCCACCCAGTGAAAAAACAAAGAAAC
>NZ_JBKORD010000028.1:0-73975 GCF_046764875.1 Nocardia arseniciresistens
CTCGGTGGCGCAGCTGGAGAGTCCTCGGTGGGTGACTGCGACGCCTTTGGGTAGTCCGGTCGATCCGGAGGTGTAGATGACGTAGGCGATATCGTAGATATGCAGCGGACGCACCCGGTCACTGTCGGAGATCGGCTGGGCACTGAAGGCATCGTCGAGATTGTCGGCTGTCAACCAGTCGATAGCGTTGGGTAACCGCGCGCGCACCGATGCCGCGGTCAAACCGATAACCGCTTTCGAATCGACCATCATGTGAGTCATGCGTTCGGTGGGGTAGGTCGGATCGATGGGCAGGAACCCGGCTCCCGACTTAGCGACAGCCCATACCGCGAGTATGGATTCCAGAGAACGCGGAATACCGATCGCCACAACATCTTCCGGACCGACACCTCGCTCGATCAACAGTCGGGCCAACCGATTGGAATGCTCGTCCAGCTCTCGGTAGCTCATTTGGCGCCCATCGAAAACAATCGCCGTAGCATCAGGATTCCGTGTCGCTGCGGCGGTCAACATGTCGGCCAGTGTGGTGGGCGTCGTTGCGGGTGTACCGGAGTGCGTTAGTAGATCGGTTCGTTCAGCGGGCTCGAGTATGTCGATTGTCCCGACCGGAACTGTCGGATCGGTGGCTACCGACTGCAGTATTCGGATCCATCGATGGATCAGAGAGTCGATCGTCGCGGTGTCGAATAGATCGGTGGCATAGGTGACTGTTACTGACATTCCGCCGCTGTTGCGGTCGTCCGACAAGACGAACTGCAGATCGAATCGGGATACCTCGTTGGGGAGGTCGACGACCGATATGTCGAGGCCGGGTAGCTCCAGGTTCACCTGTTCTAGATTCTGGAATGCCAACATCACCTGGAACAGGGGGTGCCGGGATTGGGTCCGTTGTGGAGCGAGTTGGTCTACTAGTTGTTCGAAGGGAACATCGGCGTGTTCGAACGCATCTAGATCGGTTTGTCGGGTCCGGCCGAGTAGGTCGGTGAACGATTCGTCGAGATCGATTTCGGTTCGCAATACTAGAGTGGTGACGAACATGCCGATCACGTCGTCGAGTTCGGCTGCGCCGCGCCCGGCGATCGGTGTGCCGATCGGAATATCGGTGGTCCCGCTCATTCGGGCGAGCAGTACTGCCAATGCGCTGTGGATCACCATGAACAGTGACGAACTATGTTGTCGCGCAAATCGTTCCAAGACCTGGACCAGCTCGGCGTCCAGTGTGTAGTCGATGGTGGCGCCCCGATTCGACATCACTACCGGCCGCGCCCTATCAGTCGGCAGACAAAGCTCAATAGGAAGGTTCGCGAGCGTGGCTCGCCAGAACGCCAGGTTCTCGCGGCGGCGCCGCATCCCGGCGCCATGGTGGGCGCTGTCGGGGTGGACCTGCCCGAGATCGGTGTCCGGTGCAGCGGCGGCGAACTCGTCGAGGAACTGCACGAATCTGGTGTGATGCGCTGATAGTTCGGGGCCGGTGTAGAGGTTGGGATTGGCCAAGAAGTGCAGGATCGTTTTCGGCGGGTCTCCGGCCTGATACAGGTCGACCAGCAGATCTTCGACCGGTCCGGAGCTGAGGATATGGAACTCCGCGGTCATCGACCCGAGCCGGAGCTCCTGGGGGAAAAACATGACATTCACTACCGGGCCCGCGAAACGCCGCTGCCCGTTATGCCCCGCGGCGGCGCGAATGTCGGCGAGGCCGCACCGCTGATGCCGCAACGCTCCTACCAAATCGGACTGCACCCGCCGCACCAGCGTCCTGACCGTGTCCCCTGTACCGAGCACGATCGGAAGCGGCACAACGTTGACGAAGACGCCCCCGGATCGCCGCAGCACCGCGGTTGTGCGACCCGACACGGGAATATTGACCAGGACCTGGTCTCGGCCGGTCATCCGGGCCAAATAGCTTCCGAATGCGGCGATCACCACCGCGGCCGGGGTCGCGTCCGATACTTTCGCGGAATGATCAATCTGCTCGACCGTCACGGTGGGCAGTTCGGCCTTTACGACCACGCTGTCCGCGCGCGCGGGTGCGTGCGCGGCGGCCAAGCTGGACTCGTCCTCGACGTCGGCGAGTCTGTCCACCCAATATGCCTGGTCGGTGGTGAACCGCTTGGACTCCCGGTAACTGCGGTCCGCCTCGTAGAGGGTGCGCAGGTCCGCAGTGAGGTTCGGCTCTGCTGTCTGGCCCCGCACCGCCGCTGTGTATAGCGCCGCGACCCGGTTCACTATCGTCATCGCGGCGTAGCCGTCCAATACGACGTGGTGAATCCTGAGGTACCACAGGAAATGCCGATCCCCGACCTGCACAACCGTCCATGCGACCAACCGGTCTCGGGTCATATCCAAAGGTGCGGTGAACTCCCGGCGCATCCACTCCAAGGCCGCCGCCATGGGGTCCGGTTCACCCCGCATATCGATAACCGGTCCCTGCGAATCCAGCGACGGGTCGAACAACTGATGCGGCTCGCCGTCGACCTCTATCAGCCGCAGATACCCCGCTTGGAATTCGTGGCCCGTTTGAATCGACGCCTGACGAAGTATCGCGAGGTCCAAGTCACCAACGAACTCGAGATACTGGGCCTCGCATATCGGCACATCCGGGCTCAGCTTTTGCGCCAGCCACAGCCCCCGCTGCCCCGCAGACAGCGGCACCGGCTGCGTGACCGACGCGTTCGGCTCGGCATCCCCGCCCGAGTAGGAGTTATGCGGGAACTGTGGTCGCGCGGTCATCATTCGCCTCCAGACCCGACCGCGACCCATTATAAACCGCCTGATCGGTATAGGTGACCCCCGGATTCGAGATCCGCGCCGCGAAATAATGTCTGAATTATGAAGGTGAGAGACACGTTCTCGCCCGAATGAGCCACACCTCGGCGCGATGCCTCGATGCAATTACTTGGATGCCTCAATGCAATTACTTCGTTGCCCAATTGCGAGCTTTTTCTGCTTGGTCGCGATCGGTCTTCGACGGTCAGGATTGCTGACGCGGCCATCGACAACGAGGACGATTAGCGTCCTGAACTGTGCGTTTACGGCGACATTAGATGAGCTGCGGGGTTGGGTCGAAGTAGTCCGAAGTGACTTCGATGCGCTCGAGAACTGGTGACATCTGACAGAGCAAGCAGTGGATCAGCGGCTTTTCGAAAGCGAGATACAGAACCTTCGGTCCCTTCACTCGGCTGTTATGTTCGGACAAAAAGCAAGGACCGGTCCAGCGCACTTCGCCTTGAACATTTGTCTCATTTGTCCGTATTCTACGAATGTGATGCGGGTATTGCCTTGGTGTTCTACTCCCCAGAACTGATGATCTGTTCGATATTGCGCTCAGCCAGCGCGCTGATCGTCAACGACGGGTTCACGGTTCCGGCGCTGCCGGGCACAGCCGCCCCGTCCATCACGTACAGGCCTCGATAACCGAACACCCGACCGTACCCATCTGTTGCGCGTCCGATCACTGCGCCGCCCAACGGATGCGAAGTGAATGAGGCGTCCCCACCCACGACTGGTGGGGCGATGGACAGGCAATGGCAGGCCGCCTTGTCGTTGACTTCCTGTGCTCGCGCGAGGTAGCCGGCAGCGCCGGCGTCCGGCCACTGCAGTTCCACCTGCCCGGTGGTCGGGTCGTAGACGAACCGGCCGCGAGTGTCGTCGAGCACGATGCCCAGCGATGCGAGAGTGCCGATGTCGAAAGGCGTCGCGCCGGGGATGTACCAGTTCTCCAGCGACACAGGTGCGCCCGCCTCGTCCAGAATCCGGCTCGCGGACGGCGCGCCCTGTGAGCCCAGGTCGAACGAGCTGAGCGGCCGCGCCAAACCGACATCACCGTTGCTGCCCCAGCCTTCGCCGATGTGCTCGTTCAGGTTCGGCAGCGCGCCGGTCTCCCGCGCGCGCACAAGCAGCTCGGAGGTGCCGATGGAGCCCGCACCGAGGAATAGCTTGTCGCAGGTCAGCGTGCGGATTCGGAGCACCTCGCCAGTCGGCGCGAGTTTGGTTACGGTGACGATATAGCGACCCGACACTCCCGGTTCCTTGGCGATGGCGTCCACGCGGTGGCCGGGGTAGATCCGGGCACGGCCGGTGTCCTCGGCATAGCGCAGGTAGTTCTGGTTCAGATCGAACTTCGCGCCGTTGGAATTGCCGAGGTTCGAACAGCCGACCGTCGCCGACGGCCTCGATCGCCCGGCCAGCTCGTCGCGGATGACGTCCCAGTTCCAAATGCTGTCGATTCGCTCCGGTATGTAGTCGGCCGCGCGGACCTGATCGTCCCAGGCCCGTGCGTGCGCGAACGCGCTGGAATGATAGATGTCGTCCGGCATCGGGCTCAGCCGCAACGTCTTTCGGACCTTGGGGTAGTAGACCTCATGCATCTCGCCGTAGTCGACCACACCGCGGAACACGTGGTCGAAGAATCGCTGCTCCGGCTCGATCATTACCCCGGTGAACAGCACCGAGCCACCGCCGACACACGCACCGCGCCACACGTCCATGCCCGGGTAACTGGAGACGTCGAGGACCCCGCCGAACGGATCGAGAGATACCGAAATCCTGGTCACGCCGGTAAAACTGGTGCGATGCCAGAAGCCGCGGCCGTCCGGAATCGTGTCGACGGCGAAGATGGCGCGCCATGGATCATTCGGCCACCGCGACCCGCGCTCGAGCACCGCAACCTCGGTCCCGGACTGCGCGAGGCGCAGCGCGGTGATCGACGCCCCGAATCCGGACCCGATGACGATCGCAGGCATATGGTCGTCCGGATCCGGCAGCGGCGCGAAGATCTCCGGCACCAGTGTGCGGTACATCAACGCATTCGGGCTCAGGGGGTAGTCGTCGGCCCACACCGGAGACGTGGTCGTCGCCAGGGTGCTGCCACCCGCAAGACCCAGCATCGCGGCCAGGCCGACGCCCTTGATGAAACCGCGCCGGTCCACCGTGCCGCTGATCTGACTTGAACCTCGCTTCATCACATCCCCACACCTCGTGGTCTGCGTTCGGAAATTCGGTTCGCGCGTGCGGGTCGTCGGGACATTCCGAGGATCGTCGCAATTCATCATCCGGAGCTTGCTGATCCAGGCAAAGGTTCGCTCGACCACCTTACCCAGTTGGCCGGAACGCGACCATGGATCGATGCGTTCGACCAGCGTGAGACCTTGTTCGGCGCCTTCCGGTCTCCCTCGCACACATCGCCGACAGAGGCTAGCCGAGGATTAGCCATCCGTATCGGCGGCGTCGCCTTACCATAGGGAAAGTCCAGTGTGGGAGATGACAATGTCGGCACGCGCGTGGATTCGATGGCTGGTCCTGCATCGCCTGGTACGGACCTATCTCTTGTGGGCGGTGCGACGGGGCGATCCCCTTGCGCAGATCCTGGTCGGACCGGATCGCGGGCTCGGATCGCCACACTCCGTCGAGGAGATCCGGCGGCGGGGCCGGATGCCTACGATCTCCAGGATTCGCGTGACCGCCGACCACGAACTGTGCCGGCTCATCCTGCGGGACCGTCGGTTCGGCGTGGTCACGCCCAACAATCGAGCCCTGCCGAAGCCGATCCGCTGGGTGTTGACCAAGACGGATCTGGAACTTCCCAACCTCGCGGAACCGCCCTCGATGCTGGTGACCGACCCGCCGGAACACGCCCTCTACCGACGCCTGGTCGGCCGGGCGTTCACCCCGAAGGCGGTAGCCAAACTGGGGGAGAGGGTTGTCGAAGTAACCGATGACCTGCTCGAAAGCCTGAAATCGACGCCCCGACCTGATCTGATCGACGATTTTTGCGAGCAGTTGCCTATCGCGATCATCGCCGAGATTCTCGGGTTGCCCGCCGATATGCATTCGACGCTGCTGAAGTGGGGAGATACCGGTGCGCCGTTGCTCGACCGTGGCTTGACCTGGGCCACATTCCGCCGCGCCATCGAAGATCTGGCCGAGGGACAGCGGTACTTCGAGCAGCACATCGCCGGACTCACCGCCGAACCGGGCGACGACGTGCTCAGCCTGCTGGTGACGGGCGGCGAACTCACCCGCCGCGAGCAGGTGGCCAACGCGGCCCTGCTGCTGGACGCCGGATTCTTGACGACGGTGAATATGCTCGGCAACGGAATTGCCCTGCTGAAAAGCCATCCGGACCAGCTGGAAATGCTGATGTCGCGGCCGGAGCTGTGGCCGGGCGCGGTCGAGGAAATCCTGCGCTACGACGGTCCCATACGTATAACGGGCCGTATCGCGAGCTGTGACGTCGATATCGCCGATCAGCACGTCAAATCCGGTTCCCTGATCCTGCTGTTGCTGGCGGGCGCCAACAAGGACCCCACCGTCTTCCCTGATCCCGGACGATTCGATGTGACCAGGGCCAACGCCGCGGAACATCTCTCGTTCAGCGGCGGTGTGCACGGCTGCCTGGGAGCCAGCCTCGCCCGACTGGAAGGCACCATCGCGCTGCCAGCCCTTTTCGAGCGGTACCCGCATCTGCGCCTGGACGGGCCGCCGATCCCGCGTGGCCTGGTAAACCTCAACAGCTACCGTTCCATGCCTGTCAAACTATCTGCCGACTAGACGAGTATTGCCTGAGCGGTGCGAGGTAGAACGTCGGCGAGGTGGCCTGTAACGATTCACATGTCACCCCAGGTCTGCTGCGCCGGGCCGTCGATGACCGGGGCTGAAATCGTCGCTGGTGGCTGACTATCCGCTGGGTAGCACAATCGGTTTGATCGAGCCGGGGTCGTGGCGGCCGATGGTCAATGCCGCTGCCACCTGATCGAGGCCGAACCGTCCGGTGACCAAGCGGTCGAGATCGACCCGTCCGGCGCCGGCGAGTTCGATCGCGGTCGGCCAGGTATTCGCATAGCGGAATGTTCCGGTCAGCACCAGTTCGCGTTCCTGCAAGTAGGGCAATGGGAGCGGTACGTCGTCGCCTCCCATGCCTACGAGCACTATCCGCCCGGCTCTGCCCACGGTGCGTACCGCAGCGCCGATTGCTTCGGGATTTCCGGAGCACTCCACTAGGACATTTGGTTCGAATCCGATGTCACTGAGTGGGGTAGCGCCGACGTCCACTGCTTGTGTGCAACCCAGTTCGGCGGCCAATGCCAGCCGCTGCGGGTTCACGTCGGCGATGACGACTTCGGAAGCGCCGAAGGCGAGCGCCGTTTGCGCGGTGACGAGCCCGATCGGCCCCGCGCCGTTGACCAAGACCCGGTCGCCCGCGTTTACCAGCCCTTTGCGGCATGCCCACACTCCGACCGACAGTGGTTCGAGCAGGGCAGCGGCGTCGTCGGTCAGTGAATCTGGCACTGGATGCGCGAATTCCTCATGCAGCACCACATATTCACAGAAGGCTCCATCGATCGGGGGTGTACCGAAGAACCGCATGTCCGGGCATAGGTTGTACCGGCCTGCCCGGCACTGGTCGCACGTGAAGTCGGGCACCCCGGGCTCGAGCGAGACTCGTTGCCCGAGATGATGGCGTCGCGCGCCGGCGCCGAGTCCGACCACCACACCGGAGGCTTCGTGGCCGAGCACCAACGGTTGGTCGACCGCGTGGCCGCCGATCCGTCCGTGCTCGAAGTAGTGCATGTCGGAGCCGCATACGCCGACCGCGCTGACCTTGATGAGCACTTCGGCCGGGCCCGGTTCGGGAACGGGGCGTTCTACGATCGCGATCTTTCCGATCGCTTCCAAGACCGCTGCGCGCATCATTGTCGCTGCCCTTCGCTGTGTGCGAACTCGGCCACGGTCGCCTGGGCGCCATGGGCGTGCAGTGAACGCAGTGCCGCGACGTAGGCGCGGACGAACCGGGGCTGGTCGATCAGATCACCGAATACCGCACGGTCGCTGAGGAATACGGTGGGGTCTTCGCGCTGGCGGCGCGCGAGCGGCGTCAACCGGTCGCGAAGACGGTCGAGGATCTCGATCGGCTCGCCTTGCTCGTCGATGCCTTCGGCATAGCGAGCCCAGCTGGCGACAATGGCTGCCGCGCAGTCGATCTCACCGCCGGTGGCGAGCTGTTGACGGATGACCGGTAGCAGCCATTTCGGGATACGATCGGAGGATTCGGCGCATAGCCGTGCGATGGTGTCGCCGATCGCGGGGTTGGAGAACCGCTCGATGAGGGTGTGTTTGTAGCGGTTCAGGTCGACGCCGGGCATCGGGTGCAGGGTGGGTGTTGCCTCACGGTCCATGTAGCGCAACAGGAATCGGCGGAAATTCGGATCCTGTGCCGCCTCGTGCACCAGTCGGTAGCCGCTCAGGTAGCCCAGATAGGCAAGTGCCTGGTGACTTGCGTTCAGCAGCCGAAGTTTCATCAGCTCATACGGCGCGACGTCGGTGACGAGTTGCACGCCGACCTCGTCGAGGTCCGGGCGGCCGAGGCTGAACGAATCCTCGAGCACCCATTGGGTGAATGGCTCGGTCACCACCGGCCACCGGTCATCGAGGCCGTAGCGCCGCGCGATCTCGGCCGTTGCCTGCGGTGGCGTCACCGGTGTTATGCGGTCGACCATCGAGTTCGGGAACCGCACCTCGCGCTCGACCCAATCACCGAGTTCGGGATCGCGTAGCCGTGCGAACGCACCGAATGTTGCGCGGGCGACGCGCCCGTTACCTTCGATGTTGTCACACGACATGACCGTGAACGGCGCGATTCCTTGCGCCCGCCGTCGCGCTAACGCTTCGGTGATCAGGCCGAACACTGTGGCTGGCACCGCATCCGGTGCGAGGTCGGCGCGAATGGCCGGATTCGCGGCGTCGAATGCGCCGGTTGTCTCGGAAAAGTTGTAGCCACCCTCGGTGATCGTGAGCGAGACGATCCGGGTCGCGGCATCGACGAGCTTGTCGAGTACGGCCTCGGGATCGTCGGGCGCATAGAGATATTCGACGATCGAGCCGATGACGCGCGTGTTCCATGTGCCGTCGGGCTCGATCTCCGACAGCGTGTATAGCCCGTCCTGTGCCGCTAGCACATCGCGCATCCGCCGGTCGGCGGGCAGCACGCCGACCCCACAGATGCCCCATTCGCGGGCGCCGCCGCGTTCCAGCAGTCGGTCTATATACATCGCCTGATGGGCCCGGTGGAAGCCACCCACGCCGAAATGGACTATGCCGGTGGAGATCTGGGACCGGTCATAGGTGGGCCCGTTGACCCCGGCGACGCGGCCGTCGATCGCCTTGGCGTCGAGCGCGGTACCTATGGCTCGAGTCATAGCCGCCCCCATGCTGTTGTGTACGTCACATCTCGATGCTACGCTACTGAGCACTGGCTCAGCTACTGAGCAGGTGATCACTCTCGATGAGGAGCTCGTGTGGCCACCGAACCATCCCGGCCGGGTGCACCGGATGATGTCCGACTCGCTTTGCGAGCCGCGCAGCTCTATCACCTGGAGGGCGCCACGCAGGCGGAGATTGCCGCCAAAATGGGCGTTTCGCGCCCGACCGCGGGCCGACTCATCGCTCGGGCACGGGCCCAGGGACTGGTGCGCATCGAGATCGCCGTTCCGGACGATCTGCGCTCGGCCGTGCATATCGATATCGAGCGCGAGCTCGAGACGGCCTTCGGTCTCGACGAGGCGGTCGTGCTCGGTGAAGTGCCCGACCGGTCCCAGACGAGCCTGCTGCCGTTCGGGCGCGCGGCGGTCGGCGTCCTGAATCGCCGGCTGCAGCCGGACGACACGCTCGGATTCACGTGGGGACCGGATACCGTCGCCGTAGCGCATGAACTGTGGACGAAATCGGCACGATGCTCGACCGTTGTTCAGCTGGACGGTTCGATGACCTCGGGCGACTACCAGAGCGGCGTCGACTTCACGCTCGGCCGCTGCGCCACCCAACTACAGGCCACTCCCGTTCGGTTACATGCCCCGCTGTACGCGGATCCGGCGACTGTCACCGCGCTGGAAAACGATTCGGTGCTCGGCCGCGCCATGCAGCTGGGCCGTAGCGCCGACGTCATGATGTTCGGCGTCGGACCGGTCACCACCGCCACGACCCTGTTCGAAGGCAGTTATATCGACACCGCGATTCTCGACGAACTGCGTGCCTTCGGTGCCGTCGGTGAGATCGGCGGTCGGTTCTTCCATGCCGACGGTAGCGACGTAGCGGGATCGCTTGTCGAACGCACGGTCTCGGTCGGTCTCGACGCCATCCGGGCCTGCCGCACCACGCTGCTGATCTCCGGTGGCGAGACCAAGCACGAAGCCGTCCTCGGCGCACTACGAGGCGGACTGGCCACCATCCTCGTTACCGATATCGAGTGCGCGCGGTGGCTGCTGGAAAAGAAAGAGAGCTCTGCCCGATGAGAAAGCATGCGAAAGCCGCGGTGGCACTGGTCGTCGCGGCCGCGATGGGAACGGGCGGCTGCGCGGGCGCTGGATCGTTCAACTCCGGCAGCGATACCGTGACAATCGCGATGGTCTCGAACTCGCAGATGCAGGACGCCATCGCGCTGTCCGGTGAGTTCGAACGCGAAAACCCCGGCACCAAACTCAAATTCGTATCGCTTTCGGAGAATCAGGCACGCGCCAAGATCACCGCCTCGGTCGCCACTCACGGTGGTGAATTCGATGTCGTAATGATCAGCAATTACGAGACCCCGCAGTGGGCAAAGAACGGCTGGCTCGTCAACCTGTCGAAGTATCAGCGCGAAACACCGGGCTACGAAGTGGCGGACTTCATTCCATCACTGCAAAAATCCCTGTCCTATCAGGGGGACATGTATTCCGTGCCGTTCTACGGCGAATCCTCGTTCCTGATGTACCGCAAGGATCTGTTCGAACAAGCCGGAATCGTCTTGTCCGCCGAACCGACTTGGGACCAGGTCGCCGCGGCCGCCGCGAAACTCGACGACCCGGCAAACGGCCGATCCGGAATCTGCCTGCGCGGCAAGCCTGGTTGGGGCGAAACGCTCGCTCCACTGGATACGGTGATCAACACCTTCGGTGGGCGTTGGTTCGACGAGAACTGGCACGCCCAGCTGACCAGTCCGGAAGTGGTTCGTGCCGTCGAGTTCTATATCGATCTGGTCCGCGAACACGGCGAACCCGGCGCCGCCACCAGCGGATTCAGCGAATGCGCCACCCAGCTCTCACAGGGCAACACCGCCATGTGGTACGACGCGACATCGGCTGTCTCGGTGCTCGAAGATCCCGCATCGAGCAAGGTGGTCGGCAAGATCGGGTACGCGCCGGCGCCGGTCGTGCAGAAGTCGAATTCGGGGTGGCTGTACACCTGGTCGCTGGGTATTCCGGCATCCAGCGATAAGCCCGATGCGGCATGGAAATTCATCTCCTGGATGACCGGCAAGCAGTACATCAGGATGGTCGGCGAGAAGCTCGGCTGGTCACATGTGCCACCGGGCAGCCGGATGTCGACCTATCAGATCCCTGAATACGCGGCGGCGTCGAAGGCATACGGCCCGTTGACGCTGTCGTCCATGCAGGGTGTCGATCCAGAACATCCCACCGTGGCGCCGGTGCCGTACACGGGAATCCAGTTCCTCGCCATACCCGAATTCCAGGACCTCGGAACCCGAGTGAGCCAGCAGATCAGTGCCGCGGTCGCCGGCCGGATCAGCGTCCGTGACGCACTCGAACAAGCCCAGCAGTATGCCGACGCCGTCGGTAGGTCGTACCGGGAGAACCAGTAGCTATGTCCGAAACAACCATCGCCCCAGTGGCTTCCGCTTCCCTCCCCGCCGCATCGCGACCGACGATCGTCGCGCGGCGCGACCGGCTCTCCCGCGCCGAAGGCTGGCGCAGACGCGGTCCGCTGCTACCCGCTCTGATCTTCATGGTCGTGGTCACCCAAGTACCGTTCGTGTTCACGCTGTACTACTCCACGCAATCCTGGAACCTGGTTCGGCCCGGATCACAGCATTTCATCGGGTTGCAGAACTACGCGGATGTATTCCGCGACAGCCAGTTCCGGCAAGTGGCGCTCAACACCGTCATCATGATCGTCGGCACCGTCATCATCTCGGTGATACTCGGGCTGCTGCTGGCGTTGCTGCTCGACCGCGCGTTCTTCGGTCGCGGCATCGTGCGCACCCTGCTGATCACGCCGTTTCTGGTGACTCCCGTTGCGGCGGCGCTGATCTGGAAGACCGCCATGCTGGACCCGGTGTTCGGACTCGTCAATTTCGTACTGAAACCGTTCGGTGTCGGGCAGATCGATTGGGTGAGTAAATATCCACTGCCCGCGGTGATGGCGGACCTGGTGTGGCAGTGGACGCCGTTCATGATGCTGCTGATCCTGGCCGGGCTGCAGTCCATGCCGCGTGACATCGTGGAGGCCGCCCGAGTCGACGGCGCGAACGCCCTACAGATCTTCCGCGAACTCACCCTGCCGCATTTGCGCCGGTTCATCGAACTGGGTGCGGTGCTGGGTGCGATCTACCTGGTCAACACATTCGACGCGGTGTACATGATGACCTCGGGCGGGCCGGGAGTCGCCAGCTCGAACCTGCCCTTCTACATCTACCAGCGTGCCTTCCTCGGTTTCGATATCGGTCAGGCCGCCGCGATGGGTGTCGTCACTGTCATCGCCACAACCATCGTCGCGACGCTCGCGCTGCGACTGCTGTTCAAGTCGTTCACCGGAAAAGAGGAGGCGGCATGAATGCGCATGCGATTGCCGACAAACCCACTGCGGCACGGCAGGTTCCGATCCGCCGACGACGCGGCCGGGCGGGGATGCTGTGGGGTGCGCTGGCCTGGGTGATCGGCATCGGAATGTTCTTCCCGGTGCTGTGGATGGTGCTGACGGCGTTCAAGCAGGAGGGTGACGCCTACACCGACCCGCCGAAACTGTTCTTCACCCCGACGCTCGACCAGTTCTCCGCCGTGCTGGACAGCGGCATCGGAACAACGCTGCTCAACTCGACTTTCGCCACGGCAATGTCGACGATTCTCGTTCTGGCCCTGGGGATTCCGGCTGCGTTCGCGTTGTCTTTGCGTCCGGTGCGCAACACCCGGGACGCGCTGATGTTCTTCATCGGCACCAAGATGCTGCCGATTGTGGCGGCGATCGTGCCCCTCTATGTGATCGTCGGCGATATCGGTCTGCTGGACAATATCTGGGCACTGGTCATCCTCTACACCGCGATGAATCTGCCGATCGCGGTGTGGATGATGCGGTCGTTCTTCCTCGAGGTGCCGAGCGAACTGCTCGAAGCCGCGAGCATGGACGGCGCGACCACCTGGACTGCGGTGCGCGAGGTGATCTTGCCGCTGGTTTCCCCCGGTATCGCAGCCACCGCACTTATCTGTGTCATCTTCTCCTGGAATGAATTCTTCTTCGCGGTGAACCTGACCGCCGTACAGGCGCAAACGATTCCAGTGTTCCTGGTCGGCTTCATCACCGGTGAGGGCTTGTACTGGGCGCGATTGTCGGCGGCCGCTGTGCTCACCGCCCTGCCCGTTGTCCTCGCCGGTTGGTTCGCACAGAACAAGCTGGTACGCGGCCTTTCTTTCGGCGCCATCAAGTAAGGAAAAACCCCATGGCCACAATCCATTACGACTCCGCGTCGTGTGTCTACCCAGGTGCTGACGCGCTCGCGGTCGACTCGCTCGACCTCGACATCGCCGACGGCGAGTTCATCGTCCTGGTGGGGCCGTCCGGCTCAGGCAAATCCACCGCGCTACGCATGCTCGCCGGTCTGGAGGAGATCGACGACGGGTCCATTCGCATCGACGGCCAGGACATGGTCGGTGTGTCGTCCAAGGATCGCGATATCGCCATGGTTTTCCAGAACTACGCGCTGTATCCGAATAAGACCGTCGGCGAGAATATGGGTTTTGCGCTGAAGATGATGAAAGTGCCGGTTGCCGAACGCAAGCGTCGCGTCGCCGAGGCCGCCGAACTGCTCGGTCTCACCCCGTATCTGGATCGCAAACCGGGAAAACTCTCGGGCGGACAACGGCAGCGCGTGGCAATGGGCCGTGCCATCGTGCGTGAGCCGCGAGTGTTCTGCATGGACGAGCCGCTGAGCAACCTCGACGCCAAACTGCGCGTGCAGACCCGCACTCAGATCGCCGCACTTCAGCGGCGGCTCGGCACCACTACCGTCTACGTCACCCATGATCAGGTCGAGGCCATGACGATGGGCGACCGCGTCGCGGTGTTGCGTGACGGCAAACTGCAACAGTTCAGCACCCCCGCGGAACTCTACGATCGGCCCGTCAACGCCTTCGTGGCCGGATTCATCGGATCACCGTCGATGAACTTGTTCGAGGTGCCCATCACCGCTGGTGGCGTCGACATCGCAGGCACCACGATAGAACTGCCGCGCGAGAAGATGACTCGTCTCGCCGAGGCGGGTCTGGAAAGGGTGACCATCGGAATCCGGCCCGAACAGCTCGAACTCCGCCGCGACGATACTGGTTTCGCGGTCACCGTCGAACTCGTCGAAGAGCTCGGCAGCGAATCCTATGTGTACGCGCGCATTCCGGGTGGGCCGATCACCGGCCTCGACGGCGAGCCGTTCACCTTCGTTGCTCGCTCGGCGACTCGCGCGCCGGCCAAGCTCGCCGAATCACTCACGCTGCAGGTCAACGATTCCGGCTCGGTGCACTTGTTCCATCCCGGGAACGGAACCCGAATCGCGGACTGATACCGGTACGAGGAGGACCACACCGGTGATCACCGTGGTTGGAGAAGCGCTGCTCGACCTCATCGCCGAGCCGGGTTCGCAAATCTTCGCATCTCGTCCTGGCGGTAGCCCGGCGAACGTGGCGGTCGGACTGGCACGGCTGGGAGGACAGGTCCTCTTGGCCACCCAGCTGGCGGACGACCTGCCCGGCCGCATCGTCGGCAAGCATCTGCGGGCAAACGATGTGGCTGTCCAGCGATTGCCCGCCCAGACGTCGTCGACGAGCATCGCCCTCGCTGTATTGGACAGCGACGGCGGCGCTACCTACGACTTCCGGATCGCCTGGGATGTCACCGAACCGCCGCGGATCTCGCCGGACTGCCAGTGCCTGCATACCGGATCGATCGCAACCGCCCTATACCCCGGAGCTGCCGTCGTCGAAGATTTGATGCGGAATCTGCGCGGTAGCGGGGCGGTGACGGTATCGCTGGATCCGAACATTCGCCCGTCCCTGTTGGGATCAATCGACGGTGAACGTGTCAGAGTCGAGCGCCAAGTCTGTCTTGCCGACATCGTCAAGGTCAGCGCGGAGGACCTGCGGTGGCTATATCCGGGTGCGGACCCCCGAACTGTGGCCTGGGACTGGCTCGCCACGGGGCCGGCGCTGGTCGTGGTTACCCTCGGCGCGGACGGCGCCTACGCCCGCACCACCCAATTCGCGGCGACCCGGTCTTCCCCGCGGGTCGCCGTAGTGGACACGGTCGGGGCGGGCGACGCCTTCACAGCGGGCCTCCTCGATGCGCTCGGCAAGATCGGACTACTGGGTGGGTCCCGCCGAGAGCAATTGGCGGCCATCAACGGTTCCGAGTTGGACGATGTTCTGGATTTCGCGATCGCATTCGCTAGCGCGACCTGTGGTCGCCAAGGTGCGGATCCACCGCATTGGAGAAAAGCGGAAACCAGGTCGCTGTGATCGAGAACAACCGGGAAACCCTGCTCGAATACACCGGATTAGACATTGATGCGGCCGCAAGTTTCTGCGCATAAGGCGGTGACTGCAGTTATGACGGCGCAGGCCAACAGGACGCCGTCGAGGTAGGTCGGCGCGTACTTGTCGACCTCGTCGAATCCGTCTGTCGACTTGGCGCCACCGGATACAGCCCCGACATGTAGCTCGATGGCACCAGCCCTGCTGCCGTTCCTCGAGCGGATCACCGACTGGATGACCGAGATCGGCCCCGAGGTGAATGCGCTGCCTGGGCTCCAACGGTCGACCGACGCGGTCGCCGCCACCGTCCCTCGGTGCGCTGATCGGTCAGACGGCGCACGAGACGGGTGGCGACGCGATCCGCGTGCGAGTAGCGACCAAGCAAATGCGACAGCTATTCAATGGCATTCATGATGCGAGTTTCTGATCTGTGGCAATCAGTCATAAAGAAGTCGATCTTCAAATGGGCAAACTTGGGTAACCTGCCTTTGGCAGGTGAGCTTTTCGTGTCGGTTGTTCCTACTCGGAAGCGAAGGTGCTCGGCATGGTCGAAAACGGCAGTTACACGCCCGAAGGCGCGCCAGGTCTTCCGAACAACTCCCGTGTCGTGGCCATCGCCGTGCTCGCTGCCGTCATCGCGTTGGTTGTCGCGACCGGGTTGCTGTTGTACGCGACTCGGGGCTCCGACAGCGACCCGCCGCCCCTGTCCGGCACCTCGAAGCCCCCCATTTCGACCGGACAGCAATCGTCCAGCATGCATTCGAACCCCGCCCTGCGGCCGCAAGCGGCAGGCCGTCGAATCGGCGACGACTGCTCCAGCGGTGGCGTCGCCGCCCAGTTCGATATGCAAGACGGCAAGTGGACGTGCGTCGCACAACCGGGGGGCGGCTTGCCGCACCGCATCGGTGACGACTGCTCGCACGACGCCATCGTCGCGCAGTGGGGTCGCGGGCCCGACGGCCGCTGGAATTGCGTGCCACTGGTGCCGGACCCTGCGACCCTGGAGCCAGCACCAGCACCAGCGCCACGGCCTGCGCCTGCGCCTGCGCCTGCGCCTGCGCCTGCGCCAGCGCCGCAGGTGTACGCACCGCAACCGGTGAATCCACCGCAGCACGTCTATCCGCCGGAACCCGAGTACACGCCGGAACCCGCGCCTGCGCCTGCGCCGGTGCCCGCGCCGGTGCCCGCGCCGGTGCCCGCGCCCGCGCCCCCACCGCCGGTGATCCAGCTGCCGATGCTCCCGCCGTTGCCAGTGTTCCCCCCGTTTCCTATGCCGCCGCCCGCACCCGCAACCTCGGTGGTCCGAAGCCGCGTCACCTCGCCGCCGCCCGCTTTTTCGACACCCATCCGATGAGGTCGTCTCAGTGATTTCCTCACCCGGGAGCGATGTCGACGAATCGAACGGTTTACGACACCGGATTGGCCAATGGGTACCGGTGAGCGCCCGCGCTAGGCGCTCATCATCCTGAACGTAGCCGCCCTACTGCCCTTCCCGCGGCGACTCCAGCCTCGGAGCTGGGCTCGGTGATGATCGGGCCGAAGTGCTGTTGCCGTTTGTGAACGACCCAGTGCCTCAGCAGAGTTAGCATGAGCGAGTCTCGAGAGCTGTTCGGCCACAACTACTCTCACAGAAGGCTTTCGAAGAAGGTGGCGAAAAGCTTTGCGCGACTGGATATCGCGTGCCGAATTCAGCGCTCGCGGCCGTCGTGAAGTGGCGGCGGACCTGAACCAGGGGCCGTCTTCCTCGCCGGGCAGTCAGGCCGGCGCCGTTCAGCCGCAGGTATCGATTCGCGCAGACCTCTTGACTTTCCTGGTGGGAAAGCGGAGTCTTACTTTCCCGCCAGGAAAGTGAGGGAACCATGGAAAACGTCGCTCCGGATCAGGCACGCGCCGCGCTGGATGCGGTCGAGCGTGCACGCCGCCGAGTGGCCGACGAGGTCGGGCTGCCGCGCGGATACTGGTGGGCAATGGCCGCCGGCTGGGTCGTGCTGGGCCTGATCGGGGACCTCGGGCCACAATGGCTGATCATCGCCGCGACGCTGATCTTCGGCGCCGGGCACTCCTTCCTCGCCTCGCGGCTGCTCAACGGGCGTCGCCGCACCGATCAGGTGCAGGTCAGCGCGGCCGTGGCCGGACGCCGCACCGCGATCGTGGTTATCGGCATGCTGTTTGCGCTCGTCGCCCTCACCATCGGCGTGGCGATGGCTCTGGACGCGGACGGCGACCGCAACCCCGGAATCTGGGCAGCAGTGCTGGTGGCGGCGATCATCGGCTTCGGCGGCCCGGAAATCCTTCGCGTCCTGCGGCATTGGTTCCGTTCGTGACACAGGCCCGCTTCGACGAACTCATCCACCCCAGCACCCGGCTCTCGCTGGTCGCGACGCTCGCAGCCGCCGACTGGGCGGAGTTCGCCTTCCTCAAAGATCGCCTGGGGCTGTCGGATTCGGCCCTGTCCAAGCAGCTCGCGACCCTCGAGGACGTCGGCTATGTCACCACCGAACGCCGTCTGGACGGCAGCCGCCGCAAGGTCCGCGCCCACCTGACCGAGCGCGGCCGGGACGCCTTCACCGGTCATATCGCCGCCCTGCAAGAAATCGTCGCCGCCGCGACACCTGTGGACCTGGCCACACCGCCCTGATTCGGAGGCGGGGTTGCGCCGCCGATCGTTTCGAATCGCCCTACCTGACAGGAGCTCGACATGGGAATCTTTCGCAAGACCAAGCGTGACCCCGAACAGCAGGCCGAGCAGCAGCCCGCAGCGGCGCAGCCTCGACCCGACCAGGAAGTGGAGCGCCGCCGTCGGCGTCGCCTCCTGGGCGGCGCGTACACCGGCGGGGGGAGCGGAAGCTGACTCAACGGATATGAGATCCGGTGAGTACCGATGAGTTTCGAGCGTGTAGGACGTCTACCCGGTCATGAGGAAACTGACCTACGGGTTCGCCGTGTCCGTGGACGGCTACATCAACGACCGCGACGGCAGCATCGACTGGACTGTCCCGGACGAAGAGCTGCACCAGTTCCACAACGACAGGTACCGCGAGATCGAGGTCTCGCTGCACGGCCGCCGGTTCTACGAGCTGATGGCCGGGTGCTGGCCGCACGTGCCCGAGAACGCGCCGCGCGTCGAGCGCGAGTTCGGCGGGCTCTGGACGGAGAAGCCGAAGGTCGTCTTCTCCAGCACGCTCACCGAGGTCCATTGGAACAGCACCCTGGTCAGTGCGAACGCGGTCGAGGAGGTCCGCAGGCTCAAGGCCGGAGGTGATGGTGTCATGGAGGTCGGTGGCGCGAGCCTCGCGGCCTCGCTGATGCCGCACGGGCTCATCGACGAGTACCAGCTGTTCCTCTCGCCCGTGGTGCTCGGTGGCGGGACACCGTTTTTGCCATCACTGGACAAGCGCATCCAGCTCCGATTGGCCGAGACGAGGCACTTCGACACTGTGGTGATGCTGCGCTTCCTCGCCGACTGAGGTCCGTTCAACCGCCTCGCTCGAGCGCTCGGCCAGGGGATTCAGATTGTCGTTTCAGAAGGTGGTGCACGGAATGGGGAAGGTCCGGACTCGGTATGGCGATAACAGAAAATGCGCACCGTCGATGAAGGCAAGGCCATTGTTCCGCAAGTCGGCCAGCAGCATGAACTCATCGCCGGTCAGCTCATCGACGCGGGTTGCCTCGGCCAGCGCACGGAACCGGGTGGTGTGCGGCTCATCGAGTGTGGCGCGAAAGCTCGCTTCGGCTCGGCGAATGTCCCTGATGGCGATGAAATCCGGACCGTACCGGTAAGAACACAGGCCGACCTGGTGGCGTTCCCGCCACCGCGCCAGCGTCTCTTTCGCGGTGTTGCCCTCCGCGCGCGCGGGTGGCGGCAAATGCACAACGCAGTCCAGTCCGTGCGGCGCCGCGGAGCCAAGTGTCCAGTCGATCCGAACACCGGTCTCCATTGCCGCACCCAGCAACCGCAGCACTGCGAAATCGTCCGCCCCACCACCGAATCGCACCGGATCGGCGATGGTGACAACCTGCCCGAGCCGCCGGGCGTCGGCGACCGTCGCGGTCGGTTTCGTGAGGTCGGCGAGGACGGTTTCCGGCCACCACAGCAGTGGATCGGTCATGTCGGCTCCTCGATGCGCAACAGCACCGGCTCCGGCTGTTCCGGCCGCACGATCGAGCGTTCGATCCCACCCGGCGTAGTCGCCAATCCGAGCCAGCGTCCACCTTCGGTGAATACCAGCCCGTTCGCCAGTTGGGTGGCGAGCCATTCATCCAGTTCCGCCTCATCCCAAAGGAACCCAGCGCAGGCTAGGCTGCGGCGCAGCGCAGGAATGGTGCGGCCATGCTCCAATTCGGCCCAGGTTTCTTTATCCCTCGGATCGGTGAACACGTAATCGTCTGCTGCCCAGCCCAACCGGCGATCCCTGATGATCAGAACGCCGTCGATATCGTTGCGCAGCAAGGAACTCTCCGAGTAACGCGCTCGCCATACAGTAATCGCCGCGTCCAGTGGGGCAACCTGCTCGTCGGTAATCCCCTGATCCGGAGTGTCGAACTCGTAGACGAGGTCGGCCAGCACCCGCGGTTCGAGGTCGTACACCGCGTGGTATCGCTCAGCGGGAGCCCGTTCGGCGAAGCCGATGGCCGGATCGTCGAAATTCGGAGAGAACCGTTCGAGGAAGATCCGGCCGGTGCCACCTGGCGGCTGAAGGTGCACCAGCGCGGGAACCTGATCGATCACTATGCGGTAGTCATCCTCGCGTTCGCCGGGGAATCCGTACAGCCAGTTCCATCCGACGGTGATTCCCTCGGTTTCCAAGTCCCGCAACGCACGCACATTGCGAACTCCATCGATGCCCTTGTCCATTCTCCGCAACACATCGTCCACAAGAGACTCGATGCCCGGCTGCACACTCCACACCTTCGCCGCCCGCAGAGTCGCCGCTTGTTCCGCAGTGATGTTGGCTTTGATCTCGTAATGCAGTCGCCAGTCGACGTCCATCGCGGCGATCTCCGGGAGCGCGGTACGTAGGTAGGAGACATCAAGGATGTTGTCGACCACGGTGACGTCCAGCGTGCGGTACTTGCGCACCAGGTGGTCGAGTTCGGCGACGAATCGGGACGGTTCCTTCGCCCGGTACGTCATAGTCGACCCGTTCAGGCCGCAGAAGGTGCAATGGTGCTTCTCACCCCACCAGCATCCACGCGAACTTTCCAGCACCAACTCGGGCTCGGTGACCTCACTGACCTCACTATTGTCGTAAGTCTGAAACCAATCGTCGAACAATGGGACGTGCATGTCGGCGGGACCGACCGGGATACCTCTTTGATCGTTCACTTGCTGCACGCCATCGGCGTCCCGCCAGCACAGTCCGGCAATCGACCCGAGTTCGCCATGGTCCGAGCTGAGTACGCCGAGCAATTCCGGAAAGGTCTTGTCGGATTCGCCGCGCAGCACCAGGTCGACGAATTCGAATTCCCGGTGCAGTGTGGCACCCATGATCCCGTCGCAGTTGTAGCCGCCGAGCAGGGTGCGAATTTCCGGTGCGCGTTGCTTGATCCGTTTCGCCACGGCCAGGCTCGGGACGCTCTGGCTGAACGTTGAGGTGAACCCGACTATTTCCGGATCCATGGCCAGCACCGCGTCGGTGACCGAGGAGACGAAATCGTCCGCGAGTTCCCGCATTCGGGAGATCGGATCGAGGTCGATCCGGTGTCGCCGCGCGTAGTCCGCCATCTGGTCGATTCCGAAGTCCTGGCCGTTCAACGCGCCGGCGAACACCCATTCGCCGAGCGCGTGCGCGAACCCGCCATCAGAGACCCTGAGATAGTCACGCACCGTGAACCCTGCGTCCAGCAGTACTTCGGCCCAACGGATATTGGCGTAGTACGTGGCAGGTTCGGCCATGCCGTGCTCCACGCAACTCGCCTTCAGAAGGCCGAACGCGAGTGAGGGGCGGGTCAACTCGTGCCACGGCATGCACACCAGTACGGTGCGTGGCGAACTCTGCACGCTCACACGTCACCAGCTTGCGCTGCGGCGCGGTGGATTGTGGCAATCATGTGATAGCAGTAGTTCTCAACCGCGGGTGACGGGAATCGGGGCACGTTACTCAGCGCGTCCACCCAATTCTCGGTCGGCGTGCTGTTGAGGTACCGGGCTGCGGCCAGCACGACCAGTGTCACCAACTCGTAGTGCACCGCGAGTCGTCCGGTGCATTCGCCACCCACGCCGCCGTGCCGGGGGCAACGCGTTCCATGGCTACACACCACGATGCCGGGAATCGCCTCGCTCAGCTGGTTGTCTACGTCTTGGGCGGCGACCCCATAGTGTCGCCGCCCAAGGCCCTTCAGTAGACGCGGCCTGCGCAGTGCCGACCAGAATCGCCACTTCCAGCTGATCGCGCGGATTCCTTGTACCGCGCCGAAAGCTTGCTCGTCAGTGAGCGATCCGAGACGCGGAAGGGATGGCTCGAGCCACAGCGGCAGCCCTGATGGCGCGCATCCCTCCCGCGTGTCAGAGGGCTTCTGTGTCAAGCTGTTTCGATGTCCTTCTTCAACCGGACATCCGAATCGAGATGGCGCGTCGTCGGCTTGGTGCTGAGCTGCTGGACCTTCTTCACCGACAACACAGACTCGACCTGATCCGCAACGTGGAGTTGGGCATTCGCATCGAAGGCTTCCGGATTGTGTGTCATGGGACATTCCTCTCAGGGGGGTCAGATGATCATAAGAACTTACCCGGGAGATCGCGCGTCGACTCATCGATTGAAGTGCCGGACGTGGGCTCCTTGCTCGAGGCATGGCTCACAGCGAATCAGAACCAAGTGCGGTTTGCCGCACCCGATCGCCGAAGTCGTCGACCTCCGTGTCTGTCCCGACAACCCGGATCATGGTCTACGGATGCAGCCCGGATGAGGCCACCGGGCCGACCGGTGAAACAGTGCTGTTCGAGCCGAACAAAGTTCTGTCGATGCGCCCCAACCCACGCACGGCCGACTATCCTGGAGGCGGCGCGGTCCGCTTCGCACAGGAAGAATTCAACAACACCTACTGCCTACTGCCTGCTGCTGTACTTGTTGGAGGACACCTCCAGCGGCAGCCCATTGCAGATGAGGGACACGTACGGGCGATATACGCCTTGAAATCCCGAGCCCAGGCGCTCATGAAAGTGCCCAGTGGCAACGGACGAACCACTGCGGGCCCGACCTTCGAATACGTAGCACCGGAAGATCGGGTGTGACCGAATGACAACGGCGCAACGTCTTTCCCGAATGCCGCTGGCGGCTGAGCCTGGCGTCGGGGAACCCTGGGGCACAACGTCCCGCAGGAGGCGCCGCGCCCGTTCGCCCAGGCGATCATCGATGTCGACCACTTCTGAGCAGGCGCTGTCACGAAATCACCACCCGCCCTGTCCTTGATGCAGGGGAGTTTCGCCGGCCCCACAGCAATCTTCGAACGGAAGGATTGAGCATGAAGATCGTCGTTATCGGCGGCACCGGGCTGATCGGCTCGAAGCTTGTCGCAAGGTTGAGTGAGCACGGCCACCAAGCGGTTCCGGCCGCACCCAGTACGGGCGTGAACTCCCTCACGGGTGCGGGAGTCAAAGAGGTCCTGCAGGACGCGAACGTGGTGATCGATGTTTCCAATTCGCCGTCGTTCGCCGACAATGATGTCATGGAGTTCTTCCGGACCTCCACGACCAACCTGCTCGAGGCCGCCGCCGCGGCCGGTGTCGGACACTATGTCGCCTTGTCGGTGGTTGGTTCGGAACGGTTGCCGGACTCGGGGTACCTGCGTGCGAAGGTGGCGCAAGAGGAGCTGATCGAGGGATCGGGCTTGCCGTACTCGATCGTGCGCGCTACGCAGTTCTTCGAATTCGCGGGTGGCATAGCCGATTCCGCGACCGTTGATGGCCAGGTGCGGCTCCCGGGTTCCAGTATGCAGCCGATGGCCGCGGACGATGTGGCGGCGGCCGTCGGTCGCACGGCGGCGGGTGACCCGAAGAACGGCACCATCGAGGTCGGGGGCCCCGAGGTTATCGCCCTCGATCAGTGGATCAGGACTGTACTGAGCGCGCGTTCGGATTCGCGCACGGTGGTCACCGATCCCAAGGCCCGGTATTTCGGGGCGGTGCCGGAGCGTGAGTTGCTGCCGGGCAGTGACGCTCAACTGGCGCAGACCCGGCTGTCGGAGTGGCTGACCAACAACTGAACTGATCGCGCGGGCGGTAACCGGCCGCCCGCGCGAGCTGCCTGCGCTGGCGCGGCCCGATACCGCCCAGGTCGTCGATACCTGCGGTGGTGCGGCTGTTCCGGCCTTCCATGTTCGCGCGCGATCCACTGCTCCGTCAGACGACCACTCAAAGAAGTTCGGCGTACATGGTGCCGTCGAGAATCCCGAACTCGATCTGGCGAGGGAACATCGCTGGGTGACGAGCTGCGCCGTGGGCATCGGTAGCGGTGATCACGGTGAACGCCCAGTCGTGCAAAGGCTTGGGCAGTCGAAAGATGGTGTTGTCCGTGCAGCGGATGTAGGGCCGGGTGGTTTCGTCTGCCGCGGCCAGCGGGTCGGCCAAGCCGATGGCAACGACGTCCATGACCATGCCGGTGTGTCGCGCAGAGGCGACGGTCGGTGGTTGCAGTTCGAGGTCGTCCATGGCGCTAGATGGTAGCTCTGAGTGAACTGCGAATAACCGTAGTCCAGATAAATCCTGTCGATACCGTGATCAATCCTGTCGATATGAGCAAAGCGGACCATTAGCCATGCTCTCGCGACCCTGCGGAAACACCACACCGCATCGCGTGTCGGCCGAGTAAACCGGCACCGCCGCGGCGCGCTTGTCCGATTTGGGCAACCGCCGATGACGGTAAGCAGCGTAGGCGCGCGACTCCCGGGAGGACATGGTTTGCGCTCGAATTTGTGGTCCGACAAACGTTTTCGAGCAGGCCGCCACGGTGAGCACCAGCACACGGCGTGGACGCTGGCCGGTCGCCGACCTCGGCATGTCGGTGCATGCCGCTAGTCTGCTGGCATGGTCGGACCGGACTCGGCGCTGCGCCGACTGATGCGCGAGGCAGGGAAGCTGCTGCAGCCGTATGGCTTTCACGGCTCGGAGGCTAGATGGGTGCGAGTCGTGCCGGGTGGTGTGGCGTCGGTCGGGCGCACCCGGACATTGCGCACCTGGACCGGCGGGCAGCAGGTGCTCAGATTCGGCCTGGATTCGAGCGCAACACCGACCGCCTGGTGGGAATTCCGTAACTGGCGCAATGCGCAGCTGGGTCTGCCGCTCACGCCGTTCGATCAGGCGACCGGGCCTGGCCTGATCGACGACCACGGAATGCCGGATGACCTGACCCAGTTGTGGGGTCTGCACCTCGATCCGACGCAACCGGGACACACACTGCAGACAGACATCGACGACATCCGCGCCGAGTTGCCCCGGCGCGTGCACGCCTACGCGCGCCGGGCGCTACGGCTGCTGGAACCGGACCGGTACCTCGACGAACTGTTGGCCGCCCCAGACCCGGGGGTCGGGACGTGGGAGGCGATCGTCGTGCTGCTGGCCGACCGTGGACCAGGACCGCAGCTGGACGACGCTTTTATGCGATTCCGGGCGTGCTTCGAGGACCGCGACGGGTCGGCCTACGCCGAGAACCTCATCGCGTACGCACGAGGTCGCGCCGCCCTGGATTGAGTCGGTGGGGCTGTCAGCGACGACCATGAGCAGGCGAAGTCGCACCGACTGAGCGGGCCTTGCTGCCGTAGAACATCATTGGTGACCGCAGTCCCGCAGCGTCAGAATGACCGCTGCGGGACCTACATCACCGAGTCGAACTTTCAGCAGCCTTCGCCGCCGGCACCGCCAGCGCTACCGTGGGCAGGTTGGCCAGGATTGCGGCCGTTGCAGCCGGAGCCGCCATTCCCGCCGACGCCACTGCCGTCAACTCCGAATCCGCCTGCGCCGCCAGGGCCGCCTGCGCCATTCCCGTTGGCATTTCCGCCGGCACCGCCATCCCCGCCGCGGCCAACTGCACCGCCGCCGCCTGCACCGCCTGCACCGCCTGCGCCACCGGCGCCTGCTCCCGCACCGACACCACCATTCCCGCCGTTACCCGCGCCACCGCTGTCGCCCGAGGCTGCGGAAGCACCGCCAGGACCGCCAGCGCCGGTGCCCGCGCCGTCACCGCCTGCCGCGCCGGCCCCGCCGACCAACGGGACACCACCCTTACCGCCCGCGCCCCCCGCGCCGTCGGGGGTCGCGTTCTGGCCGTCTCCACCGGGGAACCCGTCGATGTGCTCACTGGTGCCCGTCGCGCCGTCCGCACCGGGAACGCCTGCCGCGGCATAGACAGGCGGTGCAACGGCGAGGAGTACCGCCGCGGCGAAGGCGGGTACACACAACGACGTGGTCGTGAGCCGTGAACGTGCTGTCTTGATTTTAATGTCGAGCCCCTAACTCTTTTCGAGATATGGGGAGAGATAGCCACGGTACCTGGACAGGTGACCGGCCAGGGATCAATCCACCGACGTGCGATCCGGACGGCAGGAGGACTCCGACACGAACCCTAACGCTCTTTGTGGTTCAGGTCACTCGACTGCAAACGTCTGACCTGCGATGACGTGTTCGTGGACCCGAACCCGACACATAGGAACAGTGCGGCAATCAATACCGGCATCCCTGCTGCTGTCCGGTTGCGGCAACGGTTCTGCGGTTCTTCCATCTACTGCGGTAGGCCGAAACGTCTGCGGCGGAAGCTGTTACAACAAATCGGCGCCGCGGGCCGTCGGAAGCAGCCGTACCGCGATCCGTGGGTTGTGTTGGATTCACGGTGTCGCGTGGATCTTTCGAGCTGTTTCGTGAACGGCCTTGCCCTAGGTTTCAAACTTTTCCGCGGTGATCGGCTCGTAGGTCCCGATACCGATATCGAGCCGACGGGTTGTCCGTGCGCGTCGAGAATGGCTGCTCCGATGGCGGTGATGCCGGTGCTGAGCCCTTGGTCGTTGATCGAGTAGCCGCGGGTGCGTATCTCATCGAGGGTGCGGCGCAGGGTATCGGGATCGGTGATGGTGCGCGGAGTTCGGGGTGGCAGGCCGCCCGCGACGTGGCCGTCGACGAACTCGTCGGGGCCTGCCGCGAGGAAGGCGAGCCCGGTTGCGGAGGCGTGCAAGGGGATTCGCTGGCCCAAGGGTAGGAATGCGCGCAGGGGGGTGCGCGGTGTCGAGACGCTCGATCTGTACCAGCTCGTCGCCATCGGGCGCGCACAGGTGAATGGTTTCGGTTGTCTCCAACTGGAATTCGTTGAGAAACGGCAGAGCTGCCTCGCGGATCTGCTGATGGTCGCGTGCTCGGACGCCGACCGAGAACGCTCGATAGGTCAGGTGCCACCGCGTCGGTTGAGTGGTCGTCGGCCACCCCGACCGACCTCGGCCAACGCATAATCACCTATATCGTCCCAGAAGGCGCCTCGCCCCGGAACTTTGACAAGGCGCTGATCGAGCACGTCTCCCAGAGCCTGTCGCGCCACAAACGCCCCCGCGACGTCATCTTCCTCGAAGCCCTACCTCGCAACGCCATGGGCAAGGTGCAGAAGACGCAACTACATCTGTGACTCGCGAGGCCGACGGCTCTGGTCGCGGTGCCCGCAGTGCCTGTTCGTCTCTGCTGGCCGAGTCGGGGGCCTCACAAGCCCGTTGCAGTGGATGTCGAGAACGTTCGGGCGGCCGCGTCCCAGGGGTACGAGCAGCCGAACGGGCCTCGACGACAGCGACGAAGGAGCGACCACCATGCAACCGAACGAGATCGCCGCGATCCTGAAACTCCGGATCAGCCAGGAACTCCTGGCCCGCGACCTGCTGCGGATGGCCTACGTCGCCAAGGACGGCACACCCCGCAACGTCCCGATCGCATTCGCCTGGAACGGCTCGGAGATCGTCGTCTGCACCACGAAGAACGCCCCGAAGCTGCCCTCCCTGCGGCACAACCCTCAGGTTGCGTTGACGATCGACACCGAGGTGCACCCGCCGAAGATCCTGCTCATCCGCGGTCGAGCGGAGTTGGACGTGGTGGATGGCATCCCGGAGGAGTACCTGCAGATGAACGGCAGCTACGAAATGACTCCCGAGCAGCGCGTCGAGTGGGAGGCCGAGGTCCGCTCGCTCTACGACGGCATGGTCCGGATCGTCATCACCCCGACGTGGGTCAAACTCATAGACTTCGACACCACTCTCCCCACGGCGGTCGAGGAGCTGATCCGGCAGCGGGCCGAACGTCAGAGTGCCTGAACCGATCACCGCGGCCAGAATGGGCCGTCGCGAATCGCGGTGAACATCATGGCCGAATACGGCCTGCACTGACGGCTCGCAAGTCCACACCCCCGCGTGTCAGCCGAACTGGGGGCAGTCCTCCGATCTCTGAGGGTTACTCTGTGCGCACACGGACCGCCATCGCTGGTGCCCAGTAGGCGCCAGTCGTCGACTCGCACACCGAACGAAGGCCAGCAGACATGCACCTCGATGCCGAGCCGATCTCGCTTCGGCGTCCGCGGGTTCGCTCCCTCCGGTCAGTGATGGTCATGCTTCTGGCGAGCGTGACAGTGGCGCTCATTACTCCGACGATCGCGTCCGCCGCACAGCTCGATGTCGCTTGCGGGAGCCGGTTGCCGGTCGAGGCGGTAGCCGAGATCGTGCGGCTCACCGATACGACGACCCTGGCCGGAACCTCGCTGCAACGTTTGGAGCAGGCGGTGCAACAGCATCGGCAGGTCACCGAAATCCTGGTACGGCACCGAGATCGACGCGGATTGCTCGCTGTCGGGCTCGATGCCGTCGAACAGGCCGCGGTCATGCCGCTGCAACGTGATCCGAGCGCCTTCGCCGACCCGGAGTTCGCGCATCGGATCAGTCTGGATTTGCTCCTGCGGTTCCTGCGTAATGTGCACGCCGAATTCACCGGCGGTGCACCCGAACCGCAGTGGGCCCACTACTTCGCGCTGACTCGCGACTGCGAGTTGTCCGCGGCACGAGTGGCGATGGCGGGTTACAACGCGCATCTCTCCGTCGATTTGGCCAACGCGGTCGCCGCCGTGCACGCCACCGCGGCGAACGCGCCGGACTACTTCAAGATCGTGGATGCTATCGCTAGCAAGGGATCACGCATAGTCGAGGTGACGAACACCGAATACGGTGGTGATCTCGGGCCATTGTGGCGGTTCTACTTCCTGGGCGAGGGGCTCGACGCGGTGTTCGGTGCCGGGGTGGGATCGGGTGCGTTGCTGCGGCTGGCCGACGTCGGGGCGAACGTGGTGATCTTCACTAACGGTCTGGCCCAGCAGGACCCGGCGCTGGAAACGGCCACGCGGACCGAAATTGATGTGCTGTGGCGCAGTGCCGATGCCGCCTTCATCGTGCTGTCCGATATCGGCGGCCTCTGAACGCCGCGGTCTCGGCGTCGATTTGATGTGGATCGGCAGAAACATGTCGATAGCCTGCGTCTATCGGAGTCCCCGGGAGGAGGGTTCCGGTCAGCTCGATGACCGCGGCGCGAGCGAAAACTCCTTGCGTTCAGCCTCTTCGGTGGCGGGCCGGTGCGACGTAATCGCGACATTTCGGGCCGACACTGGAGGGATGGACGCGCGTCACCTCGATATCCTCACCCGCCTCGACGCCGAGCTGGCACCGGTCGACCCCGAGCTGCTCGCGCTGACCGAAGAGATCGGATGGCGGTGCAACGACGAAGAACTCGCCGCGCTGAATAAGGCACTGCGGGACGTTGTTCGGCGTTTCGCCGAGAAGCTTCTGGCGCCTGGGCACGGACCTGTGACCGAAGCCGACGTGCACGCACTGTTCTTCGACATCGGCGCCGGCATCCCCGCTGGTATCGACCCGGCTGTGCCCGCGCTTGTCCTGCGACGGGTCGCTCGGCTGATCGAGATCGCCGTCGCCCTCGCCTCCGACAACCCGGGCCGCGAGTAAGTGAGCTCCTCGCCTTTCACGGATGTCAACCGATTGTCGGGGTGCCGGTGTGGGAGTTCGGGTTCGAGGGTGGTGATGACGTCACCGCACCGATCAGCTATCGCCCCGGCCATGCGCGGTCGCCGACACCAAGATTGCGGCCAGGCCGCGCAGTTCGCCGGGGATCAACACCGCGTCTATCGAGCCCGCGAAGGCTTCCAGCATCACTCCATCCGGCCAGCGAACTTCGTAGGAATACCAGCAGTGGCCATCGGCTGCGTGGCCCGCGTTGTCGAGGTCGACCCGTGTCGCCAGTTCGTTCAGCGCAGCGGCGACCTGAACGCCGCTACCGGTATTGGCGACCCGCCACCACCCTCGGCGGCTGGCTGGCTCGGAAAGCTCGACCCGGTATGTCAGCGGCAGGCCAACGGCGTCGGAGGCGGTCACGCTATCTACCCTGCCTCAAAACCGACTGGACGGACTGATGAATCGCCGAGAGGGGGTGCCTCACGCTTCAGCCGCCCGTGCGAGGCAGCTAGGAGCCCGAGGCCGGATCCTGGAGCGCGTGTTTGTACACGCAGCTGAGGGTTCGCGCGCCTACCCTGTGACCTGTCCGGCGCGTTTCTCGACGATGCGGTCTTCCCGCGATACGGCGCGGCAGCAGATCGAAGACATGCTCACCCTGAAGGTAACACTGCCGCGGACTGAACCGTCCGACGAACAGGTCTTCTTCCGCGCCTCGCTCGAAAGCTCCAGTGGGGGATTGACCTGCCAGTTCAACAGCAACACCCTCAATCTGAGGGCGTAACAAGGCAGGCCGCTGGACGGGCTGAATCAGGCCAACACGGCGAGCATTGTTGTCGCAGACTCGGCAAGTTCCTGGTCACCGCGCAACACAGTACGCAGACGGGCATGTTCGACGGTGATGTCACGGGTGGCGAGCCGCCGGAGGGTGTCCTGGTCCATCCGGATGCGGTCGGCTCCGCGGTTTGCGCCGTTGTCAACTCCCAGCTCTGACCGTCGGACGCGACTGTCCAGCGCCCGCGGGGCCGGTGCGGGCGGGCAGGGTCGCCGTTGCGGAAGGCGGCGGCTACTGCCCCGATGCGTTGATGCCCTGCGATTGCCGACATGACGGATTCCGTCAGATCGACCGCGAAATTGTCGAATCCCGGCGGATGTCCGGCAGGAAGGGGCACCGGCGTGGGGTTTGTGCCGATACTCGGTCTCGTCGGGTCCAAGAAGGAGTGAAAAATGTTGACTGTCCTGCCCATCAGGTACGTCTCGGATGTGCAAGCGTGCCGTAAGTTCTATGCCGGTCTCGGTCTCGTGTTCGATTCGAATGCGAGTCTCGATGTGTGGGCACAACTTTCGGCTGATGCGGGAGCGGTCGGGTTGCACGCTTTCACCGTGTCGAAGGGACGCCCGGCCGGGTCGGTGGAACTCGGGTTCGCGACCGACGAGAAGCTGGAAATAGTCGGGAGTCGGTTGCGTGCGCAGGGCTACGACTATGAGATCTTCGACGAGGACTTCGGTCGCAGCTTGCGGGTCGTCGATCCGGATGGCGTGACGATCCAGATCCAGGAGATCGACATGGACATCGCCAGAGCGTCGGAGTCGGCTTTGTCAACGCACCCGTCGAACGACTAGCACCCGCGCATCGCAACTTCTACGGCTGCCTGCGACCGGGTTTCCGGTCATCCAAGGCTCGAGTTCCGGGTCGGAGATGGTCGCGCCGAAGTGCCTTCGGTGACCAACGCGCTCACCAGTGGGACAGTGCACGATTCCAATGTGTTGGCCAGGTCATGGGTTGGTGCCGCGCTGGTGATCGGTTCGGTAGCGGCCCGGGGTGGTGCCGACGAGGTTGGTGAAGGCCGCGATGAAGCTGCTTGGGTTCGCCCAACCGCAGGCGTGGGCGGCGTGGGTGGTGTCGTGGCCGTCGGCGAGCAGGATCAGTGCGTGATAGATGCGTAGCTGGGTGCGCCACTCATAGAACGTCATGCCGAGTTCGTTGTGGAACAGGCGGCTCAGCGTGCGTGCGCTCGCTCCGATCCGGTGTCCGAGTCCGGCCAGCGCGGTGTTATCCGCGGGCTGCGCGTACAGCATCCGCGCAATGGCTTGTAACCGATCGTCGCGTGGTTCCGGTAGTTGTAGCGGCTGCTCGGGTGCTTGGTGGAGTTCATCGACGAGGACTCGACGAAGGCGAGCACTCGCGGCACGGTCGAAGTCGCGTGCGACGTGGTCGTAATTGCGCGAGCCCGTGAGGGTGAGCAGGATTTCGCGGGCGAGGTCGGAGACCATGAATACCGCGGGATGGCCTGGTATGAGCTTGGCCAGGGATGCCGGTAGGAAGAGGATGCGCATATCGGTGTCGCTGTGTGCGCGGTGGTAGTGCATAGCACCGGCAGGGGTCCATGCGACTCGATTGGCGGGAACGATCGATGTGCCCACTTCGGTGTGCACCGATAGGACGCCACGGGCTGCGTACACAAGGTGTCCGCGTGGATGGGAATGCGCTGAGCTTGTTCCGCCCGACTGCCACAGATGTACCCCTCCGGACGGCCATAGGCGCGATATCGGAGCGGTCCGAGGAGGTTGGCGGCCAACGGGCATAAGTTGGCATTCTATCGGTGGCCGGACATGCCGCCTTTCGACGACTGTGAACACATGCGCGAAAACACGACGACAATGCGAGCGGCGGTCTGTGTGAGGGCGGGTGGTCCGGAGGTACTGGAGATCCGTGAGTTGCCGAACCCAGCGGTTCGAGATGGCTGGAGCCTGGTGCAAGTGAAGGGTGCGGGCTTGAACCGGTCGGAATTGCGGACCCGTCAAGGACATTCGCCGAATGTGACCTTCCCGCGTGTGCTCGGGATCGAATGCGTGGGAATCGTGGCGGCCTCGACCGATCCCACGTTGCCGGAGGGAACGACCGTCGCGGCGGTGATGGGCGAGATGGGCCGGGAGTTCGACGGCGGTTACGCGGAGTACGCGTTGCTGCCGAATTCGCTGCTGATGCCGGTAAGGACCACGCTGCCCTGGGACGTTTTGGCCGCACTGCCCGAGACATATTTGACCGCGCAGGGCTCGCTGGACGCACTGGGGGTAGCGCCGGGTAGCGCGGGGCGTTTGCTGATTCGTGGCGGGACCTCGTCGCTGGGGATGGCGGCCGCCTCGATAGCGTCCGGATACGGGATCGAAACCGCGGCTACGACTCGGCGGCACAGCAAGATCGACGCGTTGACCGCGGCTGGTGTCGACGTCGTATTCGAGGATGACGGTGGGTCGTTGGCAGCGAGTGTCTACGCGATATGGCCCGAGGGGCCGGACTACATTCTGGATCTCGTCGGGGCGAGCACGCTAGTGGACTCACTGCGCCTGGTACGTCGTGGCGGAACAGTGTGCATGACGGGCTCGCTCAGTGGATGGATGCTCCCGGACTTCGAACCGATTGCGATGATCCCGTCCGGAACCAAGCTCACGGCTTTCCACAGCGACGACTGCAAGGGCAGCGCGGGCGCGACAGTGTTGCAGCGGGTCGTCCACCAGGTCGAGGCCGGTGTCTATCGACCCAACCTCGACCGTGTCTTCGACCTGGAGGACATCGTTGCGGCGCACCGGTACATGGAGGACAACCGGGCCACCGGGAAGCTCGTCTTGGTGCCTTAGCCAGATTGCTGGCGCAGTGGATGTCCTGAACGCCGACCACGCGCATCGGGCCGAGCGCGTCGTGACCATGACCTCGACGAATATCTCCGTCGCAACGTCGCCGATCAGAATGTTGCCCTCGTGATCGCGGCATCGACGAACGGTTCGCTCACGGCCGGACCGCTGGCTCGAGGACCTCTTCACACCACTCGCGGAAAGTTGTCGGGCTCGCGGTTTTCGGGGTGCGCTGTACGCCGTCGTCGAGTCCGTCGTCCTTGGCGCGCATCATGTCGACGAGTCCCTGCATGAGCGCGTCCCCGACGCTGCGCCCGGTGAGTGCGGCGCGGAAGTCGTCGATCGACTGCCGCTCGTACCGCACCGGTCGGCCGAGCACCTCGGACATGGTGCGGGCCATATCAATTGGCGAAAGGTCCTCCGGACCCAGCACCGGGACCTCGCCTGCCCCTGTCCACGAGCGGTCGAGCAGCAGCCCGGCGGCGGCCGCGGCGATGTCTCGGGTGGCGGCCACCGGGGCTTTGCGGTCGGCGGTGACGGTGCCCGTGAACACGCCGTCGTCGCGGATCGAAGTCACCTGCCACAGCAGGTTGTCCATGAAAGTCGGGTTTGCCAGCGCCCGGTAGGCCACGCCGGTACCAGCGATGAGGTCGTCCATGGCCAGCGACGCGGTCACGTGCCCGGCGCGGTCGGCGACGGGCGTTGCGCGGCCGAGCGCGGAGACGCCGACCACGTGCCCGACTCCGTTGCCGGCGAACGCCTTCGCGGCGGCGCGCGTGAATCCGGAGTACGCGGCGTCCAAGCTCGGTGCTTGCGGGTCCGGCGGGACCAGCCAGAACACGGCGTCCGCACCCGCGAAGGCCAGGTCGATGACATCGGCGTCGCCGTGCGAGCCGGTGACGACCTCGACGCGGGCGCGGACCGCGTCGGAGAGTTTCGCGGGGTCGCGCACGATGACGCGCAGTTTTTCGCCGTGAGTGGGCGCATCGTCGAGCAGGATGTCCAGGAGCCGACTGCCGATGTTGCCGGTGGGTGCGGTGATGACGATCATGGTTCCGAGTCTCGGCTCGGCCACCGGCGGTCGTCCAATACCCTTCCTGACAATTGATACCTTGAAGGCATGGATCTCGATCTGCGCAAGCTCCGCTACTTCGTGGCAGTGGCCGAGCATCGGCACTTCGGCCGAGCGGCGCAAAAGCTCTACATCGCTCAGCCGGTTCTCAGCCGCCAGATCAGGGCTTTCGAGCAAGAGTTGGAGTGCAGTCTGCTCGTGCGGAGCACGCGCAGTGTGGAGCTGACCGCCGCCGGGCAGCAGCTCTACGAGGAGGCACAGGGGATACTCGCGGCAGTCGATGCGGGGGTGCGGCGTGTGCACGACGTCGATCGGGGCGTCCAACGGCTCGTGATCGCTTTCTCCCCGGGGTTGCGTGTGTCGGAGGCAATCCGGGCCTTCGCATCCCGCCATCCGGATGTCGAGACCGACGTCGTTCCGACGCGCTGGTGGGAGCAGGACGCGCCGCTGCGGGACGGCCGGGCCCAGGTCGGGTACCTGCGGCGGCCGTTCGACGAGTCCGGGTTGCGGACCATCCCGATCGGCCACGAGCCCCGAGTCGCCTGCATGCCCGCGGCGCATCCGCTGGCGAGCCGTCCCGAGCTCACCACCACGGACCTCGCGGACGAGCGGATGCTCGACACAACGACGAGACGGTCATCGTCACTGGACGAAAAGTTCGAGCTCATCGCTTCCGGGCACGGCATCACGCTCATCCCGCTGAGCCTCGCACGGTCCTACGCCCGCGCCGATCTTGTCCATATCCTCGTGACCGATGCCCCGGAGTTCGAGACATGCCTGGCCGTGACCGCTGACCGGCGCGAGAACTTGCTGCGTGACTTCCTGGAGATCGCCACAAAGACGTTGCGGCACACCTGAACTGCTCCTGGTCGAGGCCGCAAGCGCTACTCCCACGCCGTGCTCGCCATGGGCGTATGCGTCAAACCCGTCGACGCTCACCTCGAAACCACCGCGGATGAGTTCGGTGATCAGCTCGTCACGACCGGCGAAGTGCGGGCCTCGAGGCCTGGTTGAAGGACCTGAAGGCCACCGCCGAAGCCCGCTGCTGAAAGACATGCACCCGTCTTCGCCGCACTCATCGGCAACGATGACGAAGGCCACGGTTTCGTGAACCCGACCTCGCGTCCGATTAGTTGCCGGTGCGAGCGCGCAGGTCGAGCGCGACGTCGGCGATCATGTCCTCCTGTCCGCCGACCAGGCCACGGCGACCGACCTCCACCAGGATGTCGCGGGTGTCGAGGCCATAGAGGTCCGCGGCGGTCTCGGCGTGCCGCAGGAAGCTCGAATACACCCCGGCGTATCCGAGAGTCAGTGTCTCTCGATCCACCTGCACCGGTCGATCCTGCAGCGGCCGCACCAGATCATCGGCAGCGTCCTGCAGTGCGAACAGATCGCACGAGTGTTTCCACCCGTACAGGTCGGCCACTGCGGCGAACGGCTCGATCGGACAGTTTCCGGCGCCGGCACCCTGCCCCGCCAGCGACGCGTCCACTCGCAGCGCACCTTCCTCGACCGCGACCACCGAATTCGCCACCGACAGCGATAGATTTTGGTGCGCGTGGATCCCGATCTGGGTGCGTTCGTCAAGGACATCGCGGTAGGCGCGGACCCGGTCGCGGACCCCGTCCATTGTCAGCCGGCCACCGGAATCGGTGACATAGACGCAGTCCGCGCCGTAGGACTCCATCAGCTTCGCCTGCTGCGAAAGCTCTGCCGGGGCAGCCATGTGCGACATCATCAGGAACCCGGATACGTCCATGCCCAGGTCCTTCGCCGTCTCGATGTGCTGGGCCGAGACGTCCGCCTCGGTGCAGTGCGTCGCTACCCGCACCGAACGCACTCCGATCTCGTAGGCTCGCCGCAATTCGTGGATCGTGCCGATCCCCGGCAGCAGCAATGTCGTCAATCGCGCCGAGGATATCGCGGCGGCCGCCGCCTCGAGCCATTCCCAGTCGGTGTTGCTGCCCGGACCGTAGGTAAGTGAGTGTCCGGCCAGTCCGTCGCCATGCGAAACCTCGATCGCATCCACGCCGGCTCGGTCCAGGGTGCCCGCGATGGTCGCGACATCCGCCGGTGTGATGCGATGGCGGATCGCGTGCATCCCGTCGCGCAGCGTCACATCCTGGATATATAGGGCCGCCCCGTCCGCGGCGAACGCACGTCCGCCGACACGCGTGTTCGCGGCCGTGTCGATTGACCGACTCATGCCGGCACCCCCTCTTCCCGTGCGGCGATCGCGCGTGCCACGGCCAACGCTGCCGAGGTCATGATGTCCAGATTTCCGGCGTAAGACGGCAGATAATGCGCGGCACCCTCCACTTCGAGGAACACCGACACTTTCCACAGCGGCCCTTCGTGATCGGTCAATGTCGCCATCGGCTCGTCGATCTTCGAGAACTGGACCTGCTGTTTGAGCCGATACCCGGGCACGTATTCGGCGACACGCGCTGCCATCGTCTCGATCGACGCCACGACTTCCGTGCGCCGGTCCTCCCCGATCAACGCCAGTACGGTGTCGCGCATGATCATCGGCGGCTCCGCCGGGTTCAGGATGATGATCGCCTTGCCGCGCTGTGCGCCGCCGACCCGCACGATCGCTTCGGAGGTGGTTTCGGTGAATTCATCGATGTTCGCGCGGGTGCCGGGACCTGCCGACCTGGAAGAGATCGATGCCACGATTTCGGCCCAGTACACCGTGGTGATCGAGGAGATCGCCGCGACGATCGGGATGGTGGCCTGCCCGCCGCAGGTCACCATGTTCACATTCGGTGCGTCCAGGTGCTCATGTAGATTCACCGGCGGCACTACATACGGTCCGATCGCCGCCGGGGTCAGGTCGATCAGTCGTTTCCCGAATGGACGCAGCAGTCGCTCGTTGTGCTCATGTGCTTTCGCCGATGTCGCGTCGAACACGATATCGATCTCGGCGAAGCGCGGATGGTCGATCAACCCTTGCACTCCGGTGGCGATCGCGTTGATCCCCAACCGCTGTGCTCGCGCCAACCCGTCCGAGGCGGGGTCGATGCCGACCAATGCGACCGTCTCCAGCTCGGACCCGGCCAACCGTTTGATCTTGATCAGCAGATCGGTGCCGATATTGCCCGGCCCGATGATCGCCACCCGCACACTCATGCGTCGGCTCCCGCGAAAGTCACCGATACCGAACCGATTCCGCTGACGGTCGCGGTATAGGTCCCGCCCGGTCGCACCGGGACCATCGGCCCGAGCGCTCCCGAAAGCACCACCTCACCGGCCCGCAGCGGTGATCCGAACTCGCGAGCGGTGTTCGCCAGCCAGGCCAGCGCGGCCCACGGGCTGCTCAGGCAATCCGACCCGACCCCGGTGGAGACCTCGGTGCCGTTCTCGCTCATCGACATAGTTATCGCCGCCAAGTCCGGTAGGTCCCCGATCGCCAGCTGGTCGCCGAGTACATACAGCCCGGATGAGGCGTTGTCCGCGACGGTGTCACCCAGGGTGATATCCCAGCCCGCGATCCGAGAATCGACAATCTCGATCGCCGCGAACCCGAGCGCCACGAACCGACGCACCGACTCCGCGTCCGCGTCCACGTCGATGTCGATGTCGGCGCCGAGCACGAACGCCACCTCCGCCTCCACCTTCGGTTGCATGAGCAAATTCATCCGCACCACGTCGTCGGTGGAACGGTCCATGTCCGCGAACAGCACTCCGAAATCCGGTTGATCGACACCCAACTGCGCCTGCACCGCGGGCGAGGTCAACCCGATCTTCCGACCCGTCGGCACCCGTCCCCGCGCCACCGAATCCGCCACTACCGCCGACTGCACCGCGTATGCCGCGACCACGTCTGCCGACCCGATGAGTTCACGAACAGGATTGCACGGCACACGATCACGTTCGGCCCGCAGCAACCGTTGGGCCGCGTCGGTGCGCGCGGACTGCACTGTCGAGGATCTGGTCATCGGATGCGCCTTCCATAAGTACTCCGGGCCCGCACGGTCAGCGCGCAGGCGTCGACCGCAGCCTGCCGCGCACCCGAACGGCCGGTCAACGCACTCGGTCCGCTGAGCTGACCACGGACTTCCGGTTCGCCTACCGGACCCGGTCGATATCCAACGTCCCCGCTGCAGGCGATACTCGAGACCTGCCAGATGATCCGACGTTTCCCGACCTTTCGGAGCCAGTGATGACGTCCAACCCGCCCACTACCGCACCGCGAGTGCGGGTGAGCATCTCCGATGCAGTGGCCACTGTTCGGATCGACCGGCCGCCGGCCAACGCCTTCGACCCCGCCCTGATCACCGAGTTACTGGGCGCGCTCGAACCGCTGCGGACCGATCCCGACGTCCGCTGCATCGTTATCCGCGGCACCGGACGATTTTTTGTCGCCGGGGCCGACATCGCCGTGATGCGCGAGCTCACCGAGCAGACCCAGCATGCGATGCGACCGTGGGTCGAGGTGGCGCGGCTGCTGGAGACGGCTCCGAAACCGGTGCTCGCCGCGATCAACGGCCACGCGCTCGGCGGCGGCGCCGAGCTGGCACTGGCCTGCGACATGCGGGTGATGACGTCCTCGGCGACCATCGGGTTCCCGGAGATGGGCCTCGGACTGTTTCCCGGCGCGGGTGGGAGCCAACGCCTGCCCCGACTGCTCGGCGCGCACCGAGCGAAGCTGCTCATGATCAACGGCGACCGGCTCCCGGCCGAGCGGGCGCTGCGGATCGGGTTGGTCGACGAGGTCGTGCCGGACGCCGAATTCGATTCCCGCATAGCCGAACTCGCTCGATCATTTGCGGCCAAGCCGACCCGAACGATCGGGCTGCTCAAGCGCATTGTCGAGCAGGGACGTGAGTTGCCTATCGAGCAAGCGCTGGACGTGGAGTTCACCGCCGTCCTGGAACTGATAACGACCGCAGACACCGCCGAGGGCTTGCAGGCGTTTCTGGACAAGCGGGCCCCGTTGTTCACCGGCCGCTAGCCGAATCGAATCGTCGTCCCGACTACCGTGGAGAAAACACTTATGACACAAAGATTTTGGCGACCCGCGTGTGTCGCCGTCGCCGCGCTCGCTGCGGTCGCCCTCGCCGCCACCGCCTGCTCACGCCCGGCGACCGAGGCGGCGTCCGGGGACGGCCCGATCCGCATCTCGGTCGGCGTCGATCCCTCCTACGCCCCGTTCTTCCTTGCCGACAAGGAGGGCATGTTCAAGACTGCCGGTCTGGACGTGCAGATCGTCCAGACCGAGGGTGGTGCGGCGAGCGCGCAGAACGTCGTCGCCGGCACCTCCGAAATGTCGGGCAACGCGGACTCGACCGCCCTGACCGTCATGGCCGCCAACCCTGGCTTGCGGGCACTCGGTGTTTACGAGGATTCACAGCGGTACTTCCAAGTGGTGCTGCGCCAAGGGGTTACTCCGCAGTCGATCAAGACGATGGGGGTGTTTCCGGGCATCAGTCTGTACTTCACCGACATCTACCTGCGCAGCCTCGGGATCGATCCGGCGAGCACCAAACTGGTGAATACCGGCCCGCCGGAACAGCCCGCGCTGCTCGCGCGTGGCGACATCGACGCTTTCGTCTCGTTCGACCCGTGGATCGCCCAGGCCGTCGGCACCGGCGGCAAGGTCGTCGCGACGAGCGGTGACTTCGGCGCAAAGTACGCACAGTGGTTGCTCGCCTCGCAATCCTGGCTCGCGAAGCACGAGGACACCGCCGCACGCGTATTCCGGGTCGTCGCCGACGCTGCCGCCATCGTGCAATCCGATCCGGAAAGGGCGGCGAAGGCCGTCTCGGCCGCCATCCAAATGGACCCGGCTGCGGCGAAACGTACCGTCACCCAGATCGACTTCGGTGTACGGGATTTCACCGAAGACGACCTCACCCGCGCCGATTCCCTCGTGGAGTTCTTTCAGGGCCAGAACAAGATCTCTGGGCCTGTCGACACCGACACCGGGCTGCTGCGCGGTTGGGTGAGCAAGCATGTCGCGGGCCCACCGGCTTGAGGGCTGAGTCTGCTGCATCATCGACCGGTTCGGTCCGTTCAGCAGAACAAAACGCTTTCCCGGCGACGTCACCGAACGTAGGTTCGGGCCAACTCGGCCGCCGGGAACACGCGGACCGGGACAACACAAAGAGAACGGAGTAGCGATGGTCGAATCTGCTGGTCGGGTTGTGGAGCTGTCGAGCCCGTTCATCCGATCCGCCGGGCGCATTCTCGTCGGGCTCGGATACGACGTCATCCTCGTCGAGCCGCCCGAAGGTGACCCGGCCCGCCGCGAGTTCGACGGGCACGCCTTCGCGCACTGGCACGCCGGCAAGAAGTCGGTGGTCATCGACCTCGCGACCGAGGCAGGACGGCGCAACCTGTCCCGTCTGGTCTCCGAGGCCGACATCTTCCTCGACGGTAGCGACGTCGGCACCGAACCCGTTGTGCCGCAGCATGGTTCGACCGTCCATGTCCGAGTGACGCCGTTCGGGTCGGACGGTCCGCGCCGACGCTGGGCCGCAACCGACCTCGTCGTCGCGGCGCTCGGCGGCATGCTCGGACAGGTCGGCGATCCGGATGGTCCACCGCTCGCGCTGCCCGAGGGGCAGGCCGAACAGCTCGCTGGGGTGAACGCCGCGATCGGAGCCCTGCTAGGACTCCGAATGCGCGCGCACGGCCCGGTCCCAAGGGTGGACATCGCCGCGCAGGAGTGCGTGGCGGCCGCCCTCGAGGCAGGCGCCCTCGCCTACCTGCATGAGGATCGGGTGCCGCCACGCCCGGGCCGGGTGCATCCGCTGGTGCCGCATGGGCTGTTCCGTGCCGCCGACGGATACCTCGGCGGCGGGCTCGGCGGCAGCCCACGCATGTGGGACGCACTACTGGCCTGGCTGATCGAGGAGGGTGCCGCCGAGGACCTCGACGATCCGCGCTGGCACGATCCGGTGGAACGAAAGATCCACCAGGACCACGTCTTCGAGGTTGTGCAGCGCTTCCTCGGCAAGTGGACCAAGCAGGAATTCGCGGTCGCGGCCCAAGCACGCAAACTGCCGTGGGCCGCGGTGGACCGCCCCGACGAACTGCTACTCAACCCGCAGCTCAACGATCGGGACTTCTTTCTCGACGTGCTGTCCGGCGAATCCGTCACCCGCGACCTCGGTTTCGGATTCGCTTTCCCCGAGGGCGAGCGAGTCCGTGCGCTGATCGTGCCCGAACTCGGTGCGCATCAGGCGCTGCTGGGTCCGCGCCGAGCGCAGAGCGCGGCACGGCATGCGGCCACAGCCACGGGCAGCGGCCGGATGCCGCTCGACGGAATCCGCGTGCTCGACCTCACCTGGGTACTCGCCGGCCCCTATTGCACCCGTATCCTCGCCGACCACGGCGCCGATGTCGTCAAAGTGGAGTCGCTCGGGCGGCCGGATCCGACCCGCTTCGCCCCCGCTATGCATCTGTCGCGCGGACCGCACGACGATCCGGACACCAGCGGCTACTTCAACGACGTCAACCGCAATAAACGCAGCATCACCCTCGATACCCGCTCCCCGGCGGGACTGGCCGTGCTCGCGGACCTGATTGCGCACAGCGACGTGGTGATCGAGAACTTCAGCTCGGCCGTCATGGACAAGATGGGCCTCGGCTACGAAAGGATGCGCGAGCTGCGTGCGGACATCGTGTATGTGTCGATGTCCGGGATGGGCCACACCGGGCCGCTGCGCGGCTGGGTGTCCTACGCCGATATCGTCTCCGCGGCAGCGGGTTTGACGGCTATGACCGGTTGGAGCGCCGACGAAGTGGTCGGGGTGATTTACGGGCACGGCGACATCGTGGCCGGATTACAGGCCGCCACGGCAGTTCTCGCCGCCCTCGGCCACCGGGACCGCACTGGCCGAGGCCAGCACGTCGACCTGTCCCAGTACGAGGCGATGGCCTCGCATATGGGCACCAGTGTCGTGCGGGCCGCCGGTACCGGACGGGCTCCGGTCCCGATGGGTAACGCGCATCCCACCATGTCCCCGCACGGTGTGTTCCGCTGTCTCGGACCGGACCGTTGGTGCGCGATCGCGGTACGCGACCAGGACGATTGGGAGCGGCTGTGTGTGGTGATCGAACGGCCCGAATGGGTTGTTGACGAACGCTTCCGAACCGCCGAGGCCCGACGCGAGCACGAGGACGAGATCGCCACTGTAGTCAGCGCGTGGACTGTGTCCATGTCGGCCGACCTCGCCGCCGAGCAGCTGCAGAGCGTGGGAGTCCCGGCGGGCGCGGTGCAGAACGGACGCGACCTGGTCGAAGCGGACCCGCAGCTCCGGGCGCGCGGCTACTACGTGCGTGGCGTCCACCCGCGCGTCGGCCCCTTCCTGCACGAGGGCGCACCCATCCGGATCGGCGAACCGGTCGCGGTGCGCCGGGCCGCGCCGCTGCTCGGTGCCGACACCGACGCGGTGCTGGGCGATGTCGCCGGATACTCGCCGGAGACCATCGCGCGACTGCGCGCCGACTCGGTCCTGTCCTGACCCGCACCCGAAAGTCCTTGGAGGAGAACACAATGCGCGCTGCGCGACTGCACAACTACGACCAGGCCCCGATCATCGACGAGATCGAGACCCCGGCCAGGAGCGCGGGACAGACGCTGGTTCGCATCGACGCGGCGGCGCTGGGTCACCTCGACATCACCGTCGCCAGCGGAACCTTCAATATCCGTCCGACGCTGCCGCACATCGGCGGGACCGACGGTGCGGGCACTGTCATCGAGTCCGACACATTGGCGCCCGGCACCAGGGTTCTCGTGCGCGGCGGCGGGATCGGGCTGTTCAAGCCCGGCTGTTGGGCGGAATACCTGGTTGCCGCCGACAAGGCGTTCACCCCGTTCGACTCCGGGCTCGAACCGCAGGTTGCCGCCACCTTCTTCCTGCCGAGCACGACCGGTTTCGTCGCGGTCAACGACGTGGCCCGGGTGACCGCCGGCGAGCGAGTCGTGGTGTCCGGCGCGTCGGGCGCGGTGGGATCTATGGCCGCCCAGTTCGCGCTGCTCGCGGGCGCGTCCGAGGTGATCGGTGTCGTGCCTCGCGAGGAGCAGGCGGCATTGCTGCCGCCCGGCGTGCGCCCGGTCGTCGGACGCGGGCCGGAGCTGGCCGCGGCGCTCGGGTCGGAGCCTGGGGCCGAGGTGCTGATCGATACCCTCGGCGGTGACTGTCTGCCACCGCTGCTGGAATGGGTGGTGCCGGGTGGGCGCGCCGCGCTGATCGGCTACACGCTCGGCACCGAACTTCGGATCGACCTGCCCAATTGGCTGCTCAACGACGTGGCGATCCTGCCGGTCAACATGATGCGCCGCACCGACCGCCAAATCGAGCTCGCCCCGCAGCTCATCGATCGGCTCGTGGCAGGCGAGATCCGGCTCGCCGTGCAACAGTTTCCGCTCGACGACATCGCCGACGCCTTGCGGTTGATGCGGGAGGGGAAAGTCACCGGCCGCGCGGTTGTGGTTCCCTGAACACCACATGAGTGCACAGAAGACCAGCAGCAACACCGTCCCCGCATCCGATCGACCGCGGTTGCCGGTGGCCATGACCATTCCGGCGCTACTGATCGACCGCGCCGAGAGTCGTGGCGCCCACCCGGCGCTGCGGGTCGGCGACTTATGCCTGAGTTACGCCGATCTCGCGCAGCGCGCCGCGTCGATGGCGGCGTCGATGGCGGCTCGCGGCGTGCGCGCCACCGACGCGGTGGCCGCGATGTCCGCCAATCGGATCGAGTTGCTCGACCTGATTCTCGGCTGTGGATGGTTGGGTGCGGTCGCGGTACCGCTGAACACCGCACTGCGCGCCGACGCGCTTGCCCATGTGCTCACCGCTTCGGGTGCCCGTCATGTGCTGGTCGAGCCGGTGTTCCTGGACCGGCTCGACGGGACCGGATTCACCGGCGACCGTTGGGTTTTGGGCACTGACACCGTGCCCCGACCGAATTTCCCATCCGCCCCCGACCCCGCGGACGCGGTGTCGGCCCTCGATACTGCCGCGATCCTGTTCACTTCGGGCACCACCGGTCCGCCGAAGGGGGTGCGCTGCCCGCACGCCCAATTTCTCTGGTGGGGGTACGGAGTCGGCGCCTCCCTCGGGCTCGGCCCCGACGACGTGCTCTACAACGGCTTACCGCTGTTCCACACCAACGCCATCAACGCCCTGTTCCAGGCTCTCGTCGCCGGCGCCACCTTCGTACTCGGACAACACTTCTCGGTGCGGGAGCACTGGCGTCGAGTGTCGGACGCGGACGCGACCGTGGTGTACCTGCTCGGCGCCATGGTCGCGATGCTCGCCGCAGCACCGTCCGCGCCCAGCGACCGCGACCATCGCGTCACCCGAGCGCTTTCCCCTGCCACGCCGAAGCAGCTGTTGGCCCCGTTCCGCGCACGTTTCGGCGTCGAACTGGTCGACGGATTCGCCAGCACCGAAACCAATCTCGTCCTCGGAACGCTGCCCGGCGATCGCCGCCCCGGCTATCTCGGCACCGTAATGCCGGGCTACGACGCCCAGGTGATCGACGATGCGGGCCGGGCAGTTCCGGATGGCACGGCGGGTGAACTTGCGGTCCGCACCACACTGCCCGGCGGTTTCGCGCTCGGCTACATCGGGGAGCCACCGCAGCCGCCGAATGCCTGGCTGCGCACCGGAGACCGGGTAGTCCGCGAGTCCGACGGCTGGTTTCGCTTCGTCGACCGTATCAAGGACATCATCCGTCGCCGCGGTGAGAATATTTCCGCGGCCGAGGTCGAGGAGGTGCTCGCCCGGCATCCGACCGTCGAGCACGTAGCGGTATTCCCGGTGCCGTCGGACCTGGCCGAGGACGAGGTGATGGCCGCGATCGTGCCACACAACGGCATACCGATCGATCCCGACGAATTACGCCGGTTCGCTGGCGACCGTTTGGCCGTGTTCGCGGTGCCACGATATTTCGAAACCGTCGACGCGCTACCACTCACCGAGACCGGAAAGGTCCGCAAATCGGAGCTTCGGGCGCGCGGTATCGGCCCGAATACTTGGGATGCCGAGCAATCGCAAACCGGTACTTCCGCTGAGCGACTCGACTAGATCAACCTTCCCGTCGCCGATGTCCGAGCGCGGCGCCGATGACTCCCGGCAATGCGTTGCGACCGAGCCCGCCGTGGGCGAGCCGCTGGGGCAGCACCTTGGACGTGATCGTGGTGATACGGCGCCTCAGCGAAACTAGTTGCCGCAGCCGTTGAACGAGCACATCGTCGGGCTGCACGACGGTGCGCGAGTGGCCGGGCCGTTTGCCGTATGCGTGCACTTCATCGCCTGTAGGGCGCGGCTGATCCCCACTCCTGCGGTGCGCAGTGCTCCGGTCACCCGGCTGACGTTGAGCCGGGCGGTGGGGCCCGTTACCGATAGCGCGCCGGCGAGGGTCGCGGGGCCGCTGAAGACCGGAACCGCGACGCTCATGTAGCCGAGGCGGGTTTCCTCTACCTCGACGGCCAACTGTTCCTTGCGCATCCGCTCGAGCTGCTGACGCAGTAGCGAGACCGACATGGTGGTCCGGGTCGTCAGTGCGGTAAAGCCCTGTTCGACCACTTGGTCGAACACCGATGGCGGGGAGAAGGCGAGGATCATCTTGCCGGTTGCCGTACAGTACAGCGGCAATCGGCCGGCCACCCGTGATTGCTGGTTGAGGCCACGGTGCCCGATGATCTTTTCGACATACAACACGTCGATGCCGTCGCGGACCGCGAAGTGCACGGTCTCCTGCGTGGCGAGCAGGAGGTCTTCCATATAGGGCAGTGCGGCGCTGCGCAGGATCCGCTGCCGTGGCACCAACTGGCCGAGCTCGAAGAGTCTCAGGCCGAGCCGGTACTTCGTGCCCGCTCGCTCGAGTAGACCCCACTCGACCAACTCGCTGGCCAGCCGGTGCACGGACGCCTTCGCGACGCCGCTGCGGCGGGCCAGCTCGGTGAGCGAGAGGTCGCTGTGGTCGGTGTCGAAAGCCTCCAGGATCAACCTGGCCTTGCCGAGGACCGAGGACAGGTCTGATCCGGGCGCGTGGGCGGGGTCGATCGGCATCACCGAACCGAGATCGGCTGATTGCTGCGCGGCTGCTCGAGTCACGGGGTGCCTCCTGACGTTGAAGCACGATGCCTTCAACCCATGCGACTATAGGCGTCGCCGTGACGGGGCGCACTTCCGATGGTCCGTTCAGTGGATCGGTTCCACATTGTTTACCTGCGAGCTCAGGAACGCGCGTACCGCGTCGGCCACCCGCACGGCCTGCGTTTCGATCAGTGCTACGGTGCCGTCGTCGATGACCGTTTCGTCCACGTTCGGCGCTGCGGTCAGGTGCTTGCGCAAATGTGGCTGGTTCGGCAGCGCGAACGGATCCGCGCCCCCGGCCATCAACAGCACCGGCACGGTCACCGCCCCGATCCGTTCCTCCATCCGGTATCGGCCGCAGGCTCGATGCCCCTCGGCCGGGTCGATGCCGAAGGAGAGCGCGTCGTGAACGAACCGGTCGAGTAGCTCGGTCACCGGTTCCGGATAGTAGGGCCGGCGCAGCTCCCACAGTGTCCGTAGGTGCTCGCCGTCGGGTGTGTGGTCGGCGCGGTCGACGCCGCCGGAGCCCGAGTGTCCGGCCCGATAGGCCGCGTCCACCCACGGACACGACGACAACACGACAGCGTCGAGGCACGCACTCCGCTCGGCCGCCATCTCCATCGCTACCGCGGCGCCGGTGTGATGGCCGAACGCCGTGGCTCGCTCGATGCCGAGCGCGTCGAGCAGTTCCCATGCCGCACCGGCGTACGCCTCGATCGTCTGGGGCGCTGGCAGCGCGGCGCTGGCGCCGAACCCCGGCATGTCCATCGCGATCACCCGAAACTCATTGGCGAGCAACGGAATCAGTTCCCGGAACTCGTCCCAGGATCGCGGGGTCTGGTGCAAAAGCAGTAATGCTGGACCGCTGCCCTGCTCGGCGTAGTGCAGCTGACCGAAAGAGGTGTCGGCGTACCCGAATCGCACTCGTGTCCCAGTGTCATCCGAGCTCTCGGTGCCTCCCAAAGTCCCAGTGCCGCTGCCGGTCCCAGTGCTGATACCGGTCACAGCGCCGCCACCATCGGGGTGTCGACGCCGACCACGTCGATTTTCGCCGCGCCACCGGGATTGCCGAGTGGCTCGGAACGGGTCGGCAGGATCTCGAGGAAGAACCGCTTGGCGTCCTCCTTGAAATCCGGGTCGGCCTTGCGATCCACCGTAATCGCCTCGACGGGGCAGGCGAGTTCGCAAGCGCCGCAGTCGATGCACTCGGTCGGGTTGATGTATAGCTTGCGTTCACCCTCGTATATGCAGTCGACGGGGCACTCCTCCATGCACGAGCGGTCGGTGTAGTCGACGCATGCTTCGCCGATGACGAAAGCCATTGTTCAGCCCTCCTGTTCGGTGGAATGACCGGGGAAGATCTCGGCATCCGGGTCGAGTGCCGCGGCCGCGTTGTTGATCGCGGTCGCCGCCTCGCCGAATCCCACGGCGATCAGCCGGACCTTGCCCGGGTAGTCGGTGATGTCACCGGCGGCGTATATCCGCGGTGCGGTGGTCTCCATGCGGGTGTTGACGACGATGTGGCGCGAGTCGATCTCGATGCCCCACCGCGTCATCGGGCCGAGGTCGGCGGTGAAGCCGAGTGCCGCGATCACCGACTGTGCGGGAAGCGTGGTGGTGGTCTTGTCGACCTGGTGCGCGACGTCGACCTCGGTGATCCAGCCATTGCCGCGTATCGCGGCGATGTCGGCGTTGACGAGCATCCGTACGCCGCTGTCGCGCACTTTGGTGACGGTCGCGGCATGCGCGCGGAACTTGTCACGTCGGTGCACCAGGGTCACCGACGCGGCGATCGACTCGAGGTGCACCGCCCAGTCGAAGGCGCTGTCGCCACCGCCGACGATGACCACATCCTTGTCCGCGTGCGCGGATAGGTCGGGCACGAAGTAGCTCAGGCCGCGATCGATGAAGTCGAGCCCCTTGGTCAGCGGTCGCGGCGTGAATATCCCGATCCCACCGGTGATCACTACGGCACCGGCGGTAATGGTGCGGTCCTTGCTCGTGGTGATCACGACTCGGCCGTCGGTGCGATGGATGAGGCTCTGTGCCTGCTCGCCGAGCAGGTAGGCCGGGTCGTAGGGGGCGGCTTGTTCGAGCAGCCCGCTGATGAGATCGCGCCCACGTACCGACGGAAATCCGGCGATATCGAGGATAGCCTTTTCGGGATACATTGCGCTGACCTGACCGCCGGCCTCCGACAGCGAGTCGATCACGGCCACCTTCAACCCTCGGAACCCGGCGTAGTACGCGGCGTAGAGCCCAGCAGGGCCTGCCCCGACGATCAGTATGTCGACATCGAGTTCGGTGTCTGTCGAGGCTTGGCGCGATCCGTTCATGTCGGCAACGGTAATAACGGTGTGGCGCTTGATAAATGAAATCGGTCCGCTGGGCAGACCAGGCGCACCGGATCCGCCGGACCGAAAGAACGGCGGGTCCATCGACACCCCGGCAGGTGCCGACGGACCCGCCGTCGCAGTCCGGTCGCCGCTACGCGTCAGCCGAACACCCCCGGCTCATCCGAGGCGATTTTCTGAATAATGGTCGAATACGCGAACCATCCGACCTTCTCGGTACCCACTGCCTCGTAGGTCTGTGCGGAGATCTTGTCGTGCAGGACGACCGGGTCACCCGCGGCCAGCGCGGCGAGCTCGGCCTGCATCGAACGCTCCATCGAGACGTACCACCACACCGCGCTCTCCACCGAGGTTCCGACGGTCAGGTGCCCGTGATTGGCGAGGATGACGGCCTTGTTGTCACCGAGCGCCGCGGCGATCCGCAGTCCTTCCTCCTCGTCGAGCGCCACCCCGTGGTACTCCTCGTAAACGGAGTGATCGTGGTAAAACGCGCAGGCGTCCTGGGTGATCGGGCGCAGCGGCCGATGCAGTGCGGCGAACGCCTTGCCGTGCAGTCCGTGCGCGTGCACGGCACCGATTACGTCGGGCCGGGCCTCGTGCACCTTCGAATGGATGACGAACGCGGCACGGTTGAGTGGGCCGTCGCCGGATAGGACGGTCCCGTCGGAGCCGACGTGTAAGAGCTCCTCGGGCCGTACGCAGGCGAAGTGCCTGCCGAATGGCGCGGTCCAGAATGTGTCGGGGCGCTCGGGGTCGCGGGCGGTGATATGTCCGGAGATGCCCTCGTCGAGCCCGAAGCGCGACAGGATCCGGTAGCCACCGACGACCGCCAGTTTGCGGCGGCGGCGTTCGTCGTCGACATCCGAGTATTCGGGCCGGCCGGGGATGCCGGCGAGTTCGGCGATATTCGGTGCGGAAGTCATTGCGTCCCTTCTATTTCGACGTACCTGGCGGCTACTTGACGCCGTAGCGCGACAGGTAGTGGGTGGACAACACTCGCAGCACCCGATCGAACAGGAAGCCCATGATGCCGAGCACGATGATGCCGACGAAGGTCCAGTCGATACGCCCGTAGTTGCGGGCCTGCCAGATCATCGAGCCGATGCCGTGGTCGGCGGCGACGATCTCGGCGGAGACGATGGTCAGGAAGCTGTTGCCCATGGCGAGGCGGGCGCCGGTGACGATGCCCGGCACCGAGGACGGCAGCACCACGGTTTGCATGATCTGCAGCTTGTTCGCACCGAGGTTGGTCGCGGCCTGCAGCTTGCTTTCGCTGATCGCCACGGTCGCCGCGATGGTGCTGACGGTCACGATGAACACCGAGGTGTAGAAGATCAGCACAATCTTGGACGTCTCGCCGATCCCGAACCACACCACCGCCAGGGTCACGAACGCGATCGGTGGAATGAACCGGAAGAACTCGATGTAGGGGTCGAGCAGTTGACGGACGAGGTTGACCCGGCCCATCAGGATGCCGATCGGCGCACCGATCACCACGCCGAGAGCCCAGCCGATCAGGATGCGCTGCGCGGACGCCGAGATCGAGGTCCACAGCACCCCGCTCGCGGCGAGTTCGCGTGCGGCCGACCACACTTCGACCGGAGACGCGATAGTCGTCGGCCCGTACCACCAGGCGAGGAACGACCAGATAGCGAGGCCGATGGCCGCCGAGGCCGTCCACAGCACGGCCGTATGCAGCACTGCACGGCCGGTGCTTCGGTTCTTCGTGCGGGTGCGCCGAGCCGAGGCCGGACGCACCGGGGCGGGGGTCTGCACGACGGCGGTCATAGCTGCTCCTCTTCGATGCCCTGATTGCGCAGCGACGCGACGACCTCGGCGCGGATATCGTCACGGAGCTGTTCGTACAGTTCGATCACGCCGGGGTCGGCACGGTCGCGTGGTCGCGCCGCATGCACCTCATAGATGCTCTTGATGCCGGCCTTCGGACCGGCTGACATCACCACCACCCGATCGGCGAGGGTGAGTGCCTCGTCGATGTCATGGGTGACGAAGACAACTGTGCAGCCGGTGTGCCGCCAGATCCTGTCGAGCTCGATCTGCAGGACCTGCCGGGTCTGTGCGTCGAGTGCGCCGAATGGTTCGTCCATCAACACGAGCGATGGCTGGTTCGCGAGCACGCGCGCGATCTGGACGCGCTGGCGCATACCGCCCGACAGCTGCGCCGGGAATTTCTTGCCCGAGTGCGGCAGCCCGACCATCGCCAGATACTCGGCGGCGATGCGGGCCTGCTCGGCCTTGTTCGCGCCGTTCATCCGCGGTCCGTAGCTGACGTTGCGGCTCACCGTCATCCATTCGAACAACGCCTCGGAGCTCTGGAAGACCATGCCCGCGTGCGGATTCCCGCCCGCGACCTCGTCTCCGGCACAGACGATCTCGCCCACACTCGGCTTGACGAAACCGGCCATGGCCGAGAGCAGGGTCGACTTGCCGCAGCCACTCGGCCCGAGCAGGCAGACGAACTCGCCGGGGCGCACCCGCAGGTTGATTTCCGAGACTATTTCGGCGTCGCCGAAACTGATGCCGAGCTCGCGCAGATCGATGGGTACACCGGTCGTGGTGGTGGCAGTCATGGCTTGCCCTCCTGATACCAGTCGAGCAGGAGCGCGGAGGTCAGGTCCGGCTGCTCGGACAGAACGCCGATCGTCTTGTAGAAGTCGACAACCGACTGTGCGGACGCGACGTCCTTGTCGGTCAGATTGTGGACGCCGAAGTCGATTTCGCCGGTCGCGGCGACGGTCTGGTCCTCTTCGACGTTGACCGCCTTCTTGGTGGTGGTGGCCGCGAGCTGCGGGTCGGCTTCGACCCGCTTGGTCGCCTCGTCGAGCACCTTGGCGATCGAACGGGCGGTGGCGTCGTTGGCCCGCAACCATGGCTCGGTGGTGATCGCCCAGTGGTGGTAGAACCAGTCGTAGTCGCCGGTGACGGCGGCAACGTGACCGGTGCCCTGCGACAGCGCCGCGGCAGGCCACGGCTCCCACAGCACATAGCCGTCGATGTCGCCGCGGCTCAGCAGCGCGGGCATATCGGTGGGCGTCGCGTCGATCATCTTCACCGACCCCGCCGGCACGTGGTTTGCCTCGAGGTACTTGGTGGTGGAGATCTGGCTCAACCCCGCCACGACGCCCATCTTCTTGATGCCCGCGGCGGAGTCGACGCCGTTGCGCAGGACCACTTTGATGTAGTCGCCGGACACCTCGTAGGAATACATCGCCCGCAGCGAGGGATTCTGGCGCAGCTGCGCGATGGTTGTGGTGTCGGAGCTGCCCGCGACCTGCACCTGTCCGGTTGCCAGCGCGTCGACGGCCTCGCCGCCGCGACCGAACTGGACCAGTTGGACGTCCAGACCCGCATCGGCGAACATGCCCTCCTGGTCGGCGAGGAAGAACGGCGCATACGACGCGTCGATTCCGACCGCGATTCGCAGGGCGCCACCACTGCCGTTCGCGGTGGTCTTGGTAGCCGGCCGGGTACAGGCCACCGCGGTAATCGCGAGAACCAACGCTGCTGAGGCAAGGGCTACCTTGCCGAATTTCGATCGCCAGGCCATATGTGCCCACCTTCGCTATTTCTTATCTGTTCCGCACTCGCGGGGTGTGATGAAGAAAACTAAACGCACCGCCGTGGCACGAATACCAATCCGGTCCACCGAGCGGACCGCTCGCGAAAACTTACCGGTCGGCAACATTTCACCCGCAGCCTCAGGCGACACTCTTCGCGCGCGCCGACGCCTCGGCAAGGAATTCCAGACTCAGCGGGTTGTACAGTGCGGCCTGCTCATGCTGGGGCCAGTGGCCGCATTCGGTGAACAGCCGCAGCCGTGCCCCGGGAATGTCCTCGGCCATCTTCTTGGCTTCCGGTACGTCGCCGAAGGGATTCTCGTGGCCCCACACCACCAGCGTGGGCGCCTTGATGCGCGCGAGCCGGTCCGGACGCAGCAGGTTGCGCTGCCGGATCTCCATCTCCTGCAAGGAAAGCAGGTTGTGGATGTTCGCCACGAAATCGGGCTGATGGTAGATGCGATGCCTGGCTGCGACCAGTTCCTCGGTCGCGTGCACCGGATCGTGCATGAGCAACCGCAGCCGGGCGCGGGTCAACTCGATGTCATCGTTGCGCACCGCGTTGGTGGTCGAGGTCTTGATGCGCTGCATGATCTCGGGGTTGGCGACCGTGCCGCCGGCGGCGAGCAATTGCAGCGAGCGAACCCGCTCGGGCTGCTCGCTGGCCAGCTGTGCCGCCACCCAACCGCCGAGCGACTCGCCCACCAGGTGAACCTCGGCCAGCCCGACCGCGTCGAGGTAATTCACCAGATGCTCCACGTAGCGCGGAATTTCGTAGCGGTAGTCGGGCTTTCCGGTGTAACCGTGCCCGAGCATGTCGATGGCGTGGCACTCGTAGGACCGGGCGTGAGCGGCGATATTGCGGGCGAAGGCTTCGAGGTGACCGCTGGTTCCGTGCAGGAACACCACCGCCTCGTCCCCGGAGCCGGCCTGCAGCGCGCGGGTGGGGACGCCGCCCGCGTCGACGGTCCGCACCGTGAAGTCGAGTCCGGCCAGTTCATTCCAGATTGTCATGCGTTGTTCCTTTACGAATGGTGGGTGGGAAAGCTAGCGAATCAATGCGTCGGCCGCGTGGCAGGATCGAGGACTGCGACGCCCATACCGGTCAACCATTCCGGAATCGCTTCGTAGGCAAGCCGTTGCGCGGGAATGTATTTCATGATCGCCGCCATCATCAGCCAGGTGCGCAATTCCTGGGCGCCGTTTCCGGCCGCTTCCTCCAGCTCGCTGGTGGTGTACTCGGCCAGTTCGGCCGCCTTGCCCGTTTCGAACAGGTCGAGGATTCGGTTGTCGAACTCCGGGGAGATAGCGGCTTCGGCTGCCCGGATGATCTGGCGGCGGCGAACGTCGTAGTCGGCCCAATTCTCCCTGCCGTCGAGCCAGGCCTGGACCATGAAGTCCTCGTCCTCGCCGTGTGGATCACGCCAGTCCGGCCACGGCAGCTGATGGGAGAGCCCGCCGGAGGCGATCACCACCACCCGCCTGTCTTCCGGAAAGGATTCGATCGCCGCACCGAGCGCGAGAGCGAGTTCTTCGCACCGCTTGAACGTCGGCAGCGGTGGCGCGAACACATTGACCACCAGGGGCACGATCGGGACATCCAGTCCCGCGAGCAGGTATTGGATGGCGTGCGACTGGCCGTGGTCGATCTGCAGCCTGGCGGAGAAGGCGAGGTCGAACCGACCGCCCTCGATGACCTCGGCCGCCAGGTGCTGTGCGAGTGCCACATCGACCTGCTGTGGTCCGGCGGGCGTGCCCGATTCGCCGCTGGCATTGCATTCGCCGACACCGAGCGTGAACGGCGGAATCAAGTCGAGCCAGAATCCGCGAAAGTGGTTGGAGCCGAGCAGAATCACCGCGTCCGGTCGTGCCGCGGCGATGCGCTCGCGGGTCGCGTACAGTGCGTCTCGGAAACGCTCGGCCTCGGCCTTGTGGGTGGTCTCCTCCCAGTGCGTGTTCATCAGGGTGCTGTGCGAGGCGCCGACACCGAGCACGATCTTCGCCATCAGTTGATTCCTACTTCCTCGAGTGTCCGGGTGACTGTGTCGACGGCGACGCGGACGAGATATCGGGTCAGCCGCTCCGCTTCGCGTAGCTCCACCGTGTTCATGCCCATCGCGAAATCCACCTCGAAGGGCGCGTCGAGGACCTTGGGCATGCCGACCCGCACGGTGGGGATGCCGCGGCCGCGCAGGATGTTCGCGTCGGTGGCGCCGCTGCCGTCGCGTACCTCGCGGTGCGGGCCGCCGTCCGCCGCCTCCCATGCTTGAACAGCGCTGCGGCACAACCACATTCGAGGGTCAGATGACTCACCTCGAATGGCGACGATCTGTTCGACATCGACGCGGGCATCGAGTTCGGCGGCAATCGAACGCACCGCCGCGACAATTTCACGTTTCGCCGCTGTCGGCGTCGTGCGCGGACTCAGCCGCAGATCCACCATCATCCGCACCAATTGCGGGGTGAACGACGCGGTGCGCTCCCAACCGCCGCGAATGTTGGCGACCATGCCTTGCGGCGACACCAGCCCGTCGCGGTGCGCGGCCGAGTACTCCGGAAACCAGCGCTCCAGTCGCAGCGCAACCTCCCCGGCGAGCGCCACCGAGTTGCGGTATGGAAGTCGATGCCGCGACCCGACATAGGTATGGCTGCCGTACACGGTGATTTCGAACCAGCTCAGACCGACCTCCTCCCACGACACCGTCCACCCGGGTTTGGCGATGAGCGCGAAATCCGCCCAGACGCCCTGCTCGAGCAGGAAGGAGCAGCCGACTCCCTGACCGGTATTGCGGCGCGGGTTGCCGACACCGGGGCGCGCGTTGGTCGGCATCCCGCCGGCACCGAATCCGACCAGCAGGTCCCCGGTCAGGGGCAGCTCGGCGGCGCGGATCGCTTCGACGGCCGCCTGCACGCACGCTGCGTGGCCCTTGGGGTTGGACGCGCCGAGACCGATCACGTAGTCGTCGTCGGCCACCGCTCGCGCGGTGAGGTCCGGTCGCAGCGTGTCCGCGGCCCATGGCAGGTCTTCTTCGACGTTCCCGCTTGTGACGGTGTCGATCGGCGCGTACAGCAACAGGTCGGGTCCGGTGCCGTCGCCGCGCAGTCGCCCCCACGAATTGGCTTGCCGGTCATCGAGATACATCGTGTGCGACTCGATGCCGCGCTCCGCGAGGGTCCGGGTGATGTGCCGCGCGAGCGGCGCTTCATCACCGGTGGGGCTCGCGATGTCCACCATGGCGGCGATCAGGTCGCGCAGCCGTTTCCGGTCGATTCGAGCCCACGCCTGCTCGGTCCACCGCCGCCGAGTCTCGTCGAGACCGGCGAGCGGATCGGCGCCGACGGTCACGGGTTGACCTGGTGCACCTGGGTATTGGTGCGCGCGGCGAGTAGGCGCCAGGCCTTTGGCGCGCCCATGGCCAGCAGCACGCCGATTGTCACGCTCATGAGGGTCTTGAACATCGGAGGTCTCCTCTACTCGGTGGTGCCGGTGGCCGGTGTGGCGCCGGCCTCGACGCCGGGTGCGGTGGCCTCGGATGCCGGTGCGACAGGGTTGCGCGCCACCGGCTTACGGTGTTCGCGCGCCGCCCGGACCGGCGGGTCGGGTGCGTATGCCACCGCGGCGGCGATCTTTTCGGCGTATTCCCGCTCGGCCAGGTTTCGCCACGCGGTCAGCGACACGTCTGGGCGATACAACTTCTCCGGTGGCGCGTCGGTGACGCGGACCATCCACTCGTCCTGCCCGGAGAACTGGCCGTGGAACAGCCAGCGGATCGCGCCGAGGTACTTGGCGTAGAACCCGAGCTTCTTGACACCGGTGACGAAATTGACCATCAGGCCGACGTACTGGTGGTTGTCCTCGTCCACCGGCACGTAGAACTCGTAGTGGATGAAGGTCGGGTACGCTATGCGCAGCACGCCGGGCATCGACAACGAGGCGAAACCAGGGAAGTTCTGCGCGGCGATCACCGGATTCACCTTCAGCCCCGCACCGGTATTGCCGATCTGCGAGATCTTGCCCTCATCGGGCTTCTTCTTCCACCAACGCTTGTTGGTCCACTTACCGACACCCGGGAAGTCGGCCTCCCAGTACACCTCGTCTTGCACCCGGTAGATCCAGCGCCCGTCGGGCACGATGCTGGTGATATTCCAGGTCGGCATCGGTTTGAACAGTCGCCACAGCGACGTCCGGTGCAGGTATTTCGCGTGGCCCTCATCGAAACCGTTCTCACACGCGAAACGCCAGTTGCCACCGCGACGCTGGATGCGACCGCCGACGATGCCCTCGTTCTCGACCAATTCCAGTGGGAGTTGGTCGTCGATCGACGTGGCGGGCTCGCTCCCGATCGGGATATACACCCAGACCATGCCGAGTCGCTCCTGGACCGGGTAGGTCTGCACTGACAGCTTGCCGCAGATCTTCGAGTCCGGGCCATCGGTGATGACCGCGGCCAGCTTGCCGTCGGTGAGCCGGAAGGTCCATCCGTGGTAAGGGCAGCTGACCGTCCCCGGGAACTGCTGGTCGCCCTCCGAGAGCGGGACGCCGCGGTGCGGACAACGGTCGTGCAGCGCATAGGCTTTGCCGTCGTCCCGGATGATCGCGAGCTTCTCGCCGCAGACGGTGTAGCTCTTGGGATCCTTGGTGATGTGACTCGACCAGGTCACCGGATACCAGTAGCCCCGGTAGCCGCTGCCTGCCTCGTCGTATCGGGGCCACGCGGTCCAATCCTGTCGACCGGCCGCGCGTGGCCGCTCGGGGAGCGTCATGGTGGGCTCCGATGCCTCGGCACCAGTCATCTGAAGTCCTCTCGAAGTCGGTACGCAGATCCTGCGCCGCGCCACGCTTCGCTCCAACGGATTCGGTTCGCTCAGCAGACCGGGTGCGCATTCGGCGCGATCACGGCTGCGCCGACGGCGCAGATGGTGCCGTCGTCGCTGTGCTCGACCAGCTCGAGTTCGATCCGATCGCTGTGCGCCGCCCGCACCGAGCCGGTCACGGTCAGCACGCAGCCGACGTACGCGGGCGCGCGATTGCGCCACTCGACGCTGCGCACGCCGGCCGCACCGCCCGCGAACCGGGCTGCTGCACGGAAGAACAACGTGCCGTGTAGTTGCGCCATCACCACCCGATCCGACAGGCCTTCGGCCTTCGCGTAAGCGGTGTCGTAGTGGATCCGGTGCGCATTATGGGTGGCGGCCCCGAAGCGCAGCACGCGTACCGGATCCGTGTGCAGTGCAACGGATTCGACAATGTCGCCGACGGCGGGTCCGGTCGTCATCGGACGATGAACCGTTCGGTGACCGTGGCCAACTCGCCCGCCACCGCGGCGCGATATGACTTGACGACGGTGATCAGCAGAAACGGCGAGTCCGGCCGACCTTTGGACTCGACCTTCTCGATCACCCGGATCACCTCGATCTCCTCGCCGAGCGGCGTCGGCGCCAGGAAGGCGATCTGCTGCCCGCCCGCCATCAGCCGCACGTCGAGCCCGGCGGTGCCCGGCACCTCGTCGGCGAACATGCCGTCGTCGCGATATTCCGGATCCTGGCCCCCGAGCGGGCCGCGCAGCAGGCTCGGCAGGTACATCGGGTGCACCGCGAAGTCGGGGTGGGCGCCGTCGAGGAACCGGGGGTCCTCCGCCGCGCAGGCTCGGGCGAAGGCAATCGACTCCTCGGCGCGCACCTGGCCGAGCCGACGTCGATCGACGGCGCCGATCAGCCGCCCGGCCCGCTCCTGTGCGGTATGCAGATCGGTTCTCATCAATCGAAAGTAGATCCGGCCGGTGCGCGCGGCCACCGATCAGGACCGCCCAGCGGACCGTGATCCTTTCCGCACCCGCGTGCGATGGGGTCAGGTGTGCCTATGACACATCGACCCGACAGCTTGTACGCCACCGCGGACGGCGTGAAATACCACTTCCATGACCTCGGCGCCGGCTCTCCCACGATCTTCCTGCACGGCGGCGGGCCCGGCTGCACCGCCTGGTCGGACTTCGGACCGGTCGCACCGTTGTTCGCGCAAGATCGCCGCGCGATCCTCGTCGACATCCTGCAGTACGGCCGGTCCGACAAATGCACTATCGCGGGTCCGATGTGGGATTTCCACGCCGCCAAGACGGTTGCGCTACTGGACGAACTCGGTATCGAACGCGCCGACTTCATCTGCAACTCGTGGGGCGGCACGATCGCACTGAATCTGGCCGCCAAATATCCGGACCGGGTGCGCTCGCTGGTCATTACCGGAAGCATGCCGGTGTTCTATGGTCCGCTCGCCCCGCTGCCCGAAGACGGCCGACGCGGTCGCAACGCCCGCGACATCTACTACGGCGGCGAGGGGCCGACCCGGGAGAAGATGCGGCAGCTGATCACCCGGCTCGAATGGTTCGACGGCGACCGACTCCCCGAGGAAACCCTCGAGATGCGCTATCAGCAGAGCCTCGACCCCGAAGAGATGGCACTGGCGGCGGCGTCGGACAACCCGCGCGGCGACTGGCAAGACCTGACTGCCGAACTCGCGATGATCGAGGCGCCGGTTCTGTTCGCCTGGGGCATGTACGACGCATTTCTGACCCCCGACTATCCACTGATGCTGGCCCGGATGATCAAGCACGGACACATGTACGTAATGGACCGAGCTTCCCACCACCTCCAGGAGGAGCGGCCGAACGACTACTACGCGGCAGTGACCGGGTTCCTCGACCAACAACACCCGTGACCACCACGATCGCAGGCGCTTTACCCTCGATTCCGCCCGTTCCGTCCCGGCTCACGTAAGGGTTGCCTGCCAGGTCCTGGGGGTGCAGCGAAATGGCGGCGAGCGTAGGGGCGCGCAGTCGCTCGGCCACTCCCCGTCGTGATCGACAGGGAGTGGCCGTGGGCTATTTTCTGAGTCGCGGATCAGCCGCCGAAGGATCCGGTGCTGAGCAGGGGAGCCGGGTTGGGCCTATCGGGACCGTTATGGTCGCCCGGTCGGTCGGGTCCGCCGCGACCGTCATGGTCGCCCGGTCCGTCGTGACCATCGCGGCCGCCCTGCCAATCGGGGCCTTGCTCGCCGGGGTAGCCGATCTCCTGGAGCGGCACCGTGTCGGAGGCCACGGCTGAGATATCGGTGGCCTGGGTTGGCTCGGCGGAGGCTGTAACCGCAAGCGCCGAGATCGGCGCGATCGCGATTACTCCGGCAACGGCCACGCGCGCCGCGATTCGACGCGAACGAGAGGTGATGGTGGACAAGAGGAGTTCCTTCCGTCGGGTGAGTGACCGTGCGGCGACTCACTGATCTCAGTCAACGGGCCGTTGCTGCAAGCACGGTGTTGCCCAGCTGTGAAGTTGCTGGATGCCGCCGCAGACTGCCGCCGGCTACCAGCCGGGTACCGAGTGTCGAGCGTTCGGATGGCATTCCGACGGATCTGCGTGCGCCCGACATCAGCGCCCGACATGGGGTGCCCGTGCCAAAATTGCGCCTGCCGAACGGATTTCATCGGAGAGCGTGCCGCCGGGCGCTGCCGTCCCGGCAGGGTGGTAGCCGAGTATGGGTTCGAACCCGGGGAGTCCCTTGATGTTCACCGCGCGCCACAGGTTGGCGTGCCGGTCGGCGATCAGCACCACGCCGAGAGTGCCGAGATCGGTGCTGTCGCGGTCATCGAAGGCGATGCCGAACGCGAATACGGGGAGGCCGGGCGCATCGGTGAGCAGATCGGTGGCGATGTCGGCGAGAGTGCGACGCGGGTAGTTCTCGAGCGCGGTAACGAAGAACTGAAACCGGTCGTGTTCCGGGCGGAGCACGGCGAAAAACAGCGGCGGCATGCCCCAGCGGTGCAGTTCGTCCAAAGCGGTGTGCGTGAGTTCTGATATGCGCTGCGGCGTCGGGTCGGTCATCGTCATGGTTTGTGCCTCTTGTCGACGGTATGCAGCAGCGCGGCCCAGTAGTCATCGCGCAGTGCGTCCCAAAGGGTTTCGTGCTTGGGAAACCACGCGCGAACTTGGACGAGGTCCGGCAGCCGGTCGTCATCGAAGAACACCGAGCCCGGCTGGGCGGACGGTAGCGGCGTCTTGGGGTACTGGTAGGCGGGGGACGAGTCGCCCGTCACCCGAAGGCGCACAACCCGCACGGCCTTGTCAACCAAGCGCCACTGGACCAACTTCCCATCCTGAGTTTCAGTGGTGCGCAACGCATATCGATTCATCGTCACCCTCTTGTCGGATTGACCCCGCGATGCCGGGGGAGTGGTCACCCCGACACCGCGAAGATGTTCGAAAGCGACCGCGCATGGGTTGCAAGCGCGTTCACGAATCGCGGGTTGTTCAGGGACATCGGCTTGGTCTCTGTCTTCGCACATCGAGGGTTTGGTTTGCCGGTTTCCTGTACGTTCCAAGCCTGGTCCTGGGACGATGCGCAGCGCAGAGTGGAGAGATGCAGGTCTGAGCTATCTTTAGCGAGGGGCGGACGTGACAACTTGGTGGACCGGTGACTTGGTTCGAGCGCTGCGGAAGGCGCTGCGCATGAACCAGCGTGATTTTGGCCAGCTGATCCGGTCTGGTCAGCGGACAGTTTCGGGTTGGGAGCGCGGGGAATCAGGGGTCAACGCTGGCGCGCAGCTTGCACTCGACGAGGTTTTCGCGACACTGGACCCTGTGGCGCGGGCGCGCTTTGATGTCCTGGCTGAGGAGACCGATATGGACCGCAGACAATTCCTCATGACGACGGCGGCGCTTGCGGCAACAGCGGGGACTACACGGCCGACTGTGACTCCCGCAGCGATTGATCACCTGCGGACCACGATGCATTCGGGAATGTTGTTGGATGATTCGCTCGGGTCGGATGCCGCAAAGGCATTGGTGGACGCGATGGCGCGTACTTGCGTCACCCTGTTGCCAGACTGCCCAGAACTGTTGAAACCACAACTGTCTCGATTGACCGCGGAGGCGGTCGCGTCCTCGGCCTGGGCGGCGTGGGATCAGCGCGACGTCAAACTTGCCGACGCGCTGTTCGGGCAGGCGTTCGAGCATGCCGTGGACGCCGGTGACACCGACGTACAGGCCGGGGTGATGGCTCATCGAACTGACCTTGCGGTGTGGACCCGCCGGTTCGCCGACGCAGCGGATTATGCAGATGCGGCGCTCGGCATCAATGTGCGTGATCGCAGGTTGGCCGACTATCGAGCGTTGCGGGCTGCACAAGCATTCGCGCACGCCAATCGCCGTCAAGATGCTCGACGGCAGCTGGAAACAGTCTCAGGTGACCATGTGGCCGAAACGACGCCGGACAAGTCGCTTGCCTATTGGATGGCAGGTTGGGTGACCAGCGACGTAACCGGATCCGTCCTCGAAGCCACAGGTGACAGACGTGGGGCTGCCGAATCCGTCGAGGACTCATTGCGGTTCATCCCCGACCACGCGGCACGGCATCGTGCGCTGACACTACTGCGCCTGGCTCGGATCGCCGCGCCATTGGATCTCGATCGTTCGGTCGCCGCCGCGAAGCAAGCGGTAGCGCTGTCACGCAAAAACACCTCACCGCGGCTGCGCGGAAAGTATGCGGAAACCAGGCAGCTGCTGGCGCCTTGGGAGAACACCAGCGCGGTCCGAGAACTGGATGCTTTCGCAGCTGCCACATAGATCGACATTCCATCGAGTGGGAAGCTTTCACTGCTGGCGTGCAGGATGGCGAGTTCACCCGAACCTGCCAGTGGTGTGTCGATCAGCCTTCAGACCCCGCGGAACGCGATGTGGACTATACGAGCTTCCGCATCGCGTTCGTCGACAAGGACATTGCGGAACATTCCCACTCCCGTAGGTGATTGAAACACATCCTGGGCCGACTGAACATTTGGCGAGGTTGTCAGATCGGGCCCGGCAATCGTCGTATCAGCAATTGGCGGGTACCGCTTCCTGAAAGCGGCTGTGAATCCAGACTTCTCCAGCATCCATGCCAAGTCGGTGGGAGACATCTCCGCGGCAATTAGGTATTTTGTGTCGCGTACGATCTCCTTCCTCGCGAGGAGGATCTTCGCGCTCTCGGGAAGCGCCCACCCGCCGAACTCGGTCGCTTCTTTCACCAGCTCCGGCCCGGTCGAGTCCTCGCTTTGCGGTGCCGGTACAGCGCGATCGATGGCGCTGTCGCATCCGGTACCGACAAGCGATACCGCAACAAGCATGCAGACCATCAGGGCAAGTAGCGCTCCCTGGCGAACCCTTATCGAAGGAGCCTCACCGGGTCGGATCGGTGTGGGTGTTTTTGCGGCTTTCCGGTCCGGTTGGAAGGCTAATAGAACCACTGGTGGGAACAACCCCTTCGTAGAGTTTGATCACTGATGAACCGATCATATTGAATTCCTTCGCCACGCCGGCCGTGTGCAAGCCACCCAGCTGGACATCACCTACTTCTATTCCGAGAATGTCGGTCTTCTTCGTGTCGTCTTTGTTCGTTCCATCCCAGTTGTAGCGGTCGAATAGGTGGGACTGAAAATAGACAGAGACACGTGGTTGCGCGCCTTCGGTATCTGGTTTATGAACGGTGACTGCTCCGCAGGCGGTAACGTGCACTGAGCCTATCGCCAGGAACCAGTCTCGCTTATCATCTCGATCAAATGTATGGTCCCAGTCCCATGGTAACTGGAACTGAACCGCTTTATCATAGTTTCCTGCGTCGCTAGCGATTCCTCGGGCGGCTTCGGAGACAATTTGGTCGACGAGCTGCTTGAGTTTGGGATCGTCTTGCTCGATCTGATCCGGATCGAGCTCGAGGTCATTACCGGTGTTGCTGAGATAGTGGCGCATATGGGCTGATGCGTGGGTAAGCCCTTTAGCATCTGCGGCCAGTGCCGCGGCAAGCGCTACCTTCGCGAATGCTATGTCGTCAGCACGGCTATACCACGGTTGCGAATTATATCCACCGGCCCCGGGGTCTGTAGGCGGCAATGGCATTGGCATACCAGGGATCTGCGGTGTCATCACGCCCTTTTGTTGGTAGCTGTGGATCGACCGGATCCAAACGTGGAATGACCGGTCGGAATTGATGTGTTATGTGGCGGAGTCAATGCCTTCCTTCCACCACACGTTGTTTCCGAATCCATATTTCGTAACACCTAAATCCACTACAACCTTGTCTGGAATTTCGAACTCGCTCGTGTTGTATGTAGGCACCGTTCGCTCGGGCGAATAATCCAACGCCTGCGAAATCTTCTCGATCATCGTCTTCATCGCACTCTGTCGCGACTCCGCAGACTTCTCGAGCGACTCGACTGCCGAGGCTATCTCCGACCTAATGGATTCCTGCATCGGACTATTGATCAACTGTGCCCACACGCCAAGCGGGAATGTAGAGTCGGAAAAGCTCATTGGCTGCAAGAGTCCGCCACTGAGACCTATCGCCTGGTTGTAGACCAGTCGCTCGAGGCATGCCCCGCCATTCTCAATGATCTTCGACACTACATCCAGATCGAGGCTTCGCCCGGCGACCGATTGCCCGAGAGTGTTCGCGCTTGCTCCGAAGGTCCGTGAGGCCTCCCCGGACCAGCTACTTTGCAACCATCTGGTGCCGCTGATGAGGTTTTCGGAGGTGACAAAGTCGTTGATTCCGAGTAGGCCGATCCGTTTTCCTATGGCTTGCAATACCTCCCAGTCTGCTACCAATGGAGTGAGATAGTCCGCCGTGGGCTTGATTCCGATCGCTGCGCTCAACGGTTCGTCGTAGACCGAGATCTGGCTGATCGCCGACGTGACCACCTGGCGGACCGTGTACTGGTTCTCCTGAACCTCCATCAGGCTGGGCAACTGCAAACCACCGAATCGGGTGACGCCCTGTGTAGCGCCAGTTGAGCCGGATGCGCCTGAGTTCCCGAAGTCGTTCGTCGATGCCGCCGAAATCGCGTTCGCGTTCGTGTCGTCGGTCGCTTGGTACTTGGTTGCCGCGATGGAAAGGTTCGTGCCCAGGGTGCCGACGGCAGTCAGGTCAGCTTGCTGCGCTGTGGAGACGTCACTCTGAAACTTTCCGAATGATGTTGTAAGAGTGGCGATGAGCCCCGTTGAGCCGGTGGGAAGCGACACTGCGGACAGTAAGCGCGACGCATTCGATGAAGAATTTATTTCCAGGTCCTGCAGATCCAACTTGAATCCGGCAAGGCTGGTCACGTCAACCGTGAGGTCATCCACGCCGCCTCCGGAGTGCTCCAGCCGGATTGGCGTCGGCTCGAACTATCACTTCCCCGTAGTCATGGCATCGTCGGAATGTATTGCTACGCATCGACATTGGAACGCACCCCCATGCTGATCTTCGTAAAGACTATACACCCCGACGGGTGGGGCGGGCGGGTTGGGGAGGTCAGGGTGTCGTCTTGGCACTGCAACCACGGTGACGACCATTCGCGGCCTACTAAGTAGGCGAGCGTTAATCCTGGGCCGCGCACAATGTTTCGCTGTCGCATCTCGTCATGAGTAGTGACCTTTACCTCGAGAGGCCCGAGTTGGTCGAGCGATACACGGGAATGGCCGACGATATCCGGCGGAGAGCGCTGGATGAGAAGAGCACGCGAGACCTGCTATGACAGGTGGCGAAGGAGAAGTACGGTGACCGTTGACCTGTCCGGGGCACGCTGGTTAAAGAGCAGCCGCAGCGCATCCAATGGTCAGTGTGTGGAGGTCGCGTTCCTCGATGGCGACCTGATCGGGGTGCGTGACTCGAAGAACCCCGCCTGCTCAGCCCTGGTTTTCGGGCCCGGCGAGTGGGAAGCCTTCACCGCCGGCGTGCGCGACGGCGAGTTCACCCGCGCCTGACGATCAAGCGAACGGCCCTGCTTCGTACGTGTCGGAGCGGGGCCGTTGCCGTCTCCGTATTCCCAAAGCTTCAGTGCCGCAACATAACGCGGACGGCTAGGTCCTCGTTGCTCTTGGCCGGCGAGGGCGGCCCCACGTCCCGGCAGAAAAGGATTGGATGGCACAACGCTCGGACTGGTACCGTCTGGGAGACCGTGATGTCGTGCGAGGAGGTGAGACCCATGAACGCTGTACCGATTGGGTGCTCTCTCTTTTCACGGCTGGGCGATTGACGTAGGTGTCGCCGGGAGCGCCTCGACAACAGGGCAATCCCGAAAGGCAACAACTATGCATTTCACTGCGGAGACATCGTCGAACGGTGTGGTCGAACGCAATTTCACTCTTGGTGAGGTCACCGGCGTGCTCTGGTCGCCCGCAGCCGCTTCTGGTCACGCGCCTCTGGTGCTGATGGCGCACAGCGGCGGCCAGCACAAGAGGGCACCGGGAATCCTGGGCCGCGCACAACGTTTCGTCACCGACTGCGGTTTCCACGTCGCCGCCATCGACGCGCCCGGACACGGCGACCGGCCCCGAACGGCGGCGGACGAGCAGCACATCGCCGTTTTGCGGCAAGCTCAGGCGGCGGGGGAGCCGCTGGTCCCGGTCGTGGTGGAGTTCCACATCGACCTGGCGGCGCGTGCCGTGCCGGAATGGCAGGCGACGCTGGACGCCCTCCAAGGTCTGCCGGAGATCGGTGTCGAAGGGCCCATCGGCTTCTGGGGCATCATGCAGGGCACCGGGATCGGGGTGCCGTTGGTGGCGGTCGAATCCAGGATCACCGCGGCGGTCTTCGGTTGTCTCGGGCACGAATCCCTGGCCGAGGCGGCGGCGCGGATCACCGTTCCGATCGAGTTCCTGCTCCAATGGGACGACGAGCACATCGACCGCCGATCCGGTCTGGCGTTGTTCGACGCCTTCGCCTCGAAGGAAAAGACGTTGCATGCCAACGTGGGTGGGCATGGCGAGATGCCCAGATTCGAGGTCGACAGCTCGACTCGGTTCTTCGCCCGGCATCTCGGTCTGGCCGTCACATCACCGGCCTGACGTGAGGGAGTATCGGCGACCGGCTTGGAGTCGGTCGCCGATACCGCTGTCGCATCTCGTCTTTCGTCGGACCCGGCATGTGAGCGTCGGCGACCGACGCGCCCAGCGCCACATCATCCCGGCAGATGCCACCTAGCCGTTATCGAGGGGCATTCGCCAGGACGAGGTTGCAGGTCCTACGAGCGGCGTCGCCTGCGTACGGCGAACCATCCGATCAGCGCACCGATCACAGCAATGCCTGCGACGCCGATACCAGCGATCAGCATCGTGTTCGTCGACGACTCCGAGTCCGTGTTGCTCGAACTGTTTACCGCCTGGTCGGGAGCGCGGCTTTGCACGGGTTTGCCTGTGCCGGTGGACTTCTCCCCGAACACCCCATCGCCGACCGCGGTCGAGTATGTCGGGCCTTGCTCCTGGTCGCCGGTCACGGTGAGGTCCAACTGGATGGGTACCGGACGATTGTCGCCTTTGCTGCCGCTGCCAACCTTGACGGCGATGTAGTGCCATCCCGCCATGGCCTGTTTGCGTGTTTCGCTGTCGTCGGACTCGCGGTTGTTGTACCGGATGGGTGCGGTGGCCAACCGTACGTACTTTCCAGGCATTTCCTGCCCGGAGTTGCCTGTGTAGGCCCCGGTGTCGGACAGCACCCGCTCTCGGCTCGGGCCGTGCAGGATGGTGCCGACGTTCATGATGTTTTCGGTACCGCCGCCGCCGTTCGGTTCGAAGCGCACCCGATACGCGAGGCCTTGACCCCAATCCAATTTCACCCGGTAGAAGACATATTCGCCCTGCTGGATGGTGTCGGTGTAGCGGCCGCTGCCTGCCAGTGTGCTTGCGACGTTGAAGGATGCGCCACCGGGCAACGGCGTGGCGACGCCGGTCGGTTCGGTGATGCTTACCGGTGGAAGTACGGCTGTCGGGCCGGAATTCGAGACCGCGGGCTCGACGCCGAAAAGGAGTTCGATCGGTAACCGTTCCGGTACCCCGCTCGACACGTTGTTCCAATCCAGCGTGAAGTAGTACGTGCCGCTACCGTGACAGCGATCCATGCTGCCACCGGTGCGTTTCTTGGTCGCGCCGTCGAAGGACCGCGCCACTGTGAGGGCAACCCCGTCGCTGGACATGGACGCCTGCTCCAGCTCGCGGGCATTGCAGTCGGTGCCATCGGCGCCGTAGACGCGCAGTTCCAGGCTGTTGAGGTCGCTGGTTATCGAGACATCGGGCTGCCTCGGGAACGACACCGTGCCGCTGAAATATGCGGTGGCGCCGTCCGGGACGTCGATCGCCCAGTAGCGCTTTTCCTTCTGACCGATGGTGTCGAGGTATTGGCCAGGAGTGGCTTTGGGGGCAGTGTCGTAGGTTTTGGTGCCGGTGATCGGTGTGCCCGCGGCCTTGTAGTTGCGCAGTGCGGCCCCGGTTACTCGGGGCAAGGTGCGCTCCAGCGCCGGTCCGTCGGCCGCGTCGGTATAGGTGCCGCCGGTGGCCTGGGCCATACAGGTCAACTGAGCGCGGGCCTTGGCGTCGACCGCGAAGCCGATCGCGTGCATCACCAGATCGACGCCCTTTTGCTTCAATTCCCTTGCGACCGAACAGGGGTCAGGTGGGGCGCAGGTGTCGTCACCGTCGGAGACCAGCACGATCGACCGCGGCCCGGAATTCGGCAGCGTTTCGGCGGCTTGCCGCAAGGCGGTGCCCATGGGTGTCCACCCGCTGGCCTTGATGCCGTCGACGGCGCTTGTCAGTGCGGCCTTGTCCAGTGTTTCGGGTTTGTGTAGAACCTGCACATCACGGCAGCCCGCAGTCTTCTCGGCTTCGGTGTTGCCGGTAGCGGTGCCGTAAACAGTCAGTCCCACTTGGGATTCGGCGGGCGCCGACCCCACGAAGTTTCGTACGGCACTCTTGGCGGCATCCATCATTGTGCCTGCCGGATCCGGTCGCTGCATGGAACCGGAGGCGTCAAGTATGAGCATGGTCGGCGCGTATTGCTGAGTGCCGGAGTCGTCTGCTTGTGCGGGTAGCGCGGCCAGTGCCAGGCCGACTAAGCCGATGGCGGCAGCTGCGGTCGGTCTTATCAGTCGCTCGGTAAATCTCGACATAGTCCTCGTCTGCTCGGTTCGTCGGTAAATCCGGACAAACGTTACCGACAGTAAGGACATGGCCCCACCGCTGAGAGTGGATGAACCAGCCGCCACCAGGACCAGCGTCGGGCCGGGCATGCCATGCGCCGGGTCCCGGCTTCTCCGAACCGGTCCGCTATATCTCTGAGCGGGCTTCGATGTTTGTGGTGCGAACAGCGGTCCGGTCGGCGGCGCGCCGCAGTTGCCAGGCGGTGACGGCGAGCAGTGCGAACGTCAGCCAGATGTAGGCGTTGCGGCACCAGACGGTGAGGTTGCCCTTGGACGCGTCGAAGACGCTGACGATGGCGGGATCGTAGAAGTTCAGTAGCCCACCCGAGGTGACCACGACCGCCACCACCAGGCCCGCCGGTGCGAGAACCCCGCCTCGCCGCAATGCCAGATCGGTCGAATAGATCAGCAGCGGGGCAAGCCAGACCCAGTGATGCACCCAGCTGAACGGCGATACCGTGGCCATGATCAGCCCGCACAGCACCACCGCGGACAGTTCGTGTCCGGTGAACGACAGCCGCCGCGCCAGCGTCAGGCCGACCACGGCGATCGCGGCCGCGGCCGCCAGCCAGAGCAATTGGTAAACGCCCTGCACACCAACGCTCCTGGCGACCATGCCACGCAGCGATTCGTTCGACACGATCTCCGGAACACCTACGCGGGCGGGGTCGACGAATGCCCCGCTCCAGTACGTCAGCGAGTCCTTGGGCATGGCCGCGAAACCAACGAGCACAGTCGCGGCGAACGCGCCGATCGCCGTCGCCGCGGCCCGGTATCGGCGCGTGACCAGCAGGTAGATCACAAAGAATGCCGGGGTCAGCTTGATTCCGGCCGCGATCCCGGTCAGCGCTCCCTTCCATCGCGACGAATCGGGCATGGCCATATCGGCCAACACCAGCAGCATCAGAAAGATGTTGATCTGCCCGAAGGCCATGGTCTCGCGAACGGGTTCGCACCACAGCAGCAGCGCCGCGACCGCCACGCTCAACAGCACCAGTCGCCGGTCGCGCCGGTAGTCGAGCATCGCCAGAGCCGTCCAGACCGTCGCGATGAGCATCGCGAAGTTGGCGAGGCCTCCGACATAGGTGAACAGGTCACCGTGCAGTGCGACCAGCGGTACGAACAGCAGCGCGGCGAATGGTGTGTAGACGAACTCCCAGACGCCGCGGGTGTTGCCGAGCAGTGGAGTGTCGTAGACCGAAGTGCCGTCGCTCACGCGTTGCCCGGCGATCTGATAGACGCCGAGGTCCATCAAGTGCAGCACCGCCTGCCGCGCCACGATCAGCTGCTCGATGTAATACCCGCCGGCAACCACACCCAGCACGCAGATCGCCCAGAACACGCCGGCGGGAATTGTGCGGCGAGTTGCCCCGGTTTCCGCCGCCATCTCCGCGACAGTGCTCTCGATGGTCGATGATGACACGCTAACTCCCAGCGATTGGGGTGCAGGTTCGCCAACCAACGTAGTGGTACTTGTGTCATTACTACCAGTCGATCGCGATCTTGCCGCTCCGTCAGATCCCCATGCGGAATCGGGGACCGGGCGGCAGCCCGCGCAAGACCGCGGTGATCCAGGCGACCGCCGCGGGCAGACCGGCGATATCGGCGGCGACATGCTCCGGAATAGGCATCGTGTAGTAGCGCAGATCAACACCGCCGTCCCAGTACTTGTCGACCGTCGATTGGATCGACTCCGGGAACGGCAACAGCTCGTCCCAGATCCCATGCCACATAAACACCGGCATGCCGGGCAGGTTCTGCGGCTGTCCGAGACTCTGCTCGACCAGTACCCGCTGGATCTCCGGATCCTCGAGGGCTATGCCGGGCTTCAGGTAGGAGTTCACCGGACGGTAGGCTCCGCTCGCCGCGCTGGTCCAAATGCACCGTCCCTGAATGTTGTTCAGCAGCTCCTGCCCCTCGGTGGTGAACAGTCGTTGCGGATCGAAGACGTCGGGGTAGGTCTTGGTCAGATTGGCGAGCACCAACCACAAGGTGAAGTTGCCGGGCCCGGTGAAGTTGGCGATACCGGCATCGTGGGTGACGTTTCGCCGTGCGATCTGAACCATGTCACCGGGCACGCCGCCCTGCGCGGACCCGACGATATTCAGCTCGGGAGCGTAGGACCGGTGCATTTCGGCGGCCCTGGACGTCCCGCTGCCGCCACCGGAATACCCGTAGAGCCCGACGGCGGATTCCGCGAGCCCGAGGCCGGGATCGTTCTTGGCCGCCCGGATCCCATCCAGCGCCATCCTGCCTTCGCCGAAGGTCAGCATCTGCGAGGCATCCACGCCGTCGAAGTCGGTGACCACAACGGCGAAACCCTGGATGAGGAACGGGGTCAACAGCGCGATCTCCTTGAAGATGCCCGCGCGCAACGTGAATGAGGGATTGCAGATCCCCGAGCTACTGTCGATCGCCTCCTGGTAGGACAGAATCGGTCGCGGGCTGCCGATCCACGGCACCGGCGGGATCAGCACGGTCGTCGCGGTGACGGTGGGGTTGTCGTGCAGATCCGTTGTGCGGAAAAGGATCTGGCGGGTGGTCAGCGGCATCGGGATGCCGGTGAGGTAGGTGCCGACGTCCCGGGTGCGCACGATCTGGCCGTTCGCCATCGCATCCAGGTCCGCGGGCTGCGAGTACCAGGGGTCGGTCCGCGGGTCGGCGACCGGCAAGAATTTGTACAGGTCCGATTCACGAGGCAGATTCGGCAGCTGATTCTGATCCGGCGGCATGGGCGGCAACGGATCGGCCGCCGCGACGGGGGCGGCGACGATCACGCATACCGCGACCGCCATCGAAGCCATCGCATCGGCAATGCCTCCGAGCAGGCCATCGGCCATTTCAACCACCTCGATGTGGGTATTCGCGATATCCCGGACGGGAAGTACGTCCCAACTATCGGAACATCTGCTTCCTATCGTGCGGTAGCGGCATTCTGCCGAACTTCTCGCGAGATCTCCTGTGCGTGTGCACGACTGACGCGCCTGGGACTTACCGCAGGCTCGGCTGCGCCAGCACTCGGTAAGCCTCGGCGACATAGTCGATCCTGGCGTCCTCGAGTTCGGGGCGCGGATAGGTGGAGCGGAAGATCGCCTCGCCGTCGAACATGTGGATGAGCGAGGTGGCAAGCAGGCGTGCGAGTTCCGGAGGAACCTCCGGGCCGAGGATTTCGACCGCGACCCGTTCGACGTCCGCGATCAACGCGTTGGCGACCGGTGCCAGGCGCGCCCGCAGCTCCGGTTCGGTACGGGCGGCAACAAGCAGTTCGAACCACACGGTGTTGGTGCGGTCGCGGATCTGCGATCGGACCGCACGCATGACATCCACGAAGTCCCTGCGCTCGCGGCTGACCGGCCGGGAATTGAAGGCTGCCATGTGCTGGTGCCCGACCTCCTCCGCGGCGGCGACAACAAGGTCGATCCGCGAATCGAAGTGCCGGAATATGCCGCCTTTGGATACACCGGACCGCTGGCTGATTTCGCCGAGCGAGGCACGGTGATAGCCGACCTCGGCGATGGCCTCGATTGTCGCGTCGACGAGCTTGGCGATGGTCGTGGCTCGTCGCTCGGCTTGGGTGCGGCGTGGCGGTGCCGTCACCGTTGCCCGGACCGCAGGAACTTTCCGGTGCGGCGGGTGCCGAGCGCGGGTGCGGCTGTGCCATTCCCGAAGACATACTCGCCGCCGATGAAGACGGCCGAGACGGTGTCGTCGTTGCGATTGACCATGCGTGGCATGTTATCGAATTGGGCGACGGGGCTTTCGGTGTATGCGTCGAGCGTCTCGTCGAGATGCGCCGGGTCGATGATGACCAGGTCGGCGCGGTCGCCGGTGCGCAGGTGTCCGGCGTCGAGCCCGTACCAGTCGGCCAGCTCACCGGTCAGTCGGTGTACCGCGCGTTCGAGCGTCATGAAAGGACGACCCGCCGACTCGGCCCGGTGCACCCGCCGCAGGAAGCGCAGCCCGAAGTTGTAGAACGCCATATTGCGCAGGTGCGCGCCCGCATCCGAGAACCCGAGCTGCACACCGGGATCGCTGCCGAGCTTCTCGAGGTACTCGGGGCGGTGATTGGAAATCGTTGTGCGCCAGCGCAACTTGGTGCCGTATTCGACGACCAGGTCGAGAAAGGCGTCCACCGCATGCAACCCGTCACGATCGAGACCCACTTGACCGAAGGTCTTGCCGATCACCCGGTCGTCGGGGCAGGCCACGATCTCGGCGTCGAAGAAGTCCCGGTGCCAGACCCGCAGCCCGAACTCGGCGTCGTAGTCCTTGCGAAACCGCCTGCGGTAGCCCTCATCCCGCATCAGCGCGTTCCGCTCGACCTGATCGGCCAAATGCAGTGCCGCCGCGCCCGAACCGAACTCCTCGAAGATGACGAGGTCGATGCCGTCGGCGTAGACCTCGAACGGCACCGGCAGGTGTTGCCAGCGGAAGTCGCCACCGAAGCGGTTGAGCAGACGCGCGATCGGTCCGAGTATGTGGATGAGGAAGGGGCTGGCCTTGATATCGGCGGCGGACAACAGGCTGGTTTTCAGCGGTTTGCGGAAGATGCCGAGGCTGCTCAGCGTCATCGCGCCGACGCTGCGCGGCGAGGTGATGTCGGGTCCCGCCTGGAGCACTCGGCGGCGGCGGCGCAGGATCGCATTGAGCCGCCTGCGCTCGCTGGCCTTGGCGTAGGTCGACGGCAGCGTGCGCGATCGGCAGGTTTCACCGTCGAGCTTGTCGAAAAGCAGCTGCTGCGCGGACATTCCGACGAAGCCCGCGTCGAGCGCTTCGGTGAGTTTGGTTTCCATCCCCGCGAGCTCGGCAGCCGTTGGCCGGACATCCTTGCGGGTGGCGCGTTCGAGACCCATCTCCGCGGAGCGCACATCGGAATGTCCGAGGAACGCGGCGATATTGGGCCCCAACGGCAGCGCTTCGAGGGCCGCGACGTACTCGCGCGCGGAGCTCCACGTCTTGCTCTCGCCGACGGTATCGATCACATGACGGCGGGGGATCGCTTCGACGCGGCCGAACAGATCACCGGCATCGGTGGCTCCCACATGCACGGTCGACAGCGAGCACGAACCGAGGAACACCGTGGTGATGCCATGGCGAACGGATTCACTCAGCGACGGCGTCTGCAACACCTCGATGTCGTAATGGGTGTGAATGTCGATCATGCCGGGCAGCACCCACTTGCCCACGGCATCGACAACATTGGCGCACCCCTCCTCATCGAGCGGTTCCACCGACACGGCGGCGACGCGCCCATCTCGAATCCCGAGGTGTCGGATGGCCGACGTCGAGCCCGCGCCGTCGAACCAGCGCCCACCCTTGATGATCGTGTCGTAGCTCACACATACATAGCAACCGATCGGTCGCTAAATGTCAATGGCTGCGCCCTGGGCGGCGATCATCGATGATCTAGCGCTGCTCGGTCATGTCATCGAGAGATGCCGTGTGCTGGACGCTAGTAGCGACCGAAGGCGAGCGCGACGTTGTGCCCACCGAAACCGAACGAGTTATTGATCGCGTACTCGATCTCCTGGCGGCGAGCCTCGCCGTGCACCACGTCCAGATCGATCTCCGGATCAAGGTTGTCCAGGTTCAGCGTCGGCGGGACAATCCCGTCCCGAATGATCGCCCGCGCCTCGGCGGTATCGCCGATCCGCGTCGATGTAGCCCTCGACGCCACCGGTGACGACGATATCGGCGTCACCCATGACGATCATGCGCCACGCGTTGGCGATCGCCTCGGAACCGGACGAGCACGCCGAGACCGGAGTGAC
>NZ_JBKORD010000029.1:0-71449 GCF_046764875.1 Nocardia arseniciresistens
TGGTCGTGCCCAGTGGGCGCGTCGGTGGGGAGGCATGCGACTACTGCCCTGTGCCCTGTGCCCTGCGAGCTGATCGTGAACAGCGCTCGGAAGAGTCGCGCTGTGGGTGGTCGGCAGCGCATAAATGCATTCCGACCTCTGCTTTCTAGGGCAAAGTGGGCGTCTGATCAGGTAAAAAAAGGATGGCGCGTCGGCGCGTCGGGTGTGCCATGCTTGGGGGTAGTTTGATCCGGCACTCCCATAAAGGGGCGATGGCTATGGGCTTGGATCGCCCACTTGCCCGCGAGCAACTGGAACTCGAATTGGTGCGCGAGGTGGTGCTGACCAGGCGTCGCCTGGACAGCTTGGTACTTGCCGCGCTGACTCTCGGTGCCGAACTGATCGACCATGTGTCCGAGGGGGCGACCGCGATAAGGGCCGCGCAAATTCTGGAATGGTATGCCGTCGACGAGGGCGAGGTCGCGCGCGATCCGCGCGGTGCGTTGCGCTCGGATATGGCACGCGATCACGCGCGTGCCTGCCGGATCGGTCTCAACACCGAGATGGGTGCGCCCGCCGCCGATCGGGACGGTCGAAGGCAGCGGCAGAAGGCGCTGCTCGGTGAGGTGCGTGCCGATCTGCTCGCGCTGGTCAGCAAGTGCCGGAAGTTCCGGTTCGATCGCGTCACGTTCGCGGACGAGATCGCGAAGGGTCTGTGCGCCGCTACCGACAAATTGGTCGTCGGTGCGGATATGGACACCTATTACGCCTGGCAGCGCGGCATGGTGCTGAAGCTGAATGAGGTCGCGATGCCCTTCGGTCCGCCGCGGGTGACGGCGACGGTGGACGCGGGGCCGGGCCGCGGCCAGCTCACCCTCGAGTGGGACAGCTGCGAGCGCCGCCTTGCCCTCGTCGCGCGGATGGCGCGAGCGGGTGTCGCGCCCGAGGTGATCTGTGAGCGGCTGCTCGCGGACCTGTCGGTCTCGTCACCGCTGCGGTATTCGCAGCGCTGATGGGCATGTCGCAGGCCGTCCGGCTGCTCGACTGGTGACGGGAAGGCGTGTCGTCTCGACCAAGCAAATGCTTGGTTGTATTATGGCCAGGTGACCGCACCAGACGTCTCGAAATCAGCACGGCGCAACGAACTGCTCGCACTGGCGGCCCAGCTGTTCGCCGAGCGGGGGCTACGCGCGACCACCGTGCGCGATATCGCCGATGCGGCCGGAATCCTATCCGGGAGCCTCTATCACCATTTCGATTCCAAGGAGTCGATGGTCGATGAGATCCTGCGCGGCTTCCTCGACGACCTGTTCGGACGCTACCGGGAGATCGTCGGTTCCGGGCTCAGTTCGCGAGACACCTTGGAAGCCTTGGTACTTGCCTCCTACGAATCATTCGACCACTGGCACGCCGCGGTGGCGATCTACCAGGCCGAGGCCAAGCGCCTGCGCGGCTCGGAGCGGTTCACCTACATCGACGAATACAACCGCGAATTCCGTGAGCTCTGGCACCGGGTGTTGACCAACGGTGTGCAGGACGGCAGCTTCCGGCCCGAACTCGACGTCGAACTGGCCTACCGCTTCCTGCGCGACACCGTATGGGTCGCGGTGCGGTGGTACGAGCCGGGCGGCGCCATCACCGTCGAAAATCTTGCCAAGCAGTACCTGACCATCGTGCTCGACGGACTCACAGTCCCTGAACGCACCAAGTAGGAGATCTTCATGTCTGCACCTGCCCGTCGTCCCTACACGCCGTTGCGGGACGCCTACGTCATCGACGCGGTGCGCACCCCCGTCGGCAAGCGCAACGGCGCACTTGCCGCCGTGCACCCCGCCGACCTCGGTGCGGCCGCGCTGCGAGGACTGTTGGACCGCAACACAATCGATCCCGCGGTCGTCGACGACGTGATCGTCGGCTGTGTCGACAACATCGGCCCGCAGGCGGGCAATATCGGCCGCACCGCGTGGCTGACCGCCGGATACCCGGAGGAGGTTCCCGGCGTCACGGTCGACAGGCAGTGCGGATCCAGCCAGCAGGCCATCAATTTCGGCGCGCAAGCCATCATGAGCGGCACCGCCGAGGTGATCGTCGCCGGCGGCGTGCAGAACATGAGCGCCATCCCGATCTCCGCGGCGATGATCGCGGGCAAGGAGTACGGTTTCGACTCCCCGTTCGTCGGGGCAACCGGTTGGGATCACCGCTACGGCACCGGCGAGGTTTCGCAGTTCAACGGCGCGCAGCTGATCGCCCAGAAGTGGGACATCAGCCGAGAAGACATGGAGCGCTGGGCACTTCGCAGCCACGAGCGGGCACGCGATGCCATCAAGAACGGTCGCTTCGACAAGGAGATCGTCCCGGTCGGTGACTTCTGGATCGACCAGTGCCCGCGTGAGACCACACTCGAGAAGATGGCGTCGCTTGCCGTGCTCGCCGAGGGCGGCACCCTGACCGCCGCCGTCGCCAGCCAGATCTCCGACGGCGCGAGCGCGACACTGCTGGCCTCCGAATGGGCCGTCGAGGCATATGGATTGAAGCCACGCGCCCGCATCCATCACGTGAGCGCCCGCGGCGCCGACCCGATCATGATGCTCACCGGCCCCATCCCCGCGACCAAGTGGGCGCTGGAGAAATCCGGGCTGACCATCGATGACATCGATGTGATCGAAATCAACGAGGCGTTCGCTCCGGTGGTCCTCGCGTGGCTGAAAGAGACCGGCGCCGACCCGGAGCGGGTCAATGTCAACGGCGGCGCGATCGCCCTCGGCCATCCTCTCGGCGCCACCGGCGCAAAGCTTTTCGCCACATTGCTCAACGAACTCGAGCGCGTCGGCGGTCGCTATGGCCTGCTCACCATCTGCGAAGGCGGCGGCACCGCCAACGCGACCATCATCGAACGCTTGGGTTAGAGCCACTAGCAGGCACACGAAAGCCGCCCCGGTCGGCGAGACCTGGGCGGCTTTCGTCGGTAGACCGAAGGGAACGCTTCGGTCAGGACGCGCTGGGGTTACCTTGCTGTTCTGAGTCCGGCGATGGCGTCGATTCGTGTCACAGCGTCGGTGATGATGCGGTCGATGAGTTCCTGGCAGGTGGGCAGGTCGTCGATGATGCCGGTGACCTGTCCTGCGGCAAGTACGCCCGCGTGGGTGTTGCCTTCGACGAGGCCGGCGCGCAACAGCATCGGGGTATTGGCGGCCATGATGACCTGAGACCAGGTGAGGTCCTTGGCCTTTCGCATGGCCAGGCCGTCGCGGACCATGGTCGACCATTTCATGCCGGTCATGCCCTTGAATCGGGCCGCGTTGGCGACCGCGGCGGACAGGCCGCGCCAACGGCCCGAATGCTCGAGGCGCTGCACCAGTTCGGTATTGAGTACCCGGTGCGGCATGCCGTCGACCTTGAGCGACACCACGGTGTCTTGCAGTTGCCGTTGCAAGTACTCCTGCTTGACGGCATCGGGCACGGTGCTTTCCTGGGTGAGCAGGAAGCGGGTGCCCATCGCGACACCCGCGGCGCCGTAGGCCAGTGCCGCGGCAAGGCCGCGGCCGTCGAAGAAGCCGCCCGCCGCCACGACCGGGATGTCGACGGCGTCGAGCACCGAGGGCAGCAGCAGGGTGGTGGCCACCGGGCCGGTGTGTCCGCCGCCCTCGCCGCCCTGCACGATCACCGCGTCCGCTCCCCACGCGGCGACCTTCACCGCGTGCTTCGCCGCGCCGATCGACGGAATCACCACGACGCCCGCGTCTTTCAGTTTGGCGATGAGGTCCTGCTTGGGGGCAAGCGCGAACGACGCGACGGCCACCTGCTCGCGGATGAGCAGGTCGATGCGCTCGGACGCGTCCGAGGCGTCGGCGCGAATGTTCACGCCGAACGGTTTCGTCGTCTGTTTCTTGGTCTTCGCGATCGCCGCTTCCAGCTCCGCGAAGGTCATGGTGGCCGAGGCGAGAATGCCGAGGCCGCCCGCATCGGCGGTGGCCGACACCAGGCTCGGCCCGGCCACCCAGCCCATGCCGGTTTGCACGATCGGGTGCTCGACGCCGACCAGTTCGGTCAGCGGGGTGCGCAGCGGCCCACTCATACCGGTACCTCCGATTCACGAACCTTCTTGGGGTCCAACACCTCACGGATGATGCGAAGCTGCTCGGCGGTGGGCAGCGGAGTCTCGCCCGCGTCGGCCAGGCCCGCGATTTCGAAGGAGGTGTTCTCGGCGACCTCGGCAGCGGAGACGCCGGGGTGCAGGCTGCGCGCTCGCATCGTGTGATCGGGGCCCTCGAAATCGAAGACGCCCAGGTTCGTGACCACCCGGTGCAGGTGGTGGAACCGGAACGCGGGATTGGTCGGATCGACCTTGTCGTAGCCGACGCCGGAGACGATGTCGACCTTGTCGACGAAGACGCGTTTGGTGTGGCGCGAAACCCAGTAGCTCGTCGCATGGTTGATGGTGTTGCCCGGCGCGCCGCGCACACCGAACATCTGCCTGGTCGGCTGCTGCAACGCACCGAATGCCGACAGGTTCTGGTTGCCGAACCGATCGATCTGATTGGCGCCCATCACCACATGGCGGCGGCCCGAGGCCACCACGTCGAACACCCTGCGGAACGGAATCCAACCCTCGATCGGCGACTTGCCGCCGAGCGGGGGAGTGTCGGCGAACAACAGTGCCTCACCGTCGGAGAGCAGCAGGTCCTGCTCGGTGGTGAGCTTGGCGAGGCGCGCGCCGATGATCGACATCGGCGACATCGGGCTCGCCATTATTTCCCCTGCGCCGCTGAAGATTTCGGCGCACGCGACGGCGCAGATCTCGGCCCTTGTGATGGTCTCGGTGCTCGTCACTTCGACGCCTCCTGTGCGAACTCGCGAACGGCGGCCTGGTACTCCGCTTCGGAGACGGCCAGATACTTGTCGACGAACTGCTGCCATGACTCCGGCGTCTTGGCCGACTCGACGTAGTGGCGTTGGAACTTCTCGTCGCGGCCGTAGTTGTCACCGGCCAGGGTGAAGTGCGCACCATCGGGTGCTTCCACGACGCCGTCAACCATCATGCGGTTGAGCAGCAGTGATTGCAGCGGAACGGCTTTCACGAGCTCCTCGGTGTCGACAACGCGCTCCACCGAGACATAGCGGCGTTCGGCGGCAAGGCAGTACAGGTCGTCGAAGTAGGGGTCGACGCCGGTGTAGCCCGCATTGCCGTGCCGATCACCGATATTCAGATGCACCAGCGCCGCATCGAGATTCAGTGCGGGCATCGCGATCAAGGTCTCGGTCTTGCCGTCCGTATCGGCGTACGGCGATGCGACGGTGCGCAGTTCGCCGTCCCAGAAGTTGATGACATCGGACCCGAGCCCGGCGCGAGTCGGCAGGAACGGCAGTCGCGCCGCGGCCGCCTCCAGCCCGGACTTGAGCATGCCCTCGTCCATTTCCCGCGCCACCAGCGCACCCGAGGTGCGCGCCTTGGAGAACCACGGATCGTAGAACGGCGCCGAATCCAGGGATACAAAGCCGTAGTACGCCTTGCGGACCTTGCCCGCCGAGCACAGCAGCCCGATATCGGGGCCGCCGTAGCTGACCACGGTCAGGTCGGTGATGTCCGAGCGCAGGATGGCACGCACCATGGCCATCGGCTTGCGCCGTGAACCCCAGCCACCGATGCCGATGGTCATTCCGCTGCGCAGTTCGCCGACGACCTCGTCGAGCGACATTCGCTTGTCCCGCATGGCTTTAGTTCCCCTTGCTCTCGGCTGCCTTGCGCGCCGCCAGGTCGTCGTCGAAGCGGGCGCGGATCTCGTCGGCGACACCGGCCAGGTTCAGCTCGAAGGTGAAGCCCTGCTCGAAGCGGTAGCTGCGGTGTACGTCCTGCACGTCGATGCCGTTGAGTGCGCGCTTGGCCGCCCGGATGACCCTGCCGTCCTTGGCCGCGATGTTCTTGGCGACTTCCATTGCGGCGGCGTCGAGTTCGGCGCGCGGTACGACCTGGTACACCGAGCCGTAGTGCTGCAACTGCTGTGCGGTGATGGTGCTCGCGGTGTAGAACAACGCCCGCATCAGGTGTTGCGGCACCAGTCGCGACAGATGGGTCGCGGCGCCGAGCGCGCCACGGTCGACCTCCGGCAGGCCGAAAGTGGCATCGTCGGAGGCGATGACGATGTCGGCATTGCCGACAAGCCCGATGCCGCCGCCGAGGCAGAAGCCCTGGACGGCCGCGATCACCGGCACCTGGCAGTCGTATACCGCCGCAAATGCCTCGTAGCAACCGTGATTCGCGTCGATCAGCGCCTGATGGCCCGGCGTGCGCTGCATTTCCTTGATGTCGACACCGGCGTTGAATCCGCGGTTCTCCGCGCGCAGCACGACCACCTTGGTCTCCTGATCGCGCCCTGCCGCGCGGATCTCGTCCGCGATGGCGAACCAGCCGTCGGACGGTATGGCGTTGACCGGCGGGTAATCGACCGTGACCACGGTGATGCCTGTTGATTCGGAGTGACGGTTGATCCCCATCGCATATCCCATCGTGCGTGCCGGATTAGCTCGGCGCGGTTTCTTTCGACCGACCTGCAAGCAGTCGCCAGCGGATGTTGGCAAAGCAAGCAGTTGCTTGGTAGGTTAGCACGGTGGCACTCGAAATCGATCTCGCCGGCAGCGTCGTTCTGGTCACCGGAGGTGTGCGCGGGATAGGCGCCGGGGTGAGCAAGGCTTTTCTTGCCGCGGGCGCGACCGTGGTTGCGTGCGCTCGACGCCCGGCCGACGAACCGGTGCGCAGCGGCGGGCGTGAGATCGAGTACCTGCCGTGTGATGTGCGCGATGCGGATGCGGTGCGTGCGCTTGTCGAGACGATCGTCGAGCGGCACGGCCATCTCGACCACCTGATCAACAACGCCGGTGGCGCGCCGTTCGCCCTCGCGGCCGACGCGAGCGAGAACTTCCACTCCAAGATCATCGAGTTGAACCTGCTCGCACCGCTGCTCGTTTCGCAGGCCGCGAACGCGGTGATGCAGCGGCAGTCCAGCGGCGGATCCATCGTGATGGTTTCGAGCGTGAGCGGGCACCGGCCCTCGCCGGGCACCGCCGCCTACGGCGCCGCGAAGGCGGGCATCGACAACCTCACCGGCTCCCTCGCGGTCGAGTGGGCGCCGAAGGTCCGGGTGAACTCGCTCGTGGTCGGGCCGGTCGAGACCGAACAGAGCGAGCTGCACTACGGCGATCAAGACGGCATCGACGCGGTGGGCGAGACGATCCCGCTCGGGCGGATGGCCAAGCCGGACGACGTCGGCCGTTGCGCCGCCTTCCTTGCCTCGCCACTGGCTTCCTATGTGAGTGGTGCGACGTTGCTCGTGCACGGCGGCGGTGAGCGCCCAGCCTTCCTCGCAGCGTCCAATGCGGCCCTCGGTGCACAACGGGCCGACGCCTGATCCGGCAGACCTGACCTAATAGACAAATACGACAGAGGGACAACAGGTATGGACACCGAGCAGATCTGCGCCGGGCGCATCGTCATCGTCACCGGCGCCGGCCGCGGCATCGGCAGGGCGCACGCGCTCGCCTTCGCCGCCGCAGGCGCCAGTGTGGTGGTCAACGACCTCGGCTCGGCGCTCGATGGCGCGCAGACCTCGGAGACCCCCGCCGAACAGGTGGTCGCCGAGATCAAGGCGCTCGGCGGTGAGGCCGTCGACAACGGCGACGACATCGCGGACTGGGACGGCGCCCGCAATCTCATCCGCCAGGCCGTCGACACCTTCGGTGGCCTCGACGTGCTCGTGAACAACGCGGGCTTCGTGCGCGACCGAATGCTGGTCAATCTCGGCGAGGACGAATGGGACGCGGTCATCCGAGTCCACCTCAAGGGCCACTTCGCGACCATGCGGCACGCGATCGAATACTGGCGCGGTGAGTCCAAGGCAGGCCGCGCCGTCGATGCGCGCATCATCAACACCAGCTCTGGCGCCGGCCTGCAAGGCAGCGTCGGGCAGGGCAACTACGGTGCGGCCAAGGCGGGTATCGCGGGCCTCACCCTGACCGCGTCCGCCGAGTTCGCCCGCTACGGCGTCACCGTGAACGCCATCGCACCCGCCGCACGCACCCGAATGACCGAAACCGTCTTCGCCGACACCATGGCGGCGCCCGAGGACGGCTTCGACGCAATGGCCCCGGAGAACATCTCCCCCCTCGTCGTCTGGCTCGGCAGCGCCGGGTCCGCGGGCATCACCGGCCGAATGTTCGAGGTCGAAGGCGGCAAGGTGGCCCTCGCCGACGGCTGGCGTCACGGCGTCGCGGTGGACCGCGGTGCCCGCTGGACCCCCGCCGAACTCGGCCCGGTAGTCGCCGAGCTGATCACAAAAGCAATGCCCGCGGAGCCGGTATACGGCGCCTGAGCGCTGAGTGGGGCTGTGCGGTACCCGCGCTCGGCTGAAAGTGCGTGGCCTGGCCGAAGTGCGTTTCCCGGGTCACGCAGCTTCCCGGTGCTGGTGGGTGGGGCTGCGTGGATTGTCACCGGGCGGGGAAATCGGCTGGTGCCGAGCTCGGGTATTTACGCGGAAGGACGTGCGGGATTACCGTACGGGCGTCGGCGGCGTGAGCCTCAGCGTGGCGGGTGTGTCGTCTGGGGCGCCTCGGCCGACCGTCTGCGCCGATCTGGGCGGGGGTTTACTATGGGCTGCCGTCCGTTAAAAGTCCCGGACCTGTGCGTTGCGACCGGGCGAAGATCTGCGCTAAATCAAATGAGGGGAAGTCTGGCGCATGGCCGTTGGTCGCACGTCGCGTGTAGTCGCAGTAGTTGCGGCTGTTGCCGGCATTGCGCTACTCGGGGGCGGCGGCGCGGCGCAGGCTCAGCCCGATTCTGCCTCGTCAGGTAACTCCGGCCATGACAACGGAGATGTCTGGCAGCCGCTTTCCATCCCTGGTCAGCAGTCATCGGTAGGTCTTCCGGTAGAGCCGACCGACGCCGCGTCGGAGGTGGCGCTGGTTCCCGGCTCTGCCGCCGCGGGTTCCGCCGCTGCGGGAGGTTCGGCGGCCGCGGGTTCGGCTGCCGCTGGTTCGGCCACGGCGACTTCGGTAATTCTCGGTGCGCTGCTCGGCTCCGGTTCCGCCGGACTCGGTGCCGCACTCGGCACGGGCTCGGCCGCGCTCGGTGCCGCGGCCGTCGGTACCGGTTCCGCGGTTGCCGGAACCGGCTCCGCGGCACTCGGCACAGGCTCGGCCGTGGTCGGAAGCGGTTCTGCCGCAGTGGGTTCCGCTGTTGTGGGTACCGGTTCGGCTGTTCTCGGCACAGGTTCGGCGCTCGGTACGACCGGCTCTGCCGCAGTGGGTTCGGCGGGCGTCGGTTCCGCTGGCGTCGGTTCTGCGGGCATCGGAACCGGTTCTGCCGCAGTCGGTTCCGCGGCCGTCGGTTCCGCCGCCGTTGGTTCTGCCGCGGTCGGTTCGGCAAGCCCCCTGCTGCTGCTTCTGATACCGCTTCCCGCCCCGCCTGCCCCGGTCGTCCCGCCCGCTCCCATTGTCATCCCGGCGGCCCCGCAGATCGCGCCGATCCCCGTGCTCGCGCCGCCCGCTCCCGCTCCCGCGCCGCCGCCCGCTCCCGCAATCGCGGCTGCGCCCGCAGCGCCCGCCAAGCAGAACCCGGACGTGCGTCCGACCAGCGCGAACGACGGGCTGCCGAAGCCGAAGCTGCTGTCGGTGGTCGGTGGCCTCATCGCGATGGCATTGGTCGGAACCGGTTCCGGTGCAGTGAGTTTCCAAAGCGCTTCGGCCGCACAGGCGCGTATCGATGCGGCACGTGCCGAGTTCTTCGGACCGCGGGCGTAAGGGGCTGCAGACGTGAGTGAGAGCAAAACGCAGAACAGCTCGCGGTCCTATCGGCGGGTTGCCGCGGCGGTCGATGCCGTGTGCGCCGTCGCCGCGGACTCCGATGCGACGACGCTCGACGAGGTTGTCGCATCGATAGCGAGCGAGCGCCGTCGGCATATCGAAATCGCCAGTGCGCAACTGGGTCCCGGCGTCTGCGGTCAGCGCAGGTTCTATCCGGACCGGGATGTGATCGTGCTTGCCACCGCGCTGCCGAGCCGGGATCACACGCTCGCGCATGAGTTGGGGCACATCGTGTTCGATCACGACGGCGCGCCCGCGGAAGAGGTGACGCTGGAGGCCACCGACGATTTGATCGCCTACATGCTCAGCCAGCGGGCCCATCAGCAGATCATGGAAGACGGTGCCGACGAACTCGCCGAATGGGAGGCGGAGACGTTCGCCGCCATGTTGATGACCCGCCTGCGCGTATTCAACAGCCGGGGCGCAGGCGTCTCGGTCCTTCGATTCGATGAGGCACTCGGATGACCTTCTGGTTGACTGCCCTGCTGGTCTGGGTTGCCGCTGGTGCGCGAGTTGGCCGTGTGCTGGTGAAGCCGGCGACGACAGCTCGGGTCGCCATCGTCGTCGCGGTAGCCGCCGTCGCACTCGCCGCAACGGTCGCGGTCCCCGAGATTGCTTTGGCGATCGACAATCTGCTGCCGCGCGGACTGCGCAACGCCATGCTTTCCGACGGAGTTGTGGTGTCGGCGTGGATGATTTTCGCCACGGCCACCTCGGTGGTCGCGTCGGCGGCGTGGCCGGTGGTCTCGCGACAGAACCTGCGTCGGGTAGCGACGGTGATCTACGGCATCGGTGTGATCGCGATCGCGATCACGCTGGCCTGGTCGACCACTTTCGGCTGGATCTACGTGGCACTCGGCAGCACATTCATCGTCATTACCGGACTGCGTAATCTCGACTGGACGGCGCTCGGTCGCGGTATCGCGATCTACACCACCGGTACTGCCTTCGTGGCCGTGCTCGCGGTACTGGAGATCCGCCGGGCATTCATCGATGCACCGCGAGCAGCACCGGGAAACGCGGCGTGGGCCTGGCCCGCGTGGGAAATCGCGAGTCTGCTCATCGCGTTCGGTGCGGTATGGATCGTGGTCGAGCTGTGGGTGCGAGCGCGGGTGCTACTGAGCCAGATTCGGCCGCTGCACCGCACCATGATCGGGCGCTTCCCCGAGGTGATCGCACACGAGCAGGAGACCTCGTCCACACAGCTCAAGGCTTCCGATCACGTGGCGCAGATCATGGACGCGCTGTACTTGCAGTCGGGTGGCGGCATCGAGTTGACTGCCGCTGGCCCGCCGCCCTCGTCACCGGTGGATCGTGCGGACCGGGTCGCGGAGTGGGCGCGTAATCCATTGGGCGACGCCGTAGTAGACGCGCGATGGATTGCTCCACCCGAGGGAATCAGCCCGCGCGGTTGGGTCCAGACGATCGCGCGGGCCTATGAAGCGTCAACTCCCGTGCACGTCCGGAATTGATCAACTCGCCACAATGCGGATCACCAATACCGATCATCGCGACGCATTCTCGATGAAACCCCGTTTTGAAACTCCTGACATAACAACGAATCCGGCTCGGCGATCGCCGAGCCGGATTCGATGTAAGTCACCCCGGTATCCGATCAACTGTTTCGTACACACATGGGTATGTCGCGGGGACGGTTATAACTCACCCCCGCACTCTCCGCCAGCCCATAACTCTCGGGGCGCCCGAACCCATGACGTAGTACGGTGCGCCCCTCGGGGCGCACCGTACTACGTAGTAGGAGAACCTATTCGGTGCCATCCGGAGGAATTTCGGGCAAACCTTCGCTTGCCCGCAACTTCTCTGCCATGGAGGTGAGGAGATTCTGTGATTCTTCGGACAGATCGAACGCTCTACTCGACAAGCGCCGCAGTCCATAGCCTTGCAGCTGGGACAGCAACTCAAGATCGTGATCGATCTTGGCGGCGTAGATGTCGTTGAAGAAGTAGTCCGGCTTGACCTTGAAGAACTTGGCCAGTGCAGCCACCGTTTCGTCCGACGGATTCGTCCGCTGCCCCGACCGCAACTGGGAGAGGTACGGTTTCGATATCGGATGCCCGGAGGCCGTCAGCGCAGCCGCAACCTCCGCGTTGGTGTGCGGCTTGCGCCCCGGGGGATGCACGGTTTCGAACAGCTTGTTCAGCCGCGCCGCGAAATCAGCCATTGTGAGCCGCCCAATTCCCTTCGCTGTACTAACAGTCGTTATCTCGGATACGTATCATTGATATTAGCGGCTCAGTAACTGAAAACCTACGCCTGATTCAGGATTTCCTTGAAGCTTCTAGGTCCAGCCCAGGTGAAGTGACTCCGACCGTGGCGTTTGCGGGTCGCCCCAACGGCTCTTGCGAAGCGGTGGTGTTCCCAGGTTCTGGCCCGTCGCAGCGGTCTCGCCCTCCAGTTGAGGGATAGCCTAAAGATAGCTGACGTCTCATCGACTTGTCTGTAGTGGCCTTTGTGTGGCGTACGACACGTTTTGGCGCATTTGGGATGAACGTTCAACCAATCGCAAGGAATTGGTCGATACGCCTACAACCGCTCGATGATCGTGCCCGTCGCCAGTGCGCCACCCGCACACATGAGCACCATCCCCGTGCTGCCTCCGGTTCGCTCGAGTTCGTGCAAAGCCGTTGTGATGAGCCGAGATCCGGTGGAGCCGACCGGGTGGCCGAGTGCGATCGCGCCGCCGTTGACATTCACCCGGTCCATGTCCGGATGGTGTACAGAGGCCCACGAAAGTGCGACCGATGCGAATGCCTCATTGATCTCGAATAGATCGATGTCCCCGATATTCATGCCGGAGCGCTCCAGTAGCCGCGTGCAGGCCTGAACGGGCCCGTCGAGGTGGAACTCCGGCTCGGCGCCGACCACGACTTGTGTGACAATTCGGGCGCGCGGGCGCAATCCCGCTCGCTGCGCGGCCTTTTCGTCCATCAGCAGTACCGCGGCGGCGCCGTCGGAAATCTGCGACGAGGTTCCCGCGGTGTGGATGCCACCCTCGAGCACCGGCTTCAGCTTGGCGAGGCTCTCCAGGTTGGTATCGCGAAGGCCCTGATCCCTGGTCACCTCGAGCTTCTCGCCGGTGAGGTTGCCTTCCTTATCGGCGGCGGGCGCCGTGATCGAAAGTACCTCGCGATCGAAGCGGCCCTCGGCCCAGGCCTGCGCGGCCCGGCGCTGCGAGCGGACGCCGAGTGCGTCGATATCGTCGCGAGTAATGCCGCGCCGCTTGGCAATACGCTCGGCCGCCTCGAACTGATTGGGCAGGTCGATGCTCCATGACGCGGGCCGGCGCGGGCCCGCGTTGGTACCGACGTTGGCGCCCAATGGGACTCGGCTCATAGCCTCGACGCCGCAGGCCATCCCGATGTCGATGGCGCCGGTCGCGATGAGCCCGGCGATCAGGTGATTGGCCTGCTGCGCCGAACCGCACTGTGTGTCAATGGTGGTGGCGCCCGTCTGCCACGGCAGGCCCGCGTGCAGCCACGCGACTCGGGTGACGTTGTTGGACTGCTCACCGGCCTGGGTGACGCAGCCACCGATAACCTGCTCTACGAGGGCGGGGTCCAGATGCGCCTTCTCCAGCAGTCCGCGCTGGGTCAGTCCGAGTAGCTCGGCGGCGTGCAGGCCCGACAGCCAGCCCCCTCGCTTGCCGATCGGGGTGCGAGCGGCCTCGACGATTACGGGTGTGCCCATGTCCAACCTTTCCTTTGGGACAGAAAACTGAAACGTGTGTCCACGTTAGCGTCAGGTGGATCGGTCCAGTTCTTCCCTCATTATCCAGCCTATGCTTCAATGATTGTAGAACGTGTTTCAGTTTGTCGAAGGAGACATCTGGTGGTTGACCCTCGGAACGCTGTACCGAATCTGCCCGAGGGGTTCGACGTCACGGACCCCGATATCTACGCCGAGCGGATCCCGGTCGAGGAATATGCGGAGCTGCGCCGGACCGCACCGATCTGGTGGAATCCACAGCCTCCCGAGGTCGGCGGCTTCCACGATGACGGCTTCTGGGTCGTCAGTAAGCATGCCGACGTGAAGGAGGTGTCGCGGCGAAGTGACGTGTTCTCCACCTTCGAGAACACCTCGATCCCGCGCTTCAACGACGACATCACCCGCGAGCAGATCGAGCTGCAACGGTTCGTCCTGCTCAACATGGACGCGCCGCAGCACACCAAGCTGCGCAAAATCATCTCGCGCGGGTTCACCCCGCGAGTGATCAACAGTCTGCGCGCCGAACTGAAGGCCAGGGCCGAGTCGATCGTTAAAGAGGCGGTGGCGACCGGATCCGGTGACTTCGTCACCCAGGTCGCATCCGAGCTGCCGTTGCAGGCGATCGCCGAGCTGATCGGCATCCCGCAGGAAGACCGCAGGAAGGTCTTCACCTGGTCCAACGACATGACCGGATACGACGACCCCGAGAGCGAGGCCGACCCGCTCGCCGCGTCCGCCGAGGTCCTCGGCTACGCGTACCAAATGGCCGCGGCACGCAAGGAGTGCCCGGCCGACGACATCGTGACCAAGCTGATCGAGGCGGATGTCGACGGCGATGAGCTGTCGCCGGAGGAGTTCGGGTTCTTCGTGATCCTGCTGGCCGTCGCGGGCAACGAGACCACCCGCAACGCGATCACCCACGGGATGGCGGCCTTCCTGGAGCACCCGGACCAGTGGGAGCTGTTCAAGAAGGAGCGCCCGGCCACCGCGGCCGACGAGATCATCCGGTGGGCAAGCCCGATCACCTCGTTCCAGCGGACCGCGCTGGAGGACACCGAGCTCGGGGGAGTGCGGATCAAGCAGGGGCAGCGTGTGGTCATGCTGTACCGCTCGGCCAACTTCGACGAGGACGTCTTCGAGAACCCGGAGAAGTTCGACATCACCCGAAAGGACAATCAGCACTTGTCTTTCGGCGGCACCGGCGCCCACTTCTGCATCGGCGCGAACCTGGCACGGATGGAGGTCGATCTGATCTTCAACGCCATTGCCGACGCCATGCCCGATATCACCAAGCTCGGCGATCCGAAGCGACTGCGTTCCGGCTGGCTCAACGGCGTCAAGGAGTTCCAGGTCGACTACAAGTCCTCGGGGGGCTGTCCGGTCGCGCACTGACGAAACCCGAAGGGGCACAGGCATACCGAAGGGCCCTCGTATCCGGCAGTTCCTTTGCCGGTACGAGGGCCCTTCGGTATGCTGCCCCGAGGGAGCAAGGCAGCGAGCTCAGCTGATGGGTTTTGCGGTGGCCATCGCGCGGTCGACCTCCCAGAATGCCCGCAGCGCGACGATCTTGCCCGCATCATCCACCTTGTAGGTGAACACGCCGTCGGCGTCGATCTGATGGCCGCCGAGCTTGGAGCGAATGGTGCCGGTGAAGGCGATCTCTTTGCCACAGGCGAAGGAATCGCCGAAAAGGAACTCGATCGAATCGGTCTTGGCTATCGCCTTGTCCCAGAACGCCGCGACGGCTCCCCTGCCGCGATGGCCCTTGCCTTCGGGGTCGAAACCCGAAGGACCGATGGGATCTTCGACGATGCCGTCCTCGGCGAACAATGCGACCCATGCCTGCTTGTCCCTTGCGATGACCGCGGCCTGCGAGGCGAGCCCTGCGACCCGTGCTGGATGGTCGGTAGTTGTCATACTCATACCTTCGCGACGATGGGATCCTCGATATTCTTTTCGGCGAACCGGCGCATCGAATCCTGTTTGGCCGCAAGCTCACCGTCGAAGCCGATACCGTCGGCAAGCCACGGGATCACGATCGTGTCGGTCACTCCGGCATCGGCCAGATTCTGATATCCGGATCGGCCGAACCGGTCGATGCACACCGCCTGGATCTCGAACGGCACACTGTCCCTGCCATATTCGGTGCGCAGCGCGCCGAGCTTGCCGATCGTCGCGCGGAGCTCGTCGTAGGTCATCATCGCCGAGGTCCAGCCGTCGCCGATCTTGGCGGCGCGCCGCAGCGCGGGCTCGGTATGTCCGCCGACGTAGAACGGCACCGGCTCGGTCGGAGCCGGGCTGATCTGTAGTGGGTCGAAATCGAAGAACTCGCCGTGGAATTCGACCATGCCGCCGCCCAGTGCGAGCTTGATGACCTCGATCATTTCGTCGACCCTGGCGCCGCGCCGCGCGTATGGAACGCCGCACCACTCGAATTCCTCTGGGGCCCATCCGATTCCGACGCCGAACCCGAACCGGTTACCGGACAGGTTGGCGACCGAGCCGACCTGCCTTGCCAGCAGCAGTGGATTGCGGGATCCGAGCTTGAGGACGTTGGTGTAGAAGCGGATCCGGCTGGTCACCGCTGCCATGGCGGTCGCCCCGATGAGCGGGTCGACCCATGGCGTCTCCGGTCCCCAGAAGCGACTGCCGTCGGCGGTGTATGGATATTTCGCCGCCGCGGACTTCATGTAGAACAACGAGTCGGGCAGTGCGACGGAAGCGAAACCGCATTCCTCGGCGGTCTTCGCCAGTTCCGGCAACTGTTCGATCGGGCTCAGCGCGACGCTAGCGGTGAACTTCATCGCCGCTCGGATCCGACGACCCACATCGAGAAGTACTGCGAGCCACCGCCATACGCGTGGCCCAGCGCCTTCTTGGCATTTTCGACCTGATACGCACCCGCCCGGCCCATCACCTGCTTGGCGGCCTCGGCGAAACGGATGAGCCCGGACGCGCCGATGGGATTCGAGGAGAGCACCCCGCCGGAGGGATTGACCGGCAGCGTGCCGCCGATTTCTGTCTCGCCCTTGTCGGTGAGTTTCCAGCCGTCGCCCGGCGGCACGAATCCGAGGTTCTCCAGCCACATCGGTTCGAACCATGAGAATGGCACGTAGATTTCGGCGACGTCGATTTCGGCGAGCGGATCGGTGATCCCCGCCGCCTTCCACAGCGCGGCAGCGGCGTCCTGGCCTGCCTGCGGATTCACCTGATCGCGTCCGGCGAAGGTGGTCGGTTCGGTGCGCATCGCGGTGCCGTGTACCCACGCCACCTTCTTGCCGGCGGCTTCAGCGACGGTCGCTGCTTCCTCGTCGCCGATCACTACCGCGCAGGCACCGTCGGAGGATGGGCAGGTCTCGTCGAATCTGATGGGATCCCACAGCATTTGGGATGCCAGCACCTTTTCCAGCGTGATATCCGGCTGGTGCAGATGCGCGAGGGGGTTCTTGGCGCCGTTGCGCCGATCCTTCACCGCGACCATCGCGCCGATGTGGCTCGGTGCGTTGGAGCGACGAATGTAGGAACGGACGTGCGGCGCGAAGTATCCGCCCGCGCCCGCGCCGACCGGCATCGTGAACGGCACGGGAATCGACAACGCCCACATGGCATTCGATTCCGACTGCTTCTCCCATGCGATCGCCAACACGCGCTTGTGCACCCCGGCCTGCACCAGGTTCGCGGCGACGACGCCGGTCGAGCCGCCGACGGAGCCTGCGGTATGTACGCGAAGCAGCGGTTTTCCAGTGGCGCCCAACGCATCCGCCAGATAGAGCTCGGGCATCATGACGCCCTCGAACAGGTCGGGCGCCTTCCCCACCACCACCGCGTCGATATCGGCGATGGTGAGGCCCGAATCCTCGAGCGCGCGATCTATTGCCTCGCGACACATGCCCGCCATGGACACATCGGTCCGTTTCGTCACGTGATGGGTTTGTCCGGTGCCGAGCACCGCAGCCGGTAACGTCATCGGTTCTCCAAAACAGTCACAAGATTCTGCTGTAGCACGGGGCCGCTGGTGGCATGGGCGAGTGCGCGATTCGCGGTGCCCGCCATGATGGCCCTTGCCGCGAAGCCGATCCGCTCGAGTCCGGCGGCGAACATCGGATTGGCCGCCAACGCGCCGCCCGAGGGGTTCACGGTTGTTTCGGGCTTCAGGCCGATCGCCTCGGCGAGGATCAGCTGCTGGTGGCTGAACGGCGCGTGTAGTTCGGCGATGTCGAAGCCGCTGGTATCGCCGCCGGTAACCGCTTGGGCGGCAGCCGAAGTCGAGGGGGAGACGGTCAGATCGCGGGCGCCGAGTTGACCGGTGTCCACGCGGTGCGCCATTCCGGTGATCCAGGCCGGGCGCTCGCAGAGTTCGCGGGCCCGGTCGCCGACGGCGAGCACGACCGCCGCCGCACCATCGGTGATCGGCGCGACGTCGTGCGCGCGTAGCGGGTCGGCCACATACGGTGTGCCGAGCAGGCTTTTGATGTCACCGCCGGCGCCGGTGATACCGGCGGCCACCGCCGCCATATCGCGTTCGGTCCAGCGACCGCTATCGAGTCCGGCGCGCGCCTGCAAGCCCGCGATGGACAGCGAGTCCGGCCACAGCGGTGCGACCAGATAGGGATCGAGCTGCATGGTGAGGACCTGGCGCAGCGTGCCGGCGGAGGACTTGCCGAAGCCGTACACCAGCGCGGTCGTCGCCTGCCCGGAACGCAGTTTTACGAAGGCCTCGTAGAGCGCCCATGCGGCGTCCATCTCCACGTGGGATTCGTTGATCGGCGGCACGGCGCCGATGGCATCGATTGCCGAGATGAACGAGAAGGCCCGTCCGGCAAGGTAGTCGGAGGATCCCGAGCACCAGAAGTCGATATCGGATTTGGTGATGCCGAGCTGGGTGTAGAGCTGCTGGAAGATGGGCACCAGCATCTCGACACCGTTGGTGGTGCCGAAGGTTTCCGGCACGTGCGGTGCGTGGGCGAAACCCACGACCGCGATGTCGGTTGCGTTGTCGGTCACGTGGGCCTCTCTAGAGGTGATGGGAGTAGGTGTCGTATTCGGCGTCGGGCTCGCCCGTGGGACGGAAGTGGTCCACGTTCTCCAACCCGTAGCCCCATTCCTCGCGCGGCTTCCACACCGCTTCCACCTTCATGCCCATCCGCACCTCGCTCGCCTCGCACCCGAGGACCAGGTGCAGCACCGGGATGTCGGCACCGTCGAGCAGCACGTAGGCCGCCACATACGGCGGCTTGATGCGCTGTCCGAGGAACGGAACGTTCACGATGCAGAACGTGGTGACGGTGCCGCGGTCGGACAGCTGGACGATCTCGTCGGTCGGCCTGCCGTTGGTCGGGTTAGCGCCGCGCGGCGGGAAGTACACCTTGCCCCCGGCGTCGGTGCGCCCGCCGAGCAGCTTGCCTTCGGCAAGTCCGCGCAGGTAGATGGTCTCCTGCGGCGAGGCGGTGTGCTTGTAGTCGAGGTCGACCGGAGTGGTGATCACCGTGACCGGCTCGGCGTCGTCGACGGATTCCGCTGGTGCGTTGGATGTTTCGCCGGGCTCGAAGCAGGCGATGTCCTTGATACTGCCCTCGGTCTCGGCCGCCCACCTTGCGGCCACGCGCTGGCCGCTATGGATGGCGTCGGGGTCGGCCACGTCGACGGCGTGCAGCAGCGCCGTGTCCGCGCCGTCGAGCTTGATCAACGCCCAGGCGAACGGGCGATCGAAGGGCTGGCCGGGCAGTGGATCATGGACCCAAGTCCACGATTGCACCGTGCCGGTGTCGGCCACGTCGACGAACTCGGTGAGTGGCGCGGAGGTGATCGGATCGTATTCCGGCGGCGGCACGAGCACCCGCCCGTCAGAGCCGCGTACGCCCACGATCTTGCGGGCGCGCAGCTTGGTCAGGAAGTTGCCGATGGTCGGTCCGACCGATCGGGTGTAGTCGAATCGCACCCGGAGGGGCGCGCTGAGTACATCAGGCACGGTGTTCAAATCCGACCCTCTCTCATCCGCGATTGTGCCGGATACGGTATTCCCCTGAGTCACAATGTCGAGTAGAACAGGTTCTTATTCTGCTGGCAAGAAGTTGGCTGGAAAGAGGTCGATCGTGAAGTTCGGATTGCAGCTCGGGTACTGGATGGCGCAACCGCCGCAGAATGCCGGTGAGTTGGTGATTGCCGCCGAGGCGGCCGGGTTCGACGCCGTATTCGCCGCCGAATCCTGGGGGTCGGACGCCTTCGGGCCGCTGATGTGGTGGGGATCGTCGACGCGGCGGGTTCGCCTCGGTACCTCGGTGGTCCAGATGTCCGCGCGAACGCCCGCCGCGACCGCGATGCACGCGCTGACGCTCGACCATCTCAGCGGCGGCCGGGCGGTCCTCGGGCTCGGTGTCTCCGGCCCGCAGGTGGTTGAGGGCTGGTACGGGCAGCCGTTCGCCAAGCCGTTGCAGCGCACCAGGGAGTACGTCGACATCATCCGTAAGGTGCTCGCGCGTCAGGCGCCGGTCACCAATGCGGGGCCGCAGTATCCGCTGCCCTACGCCGGACCGGGTTCGACCGGGCTCGGTAAGCCGCTCAAGCCGATCGTGCATCCACTACGAGCGGATTTGCCGATCTGGCTCGGTGCGGAAGGCCCGAAGAACGTCGCGCTGACGGCCGAGATCGCCGACGGCTGGCTGGCGATCTACTACGCGCCGCGGCTGGCCGGGATGTACAACGACTGGCTCGACGAGGGCTTCGCGCGGGCCGGCGCGCGGCGTTCGCGGGAAAATTTCGAGATCGCCGCGAGTTGTCAGGTGGTGCTGACCGACGATGCCAAGAGCGAGATCGAGCGGATGCGCTGGATCATGGCGCTCTACATCGGCGGCATGGGCGCGCCGGAGATGAATTTCCACGCGCAGGTGTATCGGCGGATGGGCTACGACCGTGAGGTCGACGAGATCGGCAGGCTCTACCAGGCAGGCAAGAAGGCCGAGGCGGCCGCGCTGGTGCCCGATGAGCTGATTTTGGATACCGCGATCATCGGCGACGAGGAGCATATTCGTAAGCAGCTCGGGGTCTGGGAGGCGGCCGGTGTGACCGAGATGCTGGTGTCTGTTCCCGATGTCGAGCAATTGCATCGGCTCACACCCCTTGTACAGATGTAGAACACGTTCTAGATTCGTAGGGGTGACGAATTCACCCACCCCGTCGGCTCCGCCTGCTCGCCGTTCCCCGGGGCAGGAGTCAGTAGAAATTCTCGGTCTGTGGAACATCGCTGACGCGGAACCCGATCGAATCGCCGTGGTCGATCCAACGGGCCGTGAGGTGACGTATCGCGAATTGGCCACCCTCGCAAACCGCTACGGCACCGGCCTGCGGGCGCTGGGCCTACAGCCAGGTGACGTGCTTGTCAGCATGGTGCACAACTGCATCGAGGCGGTCGCCGCCTACTTCGCGGCCTACCAGGCCGGGTTGTATATCGTCGCGGTGAACTGGCACCTGACCGGCCCGGAAGTCGCCTACATCCTGGCCGACAGCGAGGCGAAGGCGTTCATCGCAAGTGACCGGTTCGCCGCGGCCGCGATCGCCGCCGCCGATGAGGCGGGATTGCCCGCGACGGCACGCTTCGCGGTAGGCGAGATAGCGGGCTTCAAGTCGGTGGCCTGGCTCGGCGCCGCCGACACCGGCCGTCCGGACAACAGGACAACCGGTGCGCCGATGCTCTACACCTCGGGAACCACGGGGCGCCCCAAGGGTGTTCGCCGCCCGCTGACCGGCGCGGATCCGGATGTCATTCCGCCGCATACGAATGCTTTCTTCGGGTTGTTCGGCCTGGACCCCTATGACGATCACGTGCACATCTGTGGCTCGCCGCTCTATCACACGGCGGTGCTGAACTGGGCGACCATCTCGATTCAGCTGGGACACAAGGTTGTTCTGATGGACCGCTGGGACGCCGAGGACATGTTGCGGCTCATCGACAAGCATCGAGTGACCCACAGCCATATGGTGCCGACCCAGTTCCATCGGCTGCTCGCGCTGCCCGATGAGGTGCGCGCGAAGTACGACGTGTCCTCGCTGCGCAGCATGGTGCACGGTGCGGCGCCGTGCCCACAGGAGACCAAGCGGCAGATGCTGGCATGGTGGGGCCCGACCGTCACCGAGTACTACGCGGCCACCGAGGGCGGTGGCACGGTGATCAACGGCACCGAGTGGCTGCTCAAGCCGGGCTCGGTCGGTAAGGCCTGGCCGTGGTCGGTGATCAAGGTGCTCAGCGAAGACGACGGCTCCGAGGTGCCCACGGGGGAAACGGGGCTGGTCTACATGAAGATGGGTGCGTCGAGCTTCGAGTACCACCACGCCAAGGAGAAGACCGAGGAGTCGAGGGTCCGCGACCTGTTCACCGTCGGCGATATCGGCCACCTCGACGAGGACGGCTACCTCTACCTGCATGACCGCCGCTCGGACCTGATCCTCTCCGGTGGCGTGAACATCTATCCCGCCGAGATCGAGAGCGTGCTGATCACCCATCCGAAGGTTGCCGACGTCGCGGTCTTCGGCCTGCCGCATGCGGACTGGGGCCAGGAGGTGAAGGCGGTGGTGCAGCCCGCGGAAGGCTTTACCGGCGACGACGACCTCACCGCCGAGCTACTCGCCTTCGCCGCAACACAATTGGCGAAGTACAAGATGCCGCGCTCGATCGACTACCTTCCCGAGCTCCCGCGCGACCCCAACGGCAAGCTCTACAAGCGCAAACTCAAGGAAAGTTACCTTTCTACCTCCTAGGCGCAGACAACCGAACCGCCCCGCCACCCGGATCGAAATCCGAAGTAGCGGGGCGGTTTTCGTTGCGTGAGAGCGTCGGCTCAGGCCGGCTCGCGCAGTTCCTTCGAGAGGCCGAACAGCGGGAACAGCTTGTCGGTATCGAGGAAGAAGTTGAGTCCGGCGACCGTGTCGCCGTCGAGCTCGAGCACCGTGATCGACCACGGGATCCACACGCCGGGCTCGTCGCTCGGCTTGTAGTGGCCGAAGGCGGGCAGGCCGTTCGCGCCCTCCAGGCGAATCAGCCGGGAATCGCGGCAGGCATGGCCGTGGCCGAGCATGAAAGCGGCCACGTTCTCGGGGCCGGAGATCCACAGCTCGAGCGGCGGCATGGACAGTGCCACATCCGCTTTCAGCAGTGTGGTCAGCGTGTCCATGTCATAGGCCTCGAACGCCTTGACGAAGTCGTCGACCAGTCTGCGCTGGTCCTCATTGGTTTCGTCATAGGTGTCGGTGTCCGCGGGCTGGATCTTCGACATGGTCGCCCTCGCGCGCTGTAGCGCGCTGTTCACCGATGCGGGGGACATGGTGAGGGCCTCGGCGGTTTCGCTTGCCGAGAAGCGCAGCACCTCGCGCATGATGAGAATGGCGCGCTGGGTAGCGGGCAGGTGCTGACAGGCGGCGACGAAGGCGAGCCGGAGGGTGTCTTTGGCGCTCGCGTGCTCGGCGGGGTCCGCCCCGAAGGCGAGGGCGTTGGGGATCGGCTCGATCCACACGTAGTCCGGCTGCGGCATGGGCAGCGGCGCGTCCGGTCGCGACGGCCCGGCCAGATCCATCGGCCGCGCGCGGCGCTGCGGACCGTCGAGCATGTCCAGGCAGACATTGGTGGCGATGCGGTACAGCCAGGACCGTAGGCTGGCCCGGCCTTCGAACGAGTCGTAGGACCTCCAGGCGCGGGTGAAGGTTTCCTGTACCGCATCCTCCGCCTCGAAGGACGATCCGAGCATTCGGTAGGTGTAAGCGCACAGCTCCCGCCGATGGCCCTCGAAGGAAGAGGAGACGTCAGGGGCGAGGCCAGCGGTATCGCCGGACAAGTCGGTCATGGAAATGACCCTGCCACAGGCCACTGACACATTACAGAGCTAAAAGGGCCCTACCTGCGGAATCAAGATCATCATCAGTGCCGGTGGCGCCGTGTTGGAGACAACGACCGGCATCACAATGCCGGTCCGATGAATTCCGGGTAGTCGGTCCGTCTCCATTTATGAACAGAAAGACGGACCACGCATGGACCGAGAGCAAGGACGCCGAACATGAGCAGCAAGATGATCTTTATCAACCTCCCTGTCGCCGACCTGGACCGGTCGAAGAACTTCTATGAGGCTCTCGGCTGGAAGGTGAATCAGGACTTCACCGATGAGAATGCGGCGTGCATCGTGGTCGACGACAATATCTGCCTGATGCTGTTGACCAGAGACTTCTTCCCGACCTTCAGCAAACGACCTCTGGGGGACACCGTGTCGACCATCGGCGCCGCGTATGCGCTCGCGTTGTCCAGCGCCGAAGAGGTCGACACGCTCACCGCCGCGGCATTGGCCGCCGGGGCCATCGAAGAGGTGAACGAGGACAAGCGGGCACAGGAGGCGCAGGTCGGCATGCACGGCCGCACCTTCATCGACCCGGACGGCCACCAGTGGGAGCCGTTCTGGATGGACTACCCGGGCCACTAGAGACTGCCGGAGGAATCAGCTGGCGGAGAAATTCGTCAGCTGCCGGAGAAAGTGGGCTTGCGCTTCTCCGCGAAGGCTTTCGGGCCCTCCTTCGCATCGGCCGACTTGAAGACCGCGGCGCCGAGTTCGGCATCGATCTTGAAGGCCGCTTCCTCGTGCATGCCCTCGGTGTCACGGATGGTGCGCAGGATGGCCTGCACCGCGAGCGGCCCGTTGGCCGCGATCTGTGCGGCAAGCTCGAGCGCTTTGTCGAGGGCGGTGCCGTCCGGCACCACATGCCCGATCAAACCGATCTCCTTGGCCTCGGTCGCGGTGACGTGCCGACCGGTGAGCAGAATGTCCGCGGCGACGGTGTAAGGAATCTGGCGAACCAGCCGCACCGCCGAGCCGCCGAGCGGGAAGAGGCCCCAACGCGCCTCGGACACACCGAATTTCGCGCTCTCGCCGGCCACTCGGATGTCGGTGCCCTGGAGGATCTCGGTGCCGCCCGCGATGGCGGGTCCCTCCACCGCCGCGATCAGCGGCTTGGTGAGCCGACGCCCCTTGAGCAGTGCCTCGATCTTCGAAAGATCCCAGCCACCGCCCGCGAAGGAGTCGCCGGGGTGCTTGGTCGTCATCGCCTTCAGATCCGCACCCGCACAGAACGCGCCGCCCGCGCCGGTCAAGATCGCGACCCGGATGTCGGGATCGCTGTCGACCTGGTCCCACGCGTCGCGCATGATCGCCATCATTTCGCCCGAAAGCGCGTTGCGAGCCTCCGGACGATTCATAGTGACGATGAGGACATGATCGCGCTTCTCGACGAGGCAATCTGGCATATCTCAATCTCCTGACGCTCGAGCCTTGTCAGAAACAGTAACACGTTCTATTTTTAGCTCTGTGAGCTACAACATAGCGGACTTAGTCGAACACGCCATCGATCTCATGCCCGACCGCGTAGCGCTGGCCGACGACGGCCGTGAGGTGACTTACGCGCAGCTGGAGGAGCGGGCCAACAAGTTGGCCAACTACCTGCTGAAACAAGGCGTCCAGCCGGGTGACAAGGTGGGCATCTACTCGCGCAACACGATCGAGGCCGTCGAGGCCATGGTCGCGATCTTCAAGGCGCGGGCCGTGATGATCAACGTCAACTTTCGATACGTCGAGAACGAGTTACAGCACATCTTCGACAACTCGGACATGGTCGCACTGATCCACGAGCGCCGCTTCAGCGAAAGGGTGGCCGGGGTTCGCTCGAATACTCCGCTACTGAAGACGGTCATCGTCGTCGACGACGACGATACGTCCGCCGCGATTCCCACCGCAGCGGATTCGGTGGAATACGAGGCGGTGCTCGAGCAGTCCTCCGGCGAGCGCAACTTCGGCGATCGGTCTCCTGACGACCTGTACATGCTCTACACCGGCGGCACCACCGGCCTGCCGAAGGGCGTGATGTGGCGGCAGGAGGATGTGTGGCGGGTGCTCGGCGCCGGCATCAACTTCGTCACCGGCGAATACGTCGATGACGAATGGGAATTGGCCAAGGTCGGCGCGGCCAACCCACAGATGGTGCGCTTCCCGATTCCGCCGATGATCCACGGTGGCTCGCAGTGGGCCACCTTCCACAGCCTGTTCGGCGGTGGCAAGGCCGTGATGATCCCGGAGTTCAGCGGGCACGGCGTGTGGCAGCACATCGATCGTCACGGGATCAACCTCATCTTTATCACCGGTGACGCCATGGCGCGTCCGATGCTCGACGCGTTGATCGAAGGCAATCCGGAAACCGGTAAGCCCTATGACCTTTCGACGCTGTACGTGCTGGCCAGCAGTGCCGCACTGTTCTCCCCCGCGCTCAAGGATCAGTTCCTCGAGCTGCTGCCGAACCGGATGCTCTCGGACTCCATCGGCTCGTCGGAGACCGGTTTCGGTGGCCTGTCCATCGTCACCAAGGGGGCTACCCACACCGGTGGACCCCGCGTGAAGATCGATGCGTCCACCGAGGTGCTCGGCGAGGACGGCCATCCGGTGGCGGCCGGTTCGGGTGTGGTCGGCATCCTCGCCCGCAAGGGCCACATTCCGATCGGCTACTACAAGGACGAAGCGAAGACCGCGGAAACCTTCAAGGAGATCAACGGTATTCGCTACTCGATCCCCGGCGACTACGCCAGGGTCGAGGAAGACGGCACCGTGACGATGCTCGGTCGCGGTTCGGTGAGCATCAACAGTGGTGGCGAGAAGATCTACCCGGAAGAGGTGGAGGGCGCGCTCAAGTCGCACCCGGAGATCTTCGACGCGCTGGTGGTCGGTGTCGAGGACGAACGGTGGGGCCAGCGGGTCGTTGCGGTTGTGCAGTGTCGCAGCGCGAATCGCCCTTCGCTCGAAGAGCTCCGGCCGATGTTGACCAACGAGATCGCGCCGTACAAGCAGCCGCGCAGCCTGTGGTTCGTCGACGAGATCAAGCGCTCGCCCGCGGGCAAGCCGGATTACCGCTGGGCCAAGGAGCAGACCAAGATTCGCCCGGCCGATGAGCACCTCGGGGCGAGCGGCAAGTAAGACTGTAGGACGACCGACAACGGCAAGGGCTGCCGCGAACCAGCGGCGGCCCTTGCCGTTCGTCGATCGCTGCGGCTGATAGGAGATCCAATTGGCAACGCCCTACGCGTTTTTCGCAGCCACCGAGCGCGGCTTCGAGCCATTGCCGTTCGCCGCGAGCGCTTGGTCGTCGAAGATGATCAACGGGCCCGCGATATGCGGCCTGATGGCGAGGGCGCTGGAATTGCAGCACTGTTCGGCCGGGTTCACGCCCGCGCGGCTGACCGTCGACCTGTTCCGGCCGACGCTGAACAAGCCGGTGACCGTGGTGACCGAGCTGGTTCGCGAGGGGAAGCGGATCCTGGTTGCCGATGCCGCGCTGATGCAGGACGGCGCGGACGTGGCCCGAGCGACGGCGATCTTCTTGAAGCGGTCGGAGCAACCGCCCGGACGGGTCTGGACCCGCGCCGACGGTCCGCAGCCGCCGACTGTGTCGATCGCTGAGGGGCCGACACCGCCGCTGTGGAACAGCGACGGCCGCCCCGATGGCTGGTCGACCCGGATCGGCGAGCACCAGAACGACGGACGCAAACGTACCTGGCAGGTGCCGATGTCGGTGCTGGAGGGGGAGACGCCGTCGGCTTTCGCCGGTGCCGCGATGATCGGTGAAGCGACGAGCATGATGACAAACTGGGGCAGCGAGGGGATCGGGTTCATCAATACCGATCTGACGCTTGCGCTTGCGCGGCCCGCCATCGGTCCGGAGATCGGGCTGGAGGCCGACAGTCACATCAGTGTGGACGGGATCGCCGTGGGTAGCGCGACCCTGTTCGACAGATCCGGATCGTTCGGGACCTGCATGGTGACCGCGCTGTCGAACGCGGACCGGCAGGTGGATTTCACCGACAGCTCGATGCACCGGACCAGGGTCGGGATTCAGTAGAACTGCCGGGCGCAGATGTACACCGTCCGCAGGGCTGCGGACCGTGTTGTCAGCTTGCTGATCGAGTTTCAGCGGTTGGCGAGTTCGGCGAGGCGGAAGGCCAGCTTATTGCGAACCGCGGGGATGCGGGTCAGCAGCGATATCGCGGTATTGCGGACGAATCGTGCTGGAAGCGGGCGCAGAGTGGCCGTCTTGGTCATCCGGTCGGTGAAGGCGACGACGCCGAGTGCCACTGGGCGGCGGGTGGTTTCGTAGCTGTCGAGGATCGTGTCCGGCTCGCCGTTGACGACCCTCGCGAGCAGCGGGCCGAGGAAGGCCGCGTCCTGGATGCCGATGTTCATGCCCTGCCCGCCAGCGGGGCTGTGCACGTGCGCGGCGTCTCCCGCGAGCAGGATGCGCCCTGCGCGGTAGCGGTCGGCGACGCGGTGGTGCACCCGGAAGCGTGAACTCCACTGCACCTCAAGGACTTTGACGTCACCACCGGGGCCGCGGGTGTCGAGGATCGTTTGAATGTCGGCCGCGGTCGGCTGCTTGGGCGCCTCGTCGACGGTGGCGACAACGCGATAGCGGTTGGGTTCGGTGTCGTCGGGCAGCGGGGCGACCACGGTGATGCCCTCCGGCGAAAGATGCAGCGCCACTTCGTTGCGCGCGATCGGCCAATTCATCCTGACGTCGGCGAGCACGAAGGAGGCTGGGTAGGTGTCGCCGGTGAAGCCGATGTTCGCCTGCTCCCTGACCACGCTGTGCATACCGTCGGCGCCGATCAGGTAGTCGGCGCGGATTGCGCCGCTCGAGCCGGTGCCATCGGTGTATTCCACCGTGACGGCGTCATTTTCCTCGACGACCCGGGTAATCTCATAAGGCCGGTGCACGTCGCCGCCTGCCTTGCGCAGCCGGCCGAGCAGCACGGTCTCGGTAGTGTCCTGCGGAACCATGAGGGTGTAGGGGTACTCGGTGGGAAGGTTGTCGAACCCCACCGTGGCCAGTGTGCGGCCGCCGTCATGGACGGTGAAGGTCGGCACCACGACGCCCCGGGTGATGAGTTCATCCGCGATACCGAGTTCTTTCAGCATCTCGAGGGTCCTCGCGTGCACCACTGCGGCACGAGAAGTGTTGGTGCCCTCGGCAAGCTGGTCGAGCAGCACGAAGTCGACGCCGGCATCGGCGAGGGTGATCGCCGCGGTCAGTCCGGCGGGCCCGGCTCCGACGATCACCACGGCGGTAGTGTCCGGAAGCTTGTTGCTCGGGGTGGTGCTCATTAGAACTCCTAGGTCAACATCTGTAGGCCAACGCTCGTTGGCATAACTGTAAGCCGGGCCGGGCTCGTAAGTCAACAGTTGTTGGCCTACACTTGTTGGCATGACCGTAGTGCCTGATCAACCGCCTGCTCGCCGCTCGGATGCGACCCGCGCCGCGATCCTCGAAGCCGCGCGCGCCCGCTTCGCCGCCGAGGGTTTTCGCACGGCGACGATCCGCGCCATCGCGGCCGACGCCGCGATTGATCCGTCCATGGTGATGCGCTACTTCGGTAGCAAGGATGGCCTGTTCGCGGCCGCGGTCGACGTGAGCCTCGATCTGCCCGATCTCACCGCCGCCGATCCCGACGCCCTCGGCGAGTTGCTTGTGCGCCGATTCCTGGACATCTGGGAGGACCGGGCCGACACCAACGTTCTGGTGATTCTGATGCGATCGTCGATCACCGATGAAGGTGTGAGCCAACGGTTCCGGCAGATCTTCGCCGAACAGGTACTACCCGCGGTACTTCGCGTCGGCGACCCGGCCGACGCTCAGCGTCGCGGCGGACTGGTAGTCACCCAGCTGCTCGGGCTGGCCCTGTGCCGCTACGTGCTCGAACTGCCGCCGGTGGTCGCTTTGACGCGCGCGGAAATCATCGCGGACATCGGCCCGACCCTGCAGCGGTACCTGACTTCGAGCCCGATCGAAGCCGGCTCAGGGCGGCATTAGACGAAATTCGTCGTGTCGGCCGACCAGGTGACGGAGGTGGCAAGAGGTGTGCCGAGGTCGCGCTCCTCTCGAATGACCGAGTTGGCGTTCGTGATTCGAAGGACCCGTCCGGTCCGGCGTTGCTTTTCACTTCGACCGAGTGGTCCGCCTTCACGGCTGCGGCAACCCGTGCTGAGTACAGCACCTGGGGATCTGCTCGAGCGGGCGTGACAACACAAATGTCAGGACGATTTTGTCCGATAGGCAACCACGGCCAGTCCTCATGCTGGAAGCCGCTGCCTGCCTACCCGGGCTGCGGAAGAGAAGGCCGGGAACCACCTGACGCGCCCAGCATTACTCCCGGTAGAACCACTGAATGCCGAACCATCCTTGGGCAGCGGTCTGGATGAGTTTGTGCATGACCACCACCCCGAACCGCAGCCTGGCAAGCCGAACGTGAGGCAGAACTTCCGTAGCGTTCCCCCGTCTGGGAGCGGATCTCACCTTCCAGCGGATGACCGGGCAGTGCTGGGCACGTCAGGTGGGGTACCCGGCTTTCTCTTCCGCAGCTTTTGGAGGCAGGCACACGGCTTCCAGCGTGCTCGACTGGCTGTGGTGATGTTCTCGGACACTTCTCTTCGGTTGCTGGTGCACCGAATTCTCGACGATCACTCTGACCTCTGGTCCTACGGAGGATATGTCGGGCGACTCGTGGACTGGACTGAACACGTTCTGGCACTGACGGTTCAGATCGTAAGACGTGCCGGCGACGCGAGCGTATTCAGTGTTCTGTGCGCCGCTGATGGTCGAGCGCAGCTCCGCCGGGATCATCGAATACTGTCGCTGCGTCCGCGACGACTCGGGCTGGTGGTCAGGCGGCGTGTTTGTCCGGCCGCTGGAGTTGCTTCGGCGACTGACGGTGTTGTTCGTTGCGGTGGTGGATTCGGGACATGGCTTCGGCAAGGAGTTCGCCGGGGTGGTGGCGGTTGTTGACCCGTGGGGTGCGGGTGGGGTCGATGTGCGGTGGTGCGATCCACGCGGTACGACCGGGGTGTGTCGAATCCGGTCCCAGTGCAACGGTTTTCCAGCCGTTCGGTCCGTCGTTGACGAGGGCGTGACAGTGATCGCAGGCCAAGGTTTCGTTGTCTATGTCGGTCGGACCGTTCTTGATCCAGTCGGTCACATGATGGGTGGCGCACAGGCTGGCGGGAGCGTCGCAGCCGGGGCGGGTGCAGCCGCGCACCGATGCGATCAATGCCATCCGTTGTGCTGCGGTAGCAAGGCGTTTGGTGCGTCCGAAATGCAGTGGCACTCCTTGGTGGTCGAACACCATCAGGAATGGTTGGGACCGTTCGGCGAGCTTCAACGCTTCGGCGAGGGGGACGGTGCCGCCGGTGGCGGTGGTCGCGACTCCGGCGGCGCGTTCGACGTCGGTGATGCTCATCGTCAGGATGGTGGAGACCGGCAGCCCGCGGTGTGAACCGAGCTGGTCGGCCGACCTTCCTGGTTGCAGCAGCGCCACCAAGGCATCGTGATTGCGTTGTGCGGCGGTGCGAGTGTCTCGCGCTGCGGCGGCGACCATGGCCTCGCGGTCCACGTATTCGCAATCGCCGGACGGGCTTTCGGGGTCGTCGGGGTTGTTCATCCCGGGCCGGGCCATCTTTGCGACTACCGGATCCAGCAACGCGCGCAGGGTTGGCGTGATCTCGCCGCGGATGGGGGACATGCCGTCGGCGCGTTGGTGCCCGATCATGAGCCCGCGCATCCGTTTCCGATCCCCGTCGTCGGTCAGCTTCCCGTCGGGGTCCAGGTAGGCGAGGATCGCATCACCCACCTTGGCGATGTCGTCGGGTGAACCGGTGCACGCGTGTTCGGCCAGAACCTGTTCGGCCGCTTCGAATTCCGGATCGGCGGTCGACCCGGGGACTCGTTTCAACACCGCTGCGATCCGGCTGGCATGGTCGGCGGAGATGTCCCCGTCGGCTAGGGCGGCGGCAGTCCGCGGGTGTTGTGGCTCGTGCGCTTCTCCTGCCATGTCGTGCCAGGTACCGAGCGAACGCGCAGCTGCGATGCGGCGGCCTGCTTCCTGGCTGGACAGGCGCAGGGTTTCCATCAGGAACCCTTTCGGGCCGTGTGCGCCGACCCTCGCGGGGATATGGCGTTCGACGACCTCCACTGTCAACCGATTGGTGAGGGCGGTCAGCATCCGAGTGCTGCGTTCGACGTCGCGCAGCAGCTCGGTGACCCTGTCATCGGACAGTCCGGCCAGGGGGTGTTCGAGCAGCCCGGTGACAGCGGTGAGCAACGGGTCGCCGACCCGCTGCTCTGTTACCCCACCATTCGAACGCATGTTCTAATCATATCGAACTCGGCCGCCTCGCGCACCAGAAAACACCATCTGATCTGCGCATTTTCACATTGTGGTTGTGGAGGCGGCGAGTAGCTGCACCACCGCGAAGTGGTGTGTCTCGCTGTGCTGCATCGCCCGCAACCCATTGCTCCGCCCGGGTCGGCAATCGCACGCGCGCGCAATGATTCGACCGCGCCGAACGATCCTCGGCGGCGGGGCACGGGTGTGATGTGTGGGGTATCGGCACCCCGCCGCACGGTAAAGGCGGGGGCCGACCCCGTCGAGGCGGAGTTGGCGCAGCAATCGGCCCGCCGGTGGCAGTACCGGCGGGCCGATCGAGGGTGCGGATTCCTGGGTCAGGCAGGAGTTTCCGCGAGGAGCGTGCCGATGGCACGGAGGTGGTCGGTCGCACCGCCGAGCGCGAATTCGTTGTGCTTGGCCGCGGTGAAGTAGTTGTGCACGATGTGGTCGCGGTCGATGCCGACACCGCCGTGTACGTGGATGACGGTGTGCGCCACTCGATGTCCCGCATCGGCTGCCCAGAACTTCGCGGTGTGTACCGCTTCGGCGCTCGGCAGACTCTCTGACAGCCGCCAAGCTGCCTTGGTGACAGCGAGGCGAAGGCCCTGAACATCGATGTATCCGTCGGCGAGACGTTGAGCGACGGCCTGGAAGCTGCCGACCGCCTTGCCGAATTGCTCACGCTCGCGGGCATAGTCGGCGACGTGTTCCAATGCGCGCTCGAGAGTGCCGAGCTGCTGGGCGCTCAGGCCGAGCCACGCCCTCGTCAGCAGCCAGTCGAGGATCTCGTCGCCGTTGTCGAGGGTGCCCACCAATTCGGCAGGGGTATCGGTGAATTCGAGCGAGTACTCGGCACTCAGGTCGGTCACCTGCTGGGTGGTCACCTGGACCGAGGCGTCGGACGGGTCGACGAGGAACACAACGGCGCGGCCGGAAACCGTGGCAGGGACTAGGATTCTGACTGATTGCGCGGCGAACGGTACCGCAAGTTTGGCGCCGGTCACCCGCCAGCCGCTCCCGGCCTCGACCGCTGTCGTCGTGGGCTTGGCCGGTTCCCAATTCCGCTCTTCCGCGAGCGCCGCCGTGAGGATCACGCTGCCCGCAGCGGCCTGGGTGGCCCAATCGCGTTGTATGTCAGAGCCGAACGTGGCCAACGCGCCCGCGCCGAGCACCACCGACCACAGGTACGGCACCGCGGCTACGTGCTTGCCGAGCTCGCGCAGGATGGCATTCTGCTCCAGCGGCCCGAAGTCGCTGCCGCCGACGCTCTCCGGCAGCGCCGCCGCGAGCACGCCGGTCTCGGCGAGCGAAGCCCACAGCGGTTCGTCGAAACGCACTGCGGCTTTGTCGAGTTCGCGCAACCGGTCGGCAGTGACGAGCTTGCCGCACACCTCGCCGGTCAGCTTGGCGAGGTCAGCCTGGGCCTCGGTGGGGGTGAAATCCATGGCGTCTACCTACTTTCGAAAGTTGCGGTGCGTGCCACGGGCCTGGAGGAGGCGGCCTGCGTAGCTACGTAGGGCCCGGGGAGCATCGCCTTTGAACACACTGTCAGCGCGCCGAGGCCGGCTGCTTCAGTGCGGTCATGGCGATGATGTCGCGCTGGACCTCGTTGGTTCCGCCACCGAAGGTGAGGATCAGCGCGGCCCTGTGCATCCGCTCGAGTCGGCCGCGCAGCACCGAGCCGGGAGAGCCTTGGCGCAAGTAGGCCTGCGGGCCGAGGATTTCCATCAGCAGTCGGTATGCCTCGGTGGCGAGTTCGGTGCCGTACACCTTGCAGGTAGAGGCGTCCCACGGGCGTGGCGCCGCGTCGCCGCCCGCATCGGCGCGGCTGGCGATCTCCCAGTTCATCAGCTTCAGGTACTCGACCTTGGCGTGCACCCTTGCGAGATTGAGCTGCACCCATTCCTTGTCGATCACCCGCTGGCCGTCGGCGGACTTGGTGTTGCGCGCCCACTCCACGCTCTGGCTCAGCGCGAGGCCGAGCGGTCCCGCGGAGGTGAGCGCGACCCGCTCGTGGTTGAGCTGATTGGTGATCAGCGACCAGCCGGCGTTCTCCTGTCCGACCAGCGAGCTCGCGGGGACGCGAACGTCCTGGTAATAGGTGGCGCTGGTGTCGGGGCCCGCCATGGTGTGCACCGGCGTCCACGAGAAGCCCGCTGCCGTTGTCGGCACGATGAGCATGCTGATGCCCTTGTGCTTCTTGGCGGTCGGGTCGGTACGTACAGCCAGCCAGATGTAATCGGCGTAGGCGATCAGGCTGGTCCACATCTTCTGACCGTTGATCACGTAGTCGTCGCCGTCGCGCACCGCGGAGGTGCGCAGGCTGGCCAGGTCGGTGCCCGCGCTCGGCTCGGAGTAGCCGATGGCGAAGTGCAGTTCGCCCGCCGCGATCTTGGGCAGGAAGAACTTCTTCTGCTCCTCGCTGCCGTAATGCATGATCGTCGGCGCCACCGAGTTGATGGTCAGGAACGGCACCGGCGCGCCCGCGATGGCTGCCTCGTCGGTGAAGATCAGCTGGTCCATCGTCGGCCGGTCCTGGCCGCCGAACTCCTTCGGCCATGCCAGGGTGAGCCAGCCGTCACGGCCCATCTCCTGCACGACCTCGCGGTACACATTGCCCTGCCCGTACTCGCCGGTCTGCGAGCTCAGCGCGGCACGGCGCTCCGGGGTGATCAGCCGCGCGAAGTAGTCGCGCAGCTCCGCGCGGAGCTCTTCCTGCTGCGGCGTGTACGCGATGCGCATGGCAAATACCTCATGCCTTCGTTCGATTGGGTCAACCGATCATTGCATACAGACTGAAACATGTTCCAGTATTGACGGCGAATCCGGTCGATGGCCGCGCGCGGCCAGGTCGGGTTGTTAGGCTTTGGTCATAGTCTTGTCAAAGGAGTTGTCATGAAGGTCAGTGTCGATCTGGACCAGTGCGAGGCGAACGGAATCTGCGTCGGAATCGCCCCCGACGTGTTCGAACTCGATGACGAGGACGTACTGCACATCGTGTCGGCCGAGGTTGACCCCGATCGGATCGCCGATGTGGAGGACGCCGTCGCGCAGTGCCCGAAGGCCGCGCTGCGGTTGCAGTGACCGGGACCTTGCTCTAGATAGGAACACGTTCTAGAGTCGGCCCCGTGAGTGACCGCAGCGAGCGAACCGAGAACACAGTATGCGCATCGCGCACGACGGAACCGAGCGCTAGTGAGGTGCAGCCGTGAGCGAATCAAAGGCGATGGGCGCCGCGGATCTTTCGGGCCGGGTGGCGATCGTGACCGGGTCCGGTGCGGGTCTGGGCCGGGCCGAGGCGCTTGCCCTTGCCGCCGCCGGCGCGTCGGTTGTGGTCAACGACCTGTCCGAATCGGACGCGGTGGCCGACACGCTCGCCGAGATCCGGTCCCTCGGAGCCAAGGCCGAGTTCGTCGCGGGCAGTATTGCCGAACGCTCGACCGCCGATGCGCTCATCCGTACCGCGGATGAGGCGTTCGGCGGCGTCGACATCGTGGTCAATAATGCGGGCATCACCCGCGACCGGATGCTGTTCAACATGTCCGACGAGGACTTCGACGCGGTGATCGCGGTGCATCTGCGTGGCCACTTCCTGTTGACCCGCAACGCGGGAGCCTATTGGCGCGCCAAGTCCAAGGAGGCGGGCGCTCCGATCTACGGCAGGCTCGTCAACACCTCTTCGGAGGCGGGACTGCTCGGACCGGAGGGTCAGGCCAACTACGGTGCCGCGAAGGCGGGGATCACGGCGCTGACGCTGTCCGCGTCACGCTCCCTTTCTCGCTTCGGTGTGCGTGCCAATGCCATCTGCCCGCGTGCGCGGACCGCGATGACCGAGGCCGTATTCAGTGCGGCACCCGAGGGCGGCATTGATCCGCTCGCACCCGATCATGTGGCCAAGCTGGTGGCTTACCTTGCTTCTCCTGCTGCCGATGCGGTCAATGGGCAGGTCTTCGTGGTGTACGGGCCGATGGTCGCGCTGATGGCCGCGCCGACGGTCGAGCAGCGGTTCGACGCGGCGGGCGACCAGTGGTCGGCCAATGACTTGGCCGCCACGCTCGGTGGGTACTTCGCCGATCGGCCCGAAGGTCGTACATTTTCGGCATCGGCATTGCTCGATCTCGACCACTAGTGATTTGCCTGATGGCAGTCGCCATCAGGCAACTGTTGATCACTGGTCCAGCGGTTGGTAGACATGGGAGTCACAGTGTGCGGCGGCTCACAAGGCTCAGGTCGTTCAATTTCTGACACATGTTTCAAATTGAAGTCCCCGCGTATAAGAAAAGTGCAGTTCAAAAGTGGCAAAAAGCTTCCGCCAGCAAAATGAACATGTTCTAATCGTTGAGGCAATGAGGCCTCGAGGGGGCATCAGGCTGTGAGCTGTACAAGCAGGATGAGCAAGGAGGATCGCGAATGAACGAGGTCCTTGCTGTGCCGTTGCGGGCAGTCGGCGGGTTTTTCGAACTTGTCGCCGACGTCGCCCGCGCCAGTATTCGACGGCCGTTCCAAGGGCGCGAATTCATTGATCAGGCGTGGTTCATCGCCAGCGTCTCGATTGTTCCGACATTGCTGGTCGCGATCCCGTTCACCGTCCTTGTCAGCTTCACGCTGAACATCCTGCTTCGCGAAATCGGCGCCGCCGACCTCAGCGGCGCTGGGGCGGCATTCGGCGCGGTCACTCAGGTCGGACCGATCGTCACCGTTCTCATCGTGGCAGGTGCGGGCGCCACCGCGATCTGCGCAGACCTCGGCGCGCGGACAATCCGCGAAGAGATCGACGCCATGCGGGTGCTCGGCATCGACCCGGTCCAGCGGCTGGTTGTGCCGCGCGTGCTGGCATCGACCTTCGTCGCGCTGATGCTCAACAGCCTGGTGTGCACTATCGGCATCGTCGGCGGCTTCCTGTTCTCGGTATTGCTACAGGATGTGAATCCCGGCGCCTTCGTCAATGGCATCACGCTGCTCACCCATCTGCCCGAACTGATCATCTCCGAGGTGAAGGCCGGCCTGTTCGGACTGATCGCCGGGTTGGTCGCGTGTTATCTGGGCCTGAATGTCAAAGGTGGTCCCAAGAGTGTCGGTGATGCGGTGAACCAGACCGTCGTCTTCGCCTTTATGGCCCTGTTCGTGGTGAACGTCGTGGTCACGGCCGTCGGTATCAAGTTCTCGGCGCGGTGATCACGTGGCATTCGTGATCCAATCCCGCTTCCCTCGTACCGTGCGGCGAGTGCGTCGAATTTCTGGCTCACTCGATTCGTTGGGCAAGCATGCGGTGTTCTATGCGCAGACGCTGGGGTCTATCCCGCGCGCGCTTGTGCACTATCGGACCGAAACGATCCGATTGATCGCCGAGATCAGCATGGGCTCAGGCGCTTTGGCCGTTATCGGTGGCACCGTTGTGATCGTCGGATTTCTCACCCTGTTCACCGGCGGCACCATTGCGGTGCAGGGTTACAGCTCGCTCGGCAATATCGGTGTCGAAGCGCTGACCGGATTCTTCGCGGCCTTCATCAACGTACGCATTGCGGCGCCGGTGATTTCGGGCATCGGCCTTGCCGCGACCATCGGCGCGGGATCGACGGCGCAGTTGGGTGCGATGCGGGTGGCCGAGGAAATCGACGCGCTGGAATCGATGGCGATCCGGCCGGTGCCCTATCTGGTCGGCACCAGGGTGCTTGCCGGGATGATCGCGATCGTGCCACTGTACGCGCTCGCGGTGATCTGTTCGTTCATCGCGAGCCGGTTCGCCACCGTGTTCATCTACGGGCAGTCCGCGGGAGTGTACGACCACTACTTCTCGACGTTCCTGATTCCCAGCGACATCCTCTGGTCGTTCGCGCAGGCGATCTTTATGGCCCTGGCGGTCATGATGATTCACACCTACTACGGCTTTCACGCCGCGGGTGGGCCGGTCGGTGTGGGAATCGCGGTAGGCAATGCGGTGCGGGCCTCCTTGGTCGCGGTGGTCACGGTGACCCTGCTGATCTCGCTGGCCATCTACGGCACCTCCGGCAACTTCCACCTCTCCGGGTAAAGCGGTATGGCGCAAAGTAAACAAGCAGAAAGCGGCCTGGCGGCAGCCATGCGCGGTGGGCTCGGCCTGAAACTGGCTGGCGCCGCGATGGTGCTGACTCTGGTCGCCATCGCGGCTCTCGCGATGGTCATGTTCGTCGGTGGTTTCACCAAGACGGTCACCATTACTGTCGACGCACCCCGTAGCGGTCTGGTTCTCGACCCCGACGCCAAGGTAAAGATGCGCGGGGTGGAGATCGGCCGAGTGTCGGGAATCGACCAGGTCGGTGACGGAGCCAAGATAAAGCTCGCGGTGGATCCCGGACTGCTGAAACTGGTTCCGTCCAACGCGGGCGTAGATATCAGGTCCACCACCGTATTCGGCGCGAAGTACATCAACTTCACGGTGCCGCAGCAGCCCTCGTCGACCTCGCTGAAACCGGGCGCGACCGTGGCCGCCGCCGCGGTGACCGTCGAATTCAACACGTTGTTCCAGCACCTGTCGGATCTGCTCGGCAAGATCGAGCCGGAGAAGCTGAACGCGACGATGTCCGCGCTCGGCACCGCATTGCAGGGGCGCGGCGAGAAGCTGGGTGATCTGCTCTCACGCAGCGACGCGTACCTGAAGGACATCAACCCGTATCTGCCTACACTGCAACAGGACCTGGTCAAGACGGCCGATGTCACCAATCTCTACGCCGACACCGTGCCCGACCTGCTGCGCACCGTCGACAACCTCATCACGACGAGCAATACCTTCGTCGACGAGCAGAGCAGCCTCGACAACGTGCTCGTGAATCTCGTCGGCCTCGCCGACACCACCGGTTCGGTGTTGCGGGAGAACGAGAATCGGCTCGTCACCGCGCTCGATCTACTGCGGCCGACGACGAGTCTGCTGTGGGAGTACGCCCCCGCGCTCGGCTGCATCATCAACGCCATCGGGCCGCTGATGCCGACCGCCGAGGCGATGTTCGGCGGCTTGAAGCCCGGCATCGGGATGAACACCAACTTCATGTTCGGCGCCAAGCCCTATACCTATCCGGATGATCTGCCGAAGGTGAATGCCACCGGCGGCCCGCACTGCGAAGGTGTCACGAACCGCGTGCCGGGCAGCCATGCCGACTACGTCGTCACCGATTCCAGCGAGGGCAAGGTGTACCAGCCCAACACGGGGTCGCCGCGACTCAACGAAGCGCCCAGGGTGTTCCAGCTACTGTTCGCCGGTCTGCCGGGGGTGGCCGCGCCGTGAAAAACACAGCAACAGCGGTCAAATTGGCCATCTTCACCCTGGTAATGGCTCTGATCTTCGCCGGGCTGACGGTCGTGTTCAGCCAGATGCGCTTCGCGAGGGCCAACGGATACCACGCGGTCTTCACCAGCTCGTCGGGGATGTTGCCCGGCTCGAAGGTGCGCATCGCCGGTGTGCCGGTCGGCTCGGTCAAGTCGATCAAGGTGGGCAAGGACCATCTCGCGCACGTCGAATTCGATGTCGACCGCAAGTACCGGTTGCTCGCGAGCACCCGCGCGACGATCAAGTACGAAAACCTGGTCGGTGACCGGTACATGGAACTGCTCGAGGGCCCTGGCACGACGCAGGTGCTCGGCGACGGCGCCACCATCGCCAAGGAACAGACCGCGCCCGCGCTCGACCTGGACATGCTGCTCGGCGGATTCAAGCCGCTGATCCGTGGCCTCGACCCGGGCCAGGTGAACGACCTGACCAGTGCGTTGCTCCAGATCTTCCAAGGCCAGGGCGGCACGCTGGTACAGCTGCTCAACAGCGGCGGCTCCTTCGCCAAGACCCTCGCCGACCGCGACGAGTTGATCGGCAATGTGATCAACAACCTGAACACGGTGTTGCAGACCATCGACCAGCGCGGCGATCAGTTCGCAACAACACTCGACGAATTGCAGCGCCTTGTCAGCGGTTTGGCCGCCGAGCGGGACCCGATCGGCGACGCGCTGCCCCGGATCGCGGGAGCCACGCAAGACCTCACCGAACTACTCGGTCAGGCGCGCCCCGATCTGCGCGGCACCATCGAGCAGACCGGACGCCTCGCCAGCAATCTCGACGGCGGTTCGGACACCTTGCAGTGGGTGCTGGCGCGGCTGCCCGACACCTACAAGAAGCTCATTCGCATCGGCGCCTACGGCTCGTTCCTACAGCTCTATATCTGCGGCACGAACATGCTGGTGGACGGTCCTGACGGCAAGCAGATCGAGATCAACCTGCCAGGGGAGCAGCAGACCGGAAGGTGTGCGCCGAACCAATGAACGAGAAGCGATCCCCCCTCATCACCATCGGTGTCGTCGGCCTCGTCGTCGCGATCGCGGTGGCGCTGTCGGCACTGCAATTCGACCGGCTGCCGTTCATCCGCGGTGGCTCGACCTTCACGGCCTTTTTCTCCGATGCGGGCGGTTTGGTGCCGGGCGATCCGGTGCAGGTCGCCGGGGTGCGTTCGGGCCGGGTGGAGGACGTCCAGCTGGACGGCGCCAAGGTGCTGGTCCGATTCACCCTCGACGAGTCGATCGTCTTGGGCCAGAAGACCTCCGCCGCGATCAAGACGAACACCGTGCTCGGACGCAAGTCGCTCGAGGTAGCGCCGGAAGGTACCGGCGCGTTGCGTACCGACGACACGATTCCGTTGGACCGCACCACCTCTCCGTATTCGCTCAACGACGCGCTCGGCGATCTCGGTCGTACGGTGCACGGGCTGGATATGGACCAGGTCGACAAGACCCTCGACGCGCTGTCGGAGACCTTCGCCGACACTCCCGCTCCGCTGCGGTCCGCATTGGACGGCGTAACCGCGTTGTCGCGCAGCATCAACGCGCGTGATCAGGCGCTTTCGGAGCTGTTGGCCCGTGCGCAGAACGTCACGAAGATCCTCGCCGACCGCAGCAATCAGATCAATGCGCTGCTGCTGGACGGCAATAACCTGCTCGGCGAGCTCGATCGCCGCCGCGGCGCGATCGCGCAGCTGATCGTCTATGTGAACGGGGTGGCCAAGCAGTTGTCCGGACTGGTCGCCGACAACGAGGCGCAGATGAAACCCGCACTGGACAAGCTGAACTCAGTGCTCGCGCTGTTGCAGCGCAATAAGCAGAACATCAGTGACGCGCTCGACGGGCTCGGACCGTATGCGGCTGCCCTCGGTGAACAGGTCGGCAACGGTCCCTGGTTCAACGCCTATGTGGTGAACGCGTCCAGTACGGAACTGCAGCCGCTCGTCGACGCCTTGGTGTGGCCGGAGCATCTCCCGGAGGATCTGCGCAATATCTTCACGAACCCGGGGCCCTCGATCGGGCCCGCAGTCCAGGAGCCGCCGCGATGAGCATGCTGACGAATGTTCGGAAGCTACCGCGCTGGGTGCTGATCGTCGCGGGAGTGCTGGTCGCCGCCCTGGTATTGGCCGGTGCGTACACCGGCATCAGCCGGATCGGGAAGACCACCATCACCGCGTATTTCCCGTCGACGAACGGGTTGTACGCGGGCGACGATGTGCGCGTGCTCGGGGTGAGGGTCGGCAGCATCGATTCGATCGAGCCGGGCCGCGACCGGGCGAGGGTGCGGGTGACCATCGATCGGGGTATCGATATCCCCGCCGACGCACGCGCGGTGATCATTTCGCCGTCGCTGGTCTCGGCCAGGTTCATTCAGCTCGCGCCCGCCTACACCGGCGGACCGAAGATGCGCGACGGCGCGGAGATCGGGATCGATCGCACGGCCGTGCCCGTCGAGTGGGACGACATCAAGGCCGAACTGTCCAAATTGTCGACAACTCTCGGGCCGGTCGGCAGTGACACCCAAGGCTCGTTCGGACGCTTCGTCAATACCGCCGCCGACAATTTGGACGGCAACGGCCAGAAGCTGCGCGACACGTTGCGTGAGCTTTCGGCGACATTGAGCACGCTCTCGGACGGCCGCACCGACCTTTTCGGCACCATCCGGAACTTGCAGAAGTTCGTCGAGGTGCTCTCGTCGAGCAACGAACAGATCGTGCAGTTCGGCGGCAGGCTCGCCTCGGTGTCCTCGGTGCTGGCAGGCGTCTCCTCGGATCTCGGTGCCGGACTGGACAACCTGGACACTGCCCTGGCCGATGTGAAGCGCTTCCTCGAGGGCAGCGGCACCGAACTCACCGAAGGGGTGCAGCGGCTTGCCGACGTCACACAGACTCTGGTGGACAAGCAGCCGGAGCTGGAGCGGGTGCTGCACTCGGGACCGACGGCGCTGGTGAACTTCTATCAGATCTACAAGCCCGCCACCGGAACTGTCACTGGAGCCATCGCACTGAACAACACCGCGGATCCGCTCAGCTTCCTGTGCGGATCGATCCGGGCCATCGAGGACAACGATTCCGGCCGCTCCGCCGATCTGTGCGCCCAGTACCTGGCGCCCGTGATCAGCTCGCTGGCCATGAATTACGCGCCGATCCTGCTGAATCCGGCTACCAGCGTGACCGCGTTCCCGAACCAGTTGGTGTACAGCCCACCGAGCCTGGCCGAGCGGGCGCCGACGGCCGCGCCGCAGCAGGCGCCGGTGACCGTGCCGAGTGGCCTGGCTGGACTGGCCATTCCGGGAGGAGGGCGATGATGCGACCGCGTTCGATACGCCGGATAGGCGCCCTCGCAGTCGGCGTAGCCGTGACACTCGGCGTATCCGGGTGTCAGTGGGACGGCCTGAACTCACTGCCGATGCCCGGCACCGAGGGGACCGGCGCCGGCTCCTATCAGGTGCGTATCCAGATGCCGAATGTGACGACGCTGACCCGGAATTCACCGGTTCGGGTGGACGACGTTTCGGTCGGAACGGTATCCAAGATCGAGGTGGAGGGCTGGCACGCACTGGTCACCGTCTCGCTCAACCCCGATGTGAAGCTCCCAGCCAACGCGGTCGCGAAGATCGGCCAGACCAGCTTGCTCGGTAGCAATCACGTCGAGCTGGCCGTACCGACCGATGTCGCGCCGCAGGGACAACTGCACAACGGCGACCTCATTCCGCTGGAGCGAGCAGGCACCTACCCGAGCACCGAGCAGGTCCTCTCCTCGTTGTCGGTGGTGCTCAACGGCGGTGGCATTTCCCAGCTCGAGACGATCACCCGCGAGCTCAATTCCGCTCTGCACGGTCGCGAAAACGACATCCGCGATCTGCTTCCGCAGCTGGCCGAGCTCACCACCAACCTCGACGCGCAGCGCAACGACATCATCTCGGCGATGAGCGGATTGGATCGCCTCGGCGGCCAACTGGTCCAGCAGAAAGATGTGCTCGCCACCGCCATCGAGCAGATCCACCCCGCGCTGACCGTGCTCGCCGATCGCACCGCGAAAATCAGCACGGCGATCACCGCGCTCGGCGAGCTGAGCGATGTCACGTCTCGGATCGTCGCCGCGAGTGGCGAGAACCTGAAGTCGAATCTGCGCAGCCTCGCGCCGTTGCTACAGACGCTCGCCGATACCGGCAACAATCTCATCGAGGCGCTCAAGATCTTGCCGACCTTCCCGTTCCCGATGAAGAACCTCGACAACGCGATCAAGGGCGACTACCTCAATCTGTACATCACCATGGATCTGACCGCGAAGCGGCTGGATACCAACTGGCTCACCGGAACACCGCTCGGCGGTCGGTTCGGCGGCGTCGAAGGTGTGCTCGGTGGCTTCGCGCCCGATACGGCAACGCAGAGCGGAAACCCGGCGACCGGGCCACTGCAACCGCCGCCCGCCGCCCAGGGCCGGCCGACACCGACTATCCCCGGCTTGCCGCCGATACCGGGGCTGCCCGCGATTCCAGGACTGACCGTTCCGTTGCCGGGAGCCACTGCGCCACAAGGGGGTCCTGGCCGATGACGCTCACCAGATTCGTCCGCATCCAGCTGTCGATCTTCGCCGTGCTCACGGTGGTCGGCCTGGTGGTGATGGGCGGAATGTATGTCAAGCTGCCTGCGATGTTCGGCATCGGACGCTATGACGTGACCGTGCAACTCGACGCGACCGGCGGCCTTTACCAGCAGGCGAACGTCGCCTATCGCGGCACGAATGTCGGTGTGGTCAAGGAAGTTCGGCTGACCTCCGACGGCGTCGAGGCGAAACTGTCCATCGCCAGCGACTACAAGATCCCGGTCGATGTGAATGCCTGGGTGCGCAGCGTTTCCGCGATCGGTGAGCAGTACGTCGACCTGGTGCCCGTCGATCAGCCGAAGGGCGGGAACCTGGCCGACGGCTCGGTGATTCCGGTGGAGCGCACCAAGTTGCCGCAGGATGTCGGAACGCTGCTCGACCAGTCCGACCGGCTGCTGTCCAGTGTCGCCGACACCAGGCTGCGCCAGGTGATCGACGAGGCATTCCATGCCTTCAACGGCGCGGGTCCCGATCTGCAACGGTTCATCGATTCGGCGGCCCTGCTGGTGCAGGAGGCACAGAACAGCGCGGACCCGACCAAGAAGCTGCTGGACCAGATCGGCCCGCTGCTCGATACCCAAACGCAGTCCGATGGGAACATCCGTTCGTGGACAAGCGATTTGGCTACGGTGACCGATCAACTGCGGGCGCACGATCCAGCGTTGCGCAATCTGCTTCGCGACGGTCCCGCCGCGATGCAAAAGGTCAGCGCGCAGTTCAGCGATCTGAGACCCACACTGCCGTTGTTGTTGCGGAACCTGGTGAGCCTGGGGCAGGTCGCCGTCACGTATCACGCTGGATTAGAACAACTTCTGGTGGTCTTTCCGCCGCTGATCGCGGCATTGCAGACCATTATTCGTGGACCGCTGGAGTACGGCGTGATGGTCGACTTCATGGCCGTTGTCAACGATCCGCCCGCCTGCACCACTGGATTCCTGCCCGCCGATCAGCGCCGCTCGCCGAGTGAGCTGGACTCCATCGGCACGCCGCCCGGTCTGTACTGCAAGGTGCCGCAGGATTCACCGATCGAGGTGCGCGGTATCCGCAACACCCCCTGCATGGAAGTTCCCGGCGTACGCGCGCCGACACCGGAGCTTTGCCGCACCGGGTACGTACCGGAAGGCAATAACCCGCCGTTCGGTCCGGTGCAGCCGGTCGCTCCCGCGAGTGCGCCCCGCGCGCCTGACGCGGTGCCGGTCGCTCCCGCGAGCTACGGTGGCGGGACACCGGCGGCAGCCAAGCCCTATGACCCTTCCACCGGCGTTTACACCGGCACCGATGGCCGCACCTACCGACAAGGCGACGTCGCGCCCGGCGGATCGGGAACGGTACCGTCGAGCTGGCAGGCAATGCTCGAGGAGCAGCAACGATGAATGAGATGAACGAGGATTCGCACCGCGGGCGCCGCCGCGCGGTGCGCTCGGCAGGGCCTCCCGTCGAGGAGAACGAGACTTTCAGCGAGTCGGCGACCCCAGCCGAGTCGGCGACCCCGACCGAGCCGGTGGGTACCGCGGGCGTGACCCCGCCGGTCGCCGAGATCGCCGCCACTGCTGCGGCCGGTGTGAAAGCCGATTCGACGTCGGCCGAAGGCGGCCAGGTCGACCTGGGTAAAACCCGGGCGGAAACCACAAAAGACGCCGATGAAGAGGATGCTTCCCCGCAGGCCGCGGAATCGAAGTCGCGTCGCACCCGCATTCTCGCCGCGGTCGCATGCGCCGTTGTCGCGATCGCCGCGGTGGTCGGCGCGGGCTGGTCGGTCATGGCGATGAAGTCCGTCGACGACCGCGATGCTCGCCGCACCGAGTACACCCAGACCGCCAGGCAGGCGATTCTCAACCTGACCACCATCAGGGCCGATTCCGCCAAGGAAGACATCGACCGGATCCTTTCGGTCGCATCCGGCCAGTTCAAGACCGAATTCGATGGTCGGGTCGATCCGTTCCTGAATATCGTGAAAGAGGCCAAGGTCGTCTCCAACGGCGAGATCGTCGAGGCTGCGGTCGAGAGCGACGACGAGAACTCGGCGAAGATTCTGGTCGCCGCCAAGCAGACACTGACCAACGCGGGTCAGGCCGAGCCGCAGACGCGGTTCTACCGGTTCCGGGTCACGGTGACCCGCGGCGATTCCGGGCTGTCCGCTTCCAACGTGGAGTTCGTGGGATGAGTGGACTACGAGGCAAGATCCTGCTCGCGGTGGCAGCCATCATTGTGATCGTCGCGGGAATTGTGGGCGGTATCAATGGATTCCGATACTGGGACGATCGGCAGTCCGAGCAGTCGCGCGCCGAAGCGGTCGACGCGGCCGACCGAACGGTCACCGCGATGTTCACCTACGACTTCAAGACGGTGGACACCGAGCTGCCGAAGGCGGCCGATCAACTGTCCCCGAGCTTCCGCGACGACTATCTGAAGCTGATCAAGCAGGCCATCGCGCCGGGCGCGAAGGAAAAGCAGCTCACCGTCAAGGCGACCACCGAGGCGAGCGGCGTGGTTTCCGCCGATCGCTCGCGTGCGGTGGTTCTGATGTTCCTCAACCAGGTCACGACCAGTCAGGAATCGCCGCAGGGCACTTCGACCGGCAGCCGCGTCAGGGTGAATCTGGACAAGAGCGACGACCACTGGCTGGTTTCCCAGGTCACGCCGATCTGAGCCGGCGCACCGGCGGCAGAGTTCACCGGGCGGCGTCCCTGGGCAGTCGCACGGTGAAGGTAGTGCCCACCCCGGGGGTGCTGTCGACACTCACCGCGCCTTCGTGTGCGGCAACCAGGGCCTGCACGATGGAAAGGCCGAGGCCGGTGCCGCCGCTGGCTCGGGTGCGTGAGGTATCGGTGCGGTAGAAGCGTTCGAAGACACGTTCGGCCTGGTCGGTGGGGAGGCCGGGGCCGGTGTCGGCGACCTCGAGGATGACCTCGTCGAATTCCGGCGTCAGCCGAACCTTCACCTCGGCGTCCGGCGGGGTGTGGGTGAGTGCGTTGTTCAGCAGGTTGCCGAGGACTTGACGCAGCCGCTCCTCATCGCCGGTCACCTCCAATGTGCCTTCGCCGGAACGGATTTCCAGTTCGATGGAGCGGCGCGGACCGTCCGGGTCCGAGGCGGCGGCCATCGCGCGCGCGTTGTGCACGGCATCGCTCGCGACGGCGAGCAGATCGACAGTGCCCTGCTTCAGCGGTCGCTGCGCGTCGAGACGGGCCAGCATCAGCAGGTCTTCCACGAGCAGGCCCATCCGTTGGGCCTCGCGTTCGATCCGGTCCATGAACAGGGCGGGGTCGGTGTTCGCGCCCTGGCGGTAGAGCTCGGCAAAGCCGCGAATCGTGGTCAGCGGCGTGCGCAGCTCGTGGCTGGCGTCGGCGACGAAGCGACGCATCTTCGCCTCGGAGCGCCGCGCGGCGGCCTCGGAAGCCTCGGTCGCCGCGAAGGCGCTCTGGATCTGGGCGAGCATGCCGTTGAGCGATCGGGACAGCTGGTCGACCTCGGTGTTGTTGCCGCGCACCGGAACTCGGCGGGTCAGGTCACCGGCGGCGATCGCGGCCGCGGTCTTCTCGACCCCGCGCAGTGGCCGCAGGCTGCGTCGGATCACGAAGTAAGCGGCCACCGCGAGCGCGGCAAGGACCGCCGCGCCGACGATCAGTTGCAGCATGAGCAGTCGGCGCACGGTCTCGATGTTCTGGGTCAGCGGCAGGGCCACCGTCGTGGTCGACTCCTGTGTTTTGATGGTTACGGTCCGCCACTGGACCGACGCTCCGTTCTTGGAGCCGACCGTGGCCGGTGCGGTGATGCCGATGATCCCCGGCGGGGGATCGCGGTCGGTCCGCCACTGCGGCGGGTCCGCAAGCGCGGGTTCGGCGTCCACATTGAACGGTCTTGTCTCGAGCTGGATGCCGCTGCTCGTATTCGGCACGGACCGGATGAAGAAGGCGCTCGGCAGGTGCGGCGGGTTCGATGGTGCCGGCCGCGGTGGCCGCGTCCAAGCCATCGAAGCTTCGCGCAATTGCTGATCGGTGCGACGCATCAGCGAATTCTCCAGGGCGGAGGTGACCACCATTCCGGAGGCGAGCAGCCCGAGCCCGGCCAGGACAACAAGGGCGAGCACCAATGTCACGCGCAGCGGGATCGCCGACCATGCGCGTGCGAGTCTGCGACGGGTCTTGCGAATCCGCCGTTCGGTCACTTATCGGCCTGCCGGGCGCGATTGGGCGCGCGCATCACATAGCCGACACCTCGAAGCGTGTGAATCAGTGGCTGATCCCCGGTATCGACCTTCTTGCGCAGATAGGACACGTAGGTCTCCACGACGCCGACCTCGCCGCCGAAGTCATAGCGCCACACGTGATCCAGAATGCGCGGCTTGCTCAGCACGGTCCCCGCGTTCACCATGAAGTAACGCAACAGCGTGAATTCGGTGGGGGACAACGGAACCGGTTCGCCCGCCTTCCACACCTCGTGGGTGTCGTCGTCGAGTTCGATGTCCTCGAACCGAATTCGCGGACTCTCCCGTATCGGCGTGTGCTGACCGGACCTGCGCAGCACGACCCGCAGCCTGGCCACCACTTCCTCGAGCCTGAAGGGCTTGGTGATGTAATCGTCGGCACCGAGGGTGAGCCCGGCGACCTTGTCCTGCACATCGTCTCGTGCGGTGAGGAAGAGCACGGGCGCGTCGATGCCGTCGGCGCGCAGCCTGCGCAACAGTCCGAAACCGTCCATCCCCGGCATCATCACATCGACGATCATGGCCTGCGGACGGAAGCTGCGGGCCTTGTCGAGCGCCTGTGCGCCGTCCACAGCGGTATCCACCTCGAACCCCTGGTAGCGCAGACTCACCGAAAGCAACTCCACGATCATCGGCTCGTCGTCCACCACAAGGACCCGAGCCTTGGGTGTGCTCTCCGCAGGCGCGCTCATCATCACATCGTCCGACACCCGGCTGATAACTCGCTGGACCTTGGCTGGGTGATTCCTGTGAACAACGGCTTCATCTACGCGGTGAGTGCGATTCCGGGAAGGTGTCGTCGTCGCTGAGCAGGGCGCTGCCCGCGACCTGATCCTGGGCCAGTGCTTCCAGGAAGGAGCGGGCCCAGCGATCCACGTCGTGGGCGAGGACTTGGCGGCGCAGCGAGCGCATGCGACGGCGCTTGGTGTCGCGGTCGTCCTCGAGTGCGGAGACAATGGCGTCTTTCACACTGTCGAGGTCGTGTGGGTTGCACAGGTAGGACTGACGCAGTTCGGCTGCGGCGCCGGTGAATTCACTCAGGACGAGTGCACCGTTGAGGCCGCTGTGGCAGGCCACATATTCCTTGGCGACCAGGTTCATGCCGTCGCGCAGCGGGGTCACCAGCATGACGTCGGCGGCCACGAAGAAGGCGAGGAGTTCCTCGCGAGCGATGGGGCGGTGCAGATAGTGCACCACCGGGTGGCCGACCTGGGAGAACTCACCGTTGATCCGGCCGACCTGGCGCTCGATATCGCCACGCATCTGGATGTAGCTGTCCACCCGCTCGCGGCTCGGTGTCGCCAGCTGGACCATGACCGTCTCTTCCGGATCGATCCGGCCCTCGACCAGCAGTTCCTCCAGCGCGCCGAGCCGGATGTCGATGCCCTTGGTGTAGTCGAGCCGGTCGACGCCGAGCAGGATGTTCTTCGGGTTGCCGAGCTCGGCGCGGATCTTCGCGGCGCGTTCGCGCACCGATCTGCGCCGGGCGTGTTCGTCGAGTTCGGCGGAGGCGATCGAGATCGGGAACGCGCCAACCCGGACGGTACGGAAACCGACCTGTACAACACCGAGCTTGGAGCGCACGCCGACGGTGCCGCGGGAGGTGGGCTGCCCGGCGAGCCGCCTTGCCAGATACAGGAAGTTCTGCGCGCCGCCGGGCAGGTGGAAGCCGATCAGATCGGCGCCGAGCAGGCCATCGATGATCTCGGCCCGCCACGGCATCTGCATGAACAACTCGACCGGGGGGAACGGGATGTGCAGGAAGAAGCCGATGGTCAGATCGGGGCGCAGCATCCGAAGCATCTTCGGCACCAGCTGCAGCTGGTAGTCCTGCACCCACACGGTCGCGCCCTCGGCGGCCACCTTCGCGGTCGCCTCGGCGAAGCGGCGGTTCACCTGTACGTACGCCGACCACCAGCTGCGGTCGTAGACCGGTCGCACGATCACATCGTGGTAGAGCGGCCACAGGGTGCCGTTGGAGAAGCCTTCGTAGTAGTCGGAGACCTCTTTGGCGGTGAGCGGCACCGGGTGTAGCTCCAGGCCGTCCTCGATGATCGGGTCGACGTCGATATCGGGCACGCCTGCCCAGCCGACCCACGCACCCTTGTTGCTGCGCAGCACCGGCTCCAGCGCGGTGACCAGGCCGCCGGGGCTGCGCTTCCAGCGAGTCGAGCCATCCGGCAGCCGCTCGAGGTCTACCGGAAGCCGATTGGCGACAACGACGAAACCGGAGCCTGCGCCGTTCGTCTCGGTGTGGCCCTGCACTGGTTCCGGCAGGACGTGTTCGGAGTCGTCGGACAGCTGATCGGTCATCTGGTCCACCCACGCATCCTTTGCGGCGTCGCTTATCCCGCTGCAGTTATAGGTTTCGTCGACGGCGCCGTTGTCGTCGAGCTCGATCTGGTCGGCTCGGTCGCTATTCGACTCGCGCGGTCGGTGGTGCGATGCCGAGCATCGACAACAGCATCCGGCACTCGTCGGCGTCCTCCGCGTACGCGGCGACGACGCGCTGCGCCTGGCGGGCAGTCTCGTCGGCGAGTGGTTCCAGATCGTCGTCCGCGATGTCGTTCGCGCTGCCCTTCGCGGCCATCTTCTTGTCCTCCCGGCTCGTTACGCTCGTACGTGCGAGTAGTCAATGGTATCCGGACCTGGTGCGGGCGCGCCGCACCCGGGATAGCAGTTCGCCCGGCCGGTGTGGCAGCTCGGTGCGCCCTATACCGTTGGGGCCTCGCACCACTCCACGAAAGGGTTCGAAGATGCCGCTGGCGACGGTGAATGGAATTTCCCTCAACTACCAGGTCAAGGGCGACCGAACCAAGGCAGCGCAGACGCCGGGATCGGCGCCGCTTGTCGTGATGATCATGGGGACCGGTAGCCCGGGCCGGGTCTGGGAGTTGCATCAGGTTCCTGCGCTGATCGCCGCGGGATATCGGGTGTGTACCTTCGACAATCGCGGAATCGCGCCCTCTTTCGAGGCCGCGTCCGGTATGACGATCGACCAGCTGGCCGCCGATACCGCCGGGCTCATCGAACTGCTCGATGAGGGCCCCGCGCTCGTTGTCGGCACCTCGATGGGGGCTCGGGTGGCCCAGGAGCTGGCGCTTGCCCGCCCCGAGCTGGTCCGTAAGGCCGCGTTCATGGCCGGTCACGGCCGGCTCGACCAGTTTCAGAAGACACTCTCGCTCGGCGAGCACGAGCTCGACGCGAGCGGGGTGAAGTTGCCTGCGAAGTATGAGGCCGCGGTGACCGCCGTGATGAACCTTTCGCCCGCCACACTTGCCGATCCGAACTCCGCGCGCGACTGGCTCGATCTGTTCGAATTCACCAACGGCCCGGTCACGCCGGGTATCCGCGCGCAGCGCAGGATGGACCACGATTTCGACAGGGTGCAGGCCTATCGCGGGATCAAGGTGCCGTGTCTGTCCATCGGATTCGCCGATGATCGGATGATCCCGCCCTATCTGTCGCGCGAGGTCGCCGAGGTCATTCCTGGTGCGCGCTACCAGGAGGTTCCCGATGCGGGCCATTACGGCTACCTCGAGCGTCCCGAAGCGGTTAACAAGATCCTGCTCGATTTTTTCGGGGCCTGAGGTAACTACCAACACGTAACGTCTACCTTGCTAGGGTCGACACATCGCTCGGGGACTTCCGACGCTTCAGCAGCGGCGGACCGACCCACGAGCCAGTCCCGTACATGCGCCAGTATCCAGTGAGGTGAACTTGAGCACCAACCCCTTCGATGACGAAGACGGCCGCTTCTTCGTCCTGGTCAACGATGAAGAGCAGCATTCGCTGTGGCCGGCCTTCGCGGAGGTTCCGGCCGGATGGCGAGTCGTTTTCGGCGAGGACAGCCGCGCTGCCTGCGTCGAGTACGTCGAAAAGAATTGGACCGATATGCGTCCGAAGAGCCTGCGCGACGCGATGGCCGCCGATGACGCGGCCCGACAGGGCGCCCAGTCCTGACCCGCGGTACCCAGCTGGATACCGCCGCAGGGACGTTCGACGAACCGCCGCCTGTGTGGCACCGTAATGCGGTGTCACACAGTCGGTGTGTCCGGTTATGATGGTCACCGTTTTCCCGCCTCCATAGCTCAGTGGTAGAGCACTCGCCTTGTAAGCGAAAGGTCGTCAGTTCAATCCTGACTGGGGGCTCGATCGAAAGGGCGGTCAGCGCGCAACTTTGCGCCTGACCGCCCTTTCGGCTTTTCCGTACATGACGAGGTCAGTCGGGAACGTTCGCGCCGTAGCCGAGGTCGCGCAGCGCCTGCTTGATCTTGGTCTGCGCTTCGTCGAGGGATTCGGGGGAGGGGTTGGGGTCGGCACCCGAGATGTCGAAATTGCCCATCGTGAATGCCGGGAAGACGTGCACGTGCAGGTGCGGTACTTCTAGGCCCGCGATGAGGAGTCCGGCGCGCGGGGCATCCCATGCCTGCCGTACGGCCTGCCCGATCTTCTGGGCGACGGCGTTGAGTCGGGCGAAGGTATCGGCGTCGATGTCCTGCCACTGGTCGATTTCCTTGCGGGGCACCACAAGGGTGTGACCTTGGGTGACCGGCGCGATGGTCAGGAAACCGACGAAATCGTCGTCCTCCCAGACGAATCGGCCAGGCAGTTGACCGTCGATGATCGCACTGAAAACAGAAGCCATGCCCGCAGGCTACGCGCAGGCCGCTGGGTCGGCCGGTAGGTGTCGACCGGCCGCTTGATGTTGACGCTACCGTGAAACTGTGTCTAATATACACATATCAGTTTCCGATAGACACAGTTTAGGAATGACATGATCCCCATCGCACTCGCCGCAATCGCCGCCGCTCCCGCCGGTCTGCTCGGTCATCGCCAACTGCGTCGTCGCGGCAACGCGAAGGCGCTTCGTATCGACACCCCGAACGGCATCTCCGAAGCCGGATTCGTGCGCATCGGTGGGATCGACCAGTGGATCGAGATCCGGGGCGAGGACATGGCCAACCCGGTCCTGCTCGAGCTGCACGGTGGTCCCGGCGCCACCAACACCTTCTTCACCAACCGGACCCGCGAATGGGAGCGGCACTTCACCGTCGTTCGCTGGGACCAGCGCGGCTGCGGCAAGACCTTCGGTCGCGGAGAGCAGGGCGAGATGAGCTTCCATCGACTGTTCGCCGATGCGCTGGAGGTCACCGACTATGTGCGGCGCAGGCTGAGCACGGACAAGGTGGTGCTCGTCGGCAATTCCTTCGGGTCGGTGCTCGGCCTGCGCCTGGCGCGCGACCGCCCCGAGCTGTACTCGGCGTATGTCGGTGTCGATCAGAACATTTGCGGCACCGAGCTGGACGAGGGCGAGTTCCACGCGACCGTGCAGCGGCTACGCGAGAACGGAAAGCGTTCCGACGCAGCGAAATTGGAGCAGATCGGCCCGGATGCGACCAAGTGGTCGGCGACGGACTGGGGATTGCACGCCAGGCTGAAGACCGTCTCCGACCCCTTCCTCGCCAGCATGTTGAAGAAGCTGATACTCCCTTCGATGTGGTTCTCACCCCAGCACCGGCTGCGCGACCTGAAGGACTGCATGGACGGCATGAAGTTCGCCGAGCAGATCGGCGTCGAGTCCGTGCACTTCGATTCCTGGCGCGACGGAACCCGTTTCGAGATCCCGATCTTCATCTTCCACGGCGAACACGACATCCTGATGCCTGTCGAGCGCGCCCGTCGCTACTTCGGCGACGTGCAAGCGCCGCACAAGGAGTTCGCGCTGATCACCGACGCCACCCATTTCGCGGCGTTCTGGCAGCCCGAGCAGTTCCTCGAGTTGCTGTTGACCAGGGTGCGGCCGGTGCTGGCCGACGATCGGACATGGTTGCCCGCGTAGGCCTTTCGGCGGTGTGGGTCGTTCGCGCGACCTACACCGAGACGAAATGCGACAGGATGCCCTGCACCTCGTAGATATCGACCTGGCGGTTGAAGCGCTTCTGGATCGGCTCGTGCGAGCCCGAGATCCAGATGGACAGTTCGGCATCCAGGTCGAAGGTGCCTGCGGTCTCTACCGAGAAATGGGTGATCGCCCGGTAGGGAACGCTGTGATAGCTCACTTTTCGGCCGGAAAGCCCCTGCTTGTCGACCAGGATCAGTCGGCGGTTGGTGAACAGGATGGCATCGCGGACAAGCAGATACGCGGCGTAGATCTGCTCGCCGTTGCCGAGCAGTTTCGCGTATTCCGATTGCGCCTGGCCGGGATCGATCCGCCCGGCATTGCCCATCAGTCCGTCGATCAGACCCATTTCAGCACGTCCTTTGCGCAGTCAGGGTGCGGAGTGCGGCCGCGCTCGGCCCGCACCGGTGCTCTCTGCAACCATCATCCCTGTCTGTTTCACCGGCGGCGGAGAAGACGACATCTGATGTCGTATGTTCACTCCGCGGACTAGCCGGTCGCGCTGGAATCGGCACACTTTAAGCTGATGGCCGTGCGCGTACTCGTCATAGGTTCCGGAGCCCGTGAACATGCCCTCGTCCTGGCGCTGCGCCGGGACCCAGCGGTGAACGCGCTGTACGCGGCGCCGGGCAATGCCGGGATCGCCCAGCTCGCCGAGATCCGCCCCGTCGATCCGTGCTCGGCCGAAGCCGTCGTCGCGCTGGCCGCCGACCTGAACGCGGATCTCGTGGTGATCGGCCCCGAGGTGCCATTGGTGCTCGGCGTCGCCGACGCGGTGCGGGCCGCGGGCATCGCCTGCTTCGGTCCTTCTGCCTCGGCCGCGCGGATCGAGGGCTCCAAGGCCTTCGCCAAGGACGTCATGTCCGCGGCCGGGGTACGCACCGCGCACAGCGAGATCGTGGACACCCCCGCCGAACTCGATGACGCCCTCGACCGCTTCGGACCGACCTGGGTGGTGAAGGACGACGGCCTGGCCGCGGGCAAGGGCGTTGTGGTGACCGCGGACCGGCACGCGGCACGTGACCACGGTGCCGAGCTGCTCGAAAACGGTCACCCCGTGCTGTTGGAATCCTTTCTCGACGGGCCGGAGGTTTCGCTGTTCTGCCTGGTCGACGGCGAGACGGTAGTCCCACTGCTGCCCGCACAGGATCACAAGCGAGTCGGCGACGGCGACACCGGGCCGAACACCGGCGGCATGGGCGCCTACACGCCGCTGCCGTGGCTGCCCGAAGAGACGGTCACCGCGATCGTCGAGGACGTGGTCAAGCCGGTCGCCGCGGAAATGGTGCGGCGCGGAAGTGCCTTCTCCGGCCTGCTTTACGCGGGTCTCGCGATCGGCGCGGCGGGCCCGTCGGTCGTCGAGTTCAACTGTCGCTTCGGTGACCCCGAGACCCAGGCGGTGCTCGCGTTGCTGGAAAGCCCGCTCGCCGAGCTGCTGAACGCCACCGCTACCGGCACTCTCGCCCAGGTCGCCGCACCGCGCTGGCGCGACGGTTCTGCCATCACCGTGGTTGTCGCCGCCGAAAACTATCCGGGCCGTCCGCGCATCGGGGACGTCATCACCGGCGCCGGTGACGGCGACCGGGACGACTCCGCCGTGCTGCACGCGGGCACCGCGCAGCGCGAGGACGGTGCGCTGGTCTCCTCGGGCGGTCGCGTCCTCAGCGTCGTCGGCATCGGCGCCGACCTGTCCGAGGCCCGCGCGCACGCCTACGACCGCATCGCCTCGATCAAACTCCCCGGCAGCCACTACCGCACCGACATCGGCCTCGCCGCCGTCGAGGACCGCATCACGGTCTGACGCGGGTCAGCCGAAGGTGAGGCCGTGCACCGCGAGCCATTGCTGCGGGTCGACGTGCTGGCCGCCGAGGATCACCTCGAAGTGCAGGTGCGGCCCGGAAGAGTCGCCGCGGTTGCCCATGCGGGCGATCTGCATGCCCGCGGGGACGCGCTCGCCGACGGAAACGAAGAAGTCGTACATGTGCCCGTAAACGGTGATGCTGCCGTCGTCGTGCCGGATGCGCACCCATAGACCGAAGCCCTGGGCAGGGCCCGCGTCGATGACGGTGCCGTTGGCGACGGCGTAGATCGGGGTGCCGATCGGGCCCGCGATATCGATGCCGTTGTGGAAAGTGCCCCAGCGGGAACCGAAGCCGGAGGTGAAGGTGCCTCGGGTCGGCAGCACGAAACCGGTGATGCCGGGCAGCGCCGAGCCGGGCAGCACCGAGCCTGGCAGCACCGGCGCGCTGCCGGTCATCCACGGTTGCGGTTCCCCCGCCACCGCCGCGGCGGCCTCCGCCTTTGCGCGCTCGAGGGTGTTGCGCGCGGCGGCCGCGACCACCGCCTGCTCGCGCAGTTGCTCGCCGGTGGCGATCGCGTTGAGGTACCTGCGCACCGAGGGCGGGGTCGACTGCATCTGGATCGGGTAGGCGAAGGCGACACGTTGCGCTTCGGCCGTGCTGGGAACCCGATCGGTGATGCCCCAGGTGACCGACGAATCGGCGGCGGCGAATACCGCGGTCGCGCAGAGTCCGGCGATAAGGACCCGGTGTTTGCGAAAGAGCGCGCGATAGTCGGGCTCGTGCCGCCTGCGCCAGAGTTCGCGCAAGTCGGGCCGCGGCCGCAGGACCGGGTCGCGCAGTACCTGTCCGGCTCGCCGGATCAGTGCGCCCAGGTTTCGTTCGGGTCGCTCCGGCAGCTCGGCATGCCAATCCGGCGGAATGACAAAGATGCCACCCACTCCACGTACTCGTTCCAGCCCAGCGCGGCGAGCTTTGTCAAGCATCAACCCGACCATAGCCGCCCGGTCGGCCGACATCGCGAAGGCCAACCGCCTGAAGTCGGGTTCGACCATCTAACGTCTGTCGAGTGTCCAGAGAATCTCGCCGGTCGACCATTCCACCTTTTTATGTGATGGATGTCTGGAAAGCTGCCGCGGAGCGGGCCAGGTCGCACGGTGATGTGCTGGTGCTCGCGGCAGGGCAGCCCTCGACGCCGGCGCCGGCCCCGGTGCTTCGTGCGACGAAGGAAGCAATCGATTCCGAATTGCTGGGCTACACAGAGACTTTCGGAATCCTGCCGTTGCGGGAGGCGATTGCCGAGCATCATCGCGATACCTACGGCTACCAGGTCGGGGCCGACGACGTCGTCGTGACGACCGGTTCTTCCGGCGCTTTCACACTGATCTTCCTCGCCGCGTTCGATCCGGGCGACACCGTCGTGGTCGCCCGTCCCGGCTATCCGGCCTACCGAAACACCTTGGCGGCGCTCGGTTGTCGAGTTGTCGAGCTCGATTGCCGGGCCGAGACCAGGTTCCAGCCGACCGTGGCGATGCTGGAGGCGCTGCCGAGTCCGCCCGCGGGCCTGGTGGTGGCAAGCCCGGCCAATCCGACCGGCACCATGATCGAGCCCGCCGAACTCGCCGCACTCGCCCGTTGGTGTGACGCGCACGGAACGCTGCTGATCTCCGACGAGATCTACCACGGCATCACCTACGCGGGGGATACCGCGGCGACCTCCGACGCCGCCGGCGACTGCTTGCAGGTCGCTCGAAACAACTCCGCTTGGGAGACTTCGCCCGAATCGGTGGTGATCGGTTCGGTGTCGAAGTACTTCTCGATGACCGGCTGGCGCCTCGGCTGGATGCTCGCGCCGAGTGGGCTGCGCCCGGCGCTACAGCGACTTGCCTCGAATATGACGGTGTGCCCGCCCGCGATTTCGCAGTACGCGGCGCTGCACGCATTCGGCGCCGAGGCGAAGGCCGAGCTGGACGGGCACGTCCGGCGCTACGCGGTGAACCGGCGGCTGCTGCTCGACGGGCTCGCCGAACTCGGTATCACCGACCTGGCACCGGCCGACGGCGCCTTCTACGCCTACGCCGACATCGGCCACCTCACCGACGACGCCAGAAAGTGGTGCGCCGACGTACTCGATCACACCGGCGTCGCGCTCGCGCCCGGCATCGACTTCGACACCGCCGCTGGACATCGGACAGTGCGCTTCTCCTTTGCCGGAGCCACCGCGGACATCGAGGCGGCTCTGGTTCGCCTCGGTCACTATCTGCGTAGCTGATCCTCGTGTCCGGCAATGAGTTTGCACAGTTCGTCTCCGTGCGGGCCCGGATGCGGTAAAACAACGGATGGCTGGGTTTCCTCGCTGATTTCACACGGATGAACTGATGACGACTGGCACGATGGCACGGTGATAACCGCGACGACCCCGAAAGGCGAACGGCGTCGCCAGGCTCTGGTAGCGGCCGCCGCCGAGTTGTTACTCGAAGGCGGATTCGATGCGGTGCGGCATCGCTCTGTTGCGACGCGTGCCGATCTTCCTTTGGCGTCGACCACGTACTACTTCGAGTCGCTCGATGACCTGATCGCGCGGGCAGTCGAGTTCAGTGGCAACGCGGAGCTCGACGCGATGCGACACCGGGTCGGTGACGTCAGCCATCGACGCCGTGGCGCCGAGGCGACCGTTGATCTGATGCTCGATTTATTGGTGGGGACCGACGGCAGCGACGAAGACGCCCGTGGGCAGCTGATCGCGCGCTACGAGCGTTCGGTGGCCTCGGCGCGGCATCCCGAGCTGCGGGATGTGCAGCTACGACTGCGCGCTCAGCTCGATGATCTGCTGGCCGATGTGCTGCGCAGGTCGGATCGGTTGGTGCGGCCGGAGCAAATGCGCAGGCTGGTTGCCATTGTCGACGGCGCGGTCGTCGCGGCGCTGAGCGAATTGGACCCGGAGCCGAGGCGAATGGCACGCGGCGCACTGCTCGAGGTGATCGATGTCGTCGCGCCCGCTACGCCCCAGCAGATCGATAGATTTCGGGCACTAGACTGACAACTCGTGAGTGAGCGTCGCGAACGAGCCATGGACACAGCACCCAAGGGTGCGACGGAACCGAGCGTCAGCGAGGCGCAGTCGTGACCCTTGTCCCGAACGTCCTTGCCACCCGTTACGCCAGCCCGCAACTGGTGCGTCTGTGGTCGCCCGAGAACAAGATCGTGCTCGAACGGCGGCTGTGGCTGGAGGTGTTGCGGGCGCAGTCGGACCTCGGCATCGCGCTGCCGCCCGGCGTGATCGCCGATTACGAGCGGGTGATCGACCAGGTCGACCTCGCCTCGATCGCCGAGCGTGAGCGGGTCACCCGCCACGACGTGAAGGCCCGCATCGAGGAATTCAACGCGCTGGCCGGGCACGAGCACGTGCACAAAGGCATGACCAGCCGTGATCTCACCGAGAACGTGGAGCAACTGCAGATCCGGCTCTCGCTCGAGCATGTGCACGCGCACGGTGTCGCGATCGTGGCCAGGCTGACCGAGCGCGCCGCGGAGTACCAGGCGCTCGTCATGGCGGGTCGATCGCACAATGTCGCGGCGCAGGCCACCACTCTCGGCAAGCGTTTCGCCTCCGCCGCCGACGAACTGCTGATCGCACTGACCCGTTTGCGTGAACTCATCGCCCGCTATCCGCTGCGCGGCATCAAGGGCCCGATGGGCACCGCCCAGGACATGCTCGATCTGCTCGGCGGTGATCCTGCCAAGCTGGCGGCACTGGAGCAGCAGGTCGCAGGGCATCTCGGCTTCGCGACCGTGTTGACGAGTGTCGGCCAGGTGTATCCGCGTTCGCTCGACCACGATGTGCTCTCCGCGCTTGTGCAGGTCGGCGCGGGCCCATCGTCATTCGCGCACACCATCCGCCTGATGGCAGGCCATGAGCTGGTCACCGAGGGCTTTCAGCCCGGTCAGGTCGGCAGCTCGGCGATGCCGCACAAGATGAACACTCGCTCCTGCGAGCGCGTCAACGGCCTACAGGTCGTGCTGCGCGGTTACGCGTCGATGGCCGCCGAGCTGGCGGGCGCGCAGTGGAACGAGGGCGACGTCTTCTGCTCGGTGGTTCGTCGGGTCGCGCTGCCCGATGCCTTCTTCGCCATCGACGGCATGATGGAAACCTTCCTCACCGTGCTCGCCGAATTCGGCGCCTACCCGGCTGTCCTCGCCCGCGAACTCGACCGCTACCTGCCCTTCCTCGCCACCACCCGGATGCTGATGGCTGCGGTCCGCGCGGGCGTCGGCCGGGAAACCGCGCACGAGGTGATCAAGGAACACGCCGTCGCGGTCGCACTCGCGATGCGCGAGCAGGGTCGTGAACCCGATCTGCTCGACCGCCTCGCGGCCGACGATCGCTTCCCCCTCGACCGACCGGCTCTCGACGCTGCCCTCGCCGACAAGTCGGCCTTCATCGGCGCGGCCGAAGCCCAGGTCGCCGAGGTCGTCGCCCAGGTGCAGAAGCTTGTCGACGCCTACCCGGAAGCGGCCCGCTACACACCGTCGCCGATCCTCTAGTTGCCGGGTGACCCGCCGATTGCACTGGTCGGCGGGTTGGACCGCGCTCGGTAGGGTGCCGTGTGGACCCTTACATGATATTTGCCGACATCATTGCCGGGCGGGCGGACGCGAGCACGGTGTATGAGGACGACGATGTGCTCGCTTTTATGGATATTCGGCCGATGACGCCCGGGCACCTACTGGTGGTCCCCAAGGTCGCCGCGCGCAATCTCGCGGAGCTGGACCCGGCGATCGGTGGAAAGTTGTTCCAGGTGGGTCAGCAGTTGGCGGCGGCGCTGCGTACTTCCGAGGTGGGCTGCGACGGGGTGAATTTCTTTCTGGCCGACGGGGTGACCGCAGGGCAGGAGGTGTTCCATGTGCATCTGCACGTGATTCCGCGCACACCCGGCGACGGGTTCGGCTTGCGTGGGCGCCCGACCAGCCCGAGGCGCGCCGACCTGGATTATCTGGCCGGATCGATTCGCGGTGCATTGGGGCGCAGTGCGCAAGGTTCCTGAGCGTGATGTGGGCGGCGGGTGCGGGATCGAACCCGGCTACCTGGTGGGCGGATTGCTGGAGAAACGCCCGAACGTCAATTTGCTTCCTCGAGCTCGCTCGTGAGTTACGTTGAAGGCCGATTGTAGTGGTCTGATAGAGGCGGGGACATGCGACGAAGAGTTGTTGCTGCGGTTGCGCTGTCGTTTTCGCTCGGTGTGCTCGTGCCCCTCGTGTCGCAGCCGACCCGGGCAGCGGCCGCCCAAGTGGTCGGGATCGACGACCTGAGCTCGACCAAATCGGCGGTATTCATCGACTCGCCGTCGATGGGCAAGACCATCCAGGTGCAGGTGCTGCACCCCGCGGGCGGTGGCACACGACCCTCCTACTATCTGCTCGACGGTCTCGATCCCGGCGTCGGGCAGAGCACCTGGACCAACGCGACCGACGCGGAGGCCTTCTTCGCAGGCAAGAACGTCAACGTGGTGCTTCCGATCGGCGGCCAGGCCAGCTACTACACCGACTGGCAGCAGGACGACCCACACTTCGGTCGCTACAAGTGGGAAACCTTCCTGACCGAGGAACTGCCGCCGATCATCGACGCGCGCTTCGGCGGCAACGGCGTCAACGCGATCGGCGGCCTGTCCATGGGCGGCAACGCCGCCTTCATCCTCGCGGCGCGCGATCCCCAGCTGTACCGCGCGGTCGCGGGCTACAGCGCCTGTCCGGATACCGGCCTCGCCCAGGGCGCGGTGATGTTCTCCATCGCCAATCGAGGCGGTGATCCGCTCGAGATGTGGGGCGCTCCCGGCAGTCGCGCGTGGGCCGAGCATGATCCGTCGCTGCTGGCCGAGGGCCTGCGCGGCAAGGCTATCTACCTGTCCACCGGCACGGGTATCCCCGGCCCGCACGAGGCCGAGATCAAGCCGCAGCTCGCCGAGAACATCTTTCTCGGCGGCCCGGTGGAGCTCGGCATCAACACCTGCACGGTCTCCTTCGAACGGCGCCTACGCAGCCTGGGTATCCCCGCCCGCATCGACTACCGCCCCACCGGCACCCACTCCTGGTCCTACTGGCAGGACGGTCTGCACGCCTCGTGGCTGACGCTGGGCCCGGCAATCGGGGCCTGACGCCCGATAAAAACAGACCGGTCGAGGCGGAGTTGCCCCGCCAACACGCCGTCACGTTGCTCCGCCGCTACGGTGTAGCCCATGGCTCTCGACACAGGTACCGGAACGATTCCCAACCCCGACGGTGGGTCGGCGGTGGTGACGGCGCCGATCGCGAAGACGGTCCCGGCCGAGCGGGTCCATCACGGCGACACGTTCGTCGACGAGTACGAGTGGCTGCGGGATAAGGAAAATCCCGAGGTCATCGAGTACTTGACGGCGGAGAACGCCTACACCGACGCGCAGACCGCGCATCTGCGGCCGCTGCGGGAGAAGATCTTCGACGAGATCAAGGCGCGCACGCAGGAGACCGACCTTTCGGTGCCGACCAGGATGGGCAAGTACTGGTACTACTCGCGCAGCTTCGAGGGCAAGCAGTACAGCGTGCACTGCCGCTGTCCCGTCGCCTCGAACGTCGAGGGCATAGACGCCTGGACCCCGCCGCAGCTCGAGGTGGGCACCGAGATCCCGGGTGAGCAGATTCTGCTCGACAGCAACGAGCAGGCCAAGGGGCATGATTTCTTCGCGCTCGGCGCTTTCTCGCTGAGCCATGACGGCAATCTGCTCGCCTACTCGGTGGATACCGTCGGCGACGAGCGGTACGTACTTCGTTTCAAAGATCTCGGCACCGGTGAGCTGCTCGCCGACGAGATCACGGGGACCGCACCCGGCGCGACCTGGTCGCTGGACGGCTCACACATCTTTTATCAGACCGTCGACGAATCGTGGCGGCCCGACACCGTTTGGCGCCACCGCCTCGGCACCGCGAACGATGCCGATGTGCAGGTCTTTCACGAGCCCGACGAGCGCTACTGGGTAAGTATCGGTGCGACCCGCTCGGAGAAGTACCTGATGATCTGGGTCGGTTCCAAGATCACCACTGAGGGCTGGGTGCTCGAATCCGATGATCCGGAAGGCGATTTCCGCGTCATCCTGCCGCGCCGTGAGGGCGTCGAGTATTCCGCCGAACACGCGGTGGTCGGTGGCGAGGACCGGTTCCTGATCCTGCACAACGACGTTGTCGACGGCGTGAAGGCCGAGAACTTCGTACTCGTCGACGCACCGGTCGCCGATCCGTCGAAGATGACCTTGCTGATCGGGCACCGTGATGACGTCCGGATCGAGGACATCGACTGTTTCGCCGATCACCTGGTGCTCAGCTACCGGCGTGAGGCGCTGACCAGGGTCGCCGTCTGGCCGCTGACCGAGGCCGGTTACGGCGAGCGCCGCGAGCTCGAATTCGATCTGGAGCTCTTCTCGGTAGGATCGGGCGCCAATCCCGAGTGGGAGCAGCCGACGCTGCGAATCGGACTCACCTCGTTCATCACGCCGCTACAGGTGTCCGACTACGTGCCTGCCACCGGTGAGTTGCTGCTGCGCAAGGAGCAGCCGGTGCTAGGCGGTTACGACCCGAACGACTATGAGCAGCATCGCGATTGGGCGGTCGCCGCGGACGGCACCAGGATCCCCATCTCGCTGGTGTGGAAAAAGGGCATCGATACCTCCACGCCGAAACCGTTGCTGCTCTACGGTTACGGCTCCTACGAGGCAAGCATCGACCCGTCCTTCTCGGTCTCCCGGCTGTCCATGCTCGACCGCGGCATGATGTTCGCGGTCGCCCATGTCCGCGGCGGCGGTGAGATGGGCAGGCTCTGGTACGAGAACGGCAAGACGCTCACCAAGAAGAACACCTTCACCGACTTCGTCTCCTGCGCGAAGCATCTCATCGATACCGGTGTCACCTCGGCCGACGCGATGGTCGCGGATGGCGGCAGCGCGGGCGGCCTGCTGATGGGTGCGGTGGCGAACCTGGCGCCCGAGTTGTTCGTCGGCATCCTGGCGAACGTCCCGTTCGTCGATCCGCTCACCTCGATCCTCGACCCGTCACTGCCGCTCACCGTGATCGAGTGGGACGAATGGGGTAATCCGTTGGCGGACAAGGACGTTTACGACTACATGAAGTCCTACGCGCCCTACGAGAATGTCACCGCCGCCGACTATCCGGCCATCCTTGCCGTTACCAGCCTCAATGACACCCGCGTGCTGTACGTGGAACCGGCGAAGTGGGTCGCCAAGCTGCGCGCGACCAAGACCGGCGACGCCCCGCTGCTGCTCAAGACCGAGATGAGCGCAGGCCACGGTGGTGTCAGTGGCCGCTATGAGAAGTGGAAAGAAGTCGCGTTCGAGTACGCCTGGATGCTCGACGTCGTCGGCTTGGCCGACGCGTAATCCCTGGTGACTCGTAGCCCCTGACTACTCGGCAAGCTTCGGTAACAGAAGCTTGCCGAGTAATGCGGTGAGCTGGTCCCGCTCGGCGGCGGTCAGCGCGCCGAAAATGTTGTCCAAGTAGGCCGGGATGGCTGCCTCCGCCACCCGCAGCCGTTGCAGCCCTTCGTTGGTGACGGTCACGGCATAGGAGCGGCGGTCGCGCGGATTGCGTTCGCGGCGTATATAACCCGACCTTTCCAGTTCGTCGCACACGCTGACCATGACGCTGCGATCTATCCGCAGTTCCTCGCTCAGCGTCTGTTGCGAACAGGCTCCGACGGCGGCGAGCATCTTGAGCACCAACTGCTGGCCCACTCCGAGACCCTGTGTGTCCGCGTGGATCTCACCTGCCTTGGCGACGGTGCTCGACGCGCGGCACAGCGCGATATCCAAGCGCTCGGTGGCCAGGCGCGGGAAGTAGGTCCGCTCGGTGTTCTCGTCGGTTGTCGGCATGGTCTCCTCACTGTGGCTGGATCGAGAATAGCATTATTCATCTTCTCGCCAATAGTTTGACAGCAGATTATCTTTGGGCATACCGTCTGGTCGCCGACGATTTAGCCCGAGGAGTGTGTGATGACCCTGGAACTGACCCCGGATGAGCTGCTGTCCACGACCAGGGCGGTGCGTAAACGGCTCGACTTCGACCGCCCGGTGCCGCGCAGGCTCATCGAGGAGTGCATCGACCTGGCGACCCAAGCGCCGACCGGACGCAATCGGCAGCGCTGGCATTTCGTAGTCGTCACCGACCGGGCGAAGCGGCGTGTGGTCGGTGACATCTTTCGTCGCTCGCTGACCCGTGCGGTCGGACAGCCGTTGACCGCCGACGACACGCGCCGCATGAATTACGCGCCCGGCTCGACCAAGGGCGTTTTCGATGGCCTGCGCTATCTCGCCGACAATATCCATCGGGTACCCGCGATCGTGATCCCGGCCGTCGAAGGCCGCACCGACCGTGCGCCCGTCGACATCCAAGCCGGGACCTGGGGGTCCATCCTGCCCGCCGCGTGGAGCTTCATGCTCGCCGCGAGGGCCCGCGGCCTCGGCACCACCTGGACCAGCGCGCAGGGTCCGCTGGAGCGTGAACTTGCTGCGGCACTTGGTATTCCATACGACAAGGTGATGCTCGCCGCCTTCATTCCGCTGGCCTACACCCTCGGCACCGACTTCAAACCCGCCGTGCGGGTACCGCGCGCGGAAGTGCTGCACTGGGATCGCTGGTAATCGCGGCAACAGAACATGACGCGGAGTTCGTCGCCAGGTCATTCGGCCTGCACGTTCAGTACATCTATGCGAGGCATTGTGGGTACATGAACGCTCAGCTGATCGTGTCCGTGTCGGGGATCCGGGACACCACCCGAGATGCCGCGATCGAATTCGGCGCGGAGATGGATCGGCGCGATGTGCGGATGTCGCTACTGGTCGCGCCGAGGCTGAAGGGGCGCTACCGGCTGGTCGACGATCCGGCGACGCAGTCCTGGCTGCGTGGGCGTAGGGCGAGGGGCGATGCCATCGTGCTGCACGGGTACGACCAGGCGGCGACCAAGCGGCGCAGGGCGGAGTTCGCGACACTGCCTCGGCACGAGGCGCGGTTGCGGCTCACCGCGGCGGACCGGGTGATGGAGCAGGTGGAGCTGCGGACCAGGCTCTTCGCCGCACCGCGCTGGGACGCCTCGGCGGGTGCGATCGAGGCGCTGCCCGAGGTCGGCTTCCGCGTCGCGCTCGGTCTGACCTCGATTCTCGATCTGGAACGCAATGTGGCGCAGAAGGCCCGCGTGTACGGCATCGGCGAGGGCTTCCGCGCCGAACCGTGGTGGTGCCGCGCGTTGGTGATGGGTGCCGCACGTACCGCGCGCCGCGGCGGCGTACTGCGGCTGGCCGTGTCGGCCGCACAGCTCGGCCGTCCCGGGCCGCGTCGGGCAATTCTCGACGCGGTCGATCTCGCGCTGTTCCACGGTGCGGTCGGCGAGGTCTACCGCTGGGAATCGTTCACTGCCGCAAGGGCGGCGTGATCGGGAGCAGGTCGAGCGGCCTTCGTGCGGCGCAGCCGTATGAGTGACACCGCCGCGCGAGCCGCCGCCGTCCGTAATGGCGTAATCGGGCGGCGGCGGCCTGTGGACGGAGCCGTCACGACTTCTTCTTACCCGACCTCGCCTTCGTGCTCGGTGTGGCGGATGCCGGTTTCTCGCTCGGCACGGCCGCCGTCGCGTTGTGCGTGAAACCGCCGGCTTCGGTCCGGGTGAGTGAGGTCGTCAGTGGGTGCTTCATCAGTTGGTTCATGCCGCGAATGATGTCGGAGAGCAGCATTTCGGCCATGTCGATGGTGAATCCGTGCCGCACCAGCGCGCGCATGACGGTTTCGTTCTCGCGGTCGGCGGGCAGCGGGTAGGCGGCGATCAGCCAGCCGCGGGTGCGTAGCCGATCCGACAGGTCGTAGAGGTTGAACCCCTGGTCCTGTTCGTCCTTCAGCCGCCACGACACGGCCGCGATACCGAGGTGCGGGTCGCCACCGTGGACGATGGTGAACGGTCCGAGCGCTTTCAGGCCCGCGGCCAAATGCTTTGCCACGTGGTAGATCTGCGACTGCACCCGGGCGTAGCCGATGCGGCCGAGCCGGATGAACTCGTAGTACTGGGTGATCACCTGGCCGCCGGGACGGGAAAAGTTGAGATTGAAGGTGGCCATGCTGCCGCCGAGATAGTCGACGTTGAAGACCAGCTCCGGCGGCAGGTCCGCGGTCTCGCGCCAGATCGCCCAGCCCGCGCCGAGTGGGGCGAGGCCGGTCTTGTGGCCGGAGGCGTTGATCGACTTCACCCTGGGCAGCCGGAAGTCCCAGATCAGATCCGGCGCGGTGAACGGTGCGAGGAAGCCGCCACTCGCCGCGTCCACATGAATGGGAATGTTCAGCTCGCTGACCCGCTGCAACTGATCGAGGGCCTTGGCGATCCCTTCGACGTCCTCGTAGAGTCCGGTGAAAGTCTGGCCGAAGGTCGCGACCACCATGATGGTGTTCGCGTCGCAGTGGGCGGCGACATCGTCGGGGTGCATGGTCAGGCGGTCCGCGCGCAGCGGGATCTGCCGGATCTCGACATCGAAGTAGCGCGCGAACTTTTCCCAGCACACTTGAACGGGACCGCAGACGAAGTTGGGCACGCCGCTCGAAACATCACCGCCACCCCGTTGGCGCCAGCGGAACTTGGCGGCGAGACCGCCGAGCATCGCGGCCTCGCTGGAGCCGGTGGTCGAGGTGCCTGCCGTGCGCGGTGCATCGGGGGAGTGCCACAGGTCGGCCACCATCCGCACGCAGCGGCGCTCCAACTCGGCGGTCTGTGGGTACTCGTCCTTGTCGACGATGTTCTTGTCCAATGATTCCGCCATCAACCTGCGCGCCTGGTCGTCGAGCCAGGTGGTGCAGAAGGTTGCCAGGTTCATTCTGGAGACGCCGTCGAGCATCAGCTCGTCGTGCACGATCTCATAGGCGACCTGGGGGAACAGCTCCCATTTCGGGAACCCGGCTTTCGGCGCGGTCCGGCTCAGGCCGGGCAGCGCGAACAGGTCGTCGGGCTCAGGGATGTTGTGCATCGAGATAGCCTCCCGAATATCGGCTCGCTTGATGTTTGCTGTGCAATGGGCTCCAGTATTTATGATTCGAAACAGCGCTATGTACCTGCATATTCATGGAACCGATGTGAATGCTGGTCATTTACTATCGCAGCGCCGACCAATAGCATGTCATAGCGCGAGCGAGGGTTGATGTCAGGTCCGGCCCGGCCGACTGCTCGATGTTCCGGTACGCGACACAGACCGCTCGGTCGGACGAATTCGACGGGCGTGGCCACTGGTTCGTGCCAGAGTGAAGATAGCGACGCGTTAGCGGTCGCATGATATGAAGTTCGACCATATAACCAAGTGAGGCGCTCGCATGACTTCCGACGAACCTCGTACCGCCGCTGGCGACTGCTTGCAGGTCGCTCGAAACGACACCGCCGCTAGCGACTGCTTGCAGGTCGCTCGAAACGACACCGCCGCTGGCGACTGCTTGCAGGTCGCTCGAAACGAGACTGCAGTGCTGCGCACGCGGATCGCCAGTTTGATGCCACAGGCGAAAATTGATCTCACCCAACTTGTTTCGTTCAAGTCGGTAGCCGACGCGAGGCAGTTTCCGCCGGAGGAATGTCATCGGACCGCGCAGTGGGTGGCGGACGCGTTCGCCGCGGCGGGGCTGACCAAGGTCGGCCTGCACGAAACCCCTGACGGCAGTAGGGCGGTCATCGCCTCGCGCCCCGCACCTGCCGGCGCGCCGACGGTATTGCTGTACTGCCACTACGACGTTCAGCCGCCGTTGGATGACGCCGCCTGGCGCACCCCGGTCTGGGAGCTCACCGAGAAGGACGGACGCTGGTACGGGCGCGGTAGCGCCGATTGCAAGGGCAATATCGTCATGCATCTCACCGCGCTGCGGGCACTGGGTGCCGACTTGCCGCTCGGAATCACTTTGGTGGCTGAGGGTTCCGAGGAACAGGGCACCGGCGGACTGGAGCGGTTCGTCGAGACCAACCCCGAGTGGTTGCGTGCCGACGCGATCCTGGTCGCCGACTGCGGGAATTTCGCCGTCGGCGTTCCGACCTTCACAGAGACTCTGCGCGGCAACGTGAACGTCGTCGTCACCATCGAAACCCTCGCGGGCCCTGTGCATTCCGGCATGTTCGGCGGTCCGGCTCCGGATGCGCTCGCGGCGCTGATCCACTTGCTCGCCTCATTGCGTGACAAGCATGGCAACACCACGGTGTCCGGGCTGCCCAACGACCAGCAGTGGCCTGGTGTGCGATATTCCAAAGAGCAGTTCAGTGCAGATGCGGGTGTGCTCGGCGGCGTCGAGCTCACCGGTGACGGCACAGTCGCCGACATGCTCTGGGCGCGACCGGCTTTGACGGTGCTCGGCATCGACGCACCACCGGTGGTCGGCTCCTCGGCCTCCATCCAGCCGGCGGCTCGGGCTCGGCTCAACCTGCGTATCCCGCCGGGCACCGATCCGGAGCAGGCATTGAAGGCGCTCACCGCGCACTTGCAGGCGAACACGCCGTGGCAGGCGAAACTGACCGTGGAGGCCGAGGCCACCGGCGCACCGTTCGAATCCGGCGGCGGCGGACCGGCCCGCGTCGCCATGGAGGCGGCGCTGGCCGCCTCCTACGGCCGGCCCACCACCACCCAGGGCCAGGGTGGCTCGATCCCGCTGTGCAATGTCTTCGCCGACACCTACCCGGACGCGGAGATCATGCTGATCGGCGTCGAGGAGCCGAAATGCCTGATCCACGCGCCCAATGAGAGCGTCGACCCCAGCGAGATCGAGCACATGGCCTTGGCCGAAGCGTTGTTCCTGACCAGTTACGCGAAGCAGGCCTGAGGCCTACAGTTCAGCGGTGTCCTCGGGCTCGATCACCGTGAATTCGGTGTCGGGAGGACCCATTTCGGCAAACCGGCCGAAGAAGATGCCCTGCGCCTGCGGCACGATGATGCCGTAGTGGATGGGGAAGGCGGTGCGCGGATTGACCGCGCGCAGGTAGTCGACGGCCTCGCTGATCCGCATCCAGGGCGCGGCGGCAGGCAGGGCGAGCACGCCGACGGGCACCGGCGGCACCCACAGCGAGTCACCGGGATGGACCAGCTGTGCCGGGTCATCGGTGGTGCCGAGCTGGAACACGGTGTTGTCGATCACCGGGATTTCGGGGTGGATCACCGCGTGCCTGCCGCCGCCACCGGTGATCCGCAGGTCGTCGAGTGCGAGCACGTTGCCCGCGTGCACCGCCTCCCACGGTTCGCCGCGCTGCTCGGCGGTCTGTGGATCGGCGAGCAGCCGAGCACTGGGATTGGCCTCGATCAGGGCATCGATGCGCAGCGGGTCGAGGTGGTCGGGGTGCTGATGGGTGATGGCGATCGCATCGAGCCCGGTGATGCCCTCGAAGCCGTGCGAGAGGTTGCCGGGATCGAACAGCACCTTCTTGCCGTGCAGTTCGACGAGAATGCAGGAGTGGCCGAAGTGGGCTATGCGCATGCCCGCCATGTTATTGGCCGATTCTGAGCAGACCCCGCAGGCGGCTCGGACAGCTCGGACAACTACGCTGCTCTCAACACCCCAACACCACCTGAGGAGCAACGCGTGGCACGAGTCGTGGTCGAGGTGATGCCGAAGGCCGAGATCCTGGATCCGCAGGGGCAGGCAATCGTCGGCGCGCTCCCGCGTCTGGGATTCGCTGGAGTCTCGGATGTGCGGCAGGGCAAGCGATTCGAACTCGACATCGACGACAGTGTCAGCGATGCGGAGCTCGAACAGATCGCGGAAGCGCTGCTCGCCAATACGGTGATCGAGGAATGGAAGGTTGTTCGCGTCTCATGAGTGAGCGCAGCGAACCGACGATACAGCCGCTTCGCGCGGTCATGACGGAGCCGAGCGTCTGCGAGGCGCAGGCATGAGCGCCCGTATCGGGGTCATTACGTTTCCCGGCACACTCGACGACGTCGACGCGGCCCGCGCGGTGCGCCTCGCGGGCGCCGAGGCGGTGAGTCTGTGGCATGCCGACGCCGACCTGAAGAAGGTCGACGCGGTCGTCGTGCCCGGCGGCTTCTCCTACGGCGACTACCTGCGTGCGGGTGCTATCGCCCGGTTCGCGCCGGTGATGGGAGCTGTCGTCCGCGCCGCGGGCCAGGGCCTGCCGGTCCTCGGCATCTGCAACGGTTTCCAGGTGCTGTGCGAGGCAGGCTTGCTGCCCGGCGCGCTGACCCGCAACGAGGGCCTGCACTTCATCTGCCGCGACGAATGGCTGCGGGTGGAATCGGCCGATACCGCGTGGACCTCACGATACGAGGCGGGCGCGCAGATCCTCGTCCCACTGAAGTCCGGTGAGGGCCGCTTTCAAGCATCCACCGCCGTCCTCGACGAGCTCGAGGGTGAGGGCCGTGTCGTATTCCGCTACGCGAGCGCCAACCCGAACGGTTCCCAACGCGGAATCGCGGGCATCGCCTCGGCCAACGGCCGCGTCGTCGGCCTGATGCCCCACCCCGAACACGCCACCGAGCCACTGACCGGCCCGAGCGACGACGGCCTCGGCTTGTTCTTGTCGGTCGTAGACAGCCTGCTAGCCGTCTAACGAGCGCAAGCTCACCCCAAAGTCGCGACCATCCCCACCAACGCGCCACGACCGATCGCGGTGGTCTCACACCAGACCGATTTGCAGCGCTCCACCCAAAGTTGCAACGGTCCGCACCTACGCGCCACGACCGATCGCGGTGGTCCCCACTTACGCGCCACGACCGATCGTGGTGGTCCCACATCCGACCGATTTGCGGCGCACCCACCAAAGTCGCAACGGTCCCCACTTACGCGCCCACTCGCCACGACCC
>NZ_JBKORD010000030.1:0-70620 GCF_046764875.1 Nocardia arseniciresistens
GCGGCTATAGCGGCAGGGAAACGCCCGGTCCCATTCCGAACCCGGAAGCTAAGCCTGTCTGCGCCGATGGTACTGCACTCGACAGGGTGTGGGAGAGTAGGACACCGCCGGAACATCATTCACGATAGGGGACCCAGATTCTGGGTCCCCTATCGGCGTTTGGGTACCTTACTGTGCCCAGTGCAGGCCTCCGCGTCCATGCCCCACCATCGACACGTGATTCAATTTGTGGGGCACCCGACCACTCTTGCGGAACTAGAAAGGGGATCACCGTGTCGGAACAGAACGACAACCGGAAGTCCTTCCGGCGTGACACCCCCGCCTCTGGATCCGGCCAGCGTGGCGAAGGCAGTGATCGACCGGCCCGTGACGGCGGCGGGGACTCGTCCCCGAGCCGCCCCGATCGCGAACGCACCGGTGGCGACCGCCAGGAGCCCCCGCGCGGCGCCGAGCAGCGTGGCGGATTCAAACGTAGCGGTGACTCCGGTCAGCGCGGTGACTCGGCAGGCGCCTTCAAGCGCCGCGAGGATTCGAATGAGCGCGGCGGCGGCGATTCCCGCCAACGCAGCGGCTCCAACGAACGCGGTGGTTTCAACCGCCGGGATGATTCCGGCTCGCGCAACGACTCGGGTGATCGTGGCGGTTTCAATCGGCGTAGCGATTCCGGTCAGCGCGGTGGCTTCAACCGTGGCAGTGAGTCAGGCGATCGCGGTGGTTCGAATCGTGGTGCCGAGTCCGGTGATCGTGGCGGTTTCAATCGTGGCGGCGACACGAGCCAGCGCGACGGATTCAACCGTGGCGGTGGTGATTCCGGTGATCGTGGCAGCTCCGGCCGTGGCGGTGATGCCGGTCAGCGCAGCGGCTCCGGTGATCGCGGTGGTTTCAACCGCCGGGATGATTCCGGCTCGCGCAACGACTCGGGTGATCGTGGCGGTTTCAATCGGCGTAGCGATTCCGAGCAGCGCGGTGGTTTCAAGCGCAGTGACTCCAGTCAGCGCTCCGGCTTCGGCCAGTCCGGTGATCGTGGCGGCTCGGATCGCGGGTCGTTCCAGCGTGGTGATGGGCCGTCGCAGGATCGTCGTCGCGGTGGCGAAGGTGCGCGCGCCGGGGGTGGCGGCCAATCGCAGGAGCGCCGTGCACCGCGACCCGAGGAGCCGGATCTGCCCGACGACATCCAGGCCTCCGATCTCGAACCCGCGGTTCGTCGTGACCTGCTGAGCCTGGACAAGACCAATGCGGAAGCCGTGGCACGCCACCTGGTGATGGCAGCCCGGCTGATCGACGACGACCCGAGCCTCGCGCTCGCGCACGCTCGTGCCGCACGTCAACGCGCGGGCCGCGTCGCGGTGGTTCGCGAAACCGCGGGCGTCACCGCATACCACGCTGGGGAATGGGCCGAGGCTCTCTCAGAGCTGCGTACCGCTCGCCGCATGTCCGGCGGCTCCGGTCTGCTCGCGGTCATGGCCGACTGCGAACGCGGTCTCGGCCGTCCCGAGCGCGCGATCGAACTTGGTCGCAGCGACGAAGCTCGTGCCCTGAGCGGCGACGAGGCGAGCGAATTGCGCATCGTGGTCGCGGGCGCCCGCATGGACCTCGGGCAGTACGACCAGGCCGTGGTGACCCTGCAAACCTCCGATCTGGATCCGTCTCGCACCGGTTCCTCGGCCGCGCGCCTCTTCTACGCCTACGCAGACGCACTCGTCGCCGCGGGCCGGACCGACGACGGCCTCACCTGGTTCCTCAACGCCGCCTCCGCGGATGTGGACGACGAAACCGACGCCGAGGACCGCGCGGCCGAACTGACGGGCAACGCCGAACACTGAGTGGGAGATCGGCCGGCGGTGCGGACGTGTTGCCCACCGAATGTAGTGAGCCCTGTTGGTTCGTGGGCGGACTCGGGCCCAGGCCGCTCTCGCGAACGGCCCGTTTCCGGGCGCGGGCATATAACCGTGCGGGCTGGGCGGGCCCGGCGTCCGAATGCCGCTGCGGTGCGTTGTGGATCTGATCGTCGTGCCGGACGCCGAGTGCAGCTGAGCATTGTTCGGCTCCACGGCTAGCGTGCGTTGTCGAATGTTCTTTCCTGACACTGTGTTACGCACGAAAGATATTGTCTTGGTTGATGGTTCGGGTGGTAAGCGCGGATTTCGGGTCTATCCGCCGTGGGCGGACACCGCGAACCGCCAGGCGCGGGCCACGCAGACACGGCAGCTGGACTATTTCCTGCATGTGCCCGAAGACGGGGTTGTGGACACTCTCGTACGCGGCTGCTCTACGGCCTCTCGTGACCGGCGTGACTACGATGGCCGTCCTTCGCTGTCGGGCTGTGGGCGTAGTGTGCGGTGTGCTCGGCGAGGACCGCGGCCGCGTGTCGACCCCGCGGAGTAGACCGCCGGGCATCCGGTATACGGGCGAGGAGTTCGGCAACGGCTGCCGACGTTGACATGAAGTGAGAGTGGTGTGAAGCGGCTACGAGATCGCTACGAAGCCCTGCTGCTGGATCTGGACGGCACGCTGTATCGCGGGCCCGAGGTGATCGAGGGCGCCCCCGAGGCGCTCGCGGATTCCGGCGCGCCGCAACGGCTCGTGTACGTCACGAACAATGCGAGTCGGGGACCGGATGCGGTTGCCCAGCACCTGGCCGAGCTCGGTTTCCTCGCGACGACCGACGATGTCGTGACCAGCGCGCAGGCGGCGGCACGGCTGCTCGCGGAACGACTCGACGCAGGCGCGAGTGTGTTGGTCGTCGGCACCGACGACCTTGCCGCCGAGGTGAATGCCGTCGGTCTGCGTTCGGTTCGCCGCTTCAACGGCGCCGCCCCTGATGCTGTCGTACAAGGACATTCACCCATCACCGCGTGGCCGGATCTGGCCGAGGCGGCCTACGCGCTGAACGCGGACGCCCTGTGGGTCGCCGCCAATACCGATAAGACGCTGCCGAACGAGCGCGGCCTCGCACCGGGCAACGGTGCCATGGTCGCCGCCCTGTGTGCCGCCTCCGGTCGCACGCCCCTGGTGGCGGGCAAGCCGTATGCGCCACTGATGGAGGACGCCCTGGTGCGGGCCGGGACGCGTAGCGCTCTGGTCGTCGGGGATCGCCTCGACACCGATATCGAGGGTGCCAATCGTGTCGGCCTCGAATCGTTGCTCGTCTTGACCGGTGTGAGCACGCTCGATGAGCTGCGCGACGCCCCTGCGGACCTGATCCCGACCTACGTTTCGGAATCGCTGGATGCACTGAACTTCCCTCCCGTGGACAGCGAACCCCATACGGCTACTACACAGTCGGCCGTGACCGACCTGGCGGCGGAGTTGACCGAACGCTTGCGGCGCAACCCGGGACGAGCCGTGACGGTGCGCGCGTCCGGTCCGGAAATCCGATAGCGTTGATGTCACGATGAGTACTCCGATGCCCCGCCCGTATGGACCCGGTATGAACGGCCCCGGCGCGAACGGACCCCGCCAGGGGCCTCCGCTGCCGGGCCAGCATCTGCCTGGCGCACAAGGGCGCCAGGAACCGGCCGACCCCGCGCGGATTCGCGCCGATGTCGCCAGCCTGCTCGCCGAACTCGATTCGCGCTCCGGTCTGCCGGAAGGCGCCGAATCCGGCACCGACATCACCCGGCGCGCTCGCATCCTGGAACAGGCACACGAGGTGCTTGTCCAGGCCTTGGCTACGGTGGACAAGATCTGAGGTGGCCAGGCGCGCGCGAGTGGACGCCGAACTGGTTCGCCGCGGTTTGGCGAGATCGCGGGAACACGCGGTCGAGCTGATCGGCGCGGGCCGCGTCCTGATAGCTGGAACGGTCGCGGTGAAACCTGCGACCGCCGTTGAAACCGGCACGCCGTTGCTGGTGCGTGACCAGCCCGACGAGGTGTCGTGGGCCTCGCGTGGCGCGCACAAGCTCCTCGGCGCGCTCCGCGCGTTCGAACCCGAGGGGTTGACGGTCGCGGGTAAGCGGTGCCTGGATGCGGGTGCGTCCACCGGTGGATTCACCGACGTGCTGCTTTCCGAACGGGCGCGCGAGGTCGTCGCCGTCGACGTGGGTTACGGCCAGCTGATCTGGCGGCTGCAGAACGACGAGCGAGTACGTGTTTTCGACCGCACCAACGTCCGAAGCGTGACTCCCGAATCTATCGGCGGCACTGTCGAGCTGGTGGTCGGCGATCTGTCGTTCATATCCCTCGGGCTGGTGCTGCCCGCACTCGCCGCCTGCTGTGCGCAGGGCGCGGATCTGCTGCCTATGGTGAAACCCCAGTTCGAGGTGGGTAAAGAGCGCGTAGGTTCCGGCGGTGTCGTGCGGGATCCGGCCCTGCGGGCCGAAGTGGTGGGCGATGTCGCGGCCGTGGCCGCCGGGTTGGGACTACGCACCAGAGCGGTAGTGGCCAGCCCGCTGCCGGGACCGTCGGGCAATGTCGAATACTTTCTGTGGTTGCGTAAAGACGGGCAGTTCGAGTACGACGGCGAGCAGGTCGCGGCTCTCGTCGAGCGTGCGATTGAGGAGGGTCCACAGTGAACGAGCAGTCGCCGGCCGAGTCGGGTGGCCGGGAAATTCTGCTGGTTTCGCATCCTGGCCGCGCGGAGATCATAGAAACCGCCCATCGGGTGGCCAAGATCTTCGCGGATGCGGGAATCGGTTTGCGGGTGCTCGCCGATGAGGCGGAAGGCACCCGGTTCGATCTCGATGTCGATTGTGAGGCCCCGGGGCCTGGCTCTTCGGCGGTGGCAGCGCCGGGCGGTTATCCGGTCCGGGTGGTCGAGCACTGCCCGGATGCGGCGGTGGGTTGCGAGATGGTGCTGGTTCTCGGTGGTGACGGCACGTTCCTGCGCGCCGCCGAATTGGCCAGGCCCGCGGCGGTGCCGGTGCTGGGAATCAACCTGGGCCGCATCGGTTTTCTCACCGAGGCCGAGGCGGAGCATCTGGACGAGGCGCTGGCCCAGGTGGTCCGCAAGGACTATCGCATCGAGAATAGGATGACCATCGACGTCACCGTCCGAGTAGACGACGAGATCGTCGAAACCGGCTGGGCGTTGAACGAAGCGAGCATCGAGAACGCCTCGCGGATAGGCGTGCTGGAGGTGGTGCTCGAGGTCGACGGGCGTCCGGTATCGCAGTTCGGTTGCGACGGCATCCTGATCTCGACCCCCACCGGTTCGACCGCGTACGCGTTTTCCGCGGGCGGTCCGGTGGTGTGGCCGGAACTCGATGCGCTGCTGGTGATCCCGAGCAACGCGCATGCCCTTTTCGCGCGCCCGCTCGTGACGAGCCCGGAGTCTCGTATCGCGGTGGAATCCGTTGCCACGGGCCATGATGCGATTGTTTTCCTGGACGGCAGGCGCACTCTCGCGCTGCCGAAGGGCGGGCGGGTCGAAGCCGTCCGCGGCGCCGTGCCGGTGCGCTGGGTGCGGTTGGATTCCGCGCCCTTCGCCGACCGGATGGTGCGCAAATTCCAATTGCCCGTGACAGGCTGGCGTGGCCGACGGCGAACGGAGAGCACACGTGCTGACAGAGATCAGGATTGATGGCCTTGGCGTTATCTCCACGGCCACTGCGCAATTCCACGAGGGACTGACGGTTCTCACCGGCGAGACCGGTGCGGGCAAGACCATGGTGGTCACCAGCCTGCACCTGCTCAGTGGTGCGCGGGCGGATGCGGGCCGGGTGCGTCTCGGTGCCACTCGCGCGGTGGTGGAGGGGCGGTTCACCGTCGATGATGTCAATGCCGCCGCGCGCGCGGAGGTCGGCCAGGTGCTGGAATCGGCTGCGGCGGAAGCCGATGACGACGGCAGTATCATCGCGATCCGGACGGTTGGCAGCGACGGACGTTCCCGTGCGCATCTCGGTGGCCGCGGCGTGCCCGCCTCGGTGCTCGCCGATTTCACCGCCTCACTGCTGACCGTGCACGGGCAGAACGACCAGCTGCGACTGCAACGCCCCGACCAGCAGCTCTCCGCGCTCGACCAGTTCGCGGTCGACACCGTCGGGCCGCTGCTGCGCAAGTATCAGGTGCAGCGCAGGTCCTGGCTCGATGCCCGCACCGAGCTGATCGAACGTACCGCGCGCAGTAGGGAACTCGCGCTGGAGGCCGACAGGCTGAAGTATTCGCTCACCGAAATCGATGCCATCGCACCGGAACCCGGTGAGGACGTCCGCATTGTCGGCGAGGTGCGCAGGCTGAGCGACCTCGATTCGCTGCGCGAGGCGGCCGTGACGGCGCATGACGCGCTGGCCGGGTCACCCGATGCTCCGGAAGACAGTTCCGGCGCACTGGAATTGCTCGGGGTGGCCCGCGCCCGCGTGGAATCGGCCGACGATCCCGCGCTGACCGCGCTCGCGCCTCGGCTGGGGGAGGCCATCGCGGCGGTGGTCGATCTGAGCACCGAACTCAGCGGGTATCTTTCGGACCTGCCGTCTGATCCCGGCGCACTGGACTCGCTGCTGACCAGGCAGGCCGAACTCAAGACGCTCACCCGCAAGTACGCGCCCGACATCGACGGTGTGATCGCGTGGGCGCAGGAGTCGCGCACGCGCCTTGGCTCGCTCGACGTTTCCGAAGAGGCATTGACGGCTCTGGCCGCCGAGGTGGATATCGCCGCCGAACGAGTCCGTGTGGCGGCGAGCAAGCTGACCGCGGCGCGGACCAAGTCGGCGAGCAAGCTCGGCTCCGCGGTAAGTGCCGAACTCGGTGGGCTGGCCATGGGCAAGGCGCGTCTCGAGGTCGAGGTGCGCCCGGTGCCTGCGAGCCCGCAGGATTCCGCGCCGCTGATGGTCGACGGTCAAGAGGTGCACGCGGGATCGTCCGGGGTGGACGAGGTCGAGTTCCGGCTGTCGGCGCACTCCGGTGCGCAGTCGCTGCCCTTGAGTAAAAGCGCGTCCGGCGGTGAACTCTCACGGGTGATGTTGGCTCTCGAAGTGGTGCTCGCCAGTTCGGACCACGGCGCGACGATGGTGTTCGACGAGGTCGACGCTGGTGTCGGTGGTCGCGCGGCGGTGGAGATCGGCCGCAGACTCGCCCGGCTCGCCCGTACTCACCAGGTGATTGTGGTGACCCACTTGCCGCAGGTCGCGGCGTTCGCCGACACCCATCTGGTGGTGGACAAGTCCGACGATGGCGAGGGCAAGGTCAACAGCGGCGTCCGCGCGCTCACGAAAGACGAGCGAGTGATCGAGTTGGCCCGCATGCTCGCTGGCCTCGATAACACCGAAACCGGCCGAGCCCACGCGGAGGAACTGCTCGAGACGGCGCGCTCCGAACGCGCACTGGCCTGATGCCTTCCGGGATCCGTACGGATCCCGGAAGGCATGGCTTCTAGCTCAGCGCACGGCCTTCTGAGCACCGTGAATGAACTGGTTGATGAGGTTGCGCAGACCGAGTTCCAGGACCTTGGACGGCACCGGCAGGCTCGGTTCGGACTCCATTGTGTAAGAGACCAGGGTGCCGTTGTCGGCGTCGGTGAAGGTAACGACACCGACGTGCCGCTTCACCGGAGCGCCTTTGACGATCTTGTATTCCATCCGCTCACCCGGCACCAGCTTGGTGATCTCCTCGGTGACCCCGAGCGGGCCGACGCCGATCAGGTGCTGCGCGCCCACGCCTTCGCGCTCGGTCAACCCGGGTTTCGTCAGCTTGACGTTGACAGGAAGGTAGGGGCTGATGCTCTCGCGCTCGGCGAAAAGCCGGTACACGACGTCGCGCGGGGCGGCGACTACAGCGTCGACTGTGGTGCTGGCCATGAATGTCTCCTCTACGAGATATCTGTGACCGGAAGCATACGGGTACTATCTCGAACCCCGTTGATCCCGTGTCCGGCGTTGCCGAGGCATCCGACGACCGGTAGCCAGGTCCAGTTCACGGCGTGTCGGTGACGGCATGTCTGTGGTATCACAGTGACGAATGTGGTAGATGATTCGGCGCGCCTCCATCAATGGTTGAGGGTTGGCGGCCACTATCGAGGCCATGAAGATGTTGGCGTTGTTGTCGAAGAACACCGAAACGTTGCCCGGGCTATCCGGCATCGCCCGGGTCGACCGCAACACTCGGCGTCTGCTCAAACGGGTCGGGCCCGGTGATGTGGTGGTACTGGACGAGATGGATCTGGATCGGCTCACGGCTGATCGGCTCGTCGAAGCGGGGGTGGTCGCGGTGGTGAATACCTCGCCGTCGATCTCTGGTCGTTATCCGAACCTCGGCCCGGAAGTATTGGTGGCCAACGGGATACTACTGCTGGATACGGTGAGCTCGGATGCCTTCAGCAAAATCAAGGACGGCACAAAGGTTCGCATCGACGAGGGCATCGTCTACGCGGACAAGCTGACCAAGAAGGAGCCCGATGCTCTCGTCGAGGGCATCGAACTGACCGATTCCGCCATTGCCGACCGCATGATCGAGGCCCGTAACGGTCTTGCCGATCATTTGGAAGCATTCGCGGGCAACACCATCGAATTCTTCCGCACCGAGAGCGCGTTGCTGATCGACGGCATCGGCGTTCCGGAACTCGATCTGTCGATGAAACATCGGCATGTGGTCGTGGTGGCCGACGGTCCGGACCACGCCGACGAGTTGAAGGCGCTCAAGCCCTTCATCAAGGAGTACGCGCCGATCATGGTCGGTGTCGGCCGCGCCGCGGACACCCTGATGAAGCAAGGCTATCGGCCCGACCTGATCGTCGGCGATCCGGACGAAATCACCACCACCACACTGAAATCCGGTGCCGAGGTGATCCTGCCCGCCGATACCGACGGCCATGCCAAGGGGCTGGAGCGTATTCAAGATCTCGGTATCGGGGCGACGACCTTCCCGTCGTCCGGCTCGCCCGCCGACCTGGCGCTGCTGCTCGCCCACCACCACGGCGCGTCGCTGATCGTGACCGCGGGCGCCGCCGCATCGCTGGACGACTTCTTCGACCGTGGCCGCCGCGACAGCAATCCGGCAACGTTCCTCACCCGGCTCAAGGTCGGAACGAAGCTGATGGACGCCAAGGCCGTTGCCACCCTGTATCGAAACCGCGTGTCCGGCACCGCGATCGCGATGATCGTGCTCGCCGCGCTCATCGCGGTGATCGTCGCGATGCTCGCCTCGCACATGGGCAGCGAGATGCTCGACTGGGCGGCCGACACCTGGAATCGCTTCGCGCTATGGGCGCAGGACCTGGTCGGCAAGGTACGTCGATGATTCCGCTACGTCAGCACGTCATTTCGATTGTCGCGGTCTTCCTGGCACTAGCCGTCGGCGTGGTGCTCGGCTCGCAGACGGTAGCGGCGGACCTGTTGCACGGACTGCGTGCGGACAAGACCGATCTGCGCAAGCAGGTCGACACCATTTCCGAACAGAACCGCCGACTAATCGACGAGCTGGATGCGGCCGACCGTTTCATCGCGGGCTCGGCGGGCCGGATCCTCGGCGGCACCCTGGCCGACCGCAGCGTCGTGGTGTTCACCACCCCCGATGCCGACCCCGCCGACATCGAGGCCGTCACGAAGGGCTTCGATACCTCCGGTGCCACGGTGACGGGCAGGATCGCACTCACCGACGCCCTGCTCGACACCACCGAGGGTGACCGGCTGCGCACCACCATTACCAACGTCATCCCCGCAGGCGCCCAGTTGCGCAGCGGCGCGGTCGATCAGGGCAGCATGGCCGGCGACCTGCTCGGCCTGGTGCTGCTGCTCGATCAGGCGAACTCGCAACCTCGCAGCACCCCGCAGGAGCTGAGCCTGGCGTTGGAGACGCTGCGCGGCGGCGGCTTCCTCGGCTACGGCGACACCCCGGTAGCCCCGGCGCAACTCGCGGTCGTCGTGACCGGCGACGGCGCCCGCTCCAGCGAGAACGGTCAGGGTTCGAATATCGCCCGCTTCGCGGGCGCTCTGCGCGGTCGTGCCGCGGGCGTGGTTCTGTCCGGACGCTCCGGCGCAGCGGACAACCCGGGCCCCATCGCCGCCATCCGCTCCGATGCGGCCCTGGCTACCACCGTGACCACCGTCGACAACCTCGACAGGGACATCGGCCGCGTCACCACAGTCCTGGGCCTCAGCGAGCAGCTGGGGGGCGGCGCGGGCCGCTACGGCACCGGCACCAAGGCGAATTCGCTCACTCTCGTCGCGCTGCCCGGCTGAACCGGTGTGCGGCGATGATTGCGCTGCTCCGCGATACCGTGGCGGCATCCGGGCGACCTCCCTCACAGTCGTCGACGGGGTGAATCGGCGTGCTGACGCACGTCGGCGCATGCGCACTGCGGCTACGCAGTGAACACTTCCCAGTGCGCGCGTGATCGCCCGGCAGCGACCTGACGGCAAACGTGCGTGGCGTGTGATCGGACAGCGAATTCGTGTTACCGTGAAGACCCGTGGGTCAAACACGGATTCAGGCGCGAACAGCGACGAAACACATCTTCGTCAGCGGTGGTGTCGCCTCCTCATTGGGTAAGGGTCTTACCGCCTCCAGCCTCGGTCAGTTGCTGACGGCGCGCGGGTTGCGCGTCACGATGCAGAAACTCGACCCGTACTTGAATGTCGATCCCGGCACCATGAATCCGTTCCAACACGGAGAGGTGTTCGTGACGGAGGACGGTGCCGAGACCGATCTGGACGTCGGTCACTACGAACGATTCCTTGACAGGGATCTGTCCGGGGACGCGAATGTGACCACGGGGCAGGTGTATTCGTCGGTGATCGCCAAGGAGCGGCGCGGCGAATATCTCGGTGACACAGTGCAGGTCATCCCGCACATCACCGACGAGATCAAGAGCCGCATCCTCGCGATGGCGGGCCCCGATCTGGAGGGCCACGTCCCCGACGTGGTTATCACCGAGATCGGCGGCACGGTCGGCGACATCGAGTCGCTACCCTTCCTCGAGGCCGCGCGCCAGGTGCGCCACGACGTGGGCAGGGAGAATGTCTTCTTCCTGCACGTGTCGCTGGTGCCGTACCTGGCGCCGTCGGGCGAACTCAAGACCAAGCCGACGCAGCACTCGGTGGCGGCGTTGCGCAGCATCGGTGTTCAGCCCGACGCTTTGATCCTGCGCTGCGATCGTGATGTGCCGCAGGGTCTCAAGAGCAAGATCGCGCTGATGTGCGACGTCGACGTCGACGCCTGCATCTCCACTCCGGACGCGCCGTCGATCTACGACATTCCGAAGGTGCTGCACCGCGAGGGCCTCGATGCCTACGTGGTGCGCAAGCTCGGGCTGCCGTTCCGTGATGTGGACTGGACCGTCTGGGGCGATCTGCTCGATCGCGTGCACTCGCCGAGGGAGACCGTCGAGGTCGCGCTGGTCGGCAAGTATGTCGATCTGCCGGACGCTTACCTGTCGGTGACCGAGGCGCTGCGCGCGGGCGGGTTCGCCTCGCGCGCCAGGGTCGTCATCCGGTGGGTGCAGTCCGACGACTGCGAGACCCCGGCGGGCGCGCAGGCCGCGCTACGCGATGTGGATGCGGTGCTGATCCCAGGTGGGTTCGGTATCCGTGGCATCGAGGGCAAGGTCGGCGCAATCCGCTACGCGCGGACGAGGGGTTTGCCGCTGCTCGGCCTGTGTCTCGGTTTGCAATGCGTCGTGATCGAAGCCGCGCGTTCGGTCGGTCTCGCTGAGGCGAACTCGGCCGAATTCGAGCCGGACACACCGCATCCGGTGATCTCTACCATGGCCGACCAGCAGCAGGTCATCGCTGGTGAGGCCGATCTGGGTGGCACCATGCGCCTCGGCGCCTACCCCGCAACCCTGACCAAGGGGTCAGTGGTCGCGCAGGCATACGGCACCGATCAGGTCTCCGAGCGGCATCGGCATCGCTACGAGGTGAACAACGCCTACCGCGACAAGATCGCCGCCAGCGGCCTCCGGTTCAGCGGCACCTCGCCGGACGGGCACCTGGTGGAGTTTGTCGAGCTGCCCGCCGACCAGCATCCGTTCTTCGTCGCCACCCAGGCGCACCCGGAGCTCAAGAGTCGCCCGACCCGCCCGCACCCGCTGTTCGCGGCGCTCGTCGCGGCGGCGCTGAAATACAAGCTGGCCGAGCGGCTTCCGGTCGATCTTCCTGACGAAGAGCTCGCGGACGCGGATCAGGGATCGTAATGAGCGAGCACGGGGGTGGGCCGGGTAGCCACGATTTCGAGACGGTGTCGAGCAAGACCGTCTACAGCGGCGCGATCCTCGCGCTGCGGCTCGACCAGGTGGCGATGCCGGGTGGCCGGGTCGTCGAGCGTGAGGTGATCGAGCATCACGGTGCGGTCGCGGTCGCGGCGATCGACGACGACGACAACGTGGTGCTGATCCGGCAGTACCGGCACCCGATCGGCGCACGGCTGCTCGAGTTGCCCGCCGGGCTGCTCGATCTCCCCGGCGAAGACCCGCTCGAAGCGGCCAAGCGTGAGCTCGCCGAGGAGACCGGCCTTGCCGCACGGGAATGGTCGGTGCTGGTGGATGTCGCGCTGTCACCCGGTTTCACCGATGAGGCGCTGCGGGTCTATTTCGCGCGGGATCTCTACGACACCCACCAGCCGGAGCCGGAGAACGAGGAAGCCGACCTGGAGCTGGTCCGGATGCCGGTCGAGGAGGCCGTGCGTGCCGCGCTGGCAGGCGAGATCGTCAACGCGACGGCGGTTGCCGGTGTACTCGCGCTCGCGGCCGCGCGGGCAGGTGGTATCGAGCTACGGTCGGCGGACGCGCCGTGGCCGGGACAGCCCACCGCGTTCCTGCGCCGCAAAGCGTCGCAGCGGCAGTCCGAAGGCTGACGGGACCCCGGCCGGTGCTCGCGCGGGAGATCGACGCCTATCTCGACCATCTCGCGGTCGAGCGCGGCGCCGCGCGCAATACTCTCGGGGCCTATCGCAGGGACCTCGACCGCTACCGAGATTTCCTCGCCGGTCGCGGTGTCATCGGACTCGATACGGTCGCCGAGTCCGATGTCGGCGAATTCACCATGGCGTTGCGGGCGGGTAGTGCCGACCATCCGCCGTTGGCGGCGAGCTCGGTGGCCCGCGCGCTGATCGCCGTGCGCGGACTGCACCGCTTCGCGGCGGCCGAGGGCATTACAACCGCCGACGTCGCTCATGCCGTGAAACCGCCCGCACCGGGCCGCAGGTTGCCCAAAGCGCTGCCCTACGACCAGGTTCTGCGGTTGCTCGAGGCCGCGGGCGGCGGGCCGACGGACGCCGATGGTCCCGATGCCTCGGCCGGAACGGACGGCGGGCCGCGTGGTTTGCGTGATCGTGGGCTGCTCGAGCTGCTGTATTCGACCGGCGCACGGATCTCGGAGATGGTCGGGCTCGATGTCGATGACATCGACACCGAGGACCGGGCGGTCGTGTTGCACGGCAAGGGCGGTAAACAGCGGATGGTTCCGATCGGCAGGCCCGCTCTGGCCGCGGTGGACGCCTACCTGGTGCGCGGTAGGCCCGTACTCGCCGCGCGCGGCAAAGGCAATGCGGGCGCGCTGTTCCTGAACGCGCGCGGTGGCAGGTTGTCTCGGCAGACGGCCTGGCAGGTGTTGCAGACCGCCGCCGAGCGCGCGGGTATCGGTGCGGCGGTGTCACCGCACACGCTGCGGCATTCGTTCGCAACACATTTGCTCGACGGTGGTGCCGATGTGCGCGTAGTGCAGGAACTGCTCGGGCACGCTTCGGTCACGACAACGCAGATCTACACCTTGGTCACCGTCAACACGTTGCGTGAGGTGTGGGCGACAGCGCACCCGCGCGCCCGTTAGTAGTTCCCCAGATCTGGGATGCGGCGCCTCTCAGGCGTACTCGGCACGAGCGGAAATTGGACTGTGCGCTCAGGTGATACCCAATCGCGGAAGAAAATAGAATCTCGGTCCGGTTACCTCTCGTGTCGGGTCGCGCTCCATCGGCTCGGCATGTTGTCGGCTGAGCATGTGAGGTGAGTTGAATGACAAAGGCTTTCATCGTCCACGAATCGGACGTCGAAGCGGTGTCGCTGCCAGGTGGCGGCTCGTTCCGACTGCTGGAGGACAGTGAGAACTCCGACGGACTGTTCGGAGCCAACCGGCTCGTACTACAGGCGGGAGCGAATGGAACACGGCCACACCATCACACCAAGTCGACGGAAATTTTCTATGTCTTGGCGGGGACCATGGAATTCCTTGTCGACGGCGAACTTCGATCGGTGTCCACAGGTGGCCTGGTCGTCGTCCCACCGGGTACCGTGCACGCTTTCGGTGCCTCGGCGGATGGCCCTGCGGAGTTCCTGGCGGTGCTGACACCGGGTATCGTCCGGTTCGAATACTTCCGGCAACTGGGTCGCATCGCACGTGGCGAGGCTGATTGGGACAGCATGGACGAGCTGCACGACCGGTTCGATGTCCATTTCGACGGCGGACCCGAGTGGCGGTGAGACAGTGAGAGGTAACGTTTTCACTGCGAACACGCCGCGCTGAGGCGCGGTAGTTGGACACAGTCAAGCGGTAGCGTTCTTTCGAGTGCTGGACCGTACGAAAGCGAGGTCGGGGCCCGATCGGCCTCGCTACGCTCGGCGAGGCAACGGGTAGGAACGTATAAGGAGCAGCGGATCGTGACGACAGCCAGTGCGGCAGAGCCGCCGGTCAGTGCTGGGGCGCAGCCGCTTACGGGTACCCATCGGGTTCCGTACTCGGCGGCCGCGGCAGAAACGCTGTGGGGCAACGGCGCTGAACCCGCCCCGGAGGACGCGGCGCTCGGTCCAACCGGGCGGCCGCTGCGTGTGGTTCCAGACCCGACCCCACTCGAGCGACACGGCGACGCCCTGATCGTCGCCATGTGCAACCAGAAGGGCGGCGTCGGCAAGACGACCTCAACCATCAACCTCGGCGCCGCGCTGGCGGAATTCGGCAGGCGGGTGCTGCTGGTCGATCTGGACCCGCAGGGTGCGCTGTCCGCGGGACTTGGTGTGGCTCACCACGACCTCGATCTGACGGTGCACAACCTGCTCATCGGGTCCAAGGTGGGCATCGACGATGTGCTGACGGCGACTCGCGTCGAGAACCTCGACCTGCTTCCGAGCAATATCGACCTGTCGGCGGCGGAGATCCAGCTGGTCAACGAGGTCGGCCGGGAGCAGACACTGGCCCGCGCGCTGGAGCCGATCCGCGACCGCTACGACTACATCCTCATCGACTGCCAGCCGTCGCTGGGCCTGCTCACGGTGAACGCGCTCGCCTGCTCGGACGGCGTGATCATCCCGATGGAGTGCGAGTACTTCTCGCTGCGCGGGCTCGCGCTGCTCAACGACACCGTGGAGAAGGTGCGCGACCGTCTCAATCCGAGGTTGAGCCTCTACGGCATTGTGGTGACCATGTTCGACGCGCGGCTACTGCATTCGCGCCAGGTGATGGCGCGTGTTGTCGAGGTATTCGGCGATCTGGTCTACGACACGGCCATCTCGCGCACCGTCCGGTTCCCCGATGCCAGCGTCGCGGGGGAACCTATCACCACCTGGGCGTCGAAATCCGCTGGGGCCGAGGCATATCGGGCGATGGCGCGGGAAGTCATCCACCGGTCGGGCCGGTGACGGGAGGCGCTGCCGAACTCGCGCCGTCCGATCCCGCCGCACCGGAGACCTCGGAACCGCAGACCGGGTTTCACCTGCGGCTGAGCAATTTTCAGGGACCGTTCGATCTGCTGCTCACGCTGATCAGCTCGCGCAAGCTCGACGTCACCGAGGTGGCGTTGCACAAGGTCACCGATGAATTCATCGCCTACACGAAGGCGTTGACGGCGGCGCTGGCGGTGAGTTCCGGGGGCGGGGCCAGGCAGGAGGCGTTGCGCGCGGACAAGATCCTGGACCAGACCACCGAATTCCTGGTTGTCGCGGCCACGCTTCTCGACCTCAAGGCGGCCAGGCTGCTGCCATCGGGGGAGATGACCGACGCCGAGGACCTCGAGCTGTTCGAGGCACGTGATCTGCTGTTCGCCCGTTTGCTCCAGTACCGCGCGTTCAAACAGGTCGCCGAGCTTTTCGGTGAGCTGGAGGCCGTCGCGCAACGTCGTTACCCGCGCGCGGTCGGGCTGGAGGAGCGCTTCGCCGCGCTATTGCCCGAGGTTGCGCTGGGAGTCGACGCACACGAATTCGCCGCGATCGCCGCCGCGGCCTTCCGGCCTCGTCCGATACCCAAGGTCGGGCTCGACCACCTGCACTCGCACGCCATTTCGGTCGTCGAGCAGGCGGCCATCGTGCTCGAAATGCTGAAACTGCGTGGGCCGGGCGGCTGGACGAGCTTCGGTGAACTCGTCGTCGACTGCGAAGTGCCGATCCAGATCGTCGCCCGCTTCCTTGCCCTGCTCGAGCTCTACCGAGGCAAAACGATCGAGTTCGACCAGCCCGACCCGCTCGGCCCGCTCTCGGTCAGCTGGACCGGCGACGAGAAGGTCGACACCGTGCAGACGGTCGACGCCGCGACTATCGAGGAGGACTACGGGTGAGCGAGCACGGCGAGCGACCCATGGACACGGCTGAGCGCGACGAGGATGTCAACGAGAGCGTGCGGGAGGCCACGGGTACCGCCCGGGCGTCCGTGAGCGAGGGTGCGGAGATCGATGACACCCCTTCACAGGCCGCGGCGGTTGCCGGCGGGGAGGCCGAGGACGACGCCGAGAACGACACAGTGGCGGAGTTCACCCCCGAGGCGCTCGATGACGACGAATTCCGGTCGGCGTTGGAGGCCGTGCTGCTGATTGTGGACGCTCCGGCCCCGGTAGAACTGCTGGCCGACGCGTTGGCGGACACCACAGCGCGGGTGGATCGGACACTGCGGGAACTGTCGGCGGAACTATCCGCACGGGGTAGTGGTATCGATCTGCGTTTCGTCGGGGACGGCTGGCGCTTCTATACTCGCAGCGAGTACGCACCGTATGTGGAACGGATGCTGCTCGACGGCGCCCGCTCGAAATTGACGCGGGCGGCACTGGAAACGCTGGCGGTGGTGGCATACCGTCAGCCGGTGACCCGAACCAGGGTCAGCGCGGTGCGCGGTGTGAACGTCGATGGGGTGATGCGAACCCTGCTTGCTCGGGGATTGATCGCCGAAGCCGGGGTCGACCCGGACACCAACGGTACGCAGTACTGCACGACCGAACTGTTCTTGGAACGGATCGGACTGCCGTCGCTGACGGATCTGCCGCCACTGGCGCCCCTACTTCCGGGCGTCGACCTGATCGATGAGATCAACGAGAGCCTGGAAACGGATCCCCGTTACACCAGGCTGAGGAAACCAGCCGAGGCCGATTTGGACCTCGGCGCCGAGGACTGACAGGACAACATGAATACGCCCGCTCGCCGAGATGGCACACCGGATCGTAGAAAACGCAGTGACCAGCCCACCAAGGGGGGCGCAGGACGTGACGCAGGCTCCCGAGGAGCCCGTTCGGCACAACGGGGAGAAACAACACAGCGCGGCGCTTCCTGGGGAGGAAGCGAACGTGGAGGTTCACAGAGTGGGGGTTCCCGCGGCGGTTCGCAAGGCGGACAGCGGGGGAGTTCGCAGGGTGAGGGCGGCTACCGCGGGTCCTCGCAGGGCGGTGGTTACCGCGGAGGTTCGCAGGGTGAGGGCGGCTACCGCGGGTCCTCGCAGGGCGGTGGTTACCGCGGAGGTTCGCAGGGTGACGGCGGTTCTCGTGGTTCGTCGCAGGGCGGTTCCGGTTCACGTGGTTCGTCGCAGGGGGGTGGCTACCGTGGTTCTTCGCAGGGCGAGGGTGGTTATCGCGGTTCCTCGCAGGGCGGTGGCTATCGCGGTGGCTCGCAGGGCGAAGGTGGTTATCGCGGGTCCTCGCAGGGCGGTGGCTATCGCGGTAGTTCGCAGGGTGACAGTGGTTCTCGTGGTTCGTCGCAGGGCGGCGGTTATCGTGGTTCGTCGCAAGGCGGTTCCGGTTCACGTGGTTCGTCGCAGGGGGGTGGCTACCGTGGTTCTTCGCAGGGCGAAGGTGGTTATCGCGGGTCCTCGCAGGGCGGTGGCTATCGCGGTAGTTCGCAGGGTGACAGTGGTTCTCGTGGCTCGTCGCAAGGCGGCGGTTACCGCGGAGGTTCGCAGGCCGATAGTGGTTCCTCGCACCGTGGCGGCACGCAGGGCGACAGTGGTTCCTCGCAGGGCGGCGGCTATCGCGGCGGCTCGCAAAGTGACCGTGGGTCCTCGCAAGGTGGTGCCGCGCAACGTGGTTCGTCGCAGGGCGGCTACCGCGGTTCCGCTGACGGCGGCGCCGCGCGTCGGCCCGCACAGTCTTCGGCAACGGGTACGACCCCGCGCAAGGCCAAGAGCGCGAAGCCGCAGCGCAAGGTTGCCGCGCCGACACTGCTGAACAACGCCAAGCCCGCCAAGCGGCAGCACACCGAGACCGTCGCCGACAGTCACGTCAAACTGCCTGCGGGCGAAGGCGAACGGTTGCAGAAGGTGCTCGCCAAGGCGGGTGTCGCCTCGCGGCGTGCCGCCGAGGAAATGATCGACCAGGGTCGCGTCGAGGTCGACGGTGCCATCGTCACCGAGCAGGGCCTGCGGATCAACCCGGAGACCGCGGTTGTGCGCGTCGATGGAACCCGCGTCATGGTGCGCGCGGAACTGGTCCACATCGCGCTGAACAAGCCGAGGGGCTGGCAGTCGACCATGTCCGACGATCTCGGGCGCCCCTGCGTCGGCGATATTGTCGCCGAGCGGATCGCGGCAGGACAGCGGCTGTTCCACGTCGGCAGGCTCGACGCCGACACCGAGGGCCTGCTGCTGCTCACCAATGACGGTGATCTCGCCCACCGGCTCATGCACCCCTCGTTCGAGACGCCCAAGACCTACCTGGCGACGGTGAACGGCGAGGTCAACAAGTCGATCGGCAAGCTGCTCAAGGACGGCGTCGAACTCGAGGACGGCCCTGCGAAGGTCGACAAGTTCCAGGTGCTCGAGCTGGGCGAGGGACGTTCTCTGGTGAAACTGGTGTTGCACGAAGGGCGCAAGCACATCGTGCGTCGACTGCTCGATGCCGTCGGCCACCCGGTCACCCGGCTGGTGCGCACCAATATCGGTCCGGTGACGTTAGGTGATCAACGGCCTGGCACGCTGCGTGTGCTCGGTCGCGATGAAGTCGGCAAACTGTATGAGGCGGTGTCGTTGTGAACGGTGTGGAGATTCCGGTCGAGGCCCCAGGGCAGATATCGGGCACTTCGCCACTTGTCGTCGCGATGGACGGACCTTCGGGCACTGGTAAATCCAGCGTCTCGCGGCGTCTTGCGACCCGATTGAATGCTCGCTACCTGGATACCGGCGCGATGTACCGCGTGGCGACGCTGCGCGTGCTGCGTGCGGGCATCGAACTGACCGACACCGCTGCGATCGCTGCGGCGGTCAAGGAGTTGCCGCTGACGATCGGCACCGACCCGAGCAGGGAAGTCATCCTGCTCGACGACGTCGACGTGTCGTCGGAGATCCGCGGCGACGCCGTCACCAAGGCCGTTTCCGCGGTGTCCGCGGTGTCGGAGGTGCGTGATCTGTTGGTCGCCTTGCAGCGCGACATCACCTCTACCACGCAGCGAATTGTGGTCGAAGGCCGCGATATCGGCACCGTCGTACTGCGGGACGCGGATGCCAAGATCTATCTGACCGCCTCGGCCGAGGCGCGCGCCGAGCGGCGCAACCAGCAGAACATCCGCGAAGGTCGCGGCGACGACTTCGAGGCCGTGCTCGCCGATGTGCAGCGCCGGGACAACCTCGATTCCACCAGGAAGGTGTCGCCGCTGCGCCCTGCCGAGGACGCGGTGCTGGTCGACACCAGTGAAATGAACATGGACGAAGTTATCGACGAGCTGTTTCGCGTTGTGCGTCAGCAGGTTTCGACGAGCCGGACGGGAGGTGCCCAGTGAGCGAGGATGTTCTCGCCGGTGACGGCGTATGGAGCGAGGAATCCGATTGGGAGGTGACCGGGCTCGACGGTGAGTTCGAGCTCGACGCCCACATCCCGATGCCGACCCTTGCCGTGGTCGGTCGCCCGAACGTCGGCAAGTCGACGTTGGTCAATCGGATCATCGGCCGTCGCGAGGCGGTCGTGGAAGATATTCCCGGTGTCACAAGGGACCGGGTGTCCTACGAGGCGAACTGGTCCGGCCGGAAATTCCTGGTTCAGGACACCGGCGGCTGGGAGCCCGATGCCAAGGGATTGCAGCAGTCGGTGGCGCGTCAGGCCGAGCTGGCCATGAGTACCGCCGACGCTGTTCTGCTCGTGGTGGACGCGGTGGTCGGTGCGACCACCACCGACGAAGCGGCGGCCAGGAAGCTGCGTCGCTCCGAGATCCCGGTGATCCTGGTTGCCAACAAGGTCGACGATCAGAAGATCGAATCCGAGGCCGCAGCGCTGTGGTCACTCGGACTCGGCGAACCGCGCATGGTCTCCGCCGCGCACGGTCGCGGAACCGGTGACCTGCTCGACGAGGTCCTCGCCGTCCTCCCGGAAACCCCGCGCGAGGGTACCGGCGGTACCGGCCCGCGCCGTGTCTCGCTGGTCGGCAAGCCCAATGTCGGCAAGTCCAGCCTGCTCAACAAGCTGGCGGGCGATGAGCGTTCAGTGGTCCACGACGTCGCGGGTACCACCGTCGACCCGGTCGACTCGCTCGTCGATCTGGGCGGCAAGATCTGGAAGTTCGTCGACACCGCGGGTCTGCGCCGCAAGGTCTCCCATGCCAGTGGCATGGAGTTCTACGCGTCGCTGCGCACAAAGTCGGCACTCGAGGCCTCCGAGGTCGCTGTGATGCTGGTCGACGCCTCGCAGCCGATCACGGAACAGGACCTGCGGGTGATCAGCATGGTCGCCGACTCCGGTCGCGCGCTCGTGCTCGCCTTCAACAAGTGGGACCTGGTCGACGAGGACCGCCGCCTGCAACTCGATCGCGAAATCGATCGAGATCTGGTCCGCGTCCCGTGGGCGCAGCGGGTGAACATCTCCGCCCAGACCGGCCGCGCCGTCCAAAAGCTCGTCCCCGCGATGGAAACCGCCCTGGAATCCTGGGACAAGCGTATCCCCACCGGCCGCCTGAACAACTGGCTCAAGGAAGTGGTCGCGGCAACACCACCGCCCATGCGTGGCGGCCGCCTGCCCCGCGTCATGTTCGCCACCCAGGCGACAACGCGACCGCCGACGTTCGTACTGTTCACCACCGGCTTCCTGGAGGCGGGCTACCGACGCTTCATCGAGCGCCGCCTGCGTGAGGAGTTCGGCTTCGAAGGTTCGCCGGTGCGGGTTTCGGTCCGCGTCCGCGAAAAGCGGGATCGTAAGAAGTAAGCGCTACGGCGACTGAAACATCTGTCGCCGTTGGTCTTTCAGAGGGGCGTACGCCGGTGTGGCGTGCGCCCCTCTGTCGCGAGTCGCACGGGTGCGATCAGCAGTGTGACGCCGGTGATGATCCGCCACCAGACGAATGGATCGATGGCGAGTCGCTCGGCTGCTCCGGGGCCCATGCCCAGGTGTGAGCTGCCGAGTCCGGCCACCACACCGACGGCGCTCACGGCGAGCAGCGCGAGAGTGACCGCGGTGTAGCCGCGGTAGGAGCGGTAGAGATAAGCGACTATCGCCATGATCGCGATGCCGGATAATAGTTCCAGGTAGGCGCCCAACGGGTGTAAGACGGCACGAACTCGGCTGCCGCCGGTGATTTCGCCGGAGCTTCCCGGAAAGGTTCCGACGAGAACCATGCTGAGACAGTTCATCGCGGCCAGGTACGGAAGTGCCTTTCCGAGTGGGGTTTTCGGCAGCATCGGAGACAGCAGGACGGCGGCGGCGAGCACCATGACACCGAGCAGTACGAACTCGGCGGACATCAGCGCGTGCCACGGTGAGCAGATGTAGCGGCCTTCGAGTGCGTTGTCACCGTATTGCCTTATGCCGCCGATACATTCGGGGACGCCGAGGTCGCTGATCATGTGCTGCGACCAGCTGTATGCGTGCGGCACGGGCCATCGCGCGGCGACGATCAGTTCGACGAGGTAGTAGGAGATCGTCAGGATAAGAAGGGCCGCACCGGCTTTCGTTCGTGTACTCGACAGGGTCATCGACTGCACGATTTCGCGACCAAACTTCTGGTGTACTCGGATCTGCTCGGCAGGGCCGCTCTCGGTCGCAAGATCACTCGCTCCTCTCGCTGGAACCGGCCTCCGGTCGTGCCTATCCGCGATACGAGCCAGGGCCGCGAGCGCGGTCCGCGCTCGAACGTCACGGTAGCGCGATCTTGTCGACCGATGCCCGAACAGGTCGCGATTCGATAAACAAACCAGCTCCGACCAGTCGGAATTTTTTCACGGGTTTTCGCCGCTATTTGCCCGATAATCGGTCCCGATCAGTCAATTCGTGTGATGGATTGAATGGAATGCATCCCAACGAGCCGGAATACGGTTCACAATGATCTTCAACACCTGCAGGTGGTTCGGAGCTTGTGCCGACGAGATGATCCCAACGCTCTGGCAGACGGCACTCAGGGTGGTGGGCAATGGCAGAGAGGTCAGAACTCCATGAGCAACAGGCGTTTTCTCAGTTGGACGGCCAGATCGGCAGTTTTCATCGGCGTCGCATCGGCCGGACTCGCAGTCATGGCTCCCGCGAATGCCGAACCATTATGGCCGGGCGGACCAGACATTCCGGGCGTACCAGCGCTGATCCCACCCGTTCCCGCCCCGGTCGTCGCGCCGTGCACCGGGGAGGCAGACCGCGTTTGCATGCAGCTCTCCACCAACCAGGCATGGCTGATGGACAACGGCAAGGTGACCTATGGCCCGACGCCTATTTCGCACGGTAGGCCGGGATATGAAACCCCTCCCGGCGTCTTTCGCGTCGCGTTCAAGCGTGAAGATCATTGGAGCACGATGCACAATGTGCCGATGAAGTGGGCGGTGTTCTTCAACGGTGATATTGCCACTCATATCGGACCGACCGAAGAACAGTCGCATGGCTGCATACGCATGACCCCCGAGGGTGCCGAGACGCTTTACAACCATGTCTCGCCCGGTGATGTAATCGAAGTCGTGAATTGACCTGCGGCGGACTCGACTCGGTCGAGAACCCGACGCGGACCTTTCTGCACAGGACGTTCGTTGTACCGCAGGCATAACGAACGTCCTGCTATGGGCCTGTATTCATGCGGACGCCAGTTCGGGGCGTAGACGCACGGACATGTAGCCGAGTCTTTCGCCGATGGTCGGCCGCCGCCCGCCCGGCTTGACTGGGAGCATGACAACAACGAACAACGTCACCGACACCATCCTCGTCACCGCGGGCACCGGCAAGGTTGGCCGCCGAGTCGCAGATCGCTTGGCCGCCAAGGGATTCCCGGTCCGCATCGGCTCCCGCTCCGCGAAGACCCCGTTCGACTGGGAGGACCGGAGCACCTGGGCTCCGGTGCTAGAGGGCGTGCGGGCAGCGTTTCTCATGTACACCCCCGACATCGGCGATCCCCGCGCCGGAGACACCATCCGGGCCTTCAGCGAACTGGCCGTAGCCAACGGCGTTCAGCGGCTGGTGCTGCTGTCCGCCCGCGGCGAGGACCAGGCCGCCCCCGCCGAGCAGGCGGTGCGCGACAGCGGCGCCGAATGGACAGTCCTGCAAGCCGCGTGGTTCAACCAGAACTTCGACGAGGGCGTCTTCACGGACATGGTGTTCGGCGGCGCGGTCGCTTTCCCAGCCGGTCAGGTACCGGAGCCCTTCATCGACTCCGGCGACCTCGCCGACATCGCGGCGGCCGCACTGTCCGAGGACGGCCACGCGGGCCAGAACTACGAACTGACCGGCCCCCGCCTACTGACCTTCGGCGACGCGGTCGACACCATCGCCAAGGAATCCGGTAGAGACGTCCAGTACATCCCCGTCACCGCCGAGCAGTTCGGCGCGGTACTGAAGTCCGAGTTCGGCATGCCGGCCGAGGAAGTCGCAGGCATGCTCGACATCTTCGCCACCCTCCTCGACGGCCGCAACGCCACGTTGACCGACACCGCTCGCCGCCTGCTCGGCCGCGACCCGATCGACTTCGCCGACTATGTTCGTGACGCCGTCGCGGCGGGAGCCTGGAAGCAGGTCTGACCCGGGGCGGCCCAGGTGTGGCAGGTGTACTTCCTGCGCGCCTGGGCCATCAGACCCCCGACATCTACCTTCCGGATGAACCAAGCGCACCCGCAACGCCACCGACGAGGTCGGAAACTGCTACGAAGGCGGCGGCGATGGCTACGAAGACAAACTCTGCGTTCAGCATGACGGATTCATCGCCCATCCATGGCGACCCGTTACCCGGATCTGTCGCGTGATCCGCACCAGCAGTCGGCCGTCGCGGGAGGATATCGACGGTCTGGTGGTAGCGAGCCCATCGCCGGTGTGCGGACTGTTCTTGATGGTGGGCCTCAGTCATGGAAATCATTGCGCCAGTGTTTGTTCAGGCCACCCGATGCGTCGGCGGGGGAGTCTGATTCAGAAGAATCCGACCTCCCCTTAGGGAAACATAAGTCTGTCGCCTGCCGGGGCGCGGGTCGCCGCGATGTCTCTGCGCGAGTGTTGGCCGAACTGCCTCTTGTCTGCGACTCGGTCGGCCCGGCGCACGCGCGAACCGTCGCGACCTGGCATTATTCGCTCATGGTCATCCCCAGCGTGCTGACGGAACTCCCCACCACCGGATCCCCGTTCCAGACGGACTGGCCGGTGCGCCTCGCCGACACCGACAACGACCAACGCCTGCGCCTCGACGCCATTGCCCGCTACCTCCAAGACATCGGCTTCGATCACCTCGACGCGGTCGAAGATGGCGACACCCACCGTGGCTGGGTAGTCCGCCGCACCGTCATCGATGTCATGAAGCCCATCGAATTCGGCGAACACGTCACCCTCCGCCGCTGGTGCTCCGCATTGTCCAACCGCTGGTGCAACATGCGCGTCCAAATCTCCGGTAGCCACGGCGGACTCGTCGAAACCGAAGCTTTCCTGATCCATTTCGGCACCGAATCCGGCGTTCCCGCCCGCATGAGCGACCGCTTCATGGCCCCCATGCTCGCCAACACTTCCGAACATCGCCTCCGCTGGAAACCAGCACTCACCGACCCCATCCCGGCCCAGGACGAGCCCGACGTCCACGAACTACCCTTCCCCCTCCGCGTCACCGACATCGACTGGCTGGACCACGTCAACAACGCCGTCTACCTCAGCGCCCTGGAGGAATTCCTCGCCGACCACACCGACCTGGTGTCCGGCCCCCACCGCACCGTCATCGAATACGCCAAACCCCTCAAAACCGGCGACAAAGTCCGCCTCATCTCCCGCCGCGCCGGCCAGTCTCTTGGCGTCTGGTTCGCCGTCTCCGGCGACCCCCGAGCCGTAGCCCAAGTGACACCGCTGTAATTCCCCACCCACCCCACCACGCCGCCAACCAGGCGATTCGGCGTCTCACCCCTCTCTGAGGTAATCTTTTCGAGCGCCCGCACGCGGACGCAACCGGGATGTGGCGCAGCTTGGTAGCGCACTTGACTGGGGGTCAAGTGGTCGCAGGTTCAAATCCTGTCATCCCGACAAAAGAAATCCCCTTCTGACCTGGGTCGGAAGGGGATTTTGGTCATTAGACCACTCGGAGAACGGGACCAGAACGGGACCGAAGGTGTTCGGAGAGCTTGTCCCCGGCACCGGTGATCTCCCGCCGATCCGGATGCAAGTACTTCTCAGTTGTCCGGCTGTCGGCATGACCGGCGATCTTCTGGAGTACATGCAGGCTCACCCCAGCATCGGCCATCCACGTCAGACCGGTGTGCCGAAGATCGTGCCGCCGCAGATGCTCATAACCCAGCTTTGCCACCACCTCATCCCAATGCGTCGCATCCCGAAGGACACCGGTCGCAATACGGCCACCGCGGGGACCCCGGAACAATCGGGCGTCGAGATTTTCTCGGCCGATCATGTCGAGCCGCTCGGATATCAGCTCGCGAACTTCCTCGATCAGCGGCACATACCTTGCCCGGTTCCCCTTAGTGCCCTTGTCATCCATCCCGCCCGGCGATGGCGTTGTCTGCCGACGAACCTGCCAGGTCCAAGTCTTGGTGTCGATATCGCCGACTCGGCACCCGGACACTTCTCCGATCCGTGAGGCGGTGCACCCGGCGAAGATCACGACGTCACCCCAGCCGCGGTACCGATCTGCCGAACGTTCCACCAAGGCATCGGCGAGGGTGACCAGTACGGTCCAATTGGGCAGCGCCAACGAACGCGGGTCATCGAGTTCGTCTTCGATCTGCTGATACAGCTTCTGCCACCCGCGAATATGCGCCGGGTTCTTCTCCCGGATCTCATCTCGCACTGCCTGCTCCATCACCCGCACCAGCACAGCGAGACTGTTCTTCACCGTCGACTTGCTCACGCCATCGCTGATCCATCCGACCACGGCACGATCTATGGCCCCTGCCGTGATCATCGCGGCCGAAAGATGCCCCAACGTTGGGACAACGCGTTTGCGCCACCCGGCGAGATAGGGATCCCTGGTCTTCTTCTCCAACCCCCGCAGCGCCAGCTCCATGTTCGCGTCGCCGTACTCTCCGAGCCGCATGAGCGCGGATTTCGGATCTATGCCCTGTGCCGCTTTCCGTTGCAGGCGGGCAATCCACTCTCCCGCTTCCTCCCGCGTCGCAAACGGCTCAGATATCGAGGGCCGTTTCTTGGTAGCTGGGTCGATCCACCGCACCCGTGCTTTGAACGGCCGCTTGCCGTAGTCCGCGCGTTCTTCGATATCCGCTGAAAGGCGTATGCCCACAGGGAGATTGATGGACTCTGCCATCACGCCGCCGCTGAGGACGGGTCGGTTCGCCGATCGCGCAGCCACTTTTCGATATCCTCCGAGCTGTACTTCACGACCCGTGGCGACACACGCACATAGGCGGGACCGCAGGGCGGATTCGATGTACGCCACCGGCGCAAGCTGGACGCATCCACGCCGAGCAGATTCGCAAGTTCAGCCGTCGTGTACAACTTGCCGTCGACCAGTCGATTGTTCATGACCATCCCACCTAAGCCGCTGTCAGGGCGGTTGCCGAAACTTCTGGTGGCCCTGGCGGATCAGCCGCTAACAGGGCGTTGGTGTATTCCGCTCGCCATTTGGTGCGTTGGGAGATCGCCGCCATGATCAGATGCTCACGCGGTGGCACCGAATGGTCACCGGGTTCGACCGGGCTCACCTGCAAATGTGAGGTGTCGGCTTTGACCATTCCGACCCTGGCGAGGAGTTGCCGAACGAACTCGGCACGATCGGCGCGGTAGTCCGGCAGCGTTTTACCCGACCACTGCTCGGAAGGCAGGACCCGCTGACCGGGCAGGCCGAGGGTGTCGCGGCGATGCGCTTTGCCGCGGCAGCGACCAGGGACGGTCTTCTCGTTGGCACCTTTCGGGGCGATCCCATAGCGCAACCACACCGCGCACGTCTCCGAACACGGCGTGTGCTGAAGCTCGGCATGCAACCGGTCGTAGTGCGCGGCAGCACGCGAAGTCTGCGGTTCGAGGACCTCGGCGATCGACTTCGTCAGGTACTTGGTGACGTAGCCGACGGTCCGGGCGGCTTCTTCGGAGTTGCCGAGAACACCGCGAATGTCTTTCGGGTCCATCTGATTACCGAACTTCACCACATGCGCTGGCTCCAGGTCATCGACCGTGGACAGGAGGTCTTGCGCTTCGTCGAACGTCGGAAGCGGTTGCGCGGTACCGGGATCGACGAACCGTTGCCCTTGGTGGTCCCATACCGGCATGTGTCCGTCGCGGTAGACCTCGTGGTCGTGATGGGGCCACCACACCTGAAAGTAGGTTGCCGCTGCTACCTGCTTGACGATCTCGCGGGGGATGGTGCCGCGAATGAGCATGTGGATGTGCGGGGCGCCGCGGCGCTGCGGTTCCACGACCGCGTAGTACTGCACATTCCAGCCCACCGCGCGACGCAAGTTCTGCTTGAGGCGGTCGAACAGCGAGGTGAAGTGGATGATGTCGCGAGCCGCACCGGCGTAGTCGTAGGTGTTCGGGTTGCGAGGTGAACCGTCACCGCATGGTTCGCCTTTGCTGTTCACCGCACCATCGGAATGCACCGCACCGTAAGAGGGCAGGGTGAAGGTCAGCATCATCGAGGGCCGATATTTGCCCGCATACTCCCGCCCGACCGTCTTGCGACCCACCTTGCGCCGCGGCAAGTCCGGCATGTCCTGACGACGCTTGGTCGAACGGGTGCGGCGCCTCTTCGGTTTCGCGTCCAGGGCCGGGAATTTGCCGCGCAGACCAGAGTCACGCAGTTCCCGATCCAACGAGTCAACGACTTCGCGGATGCCATCCATCAACGGATGATCACTGTCGGTCTTCGCGTTCTGGTAGTCGTCGAACAACACCGCACGGGCGGTGAGCAACTCGGATTGCTGCTGCGTCGGATCGGTCTTCTCGACGACTGGTTCGGCTTCGAGATGCCAGCCGTCGTAGCACTGGGTGACGCGCAACTGGCGAGCGGCTTTCGCGCATGCCGGGCACACCGAAGCGACCGTGGATTTACATGGCGCCGCAATGTAGGTCTCGGACAGGGTTTTCGGGTCGTAGACGCGCATCGGGATCGGTCGTTTGCAGACGTCGAACTTCTCGGCGGTCGCTTGCGCCACCTCCAGAAATGATGGTTTCGCACGACGGTCAGCAGCGGTTTCCCGGACCGGGGTATCGATAGCAGGCTCGGTCATCACGCAGCCTCCTTGCCCCAACGCTGCCCGCCATCAATACGCGGAAGTGCGACAGTTTCAGCGAGCGAATCCGAGCGGCGGAAGACCAGCTGTACGAGGCCGGGACCGATGATCGAGGTCCGGCACTCCTGAGCACGAAACGCATGGGTCAGGTGATCGGTGCGGTTCTCCCAGTCAGCGGGGCAATGGCCTTCGAGCATCCGCACTTTGAGGCGGTCGACGGTCTCGCCGATCTCCACCGACAGCAGCCGCGGAACGAACGTCCGATCCTCACGAGCGATGGTGAGGTTGCAGGCGGTCAACAGTTTCGCCCAGCGACGCCGGTACCGGAACCAGGTGAAGCATCGGGTGCGTGCTCGTGAGGTGATCCACTGCTCGAAGGTCTGCGGACTCCTGCGGCGCCACAGCACCATCCCCGAGATGGACACCCCGACCACCACGACACCCCACACCCAACCCAACACCACACCAACCGCGGCCGCCGCCAACAGCGGGATCGACACCATCGGGAACAGGACAGCCCACCACACCGCCACACCGATACCGAGCATCGTGGACCACACCGTGTTCAGTACCGCCAAGCCGATCAGATCGAACGGGTCGTGCTGGTTGTTCTTCGTGGTCATCAGGCCACCGCCTCGGACAGGGCCAGACGGCCGGAGGGATCAGTGAGGTGGTCACGCAGTTGGTGACCGATGTGTTGGGTGTAGGCGGGTGGGATCGCTTGGCACAGTTCGTCGCCGGTCATCCAGTCGATGCCCATGGCTTCGGGTCCGACGTAGCGGCCGACATCACCGGTCACCGAGATGTGCCAGCCTTGTGCCCACCGTTCACGCCGCCGAGAGGTGGCGGTACGAGCCACGTGCTTCGGATGGGTCGCGGGACGTAGCGAGATGTTGGATTCGAATCGGCGATGCCGGTAGGTGCGCAGCCCGAACATGCCACCGCACAACGTGATCGAACGGGCGCGGTCCAGCGGAGCGGCCATGACGTTCTCGATCACATACGGCTTCCCCAGGACCTCCAGTGCCGAGCGAGTCACCGCGACAAGGTCCGGGTACTCCAGATGCGGAGCCAGAGCGTGCAACGGGCTGTAGTGCTGGCACGGCGGTGAGGCGTGGATGACGTCGAATTCCTCACCGCGGGCAGCCAGGAACTCCAGGGCGTCAGCGACATGATGTTCGAAGGGGTAGCGCGGTTGAGCGACGATATCGACGCCGACGACCTCGAAACCCGCACCGCGGTAACCCTTCGCGGCACCACCAGCGCACGAGAACAAATCAAACAGCCGGAGTGTGCGGTTCACGGCCTTCTCCCTTCGGGCAGATCGAACAACGGCAGCTGCCCCTGACAGGGCTGAGACAGGTCCTTCGTCCGGCGCCGCGTCTTGGGTTTGTTGAGCGAGGCGGCAGCGGCGGTGACGATCGGATTGACGCGGCCGGGGCGGGCTTCGCGAGCGACTTTCACTTGCACGTCGTAGATGAATTGCGAACCACGCGAGGGGTCTTCGGGTACCAGTTCGAGGCATTCCCGAGTTCGCCTGCCGTGCCTGACGACCGCGGTTTTGATTTCACGGATGGCCATCGGCCCATCACGCAGCGGCAGGCCGTTGAGTTCGTGGACGATGTCGCCGGGTCGGAGTTGTTTCGGGTTGAGGAGGTAGAAGAACTCCGGCACATTCGGAGGTGATTCGATGCTCATGCCGCCCAGTCCTCTTCGTCGATAGCCGCATCCCAGCCGGGAGCGTCACCGGTTTCGACCAGCAGATGAACAGCCACAGTGACCGAGTCCAGGCCGGAGCGTTCGAGGTGGCAGCGACGAACCGACCGGATATGCACAGCGGCGTCGATGTCGTTTCGGCGGGACGTCATGACAGAACCTCGGATTCGTGGATGCCGCACACCGTGCAGGTGTGGGAGCGAAGCGACTTCGGGAAAGTGGGGAAGGAATGGCCCTGCTCGGTACACCGGGTGACCGCGATGCAGCCATCGCACAGGACCTTGTCGCCGTCGTAGAGCCAGCCGACGCCAGCGGATCTGGCGTTGAGGTAGCCCACGGCCTGGTGTACCGAGTTGAAGCAGATGCCCTCGGAGCCGTTCTCGGAGTAGAGGTCTCCGCAGCCGTCGCAGTAGATGACCACGTGGCACTCCATGACGAACCCTGTCCTCATGCCGCCACCGGACCTTCATCACCCAAGTCATCCGGGTCGAAGGTGGACGGGTCGAAATCGTCGAAATCATCAGCGGGAATGACGATTTCGTGCCGTGGCGCGTAAGCGCGGACCATGGCGGCGATATCGTTGTCGTCGACCCAGTAGAACCGCACCCGGGTCAGCGCGGTGGAGCCGTCTTGTTCGATGTAGCCGACACCTGGTGTGGTGTCAGAGATCTTGTCGCAGTGGGCGCCACGCTCACGGGCGCCGGCACCGAACACCATCGCGACCTGGGTAGGTTCGGTGAGACGAAGCCCGATCCGGACCGGGTACAGCTGCCGTTGCGGCATGTTCTCTTTGGACGGGTCCTGCACGAAGGCGAACATGCTGACCGCGGTCGCACGTGCCTGGGTCAACAACAAGCCATTGAGTTCTTCGAACGCGGTGCGGACCTCACGGTCGGCGTAGGAAGCCAAAGCGGCTGCTTCGTCGAGAAGGATGAGGATCAGCGGCTCGTCCTTGGTGGGTGTGTGCTTGCGCAGTCCCGCCGCGAGGAGTTTCGCCTGCCGTTGCCGCATCACCGCGATCGCTTCTTTCAGCACGACGAGGATGTCTTCGGCGGTTTGGTAGGCGAACTTCACGAACAGGTCCTTGGCGGGACCGAACTCGATTCCGCCCTTCGGGTCGATGCAGTACACGTCCACCAGACCGTCACGAATCAAGGGACCGAGCGCGGCCAGGATCGAGTAGGCGACACTGCCTTTACCGGACCCGGTAGCGCCCACACACAAGCCATGCGTGCCCAGGATCGGGATGGTGGCGATCTCGCCGGTTTCGGTGATACCGACCGGGACCGCTCGGAGGTCCACGTCATTGGGGACCGAGCTCGGCAACGCTGCCGAGGCGGCGAGGGTGTCGAAAACCCGCACCTCCAAGCGGATGAATCCCGGCTCAGGTGATCGCGCGGTCACCTGCTCCACACCCAGGTAATGCGACATCGCATCCAGGGTGGCTTCATTGGTCCAGTCGTTGATCGACTGACCGCCCAACATCTGGACATCCACACTCAAGCCGTGATCGACGTAGTAGTAGGCATCCACACGAGGGAATCCGTCATCGTTGGCACCCAAACCCAGCGCGCCGAACATGAGATTGGTTTGCGCCCGGTCCTCGATCACGAACACCGCGGTCCGGAGCTCCGGTGGAGCTTGGGCGGCGAACTGCTCGGCAGTCATCGGGCGAAGCCGCGGTGCGCCCAGTTGCCGCCAGTAGGCCATCACACCGGCAGCAGCGATCGAGCCGCACGAGACCAGAAGCGAAGTCGTCGACATCACGCCACCGCCCCGAGCGGCGCGAACGCCAGAGCAACGGAATGTTCAGCCAGCACGTTGGGCAGGACGTGGGAGAGGGATCGAGCATCCGCGACACTCAGGCACACCTCGACACCGCCCACCAGGAACGACACTCCAGCAGTGGATTCAACCGGCTGGAAACGTTGCGCCGGAATGTATTTCACGTTGCGCAGCCCACCGGCGATCGGACCGCCGAGATGGTCGGAGTTAGGATCGAAAACGGTCATCATGCACCCCCAACAGGGACAGCGATCGGAAGCATCTGCTGCACCGGTCGCGAGTTACGAATGGTTTGCACTGGCGCGGACGGCACCGGATGAATCCGCGCTGTAGACGCATGCACCGGCTCGGGTGCGCGCTCTACGGCGGCTTGCTCGACAACCGGCTCCGACACCAGTTCAGGAGCCGAAACATGTTGTGCGGCACGGAAAAGCACCGCCAGGCCGTGTGTATCGACCAGTAGCGAGATCGGGGCGATAGCTGCGACCAGTGCTGATGCCCACCAGGGCAGGATTCGACCGGCCGCGACCGCGTGCAATGAGTTGCCGGCGATCGAGACCATTGCGCCGGTTCCGAGGACCCAGAGGAACCAGCGTCGTTCGGGACTGGCAGCCAGGACCAGGGCGGAGATGGTTGCCTGGATGATGGTGCCGTCCACGATGACCGGGAACAGCCATGCCCATTGCTTCGGAGTGTTGGCAAGAATCGCCAGATCACGCAACGCCGCGAAGCTCAGGACGAACGCCGCTGTCCCGATGATGACGATGATGATGACGGCGGACCAGCGCGCCCAAACCATCCCCGCCGACTGATCCGCCGCATTCATCACGCCGCCTTAGAACCGGCGGGACGAGCAGCACCCGGATCAGCCGGAGCCTGCTTGGAACCCGAGTTGTCGCCCTTGATACCGGTAGCCCTGACGTTCCAGCCGATCGACTTGAACTCACCCGAACCCGCGACCTTCGGCTTGATCTGCAAACCCTCCAACTCGATCGGAGTCATGCCGGGCACGATCTCCGCAGCAGCTGGTACAGGCTGCACATCCGCGATGAACACCACATCGAAGCTCGCTTGCTTCGCGTTCAGGGCGGTCGGATCAGTGACTGTGCCCTTCCACATGCGCTTGCCGGTACCGTTGCCGTCGTCGTCGAGATCGACCTTCTGACGCTTCGGTGCGTTGCGATCGGTACTGAACTCCGTAACCGCTTGAACCGCACCCAGCAGGAACACGCCCTTCGGGAACGCGACGCCGAACTCCGGGGTGAACCACACATCCTTCAATGCCATTGCTGTCAACTCCTTGTTGTCTTGTGTCATTTCGGTAATTGAAATCCCTTGCTGACCAGTACTTTCCAAGAATTGGCGGGACACATAGACCACATAGGTGGACATCTAGGGACGTCTCACTTAGAATTAAGTCGTCCCTACTCGTCCTGGGAGATGAAATGGCTAACGAACGACTCCGCGAAGCACTGCTTCGAAACGGCGTGAACATCGACCAGGTGGCCGACGCGACCGGTGTCGATCAGAAGACCGTCGAGCGGTGGATCACCAAGGGGCGCGTTCCGTACCCTCGGCACCGACACGCTGTCGCTTCCATGGTCAAGGAGACCGAGAACTACCTGTGGCCGGATGCTGTTGCCCCAGAACGACGTTCAGCGATCGCTGAATCTGAGGTCGTAAGGGTCTTTCCCCATCGGAGTTCCGTGCCTGCCGACCTCTGGGGCAGGCTTCTCGATAGCGCAAACGATCGAATCGAGATCCTCGTTCTCGCTGGACTGTTCCTCGCTGAGGACCCGTCGTTCACCCGAAAGATCAAGCAGAAGGCCGTGAACGGCACGTCGATTCGATTGCTGTTCGGCAATCCAGCAGCTGACGAGGCGACGAAGCGGAGCAGTGAGGAACGTCTCGCCGACGGCACCGTTTCGGCGCGCATCCGCAATGCTCTCTCCCTTATCACGCCGCTGGCCTCGATCGACGGCGTTGACCTCCATTACCACGACACCACGCTGTACAACTCCATATTTCGGTTCGACGACGAGATGATCGTCAACATGCACGTTTACGGACAGCCAGGGGCCTACGCACCTGCGATGCACCTTCGCCGATTAGCGGGCGGCGATCTCTTCGAGACGTATCTGACCAGCTTCGAACAGGTTTGGGCAGGCTCGAAGCCTTCCGATCTACAGGCGAGCGTGGCATGAGGACCGACTACTTCAACGACCCCGAAGCACCAGAGGCGAACAGCCTCAAAGTTGCGGTGAGCGCATTCGTCCAAGATGCCGATGGACGAATCCTCATGATCCACCGCACTGACAACGACAAGTACTCGATTCCCGGTGGAGGAATGGAGGTCGGGGAGACGGTTGCCGATGCGGTCGTGCGAGAAGTAGCCGAGGAAACCGGCATTCAGGTCCGCCCCGTCGGAATCGTCGGGATCTTCTCGGACCCACATCACGTCATCGCCTATGGCGACGGCGAGGTTCGACAGGAATTCTCGATCTGCTTCGCCGCGGAACCGATCGGCGGGACACCTTCGACCAGCTCGGAGTCCAAGGCGGTGCGGTGGGTCTCTCCCGAGGAGATCTCGGAGCTCGATGTCCATCCGTCGATCAGGGAGAGAATCCAACGCGGATTGCGCCTGCCCGAAGAGCCCTATTTCACCTGAAGCCGCAACCGACCTTCAGTCAGGTCAACGGCCTCGCGTAACGCTGGTTCAGCTTCCCGCACGGACCGCGTGACCACATTGGTCTCTCCATATCGGTGATACACGTCCGTCAGACGTTCGGCCAGGGTCACGTCCGCGCCGTCCGGGGTGGTGGTCATGTCCGCCCACCAGAGCGCATCACGCAGCGGCGTCCGCTCGTCCACCCAATGGAGGACAACCCCGCGGTTCCGTGCTTCCACGCAGGCACACGAATGGTTCGCGACGAGGGCACACAGCCGGTCAGACGCGCCTATCTGCCGAAGGAACTCAGCACCGTCGACCGGATGAAACCCTGTCCGGACCAGGTTCGGCGCGTACCCCACGTCATGCAGCCAGGCCGCAGCAACCAATACCACTGGATCGTCGACGACACCTCCCGCCAGCGCCGCACGTCGCGCTACGCCTTCGACGTGCCGTAACCGACGCGGCAACATGCGCAGGTACTCATGTGCGAGTTCCGCCGCCCAGCTAACGAGGTCTTGGGTCATGAGTCCACGGTATCGGCAGCGCCGAAACGCATCGATCGGTCAGTCGAGAGCCCTTAATCTGACCTCCGGTCGGCGGGGCTTACTGGCGGTTAGCCCCCAACTCGCCATCGGTCCGCAAGGATCCCCAAAGCGGACACTGCCCTCCAGTCAAGGACCTCACCCCTAGGTGCTGCTCCCAGAGCGTCGAGCACGAGGTACACACGCGCCCGCGGATCTGACGACAACACTTGATGTTCGAGGCGGGTCAAAACAAAACGCTTCGCACCGCCCGCAGTTCCTTTCACCTCGACCAGTAGCTCCTCAGTACCGCGGCCGTAGAGCAAGTCATAACCACATCCGTCCTGCTGGCAGTCTCTAATTTCGTACCATCCGTCTGCCTGAAGTTGCTGACGTGCAGCCTCGATTGCGGCCCGTTCTACCCTGCGGATCAGTGCCTGGTCGGTGGACCAACCTCCGCTCGAGGTCGAAACTGCCAACTGCTGCGGAGGCTCAATGAGCCCCTCGCTAACGAAGCATGCCTCCATGAGCGCAGCAGATTCTGATGAGATGATCTGAAGTCCCTGCTGGACTGCGGAATTCTGGACGCGGAACCGCGTGCCTTCCCGGTTGCTCGGAAACCGGTCAGGTACTGGTGTCGCCAACTCAAGCACGTTCGCGATGGGAATGACAAAGGTATACAACTCGGGATCCGGCCAGGGAGGGTTAACCGCACGATGCGCGGGCCCCGCAACCGATAGTTTCGCGATCAGACCGGAGCCGCGCCGGGAGGCTCCTCCGCCACGCCATACATATACGGTATCGCCGAACTGGACCTGTTGAGCCCTCGTCTGCGCATGGCGACTTCCTCTGACGCCGATCAAGCTCTCACTCTTGCAGATCTCCCAGTTTCGAGAGTCTTTGTGGTGCAACGAGAATACATACTCCGGCATGCGCTACATGATGCAGGAAGCCACCGACAAGGCACTCGACCACACCGACGCCGAAAAAGCGCACACGGGTGACGGTCGCATCGACTGCCTTCACTATCGAAACCTCGTCAACATCACGCGGGCCCGTCGACACACCCACCCGGCTTGCCCCGAGCCCAGCGCGGTCTCGGCGTGCGGATTGGGGATCGTGCTGGTCCGGCTCGAGCGATCCAGCATTCTGCGGGCGACTGCCCCAATGCACCTGTTACAACGTATCCATGGCAATCGATCGACTTCAGCGCATGCTCGTGGAATTCGCAGCCGAACGAGAGTGGGAACGCTTCCACACACCGAAGAATCTCGTCATGGCGCTGATCGGCGAGGTCGGCGAACTTTCGGAGCTCTTCCAGTGGCTCACCGCCGAGGAAAGCGCGATGATCACGCACGACGCGGTGGGGCGATCACGGGTTGAGGAAGAGATCGCCGATGTCTTCCTCTACCTACTACGACTGGCTGACGTCCTGGGCATAGACCTGCAAGCGGCAGCTGAGGCGAAGATACTGACCAACGGAAAGCGATACCCGCCGGACAAGGCGCGCGGTCGGGCCGTGAAGTACTCCGACCTAGACAATGGGTGACCTCAGTCTGCGACCGTCGAACCTCCGTCGCCAGTCCGCAGTTCGAAATCCGGGAGCACCGAGTCGGCGCGGAGTTCAAACTGTCTTGCATGGACGATGACTACGACAAGGTCGACGACTAACATTTTGAACCACCCAGCACAGACGTCTTACAGCAGACAGTTCATGGCTCCGCACCACACTTTTCTCGGACCTACCGTGCAATTAACGTTCCGACACTCCCTCGCAGCTAGGTGTCATGCGAGCTACTACCAATTACCCTGCCAAGATCACCCGACGGAATTGTAGAGCGGTAATTCAGCACCAGCAATGCAATCTCGGTCAAATCTTGAATAGTTGCACCGCCTTGGGCATGAACAACACTACCACCGAAATCCACGACGAGATCCGTGTAACCATCTTCTGCGGTTCGGGAAGGTACTCTAACGGTAGTTCCAGAAACGTAATAACGGTCCTCAACAGAGTTGGATATGTCTTCTACATCTTGTCGAACGTCGGTACTTTCAACTGCATCCACTACAATAGATCGACGAATCCCACGCAGTGAAATACTTGCCAATTGATATCGAGAAAGCGCAACTCTCAGTTCGTCCCAAGATGCAGCTGACAAATTTTCCCGGGCACGTATTAGACGTCCGTTCTTGGCAATGATAATTCGCTGCATACCAAGATCGACTCCCAACCGACCAGAATCGAATGACCACCGAGCATCGCGAGGATCGACATCGTTATGATCGACTGCTCTAGACGCACCCAGGTACGCCCAATTGGCTTCCCATACATCAGAATTCGCTCGTATCAATGGCGAAACATCGATATCCGCAATGGATTCTCGTATCTGTTCAAGCTCATCAAAGGTCATCAATGAACCCACATAGCGCCAGAATGCCCCGTTTTCCGCCGCTTCCGGCTGCGCTAATAGCCATGGCAGGAGATGCCGTATTTCCGCAAGCGACAGTCTGCCGCCAACCACTGACCACGACTCCACGTCGTTAGGTCTTCCTCGCAGCGCGAATTCTATTAGTTGCGCAGTTCGGGTAATACGAGCGGCGGCATCTTCAACGAAGTTCTCCGAGATCAACCCGGCAATATCATCCAAGCGATCTGGCGACATGGTTTCAGGTCCCTCCACCAGCCGCTCAGCTCGATCATGATCGACGTACCCCCTCCCGCCGCGGACAAAATTGGCACGAACTAGGCTATTCAGCGGTGACGAAGACGCAGGGGATTCTCCCCCGGCTATAACTTCAACAGCATCCACATCCGTGACAAGGGTTCTAGCCGATGCGCCTGGAGAAGTCCGTAAATTTATTTGCTCAACCTCTTGAGCGCCGTCTGCGCTATCGAGAGCTAGCAATACCGGTTCCAATTTTTTGAGGTAACTTGTATCGTCACCCGCCAGGATCGAACTGTACGAATCCCGCAAGTATACTCGACGCTTACCACGCTCTCCGGGCCAGCTTAATACGAAGTCGGGAATCGCGCTGTGGTTGTAGTAAAGTGTATCTTCGATCTTCGCAGTGCTGTCAAGTTCCTGAAGTTGACTACGCACTACGGCTTTTACTCGGTCAATGTAGGCAATCCCATCGGTTGTGTCCATCGCGGTGCGAAGTGCGGAAGTGAACGTCACAGCGTGGTCCTCTTTCTCGACAATGCCGCCATTACCTTGTCAAGTTCTTCTGCATCCAGGCTCAACGTTTCTTGCCTCTGATTGAATGTCAGTACCCAGATGCGCTTCGACACCTCTTGAAGGATTGAAGTATCAACTACCTGTCCGTCGAGAAGTTTCGGATATTCGGTCAATGATAATTCGATTTCTTCGGTTGACGAAAGTTTTGCCCATCTGCTCATCGGACCAAATGGATGCCACGAAACCCACATAAACTCGCGCTTGTCGTCGGCTCTCTTCTTGAGCTTCCGCCTAGCGGTGGAGCTGTAAGCAACAGCCAAGAATTCGTGAAACTTTTCCCTAAGATGATCCTCGCTATCCACATTCTTGACCTCTACGGACACCGGAGTGCGCTCTTCCGTAAGGAAGTAGCCCGCCAGGTCAAACATCTTGATGGAATCACCGAGACACTCGATCTCGCACTGAGCTTCGTGCTTGTACGAGTTCCAGGGCAACTCAATGAATGTCGTTGCCTCAAGCCACCTTTGAGCGGTCCGAGCTCCGACACGCCCCTTCTCCTGTGACGCTTCTCTCGGCATAGTAATAAAATACACAGTTTCCACCCCAGAGGCCGACGAAACGCAAGCGAAAGACGCGCAGCCGCACGCTACTTCGGCACAGTCGCCGGTCACGCGGTGCCAACCTCGGCGCTGAAACACGACCACGTAGCCCGCAGGCTACGTAACGGCAACTCATCGTCACAGGTGCGGATGCGGATTGTTGCCGAATTTCGCCATACAGGATCAAGAGCGCCCCGGCGGCGCGATGCGCCGCCGCCGCGCTACGACGCGCAACCGGCGGCCTGGCTGCGCTGGCGGCCACCGGGCGCGTCGGCGCGGCGGCGGCACATCGGGCCACCGGGGCGCATTCTGGCCCTGTTCGCATGTTCTGGCATCCGCTTTCGCGACGTGGTAGCACGCGGACTACTCAACTCGGGCCGCTTTTTCGTTCACCGGGCAGTGCTGGGCACGACACCAGCCGTCCCCGGCCTACCTCCGAAGCCAGGATTCAAGCCGCGGACTCCCTGACGGGGTGACTGGCTGTGGTCCCGACCCGTAAACGACAGCCGGGAATCGGCCGGCGCCTTGTCGAGGTGGCTGCACGGGGTTGCGTAGATCCCTGCCTCCTCATGGCCCAATTTTCTGACCTCACTCGGACGAGTCAAGGGAAAGAGCGCCCTTGACACGACCTCCCTCCGCTCAGGGATGGCCGGTATGAGGAAGCAGGGGAAGGGAAGTCCCCAAACCTGCGGAAGCTGCGGATAGGTGACCTATCCGCCATGCCGACGCACGGATCGAAGCAAAAATGACGGGGACATGCGCCAGGGTGGCAAAGAAAGCCTTCGACTTCTGTTGGGCTCTCGCTCTGCTGACCGGTCGTCCCCCTCGGAACGCTGGGCTCCAGCCGGCACCTCCGACGTGCTCTCCCTCTCGGAAGGACCTGCACCGTCTCCGGCCCTCAGCTCGCTCAGTAGACGTTCTTGAATGGCGACACGTCGATCGAACTCAACGTGCATCTGCCGCCCGACTTCCCTCAGTTGCGCAAGTTCCTCGTCACGTAGGTCCGTTGTCTCCTCATCGTCCAACCTGTCCCGCAGTCGTTGCGCCAGCAAGAGGACAGCCAGGGCCAGGGCAACCAATATCGCTGCCCCAATCCGACGACTCGACGTATCAGCGATCCACCACGCCACGACCCATTGCCAAATGAGCACCGCAAGTGCGCCATACAGCACAACCGTTAGCCCGTTGCGTTGTTGACGTCGCTGGCGGTTGTGTTGCCATGCGCGAGGCAACGAAGACATAGCCAGGGACCGAACTCGTCGGTCGATACTGCTGGTCAGGACGTCGCGGCCATACATCTTCTCTGGCAGTTGATCCAATAGCTCAAGGTCGGCACGAATCTGTGCCCGTTTGTCGCGGAGCTCAAGCTTCATCTTCGCGTATGGCGTTAGAACGGCCGTTAGAAGGGCGAGGACTCCCAAAACGATGGGTCCGAGAAACGTGAGCACATCGCTACCTTTCACGGACGCGATCGTCGCACGTTCGGACTTGGAGCATCACGAAACGAGGAACTCAATCGGCTTGGGAGTTAGACACGGCGGCGTATCCGGATGCGGAGATCAGGGCCTGCGGTGCTCTGTCCAATGCAACTCGAACCACTCGCGCTGTACGGGGCTGACAGCGACAGCGAGCGACTTCTGGTGCAGGGCACTGTAAGTCGGGAAGTCTCTGTACGGTTCGCATACGTCGATCAGGTCGTTCTGGTCGACGGCGATCTTGCCAAGATCGAACAGGGTGTGCAGGTCGCGTCGCAGCAGTACGCCGCCGTGTTCGTGATGCTTGCCCACCTTCGCGTAGCTGTAGAGATGGCACGCGTCCAGGACGGAATCGGGTAGGTCTCCAGTGAACGCACAGCGCGGCCCGTATTTAGCCAGTAGGGCCTGGCGAAATTCCCTTTGTCCCAATCGAACCCGGGTCGGTCGCGTTGTGTGTCCACCTTGAATCTGGCGAACCGTCGAATCCAGCGGACCAAACGCCTCACCTCCCTTTGCCCCCGTCACCGCGGCTCGGAACGCATCCCAGCGAAGCAACCGGAAGCTGTTCTGCGAGCGCGGTTTCACACACAGCGCGCGCAGCTCCTTTGCCGACAGTTCACCAAACAGATCCACCCACGCCTGCCCGTGCGTCGATCGGAAAGTCTTGACCTCCACGTCCTCGAACGTCGGATCGTCGAACTTGGTCTCGCATTCGTAACAGCGGTATACCGGCCGCATCGTCTTGCGCGGCTCGTAGTTGGTGGACTGGCACGACTCGGTTGGGCATCGGCCACGACGCTTGACCGCCTGACCCTCGACAATTCGTTCGATCACCGATACACCGAGGGACTCAACTTCATTCCATAGCACCACGATGTCGCCGGCTTGGACTCGACCATGATTGGGCACCGTGCTGTCCCAGCTGTAGTGGCGTGCCGGGTCGTCGTCATATTTGCTTCCACCGCCCAGTCGGCGGTAGTCCGACTTCGACATCACCAACCACGCCGGCCGAACCCCGTCTCCCGACAGCGACGACAACTTGTCCTTCGGCATTGCTCTCCATCACCGCTTTCGAGTCCCAACCAGCACGATCAGCCAATCGAATCCCCAGTATGCACATGGGATCCGACATAATCCTGACGGCGCTTTTCGGCGGCAGTCCTTCGCTTCTGGTTCGCGAGTTCGGGGTTCGGACGACACCAAACGGCGAGGCAGTGGCCAGTCGAGGGAGCGGGACCAGAACGGGACCACACGCTATACCCGAACCCTCACGACCCGCAGGTGACCGTTCATTCGCGAACTTCCCAAAATGACACTTGAACTGCGAATATGTCACCCCGACCGACCTGGGGGTCAAGTGGTCGCAGGTTCAAATCCTGTCATCCCGACAAGGTCAGAGGCGGTTTCCGCTCTCCGTGAGATGTTCTCAGGCATGTGAGCGTGCCAAGAACGTGCCAACACGCGGGAGCGGGCGTTTACAGATCATCCGAACAGGGCAGCGCCCGCCGCGCGCAAGTCCTCGGGTTGTGCGTCGCTGTAGACCCCCAGCGATAACGCAGAGCCGTGGCCATACCAGGCAGCCACGATGTGCACCGGGATCCCCAACTTCAACATGAGCGACACGCTCGTGTTCCGCAGCCCCTTCAGCGGGATGCGGCGCAGCCCGGCCCGCTGCCTGAGCCGCTGGAACATATCCGAGTGATATTCCGGCCGGATCGGCACTCCCGTCTCGTAGACCGCGATCAGACGATCGTCGGTCCAGGGGATGCCGAGTGCCGCGCACTCGGCCTGCTGGAGCACCTTCAACTTGTCGAGCGCTTCCGCTAGATCGGAGGGCGGCGGAAGATCGCGATGGCTGCGCCTGGACTTCGGTAGGTTCTCCTCGGTCTCCTTACCGATGGCGACACGCCCCCGGCGTACCTTCAGTGCGGTTGCATCGAACCGCGTCCATCGCACGCCGAGGACTTCGGACCGCCGCGCCCCGTAGCAGCTCAACAGCCAGCAGGCGTAGAGCCGTTCGTTGCGCACCGCTTCGCGGAACGTCTCGACTTCCTCTACCGTCCACGACTTTGCCTGTTCGTCGTCGTCATCTTCGTTGATGTCATCGGTGGGGCGTTCCACGAATGCGATGACGTTGCGCGGCAAGGCTCCCTGGTCGACGAAGGGCTGTACGACCATGCCGAAGGTGGTCAGCGTGGAACGAACCGTCACGGGCTTGACGCCGCTCGCTACCGGATCGGTCTGTGCGTTGATCGCCAGGACGTACACGGCGCGACGTGGGCGGGTGACCCGACCGGATCGGATAAGACCGGACAGACAGGTGTGTACGTCGTTGTCCGGGAACGCCGTCTTGATACGTGCTGCCGAGATTCCTTCGGGGTGTCGACCGATCAGCTCAGCGACTTGCGACATGAGGCTGTCAGGCCGACACTGCCCCTGAAGGGAATAGTGCAGTTATCGAATAACTACTGTCCGCCAGGTGACGCCGCAGTTCCAACGGTGCGGAATCGGTGTCCGGGTGGTGGATCGAATCATCGATTGGGCGGCCACGAGCGCGATTCCGCATGTCGGGTTGGTCGCTGACGATAGCCTGACCGACTTCTACTTACGCTGGTAGCTACACAGCAGCGGCCAGTATCTGCGGCTGAGCGCCGACCAAGGTTTACCGATGCATGCGCGTGCCGTCGACTCCACTCCGCATGCCGGCGGACACCCGTGAAAGTTGCGGGGAACATTCCAGATTCGCGAGCATCGACCCTGCGGTCCGATCCCGACGTGTACTTCCGTCAGGCCGCCACCCAATCGAGAGCGCCAGCGGGTTCTGCAACCGCAACGTCCGTGTCGTCATCGGTGCCACGGAGGCGGTCAATGTTCGCATTCCCATCGACGGCGCTGAGGTGGACTACCGCCAATGGCCTGAGGCCGCGGTCCTGACGGCGATCGCCCCGTTCGTGACCGTGGCTCCGCGACTGCACTGGGAATCGACCAAACCTGCCTATCAAATCCACGAGTACGTCGACGGAGCAGTCCTCGACCGACTCGCCCCGTGCGGACACCTTGTCCCGGACCATGTGCCGACCGACGTAGCCCGGCTGTTTTCACAACTACGGACGATCCCACGCAGCGCGCTCCCGTCGACACCCGAGGGGCTCGACGACGACCCCGCCCGGTTCGCGCGCCGACTGTGGGATACCACCCGACGGGTGTATCGAGACCATCGCGGACCGTTCGCCCGCCTGTGTCAGCGACTACAGGTGCCGGTCGACCCGTTCGAGCCCTTCGACGGAGCCTGGAACACCCTCCAGCCCAGACCATTCCGGCTCATCCACGCCGATCTGCATCGCAGGATCGCCGGCGGAATTTGTCTTGTGCCTACTCTTCAAAGGAAATCGGAGAGAACTTCGTTGAAGCGCTCCGGTTCCTCGGAGAACGGCGCATGACCGCTGTGCTCGAACCGCACCGCCTTCGCAGCCGGAAGCTGAACTGCGAGCCATTCCTCGAGTGGACCGGGGAAGATTTTGCTGTGCGCGCCGTAGATCAGCAGTGCGGGCACGGTGACCTCGGGCAGGACCGACCGGAAGTCCGCGAAGGCCATGTCGTACCAAATGGCGCACGCCGCCGACGTCGACATTTTCGTCGTCTCCGCATACACGGCGTCGATCACCTCGTCGGGCGGTGTTTCGGCGAAGCAGGCGGCGATGAACGGCTTGATCACCGACGGGCGGGCGTGCTTCACCGCCTGCACGAACACGGCGAGGTCGCTCTGGGAGTAGCCACCTTGCAGCGGGAACTCCCACCCCGCCGAGTCGAGGAAACGCGGTGACTGATCTACGAAGGTCACCGACCGCAGCTCCGCACACCCGAATTGTTGAATGTAGGCGAGTATCACCGCGGTGCCCATCGACCACCCCACCAGGGACACGTCCTCGAGCGAGAGATGGTGGAGCAGGCTACGGATGTCACGCGCGTACTGCGCCAGGGTGTGGCCGTCGTCGGTTTTCCCGGAGGCACCGTGCCCACGAAGATCGACATTGATTACCCGATTCCCCTCCGACAATGCAGGCACGTTCTGTGCCCAGAAGGTGGTGTTCATCGTCCAGCCGTGAATAAGCACGACGGGACGACCGGCACCGTGATCCTCGTAGTACATCGGCACACCATCCGGCAGTTCCAGGTACGGCATCAACGACCTCCAGTTCGTGAGAAGAAGTGCTCTCACACAATGGCGCGCCTGCAGTCGCAAGGCCAAGGTGGAGAGCAGGGGTTGCATCAGGGTTGCAGCGAGATGACCCGTTGTCAGAGCCATGGCGAAGTGCTTACTCTTGTTTCGAGCCCTATGAACGCCCTGACACGGCGACCGGCGGGAACCCTCCGAATCGACCGGAATACCACGAGGCGAACACATTTGGTGACAGGGCAGACGCATTTGATGCGTGCAGACGTGCGCGCCTCATGGGATCGTGCGCAACGTCGAGGTCTGCATCCGGACCGGCATCTGCCCGACGTCGGTTTGGCCGAAGACGAGGTCCGGACCTGGCGCAGGGACCATCAGATGGCTTCGGTATGGCCGATACTGTTCGCGAGCCTGGAGAGTGCGGCGTTCGAGCCGGGGCACGTGTTGTTCGGTGGCGACGCCGACGGCCATCTGCTGTGGGTACAGGGTGATCCCACTACTCGCCGGGTGGCGGAACGAGCAAACCTTGTCGAAGGAGCACGATGGCACGAAGCCGAAGCCGGTACCAATGGTGTCGGCACGGCCTTGGCCCTCAGCAGACCCTTCCAAGTTCGCGGAACCGAGCACTACCTGTCGGTCGCCGCGGACTTCACCTGCACCGCGGCACCCGTCAGAGACCCGGTCACTGGTGCGGTGATCGGTGTCGTCGACGTCACCTGCAAGCTCCGGAACATGAATTCGCTTGCCCTGCCGCTGATTACCACGGCAGCGCGACTCGCGGAGGCGCATCTGCGTGATCTCGCCCGGCAACGTCATGCCGAGATACTTACCCGCTACCGAGACCGCGTCCTCAATCGTGTCGGCGGCCACTGGGCTCTGATCTCGCAAGAGGGGAAGTTGTTGGATGCCGCTCCGTCGAGTTGGCTGCCTGCTGTCTGGCCAGTACCCGTGATAGAGGGCGAAACCGAACTACCCGACGGACGTCGGGTCGTTGTCGAACGACTCTCGCCAGGCGGCGGACCGTTCTCCGTCTATGCCCTGCCGGACCAAGCTTCCGGCCGACAAGCCCCACAGGTGACCTCGCTGGGCCGTAACCGCGCCGTGCTGTGGATGGATGGGGTCGTCCATGAGCTCAGTCTCCGGCACAGCGAGCTTGTGGTGCTCCTTCTCGCCAACCCTGATGGACTGACTGCGGCGGCATTGGCCGAAGAGCTGTACGGGAACGCCGGAAAAACAGTGACGGTGCGCGCGGAGCTCACCCGGCTTCGACGAATCGTCGGCTATCGCCTCTCGTCGGATCCGTACCGCCTGGACAGCCGAATCCGTACCGATTTCCAGCAACTGGAAGCAGACGTCGCGAACGGCGCTGTGGGTGATCTACGGAGCAGATATCCAGGCCCGCTACTACCGCGATCACAGGCCCCCGGCATTCGGCGGATACGACAGCGACTCCACAACCGGCTGATGCCCGATCGTCCGGCGGAGTAGCGGCCGGGGCCGGCGACAGAACAGGAAGCTCCTGCAAATTGCCCGACTAGAAGTAATCGACAGGCTGAGGTCATACTGTCGACACCCCCACCGATACATGCCCGAATCCGGCACTCAGGGACTTATTCTGCCCACGTGACAGGGGAACCGGCGCTCTCAGCGCGACCATTCCGGCGGCGGGCGCCGCTGCTGGCCGTCGGTGCTGTGCTGGCGGCGGGTGGGGCCGCCACCCGACCGTTCAGTTGGTCGGCAACCGTGCTGGTGGTGGTGCCGGTGGTCGTGGTTTCGGTGCGGGCGTTCCACGCGCGGCCCGAGCAGATTCCACGTACCGCCCGGCTGCGGCGCGGAGTGGCCGTCTGGTCGATGCTGCTGGTCACGGCGTCGGTGTGGGAAGTGTATGCCTTTGCGCGGCAATCGGATTGGACGCGGCCGAGTGACGTACACCCGACATTGTCGACACTGCTGGATCCGGCACTGGAGCAGTGGCCTTTGCGGTTCGCCGGATGGCTGGTGTGGCTGGGTGCCGGCTGGTGGCTGGTGTCGAGATGAGCGATCGGGTGCTCGTCATCGTCGGGTTCGTGCTGGTGCTGGTGGTTACCCTCGGCGTGGTCGTGGTCACGCATGTGCGCCGGGATCTGGTCGCGCCCGTGGGGGAAACGATCGCGTACCTCACCTGCACCCGGGTGGCGAGGATTGCCGCTGTGCTCGTGTGGGCGTGGGTCGGCTGGCACTTTCTCGCGCGGTAGGGGCAGTCGAGACGATGCTGGCGCAGGCGAAACCTCCCGCTGGCTGGATGTGTCTGCTGAACGCATTCACCAATCGTGCTTCGGTATCAGCTCCGCCTTTGCTTCTGCCATGAGGTCGCATTGGAGCGACGAGCCATGAGCCCACCAGTCAGGGTAGGTCGCAGGGTCCCGCACGGCGTCGTGCAATCCCCGGGCATGAGCAACTACGCGGTCCCGCAAAGCGTCTGAGCAGATGATCTCGACCCGCTTCTCTGCTAGCCAAACGCCTTCGATAAGCGGCTTCGTATCGGCGGGGGTACCTCCACGCTCGCGGATATCGAGCTCTCAGTGCAGTCGCTGCGTTGTCTCGAAGTAGTCGATGATCGCTGAATTCACCTCCTCTCTGCGGGCAAGGCGACTCTCCGCGCGGAACTCGAGCTTCGCTGCACGCGCCGAACTCCGTTGCACCATAAGCGTTGCCGATGCGCCGAGCCCCGCGCCGAATAGTGGCAGCAGGCCCATAATCAACGTTGAAACTACCCCGGTCGACATGACTTCAATTCTCGCGATCGGTTGCCGATCTTGATCCTGATTGCCCACTATTGCCGGTCACCAGCTCGGGAGACGGCTGGAGCGGGGGTGGATCGACCCTGAGGGATGTCCGACCGCAGCAGGCCATCGGCAACGGTGACTGTTTGAGCGCAGCTTCGGTTCTCCGACGCTCCACCGCCACGGCGTGGTGTGGTCCGGAAGCCCCGGTCGACCGAACCCGCCGCCTGTCGATAAACGTGTCGAAAAGTAGTGCTGTCCAACAGTCCTTGTCGGCCTCTTGTTGTACAGCCCACGACATGGCCACGCCGGCCTCCGAGGTCTTACCGGAATGAGCAAACCGCCGGCCCGTCGAGCCGCACTCGCGACCTGGCTGTTCGCCGCCTGCGTGGGTGTGGCTTCGGTTTTGGCTCCGCATGCCACCGCCGCTCCGGCCCTGATCGCTTGCGGCGCAGGCGAATACGCAAACGTCGACCGTGTCTGTGTCCCGCGCCCAGGGCAGGCTACCGCCGCCCCCGACGGGGCGACCGCCCAGTGCGAGGACGGCACCTACAGCTCCAGCCGACACCGCAGGGGCACCTGCTCGCACCACGGCGGTGTTGCCCGCTGGTTGGTTGCCCTGCCGTAACCCCGGAACGTGAGGTCCCGGCCCGGAATCCTCTGCGCGCAGCGTGCAGCGCCCTCAGCGTGATCAGGATCGGGCCATCAAGCGGTGGCTGCCTCGGCCCGCAGGTAGCTGTAGACGGTCTCTCGGCTGAGGCGTTTCTGACATCTGTACGGCAACCTCAGGTACTTCAGCTGACACGGTCCGTCCAAGGCGGGATAGGGCGTTACGCCACGAGGATAAGCGCACTGGTAGCCATCGCCAGAATCGACAGAACCTGCATTGCCGCAGCACCCAGCAGCAGATGAGCCTTGAGGGAGGTGCCTGCCCGGAGCGACTCGACCGTCTCCAGGTTGCAGTACGCCGATATGTACCGGGCGTCCACTTCGCTGTCGATCCAGTGGTCGACCAGCATCGCCCGCATCGAATCGGTGGACGTGACGCGATACCGCCAGCTGACCCCGGTGAGAACAGCCAGAACGGCGGATCCAAGCAAAGCGAGCATCGCGACGTACAAGGCGACGAGTGCACCACCGGTCAACGTGAAGTCCTTGCCCTTCAGCACCGCGACCACCGCCAACACGACTGTCACCAGCCCATGTCCATGGTGATCACGGGCACCGTTGACATTTCTGTCCAGCATGCTGGTGATGCCCAAGAACCTCCCCGGCTGGGAGTGGATGCGGACGTTCGTCCGGATCAATCCGGTCACTCATCTGATCGATGCCTGCCGGAATGCGATGAACCACGGCACCGTGGACAGTGAGCTCGGCTGGTGCCTACTCGGCATCGGCGTGATCGCGATCATCTTCGCCCCCTTGGCCGTTCACCTGTACGTGCGGGACCGGTAATGCGCTGATGAAGGCGCGCAGATGCCCATCGACTTCGGCCGGTTTGACGATCGAGCTGAGGTGACCGGCGTCGGCCACGATCACCAGCTCAGCACCGGGTATCCGGGCAGCGGCGCGCACCTTGTGTCGCAAAGGAATCATGCGGTCTTGGGCGCCCGCGATGACTAGGACCCGTGCGCCCCCGAGAGCCGACAGACCAGCGCTGTGGTCACAGGTCGACACATCGGCCAGCAATGACAGCAACGTCATCGTTCGCAGGGAAGCAATCAGCCTGCGGGCCCGATGTAGCGAGACGAACGGCGTGCACCTGGTCGGCGCAGTCCGACGTCCGGCGAGTTCAGGGTGTCGGCGTTCGCTAATGTCGGTGAGCAGACGACGCAACGGGGGTATCGCCCACCAGAGCATCCGCACCACCGGACCGACGGCGAAATCAGGTAGACGCAAGGCAATTCCACCCCACCCTCGGGGAACACAGTCCAGGAGTGCGACTCCGGCCACCTGGCGTCCGAACAGCTCAGGACGCTGTTCGGCCAAGGCGGACACCGCCATCCCTCCCAGTGAGTGCGCGACGATCACTACTGGACGCTCGGATGCAACAGCGTCGATGACCGTTCCGATGTCACGCCCTAGCTGCGCGACCGTGGCACGGCCGGTCGCCGGTTCGTCGGAGCGGCCGTGCCCACGGTGGTCGAACAGCACGATGCGGCCCAGGTCGGCGAGAGTCGCGCGCTGGCGGCCCCAATAGATCAAGCCGGTATTGATGCCGTTGACGAAGAGGAGGGTGTACAGACCGGCCGGGTCTCCGTCGAGTTCGACATGCAGGCCGACGCCGTCCTCGGTGATGATCCGCATCTCATCCATGCCCGAGGATTATGCGTCAAGTTCCGACATTCCTTGTAGGCCAGAACTATTCTTCCGAATGTTGTCGACACCAGGGGGACTTACTGTGGCACGGGGCAAACGTTGATAGTGCATCTGACCGATGTTTTCGCGCCCCGCATCGGGGGCATCGAGGTGCTGGTCGAGTCCCTGGCTCGCGCACAGGCCGCTGTCGGCGAGGAAGTTCACGTCATCACCGCGACCGTCGGCGGCAGTGACTCGGATCTGCCGTTCCAGGTCCACCGGCCACGTCGAATGACCGGCGTGCGCAGGATACTTCGGCGACTGCAGCCCAGCGTCGTGCACATACACGTGAGTGTGGCGTCACCGCTGGCGGTGTACTCCGCGCACCACGCGCTTCGGTTGTGTATCCCGCTCGTGATCACGGTGCACAGCATGTGGGATCCTCCGGTCCGGGCCTGCTACAGCCTGCTCGGGCGGCTGGCCGGCTGGCACGACGGCATGGTGTTCACGGCGGTGAGTACAGTCGTCGCCGACCAGGTCGGGCGGGCGTTGTCCAGTACCCCCGTCGTAGTGCCCAACGCGGTGACACCTGATCTGTGGAGGGTGCCGTCCACGAGTGGCACCGGTCTGCATGTCGTTTCGGTAGGCAGGCTGGTTACGCGCAGGCAACCGTTGAAGCTGCTCGAGGTGCTGCGGCTGGCGCATGACCGGCTTGCCGGAGAGGTGCGGGTGCGCGCCACGATCGTCGGCTCGGGCCCGCGCCGCGGTGCGATGCTCCGCTATCTGCGCAGGCATGGCATGGCTGAGTGGGTGCATCTGGTGGGTTCGCAGGATCATTGGGCGGTGCGCGAGATCTTGGCGTCGGCGGATGTGTACCTGAATGTCACACGTCGCGAGGCCTTCGGGTTGGCGACCTTGGAGGCTCGAACGGCCGGTGTCCCGGTGATCGCTCGATCCGGCACCGGCGTAGCAGATTTCGTCGAGGATGGCCGCGAGGGTCTGCTGGGCAGCTCCACCGAGGACCTCGTCACCGCACTGGTATCGCTGGGCCGGCGACGGACGTTGCGCGATCGCATCAGCGCCCATAATCGAGCCGTACCCCCTGCCGAATTCAGTTGGCCTGTCGTACTGGATCGGCTGCGTACCTGCTACGACGATGCCGCACGGCGCGTCGTGGTAGGTCCGGCCCGCAGGGAGGACGCGCTCAGATGATCTCGCTAACACATGTCGCCCGCATCGGCTGGAGCAACGCCGAACATCTCCGAAAACGGTTCGTCAACACGACGATCAGCGGTTTTGCGCACGACCTCTCGCGGGCCGTACGGCTGTTGCGCCGGGATCCGCCGACGCGCACGGTGCCTGCCCGCGCCGAGCGCGTGATCATCACGTTGTCGACTGTGCCGCACCGTGTGCAGTACCTGGGTCCGGTGCTGCGCAGCCTGCTCGACCAGACCGAACCCGCCGATCGGGTGGTACTTACCTGGCCGCGGCACTCGCTACGCACAGGTGACCCCTACCCGCAACCGCCGACACTGCCGTCGGGCGTGGAAGTGCTGCGCTGTACGGATCTGGGCCCAGCGACAAAACTGCTGCCCACGCTGCTGGCCGAGCCGGACGCCGTCATCGTGGTGGTCGACGATGACGCGATCTATCCGGATACGTTCGTTGCGGATCTGCTCGCGGCGCATCGCGTGGAGCCGAAAGCCGCTGTGGGAGTGCGGGGATCGAGCGTGCGGTTCGACCGCGACCCACGCTATTTCGGACACGTATACGGAACCGCGGTGCCCGAGGCCACCACAGTCGATGTGCTGATGGGGATGTGGGGATATCTGATCCCGCCCGGAGCGCTGGACGACGATGTCCACGATTTCGACGGCTGGCCGCCGGAAATGCGATGGCAGGACGATGTGTGGATCTCCGGGCACCTGGCGCGCCGGGGTGTGCCGCGGTTGGTGATACCGATACGCGGGGTGCCGATCGAGGCGGCGGGCGCGTTCGTAGGCGCGCTGCACCACACAGTGAACAGGTCCGGCCGTAACGAGGCCGTCGCCCTCAGCACGTTCCGAGACCGGTGGGGACCGTCGGCAGAATCAGGGACGAAGGACCGCTCGGGTCGCGAATGAGCTCGTAGGTGGCCGGGTCCGGCTGCCGCATGTAGCGCGGAACCGCTGCTCCGCACACCTGCACGCGCAGCTGATGTCCGGTGGCGAACCGGTGCGCGATCGGCCACAACTCGACCCGGATATCGTCCTCGTCGGTTGGTGGCTCGACCCGCCGTACGCCTTCGCAGATGTTGAATGATCGCCCACCGGGATGAACGTCGCACATGCGCACGACGACATCGGAGACGGCACGCCCGCGCGGCGGATGTGCGGTGGCTATGCGCAACCGAAGCTCGGCGACCACCGTTCCGATGATCTCGAGCGGTGCGTCAAGCGGGTCGCTGGTGTAGGTCAGCAGGTCGGGCCGACTTTCGATCTGCCGGCAGTCCTGTGGCCGCGAGAACCCGACGATCACGGGACCACGGGGAGCGGGCGTGGGGTCCGCAGGGTCGTATCGAAAATGATCGCTCCCCGCCTGCTCAGCAGACACACGCGACAGCCGCCCGAACTCGCGCAAGTGCCACCGCACTGGACTGGTTCCGGGTGGAGGCCAGGAAGCGTATTCGCGCCAGCGCCGGACCCCGGTGACGAACAGGCGAACGGGCCGGGGAGACGGGCGATCCTCACCTCCACGCAGGTGGGCGTGAAACCACTGCCGGGCTTCACGATTCGCGACGACGAACTGGCGGAGGTTGTAATGCCCCCATGGTCCGATGGTGAGTCGCGGCGCACCACCAGCCGCACTCAAGGCGGCATAGTCGCGGACGAGGCCCGGCAGGAAGATGTCGTACCAGCCGCCGACCAGATGCACTGGGATTCCGGCGCACTTCGCGGGTTCACGACCGTGGTCGAGAAGTTTCCGCAACTGGCTGCCCGCACCGATGTCGGCGATCACGGCTTGATAGAAGGAGACCGTTCGACCACCGGTCAGCACATCCAACTCCGCGGCCGGGCGGCCCGACGCGATCGCCCGGCGCGCCCTACGGGGCGCCCGCAGCGCGGTGATGAAGCTGTGATTTGAACACCAGATCAGCACGGACTCCAGCGCAGTCGAGCCGCCTGTGAAGATCGTGTCGGCAACCGATGAGGCCGCGACATGAACTGAAACAGCACGCAATTCGGGGGTGTCGGCCGCAATAGCCCAGTGTGCGAACCCTATCGCGCTCATTCCATGCAACGCCAACCGTCCGTCGAACCACACCTGACCGCGAAGCCACTCGATCGTCGCCAACCCGTCGGCACGCTCGGTGCTCAGCGGTAACACATCCTCGGCCGAGCGGCCGTCCTGCACCACGACCTGAAATCCTGCGCGCGCGAAATACAATCCATAGATGATGCCAAGCGGTCGACGTCCCATCGGGGATCGCACCAGGATGGTCGGTCCGGGTGCACTCGACGCACGGTGGTACCGGTCGGCGAGCAGGCGTTCACCATCCGGCATCGGAACGGACAGGTCTCTCTCTATGCGGAGGTCAAACATCACGCTGGACAAACCATTCCGTGCCGCAGATCCGTCGAAACAACGGCATCGGTAGCCGCCGCAGCAAACGCAGGGTACGCAAGCCATCACCGCCACCCGCCTGGCTGGCATGGGCCATCATGCTGGCGCGCTTGACGCTCGCATAGCGTCGCACGTCAACCCGGTGGGTGATGTCCGCGCCGGGAACAAAGCTCGTGCTGAACCGATCCATCGCTACCCCTGTGGGCAACAATCCGACAGCATTTACCAAGCGCAATACCCTCAGTAGCTGATCGCGATCGACTGTCGCCTCCAGCAACAACGGTGTGGCAGCCTGCCGCGCCGCCGCCGCAACCACCTGATGAACCTGCACGTGATCGGGATGTCCGTAACCTCCGGATGCGTCATAGGAAGTGACCACCCCGGCCCGTTCCTCGATCAAGAGTGCGGCAAGCCGCTCGGCCGCCTGGGCGACAGGTACGCCGCAGAAGCCGCCTGGCACGTCACCGTCGAGTCCGGAATCCGCATACCCCAGGAATTCCACCCGGTCGCATCCCAGGACTGCGGCTGATGCCAATGCCTCCGCCTCGCGACGCGCTGCGAGCTGCGGACCTGGTGGCGAATCCGCAAGTCCCGCGGCGCCATCGGTCGCGAACACGACGACCGTGCGCCGTCCGGCCTCGCTGACCCTGCGCATCGTTCCCGCCGTCAACAGTGATTCGTCGTCGGGATGGGCGTGCACGAAGACCCACGGTGTATCCGGCGCGCCGAGCCACTCGACGGGGGTTTGGGATGTCACGCTTCGCGCCGATCCCGTGCGTCATTCTCCGCAGCGTCCAGGGCCACAGCCTCGGCCGGGGTGAGTGCGGACCCGCCGAGATGACGGGGTTGCCACCACTGTCCCGTCCCGGAGTGGGGGTACTCCCGCTGTGCTCGGTCCAAAAGATCCTTTATACAGTCACGCAGCTGGATGGTGATGTAGTCCGGGTCGTCGTCAGCCGCGGGGAACATCGGCTCACCCACGATCACCGTGAGTGGTAGACCCTGCTGATTGAGCTCACGGTGGTGCGTGGTCCACAGCCGCTGCGTGCCCCATACAGCCACGGGCACCAGTGGCACCCCTGACCCTGCCGCCAACCGTGCTGCTCCCGTCCGCAACCGCTGGACGGTGAACGATCGCGCGATCGTCGCTTCCGGAAACACCCCGATGAGTTCCCCTGCGTCGAGCGCGGCGGTCGCGGCGCGGTAAGCCTCGCCATCACCGCCGGAACCCACTGCGATGTGCCGCATACTGCGCATCGCAGCGCCATACACACGATGGTCGAAATGCTCCTGCGTCGAGAGGAACCTAGCCACCCGGCCCACCTTGTCCGCAGCAAGCGCGATAGCGAAAGGGTCCAAATACGACACGTGATTGCTGGCCACCACCGCACCTCCGACACGAGGCAGGTGTGATTCATCGACTATCCGAGTCCGCAGGCGCAATACGCGCTGACCGGCCTTCACCATGGAAACCGCAACAGGATAAACGATTTCATTCACAATTCGAATTTAGCCGCTACGGACCGGCACCGAGCATGCCGGGGTCATGCGCTCGGTGCTGCCGGACGGCTATCGCCGTACGGACCGGAACGGCCTGCGGCGTCGGCGGCGAACGCCGTGTCGGCCAGTGGGCATTTTTCATTCTCAGCTCGACATACACCAGGGGGCCTGGAGGATTGGGTAGAGTCCCGCGCGGACATGGGGAAGCCTCTGGTAGATCAGTTGTCATCCAAACGACTGTCCACCAAAGGCTTCAGATGCAGTGCGGCGCTGCCGTATGGGCATCACGGACACCGGCCGGGTTGAAGCATTTAACGAGCTGCTGCGCGAAATCCCGCACTGGTCCTCGCCGACATCGTCGGTGGCCACCCGCGATTCGCCGCAGAACGCGCCTCGGTCCTTGCGACCGATTGGGCCAACTGACGCCGCCGTCCGAGCCCGCCCGTCGCCCACACATCCGTGACATCTGGGGGCATACGAGCACGCCGAAAATCGGATGGCACCGGTCGCAATCGCTTGCCGGTACATTTCGGCTCGATGCTCCTCGACCCCTTAATCGTCAAGGCGGAGTCCAGGACGGCCAGCACCTTGGCGCGCTTCTCGCGGCTGGTGCGCTCCCTGGCGTCTCGGAGGACCTGGGCAGAAGTCCGAGGTCGGGTCATCTGGTTTGTCCTGGCTCGATGACGGTCAGCGGCAGGGAGAGTCGACGCGCTGTCGGTGAGGGGATGCCGTCGGCAGCACGGACTCTGCGTAGCACTACGGATGCTTCCTTGACAGCGTGGCGCTCGTCGGTGGGGAACTGGTCCAGATGTTCCCGGACGACTTCGACGACCTGGCCGAAGGCGGCGATCTGGTCGGTGAGGTCGCGAACGACGAACTCGTCGGTGTCCATCGCCTGCGCGATCTCACGGTCTGTCTCGAGGGCGCGGACATGGTCCTCGACAGCGGGGAGGTAGGACGGGTCGGGCCGATAGAACCCGCATCCGGCGCATTGGAACCGGATCGGGCAGGCCTTGCCGCCCGCCTTGACGTTGCTGGGTTCGTGGCAGTTGCCGAACGGGACGGCCACCGACTTGGCTTGGTAGGCGGTGGCCGATCTGATAGGCGCGCGGTGCCCGTTGCGGTCGATCACGTGTGTTCGTATTGTGTTGATTGCCTGACGTTTTCGGTTCGGTGAGACCTTGAAAGTAGCCCATGGTCGTATCAAATGATTTGTGGTCCATGAGGTCTTTGAGCACCTCGACGCGGATCCCGGCGTCGGCGTGACGTTGGGCGTAGGAGAACCGGAACGCGTAGGGAACGATCGCACTGCGATCGAACGGCAACGCAATATGCTGCTTCGACCCGACGGCACCGTGGTTGTTGTCGACTGGGCGTGGCCGTGCCGCGGCGCCGCCTGGGTCGATCTGGTCTCGCTGGCACCCTCGATCGCCGCCAGCGGGATCGACCCCGACCCGATCCTGGCCACCCATCCCACAACGCGTGACACCGATCCCGCCGCGATCAGCGCCTTTGTGTGCGCGCTGACCGGCTATTGGACACGCAAAAGCCGCAGACCAGCACCGCCCCGGTCACCGAAACTACGTCGCTACCAAGCCCATGCGGCCTACGTATCCACTGAATGGTTGAGCCGCCGCCTCGGCTGGCAATAGCGCCAGCCTTGGAGATTCCCGGCCCTCACACCGACCGCGATTGCCACCATCCTGACAGACGCGGGCATCAGTACTTCGGTCTCTTCCGACATCCGCCAAGATCTATGGCGCAAACTGATGTTGATCGCATCCTTCGGTGGTGTTGCCGCATTGTCGGATGCATCTGCTGGGTTGTGCGCGACCAGCCACGCACTCGAGCGTTGGTCCATGTAGCTCTGCGCGAGGTGGCGGCGGTAGCGCGAGCGGCGTCGGTCGATATCACCGAAGCCGATGTGAGCGCGGCACTGTCCAGCCTGGACGAGTCAGATCCAGGCACCACAGCATCGATGATGCGAGATGTCTATGCTGGCAGGCCATCTGAGCTGTACGACCAGACCGCGGTGTGGTCGTGCACTACGGGGAGTTGCTCGGCGTTCCCATCCCCACCCACACTGTTATCTACAGCGCACTACTACCGCGCGAACTGCGGGCACGCGGCGATACGACAGAACCGACTTGGTCGCCGCCACCACGCCGTGCCTGCCGGGGCACGCAGCGGTTATCTCGATAGGGAGGAGATACATTCGGTTCAACCGGGACTGCTTGGAATGCGGCGTATCGGCAAAGTGAATGAGAATCGGTGGTTCGCTCGGCAAAGTGCCAGGTCAAAAAGTGTGCTCCCCGCGCACGCGGGGATGATCCGGCCCTCGAAATCGCCGATCTGCGTAAACGCATCGGCTGCGGCAGCACCTCGCTCACCTCGCCGGAGTCGAGTCGCAGGTGCTTCCGCAGCTCTGTGCTCCACAACCAACGATTACGAGGGTGTTATTGGCCGCTTGTGGAGTCGGAGCCGGAATCCCTTGGGCTTGAGGGTGATTTGTTCGCCGACATCGAGTTGATAGCCCGGTTCTGGTTCGAAGGTGAACGCATGGATGATACGGGCGAGCGCGAGCAGGATCTCGTGGTAAGCGAATTGACGTCCGATGCAGGCGCGTTCACCGGTGCCGAAGGGCTTGTATGCCTTGAGGACGTTGGGGTCGAGCTTGCGCAGGTTCTCGGGTAGGAACCGATCGGGATCGAACTCGTCGTGGTCGGGTCCCCAGCCCGTGTCGCGGTGGGCGGCAAGGGTCAGCACGAACACCCAGTCACCTTGTTCGAAGCTGTACAGGCCGTCACCAATGGTGGTGTCATGCTTGGCTTCTCGGAAATAACCTGGTGCGATCGGCCATAGGCGCAGTGTCTCGTCGACGACGCGGCGTAGATAGCGAAGCTTTGCGACATCGTTGTAGCCGAGCTCGCGATCAGGGCAACGCTGGTCGATTTCGGTGCGGGCGCGGGCGGCGACGTCGGGGTGATTCGCCAGGAAGTACAGGGCGAACGCGAGCACGCCCGCGGAGGTTTCGTGACCGGCGACCAGGAATGTGAGGATCTGGTGGCGGATGTTCTTCTCGTCGAGGGTGTTGCCGGTGGTGTCGTCGGCGCTGTTGAGCATCAGGCCGAGCAGGTCGCGGGTGCTGTCAGGGTCTTCGCGGCGCCGGGTGGCGATGACGTCGTCGACGAGTTGTTTGGCGAAGGCGATGTCGTTGGTCTGCTGTTCGGCGCGGCGGCGGGGGAACTTGTGCAGGACGGGTGGGAGGTTGGCGTTGCGGTTGACGAATCGCAGACCGCGGGTCATCGCCGCGACGAACGGGTGCTCATCGGTGTCTGCGCGGGTGAACGAGTCGAAGCTGGTGCTGAAACCGCTGCGGCCGATGACTTCGAGGGTGAATTTGTTGGTGTCCTCGGCCACGTCGATCCATCGATCTTCGCGGTCTGACCAGTAGTTGATCAGCTCGTCGACGGTGTCGGCCATGGTTTGGTGGTAGCTGCGCATCGCAGCCTGGGTGAACGCGGGCTTGAGGATGTTGTGAGCGGTATGCCAATTCGGCTCGTTGTTGTAAGCGGTGAATAGACCGTCACGGGCGATGGGCCGCATCAGCAGGAACAGCGGGCTCAGGTTTTTGGCCCAGTGGTCTTCGTTGTTGATCTCGGACAACAGGTCGACACCGGAGACGATGACGATGGGGTATTTGACGATCAGCCGTTCGTAGATCGGGCCGAGGCTGCGAGCGTCGCGCATCGCGGCCTGCGTCGGCTTGCCCGGACGGACCGTGAGCAGGTCCCCGAGGAACGGCAGCCGAAACGGGGGATGCGGTAGCCGCTGGACGGGGCGAACTGACACATCGGTCAACGGGTTTGCTCCTTGTTCGTTGCGTGCTGCCGCAACCGTACCTGCGGCCGGGCGGCCACGATCGCGGCCTGGGCGTGTGGCCAGTGGCGGGCCAGCTCGAGCAAGCTTCGCAGTTCCGAGTCCAGGTCGCCTGCTGCGGACGGCGCGCGTGGAGCGGACTTCGCGGCGACCGGGTTTGGTAGCGCTCCAGTGTGTTTCGATTTCAGGGCCTGCGCCAACCGTATCGCGTACTCAACCATCTGCACGTCGCCGTCACCCGCGGCCACTGCATCGGCTTGGTTGGTGGCAGACATGTATGGGCGGAGGTTCAGCAGCGAGTCACGGATCTCAACGGTCATCCGGTGCAGCCGCGCCGCCGGTTCGAGCTCAATGAGCTTGTCAGCGGGGTAGAGAACCAGTCCGGGGAACGCCGCGGTGAGGTCGCGCCAGAGTGGCTGGAGTTGACGGCTGTAGCGCGCGGTCCGATCCCACCCCATTCGCGAGGTCAGCTGGCCGAACAGCGGTATTGCGGTGATGATCGCGGCTGCGAGCGTGGCAGCGAAGAAAGTGGCTGCTTTGCGGCGCATCTGCGGATCCGGCAGGGAAATGCCGGTGTAGGTGGACAACGCGGCGACCGATGGTCCGGCGATAGCGTCGAGGAGCAACCCGCCTGCTGCGGCGAAGATCGCACAGTAGACCAGCTTTTCGCGCAGCCCGAGGTCCTCGGCGCGGAACTCACGAACACTGATCCGCAGTATCGACACCGCACACACCGCCAGCGGCGCGCCGAAGACCGCCCAGAACACGATCGCCGGCCATCCGAGGGCCTGGTCGATGAGCAGACCCTGTCGCCTGGCTGGGGTTCCCGAGGCCAAGACCGCGGCGAATACGATCGTTGCCGCGGCGTCGTTGTGACGTTGCCGCTGGCGGACGGTCGCCGGATCGCCGCCACCCCACAGCTGCGCGATTCCGTAGATGCCGGCCAGGATGAACAGGATGCAGCCGAGCGAAAGTTGGTGCGCCAGGCTGGCGACATCGGGTGCGACACCGCGCTCGTGCAGCATCAGCCCGAGCACAGCCCACGCTAGCGATCGGTTGATCAGCCTGTCAGTGGATGTCTGGTTGAGCAGCATCCACCGGCCCACAGTAAGTATGAGGGTGATGACGATGACCGGCAGTGCGATATAGGCGGGCAGTGGTGAGGTCATCGGCGCCGATCACGGAAGAAGGTGCGCCTCATCGACGAGGTCGGCGCTGGTGGTCGGGTTGCGTGCAGCATTGCCGCGTCGGCGAACGCTTCGGCGTCCCGCTCGTAATCGTCGCCATAAGCGTTGCGGCCCAGGATGTGCTGGATTGATTCCAGGGAGATCGAGGGCATCAACCTGGTCAAAGTCGTGGAGCTGACCGTATGAGGCTGGCGTGCAGATTGTTGATCGTGCTCGAGCAGCATGTGCCCGATCTCGTGCAAGACGATGTGCTGGGCATGCCATGGGGAGGTGTCGCGGTCGTAGACGATGATGTCGTCGGCCGACCGGGCGATCCACAAACCGCTGCCGGTGCCGCAACCGCTGCCACCCAACGCGGAGGTATCCATCGGTGCCAACTCGATCAGCCGCCCGCGGTACTCGGCGACCGCGGCGACGTAAGCATCAAGACTCCACGGCAGAGGGATCGGCACAGCAGCAGCCAGACCGCGGAAACGATCCTCCATGCTCGACATCGACTGATCCCCCGACCGGCCTCGGCTTACTGAGTGCTCGGATCACTGTCGCCGTACTCTGCGTGCATTGTCAAGATTGCGGGGACGCTGCCAGGAACCATGCGGCGGCATCGAGTTGCTCGGCGAAAGTCTTTCTGCTGCAATCGGTGTCGTCACAGAACAACCGGCGCACTCGCAGCCGTAGCAGCACTTCCCCTGCTTGCGATCGCCGTGTTGGTCAAACGATGCTCGTAGCGACTATGCGCCCGTCCCGGCAGCGTCGAGCATCCGGAGCACGCGACCAGCGGGTTTCGAGTGCCGCCTCGATCCGTACTCCTGGCGCGCACGTTATCAATCGTCAATTCGGCCAGATGCGGGAACCAGACCGTCAGCGATCCAAGGTCGGAGCACAACCGCCACGATCAATCACACAGTGCGTGTCCGCATTTCGAGACCGGTCGATCATGCGAATTGTGCCGGATCCAGTTCTGCGCGCCGTCGGTAAATCGTCGGACGGTCATTGAAACTGTGCTGGCGACAAGCGGTTTCGGACTCCACGGTCGTTGGCGGTTACCATTCGTCGATTGGAGTCGTTCGTCGAGGCTGGCTATCTTGTGGGTGGTCAGTCGAAACCAAACCGAATCAAAATCGACCAAGTTGGTGATAGAGCACCAGGTCAACAAGTGTGCTCCCCGCGCACGCGGGGATGATCCGACGCGCACATCACCCATTACCGGGAAGTCCACGTGCTCCCGGCGCATGCGGGGATGATCCGTGCAGGGATGTACACGGAAGCCGATCTGATCAGTGCTCCCGCGCTCGCGGGGATATGCCGCAATACATTCACGGCCCACTTGATCGAATGACCAGCAGCGGCGGCTGCAGAATTCCGGCGTTCTCGCTCACTGACACGACGAGGTCATAACTGCCAGCCGTCCCCAATTTCGCTGGTGTTCAGGAGGAATGTGCACGGCAGTCACAGTCCCAGGTCGGTGTCCGGTCCCCATGGGACCGGATCCTCGATGAACTCGAGGGCGCTGTCCTCGTCGACGATTGTTGATGTCGCAGTTGCTGTTCGGCGGCCAGCTTGGCGTCGTTGAGCGTGCCGCGGCGCTGCTGTTCAGTCCATAGCTTATCGATTTGCTGCTGTAAGTCGGTGATTCGGGCACGGGTATCAGAATCGATGGCTTCGTCCTGTTGAACGGGTTGCTGGTTTGTGCTTTCGGGGTCTGGTGTGGCGAGAACTCGGTCCCATCCGTCGGCGGGGCCGGCATGGAGCACGGCATTGCGTTGGGCTTCGCGGGCAGTGGTGCGTGCTGATTCTCGGGTGCTGGTGCGGTTGGTTTGTTCGGTGACGAGTGCGTCGATGCGCGCCTGGACTTCGCGGCGTGCGCCACGGTGGTACACGGGGGTGGTCTCGAGATCGCTGCGGGCGGTGTCGAGTTCGGTGGTCAGGGCGTGAACTGCCCGGACCGCATCGCCGAGGTCCTGTTCAGAGGCATGAGCGTTGCTGATCGCTTCTTTCGCAGCGTGGTGGCGGCGGACATCACCTTCAAGGTCTTCGTCGTTGCCGTGCAGGTCGGGGGCGGGGCCGTAGAGGACGGCTTCGTTGTCGACGAGTTCGATGCACAAGTGAAGTTCATCGATTGTCACCGGTTGGAAGAGTGCGGCGATCGTTGGGAGGCTGGCGGGCAGCCGGATGTCGTTGACGGAGTCATGGTCTGGCGAGGGCAACGCCGAAGCAGCAGCGTCCCGGTCACCGACGATCATCTGCGGGCGTCTAGGTCTCCTGATTCGTTGCGAGGGGCTACGCCCCGACTAGGCGCCATGTGACGTGACGCGCGGGCCGCACCCTAGCCAAGCCTGGCTCGGTCCGTGGCCAACGGCACTCGCTGACAGCCAGTGATGAAATGCGAAGGGCCCAACGCTTTTCGAGCCACGAACCCTGGCTATGGTTACCGGCGACGATCAGTCTACGGGGAGCGTGAACGTGACCACCGAAACTGCACGCCTACCGCCGATCGACGTCATGATCCCGGTAGCAGCCAAGGATCTACCGAACCTCGACGCCTGTATCACCGGGCTGAGGGCACACTGCCGTAATCCGGTCCGATCGGTGAATATCGTCGGGTCCGCACGACTCCGCGCGCAGGTGCGGACCGGGCATGTGGTGCAGTGGATCGATGAGGAAGCGGTCTCGCCGACACCGGCCTCCGTCGAGGCGATCCTGTGCACAGCGGGCGGCGATCACCACAATTCGTCCTGGTATTTCCAGCAGCTGATCAAACTGAACTGCTTCCGCATCCTGCCGAGTACGGTCCAGCACCTCCTGGTGCTCGACGCGGACTACGCGCTCGTAGACGATGTCATGTTCGTCGAAGACGATGGCAGATCGTATCTGGCATTCGGCTATCCACTGCAATGGCGCCTCGACACCCGCCAGCACGCGATCCCCGCCCGCCACTCCGCGATCACCGCAGCGACCCGGCTACTTGCCGAGTGGAGGCCTGTCGACCCCTACAGCGGGATGCAGCATCACATGGTGTTCGACAGGCAAATCCTCGCGGACCTGATGCGGCGAGTCGAGGATCAGCACGAGCGACCGTTCTGGGAGGCATTCCTGGCGACGATAGAACACGCCAAATGGACCGGTGCTTCGGAGTATGTGCTCTACCGCCACTTCGCAGCGAAGTTCTTCCCTGAAAGGATCCGGTCACGACACCTCGACGCCATCGACATCATCCAGCCTGCCGAAAACGCTTTGTGGACATTGACCGACGCTGTCACCAGCGTCCGCCGGGCGGGAGTCAAGGCGATCGGATGTCACAGTTTCCTCAACTACCGCAACCGAATCGCCACCATGGACTACATACCCGACCAGTTACGTAGCCAGCTGCAAACAACCCACGGGGCGCTGATGCTCGAGCTCGACCAAGGTGCGCTCCACATCGCCCACGCAACCCCGCCCCTGGGTCGCACCGAGCGTCTGGGTCGAACCGCAGGTCGTGGGTGAAGTGTCGTCGCCGAGTGGACCAGTAGCCGGCCGCCTCGACACCCCTCCTGGCGAGGGCTACGCCGCGACAAGGGGCCGCGTGGCGTGAAGTGCGAATGATCACTCACGCCGATGTCCACCTGTACATCCGGTAATGCCGATTATCGGACGATCATGGCAGCCCTGCTGCCCACCGATTCCAGCACCGAGCAAGTTCCTCGGGCGGCTTTTATTGGCCAGCAAGCCAGCTACTGACATGGAGCGCGGACTACGAGCAAGCTCGCAGTGCCGATCGCGCCCGCATCGGCTGAGGTCGGGGAATCGAGGAGTAACTCCTAAGCGCCGGATCGGGCGGATTTACTCCCCGACCCCGTACCTGCAAGTTCGACGGTCCCTCAATGCTTCATGATTGGTGATCATGACCGGCGAAACGCTTCGTGGGTGGTCTCCTCCAGAAGCATGTGATCAATGCCCACATCCGATCGCCGAACATGTGGTGTGGGAACCGGACGAGCTGTGCGGTGGCTGGATGCACTGCCGTGCGGCTGGATGCCAATGCTGGCATGACTGGCCACGTCTAACCCAGCGGTACCAAACGCACTGAATTGCCGCGACCCGCGCGTCTCGAACCGGCCAGAGCGGGTGCGTGGAAGATTAACGGGCCGCGTGGTCCCCGGCCGCCGGCAGTGCGCGCTCATGGCGAATACCGAGCGTCGGCGCGCGCCCCCAAGGCACAGGGGCCGCCGGTTGCTCTCAAGCGAAAATGGTTGCGGCCGATCCGATCCAGGTTTCGGAACGGTCGCAAAGTCTCTGAGCGTGTCTACAAGCAGGCCATGCGGATGTAAGCGTGGTGCGCACAGACCTTTGACGATGCCTCGATTCACGAACTCGCGCGCCGCATGTTTGTGAAATACACCGCCGGTTCCCGCGTGATCAGCCCGTACCCGCCGTCCGGAGTCGCCGCGAACGGAGCGGGCAGATACAGCACCGGCAGCACCTCACCGATCAACGGCCGCTTCTCCCGCGTGATCCGATAACCGATCTCGACCACCTCGGGCACATCATCATCCACAACCGCACTGCCGTCGCGCCGGACGCACCGATGCGGTTCAAGCCGCACCGTCCGAATCGCCGTCCGCGCCCATCGGAACAGCACGCACTCACTCGCCCCCGGCCGCGCGTACTCCACCAACCCCACACCATCACCCCAGAAGACGAACTGCTCATCCTCCATCGAGCTGTGATACCCGGCCTCCACACTCCACTGACCGATGATCTCGTCACCACGCATCGAGCGATTGAACCACCGCGCCACCGCGCCCGGCGAGCACGTCCGCAAATGCCGCGACCCGCGCGGTCTGGGGCGTCTGGTACCGCCTAGGACGACGGCTTCTGCCATGGAGTGGAGGCCTGCGCTGTCGAGGGGCATCGTTATGCATGGGCACTTCACCAGACATCGACGTCACCTTCGCTGGTGACGACCTCGTGTTGCGGCTCTCCTCAGCCGCCTACCTTGCACGGTTCTCCGGAACCTCCCGCACCCACTGCAGCTCGGACCTGCGCCTGTACTTCGCTTGGTGTGTCGAGCGCCACGCCAGCCCGCTGGCGATGAACCGGGCCGAGATCGAACGCTTTGTCGGATGGATGTGGGAAGTACGCCGATTCAAGCCCGCCACCGTCGCACGTCGGATGGCGGTGGTGACCGGCTTCTACCGCACTTGCGTCATCGACGGCGTCCTGGAGCACTCGCCGGCCGAGTACGTACGGCGCCCGCGAGTCCCGAACGAGTCACCACACTAGAGCTTTCGCACCTGCAGTTCGAAGCACTACTTAGTGCCGCCCGAGACTCGGCCAATCGGTTCGACTTCGCGCTCGTTGTCATGCTCGGGATGCTCGGCTTACGTATCGCTGAAACCTACAGCACAGACATCGCCGACGTAGGTGAAGAACACGGCCACCGTGTCCTGCGCGTCGTGGGCAAAGGCTCCAAGATCGTGCTCGTTCCATTGCCACCCGCGGTCGGACGCGGCATCGACCGAGCGATCGCCGACCGGGATATCGGACCGATTCTGCTCAACTCTCGCGGCCGACGGATGGACCGCCACTGCGCCACCCGGCGGCTCCGCGCTCTAGCCAAGGCGTCAGTGGTCCGGCTTCCGCATATGCATCCGCACATGCTGCGCCATACCTTCGTCACGACCATGCTCGACGCTGGTGTCGACTTGCGTGATGTTCAGATCGCCGCTCGCCATGCAGATCCGCGGACCACCATGCGTTACGACCGTGCTCGGACCAATCTCGACCGGCACGCCAACTACATCCTGGCCGCCTACATGGCTTCGGGGACATGACAACTCAACGCACGCTATTGCCGAATGCCGTTCATTCTGGACTGCGCTTACCAACTACTAAGGGTCACATAGACGACACCATCGAAGCGGCTGTCGCCATAGGCGCGCGAGTTGGTGAGGTGACCGTCGTAAGGGCCTACCTTGGTCACTGTTCGGCCGTCCCTGAACACGATTTGCAGGCCGTGCTCCTGCTCCCAATCGCATTCACATTCCAGCGATACATAGACATGCTGATCACCATCGTGACCGCGAAGGACTCTCAGTTCGTCTCCGAATTGGACGTGGTCGAACACCGCGTCCTCGCTGGCGACCTCCACGTACCAATCGTTATCGCCATCGGCCACGACCGCATCCATGACGTCGCGGTAGTACGCGAAGACCGACGGTGCGGCGGCCTGGAGCGCTGACGGTGTCAGTGCCAGAAACTCGCTGACCGCTGTGTGGAAGTCCTCCGGCGTTGGATCGCTGGCGTATCCGGTGAGAGCCAGCTGGCACGAGGACCCACCGAGGACGCTGACAGGTATGGGATCGGCTCTGTAGCCGTCCAATTCGCTATCGAATGTGAGTGTGCCGAGGCTCGGGATCTGCATGCCCTCAACGTAGCAGCGCGGTTCTATAGCCCCTGGCCGAAAACGTCGGCTCATGGCTCCCCTTTATGTCAAGACATGGCTGGGAGACGGTGGTTAGGCTGGGTGGTGGTAGGTCTGGGATGTGGCTTGTCCGAAGGGCCGGTGTGCGGGGTCAGGCCGGTCGCGCTGGATTGCAAAGCCGTTCCCGATTGCCCTCCCGGGCTTGCCGTTTCGCTTCGTTTCTGGTCGGCGAGTATGCGCGTGTAGACGACGTTGGATAGTTGCCGTTTGAGCGATCGCATGGCTTCCATCGAGGTCTTCCCGGCTGCTTTTCTGGTGTCGAAATAGGTGCGTCCTGGGGTGGGGTTGCGTAGTTGAACCACGGCCATGATGTGCAGGACTCGGTTGATTCGTCGGTTCCCGGCTCGGGAGAGGCGGTGTCGTTGCTGCTCGCCTGAGGATGCGTCCAAGGGTGCGGTGCCGTTCCAGGAGGCGAATCGGTCCCGGTTGCGGAAACGGTGGACCTCACCGGTGTCGGCGAGAAGGCGTGCGGCGCTGGAAGGTCCGATGCCATGCAGGTCGGTCAGGGTCGAGCCGCGGTCGGTGACCAACTGCTGGAGTTCTTTGTCGGCGGCTTTGATCTTGCGGTCGATACTTTCGAGCTCACCGATCAACTCGACGGCCAGCCGACGCCGGGTCTTGCCGACCGGATCGCGCGGTTTGATCGTCGTGATCAGCTTGCGTGCCTGCATGGCGGAGAGGAATTTCTTGGCCCCACCAGGGAAGAGTTCAAGCAGTATCCGGTGGGAGACGGTTGACGGTCTCGGTGCGGGCCGTGCCGAGGCCATCGCGGCGATCAGCGAGCATGCCCAGCACGATCAGCTCCGAATCCGCATCGACACGATGCAGATTCGGTGAATGCAGTGCTGCCAGCGCTACCGAGTGCGCATCCACTGGGACGCTCCTATAGGTCAAGTCCTGGTAGTGGTTTCGCTCTGTCGTCCTGGTGGCAGGGGTGATGGGTCGGCGGAGCCGCACTGAGATCGTCACTGGTCAGAGCCCGGAAGATTTCCCGCGCAAGATAGCGCTTCAGACATCTGATGATTTCTCGTCTGCTCTTGCCTTCGGCAGTGCGCCGAGCTGCGTAGGAGCGAGCACGTGGGTCGTAGCTGAGCCGGTTGATCGCCAGCATGTGCAAGGCGCGGTTGGCTTCACGGTTCCCGCCGCGGTTGAGACGGTGACGAGTGATCTTGCCGGAACTGGCGAAATCGGTGCGGCACCACACATGTGCGCGAAGGCTGCCTCCGAACGCAACCGGTCCCGGTTGTCGCCCGCAGCGATGAGAAGGGCAGCACCAGTATCGGGGCCGACGCCTTTGACCTGGAACAGAGTTGGTGCGGCTAGGCCGACCAAGCGCTCGATCTCAGTATCGAGCGTGGCGATCTCTTCCGAGAGGTTGCGGTAACGCACCGCCAATGACTTCAAGGCCAGCCTGCTGGCCGCCTCGAGGGTGCCGATCCGACCTGGACGGAACCGGGCGGCGGCTTCGGCCAGTCGCGCGATCGACAAGCGGCGCAAGCGGTCTCGCAAGGCCTGCGGTGCGGTGACGATCACCGCATGCAGCTGGTTGGCGGCCTGGGTGCGTGCGTGCATCGCAGACTTGCGGGCGAGGCGCAGCGTGCGGATCATTTCGACGGCGCCGTCTTGCGATTTCGGTTGCCCGACAACTGTTCCCGATTGAACCGCGCGGGCCGCGGACTCAGCGTCGAGAGCATCAGATTTACCGGAGAGTCGTCGTTTCTGTCGGGTGGGTCGAATGACTTCGACAACATCGAATCCGTGGCTGCGCAGGTAGCGGGTCAAACCGGCACCGTGGGATCCGGTGCCCTCGACGCCGAATTGTCCTGGAACACCCAGACTTCGAGTCCATTCGACCAGGCGACGGTGTCCCCTTCCATCGGTCGTGACACTGATGGTGTCGAGTTTGCGGCCGAACTGGTCCAGCGCAACAGCGACATGGATATCCAGGTGTGTATCCACGCCCACGGTCACCACGACCTGGTCCACCTCTGCGACCTTGACCTTGTCCACAAAACCTCCCGACTCGCCGCTGATGAGACAGCGCCCCCGGCCGGGCAGCGCGGGCAGGACTGTGGTGGGAAGGTTCAAGCTCCTATGAGGCCACAGCGCACCCGGCCGAGGACTGCCAGTGGTGTTCTCCCAGTGGCCGACGTGTCCCCGTCAAGGCGCGAAGCCGATCGGTTTTTGGGTCCAGCCACCGGAAGAACACCGCGCCCATCATGCCCACAATCGGTTTTGCGCCCGTTGCCGGTGGCGAACACACGCACTTGCGCTGATAATTTTGCCGGCACATCCAGCACCGGTTCACCGTCGTGGACCAGCCGGTAGGCGATGTGGCGGCCTATGCCGTTGCAGCCTTCGATCGCCCACACTCGATCGGTGAATCGACGCCCGGCACGCAGCATGTCGGCATAGCCGGCCTTGTCGGTGTCGTACCGGCCGAGGGCCAGTACCTTCCCGATGTCATCGATGATTTCGATGGTGGCCGAGCGTTTGTGCGGATCCATTCCGATGATGACCGCCACTGGTGTTCTCCCTGGTTAGCATGTGTTTTGAGGCTAGGGAGGGCACCGCTACTTCGAGCCCGGGCAAACCCCTTTCGAGCCACTCCCCGCACGGCGCCCGGTGAGACGCAAGCCATGAGAGAGCCACACCGATCACGATGGTGGGCAGCCGCATTGGGGGAGCGTCTCACCGGGCACCTGGACCAGAGCTTGGTCGAGCACCGGTCCTATAGCCAGTTTTAAGTAGCCGCTTACCGCGCGGGGCACGCAGCTGCACTCGCGCGTACTCCGGTTAAGAGTCGCGGCGTTTCGAGAACTCACACAGCTCGGCCGAATACTTCATCCTCGACGACACGACTTCATCCTCCTCGAGGACGAAGTCTCCGGATTTGCCGGTAACCCTGAATCATCGGATGTCGGGGTCGTCGATGGCGCCACCCACCAACCCCGACGGTATCGCCCTGCGCCTCGACGGCGCGACCGTCACCGGTGGCCTCTTCGCCCGCGGGTTCGCCGACACGATTTGGGCTCCCGGCGCGAGCATCGGTGTCCATGTCGACCTTTCTTCGGCGGCTCGCTGGTCGCGGGATAGGGGGGTCGACGCACATTCGCGGATGGCCACGATCGCGACGACCGCGCTGACACCCGGCGACCTGGCCATTGTCGACAACCGAGTCACCGTCCACGGCCGCACCGCCTTCCGACCTCGCTACGACGGCGCGGACCGCTGGTTGCAACGCACGTTCGCCATCACCGACCCGCGCCGCTCCCGCGATCACCGGCCAGACGACGGATACATCCTCACTCCCGCTGCCCCAGAGACCCTGCACGCTGCCCCAAACCCATACGTGCAGCGTCGAAGAATCTAGTTGCGGTGCAGCGTTGCCCAGGTTGCTTGCGAGCTCTTGTGCGTTGACCAGTTGCTCGATGGCTCGATGGCTCGATGGCTCGATGGCTCGATGGCTCGATGGCTCGATGGCACGCTTCGCGTTCGCGCCACATCGGCTCTTTCTTCTGAGCAGGCCAGTCAGCGCTACGCCACCCTGGCGTGCATTTATCGAGGATCTGCTCGGCTACCTGAGCTGCGGCTTGTACCTCGGCTTTCGGTTTGACGAGGGCCCAGTGCTGGAATCCGATCGAATTCGGTGGGCTTGGGACGTATCTGATCTCCGCAATCTGCAAGAAGCCGCGCAGCTTCTCGATAGCCCACTCGTGATTGATACCTGTCATCTTCGGAATGTTCCTCCGACAAGGCGGGATGGCCAAAGCCGTGAGATTTCACTGCCGCTTAGGTTCACATACCGCTGAGTCTGGCTGTGCCGCAGGCGATACCGCCTCTGCAGCCCGGCGGCCGGGGGTCGCTCAGCCCGCAGAGGGGTTTGCGGGCGGGCGGTCGTCGAGGGCGTGCTGCAGGTCGGTGTTGATGCGTTTGGCCTCGACGAGCTGGTCCTCGAGGATCACGATGCGGCACGCCGCGTCGAGGGGGTCACCGGCGTCGACGAGCTCGCGCACGCGTCCTGCGATACGCAGCTGGTAGCGGGAGTAGCGGCGGTGCCCGCCGGCCGATCGCTGCGGGGTCAACAGTTCGGCGGCGTCGAGAGCGCGCAGGAACGCTTGGGTGACGCCGAGGATTTCCG
>NZ_JBKORD010000031.1:0-65498 GCF_046764875.1 Nocardia arseniciresistens
GTTCGCGGCCCCCTTGGTCTCGCTTCCGAGCAGTCGAGACTCGCGCCTTCGGCGCATGCGCTTCGACTGCTCGGAAGCGAGACGGGCCGCGAACTCTAGTGCTCGGTCTCGCTTCGCTCGGGATACGTGGTCGTGGCGAGTGAGGGCGTTCGGGGGGATGGTCACGATCTTGGTTGGTGCGCTGATCAGAAGTCGGGGCCCTTTTCGGCGGGTGCTTTGCGTGGTTTGCGGAGACTTGCCAGGCGGATGGCCGATTTCAGGTCGGTGACCTCGTGGACCTTCATGCCGCTCTTGGATCGTTCCAGGCCCGGCGGGACGAGGGCGGTGGTGAAGCCGAGGCGTTCGGCCTCGGCGAGCCTGCGGGCGAGTCCGGTTACCTTGCGGACCTCGCCTGCCAGCCCGACTTCGCCGAGAATCACCCATCCCGGCGGTAGCGCGGTGTCGGATTCCGCGCTGGCGATGGCCAGCGCGATGGCAAGGTCGGCGGCGGGCTCCAGCAGTCGCATGCCGCCGACCGTCGCGGCGTAGACGTCATGTTTGCCGAGGAAAACTCGACCGCGGCTCTGTAGTACGGCCAGGACCATCGCGACCCGGTTGTAGTCGAGGCCGCTGACCGCACGGCGCGGCTGCGGCATCTCGGTGTTCACGGTGAGGCCCTGTACCTCGGCGACCAGCGGCCGTTTGCCATCCATGGCCACCGTGACAGCGGTGCCCGACACCGAATCCGTGCGGTGATGCAGAAACAGCCCAGAAGGGTCGCTGACGCACGAGATGCCGTCGTCGTGCAGTTCGAAACAGCCGACCTCGTCGGCGCCACCGAACCGGTTCTTGATGCCGCGCACCATGCGCAGCGTGGAGTTCTTGTCGCCCTCGAATTGCAGCACGACGTCGACCAGGTGTTCCAGGGTGCGCGGGCCCGCGATGTTGCCGTCCTTGGTGACATGACCGACAAGCAGCACCGCGATTCCGCTCGCCTTTGCCAGTGAGGTCAGCGCGGCCGCGACCGCGCGCACCTGGGTGACACCACCGATGGTCCCGTCCACATCGGGCGCGAGCATGGTCTGCACCGAGTCGACGACGAGCAATGAAGGACGCACCTGTTCGACATGCCCGAGAACGACCGAAAGATCCGACTCCGCGGCGAGGTATACCCGCTCGTGCACCGCACCGGTCCGGTCGGCACGCAGCCGGACCTGACCCGCCGACTCCTCCGCGGTGACATACAACGACTTCTGCTCGCGCTGATTCGCCCACCGGTGCGCGACCTCGAGCAGCAGCGTCGATTTGCCGACTCCGGGCTCGCCGGAGAGCAGCACGACCGATCCGGGAACGATGCCGCCGCCGAGCACCCGGTCGAGCTCCGAGACGCCGGTCGGCTGCGCCTGCGTCACCTTCGAATCGATCTGCGAGATCGGCGCGGCGGCGGTGCTCGGTAGCATTGCCCGTCGCCCCGCGGGCGCGCCGACACCGGCCGCCGACCCGGCCAGCTCGTTCACCGTGCCCCATGCGCCGCAGTCGGGGCACTTACCCACCCACTTGGCGACCTCGTGCCTACAGGCCGAGCACTGGAAGATCGACTTGGTCTTTGCCACAGGCGCACCTTACGTACCACGTCCGACAAGCCGGCTGGACAAAATAGAAAACGGCCGCCGCGCATTGCGCGACGACCGTGTTCGCCCCGCGGCGGCGGGGTGACATCTAACTCAGTGTCCGCCCTTGGCCGGCTCGGCCGCGCCGGACTTATCGGACTCGTGCCGGTCGGTCCCGAGACCCGCATCGACGGGAACCTGCACCTGAACGGTGCCGTTCTGCTTGAAATTGAACTTCACGGTGTAGGTGAGGCCGGGCGTGATGTTCCTGGCCAGGCTGGTGATCTCGATCGTCGCGGGCTTGGCGGCCGGATCCGAGGACGGCTTATCTCCCGTCTCGTGCGCGGTCGTCGGCGCCGCGTCGTGGGCCTCCGGCTTGGCGGCGGCCGCGGCGGAAGGTCCTGCGACGACTGTCTGCTGCGGCGCGATCTCGACCTTCGCGTCGGAAGCGGGACCGGCGATCTTCACGGGACCGAGATCGGTGGTGACGCTGGTGAGCTCGTCGGGGACCGTCTCACTGTTGTTGATGATCGACAGCGCGATCAGTGCCTTGCCACCCTGGATGTTGGTGTAACCCTGGGCCGGGTAGACGATGTGCACGTTGCGCAGCGCGATCTTGTTGATGTCGGCGTGGTTGCCGTTCACGGCGGCGACCTGCGTCGCGGTCTGCGCGATCTGGCCCGCACTACAGCCGGACAATGCGAGCGCCGCTCCCGCGGCGAGTGCGGCAACCGTCACCATGCGACGTCGCGCCTCCTTCGAGGCGGTCACAGTTTTCAGGGCAGTCACGGGTTGTCCTCCATGTCGACCGGGCACACTCCGCTGGGGAGCGTAGTAACTAGGCAGCGTAGTAGTTGGCTCCCGGACGCGGGCGTGGGGGCTCGCGACTCGCGGGTGGTTGGTAACAGTTCGATCGAATGTCGCCCACTTGCTCGGGTGCTGCCGACCGCGCAGATCGACCGATGTGGTATTCACGCCGGTCGATAACTCCTTCTGGCACAACGTAATGCACACCGCACCGGTTCTGTCAACCCCCGCGGTGCGCTCGTTGTGGCCCTGACCTGCGCAGTTGATCGCGCCGTTATCGAGTCGCATGTTAAACTGTGAACATCGAAAGGGGCACGGGACACATGATTTTTAAGGTCGGAGACACCGTCGTTTACCCCCACCATGGAGCGGCGCTGATCGAAGCTATCGAGACTCGCACCATAAAGGGTGAGCAAAAAGAGTATCTGGTCCTGAAGGTCGCCCAAGGTGACCTGACTGTGCGCGTTCCCGCAGAGAACGCCGAATACGTCGGTGTGCGTGACGTAGTTGGCCAGGAGGGTCTCGATCGAGTCTTCCAGGTGCTGCGGGCACCGCATACCGAAGAACCGACTAACTGGTCTCGCCGCTACAAGGCCAACCTGGAGAAGCTCGCCTCCGGCGATGTGAACAAGGTTGCCGAGGTCGTTCGTGACCTGTGGCGTCGTGAGCAGGATCGCGGACTGTCCGCGGGCGAGAAGCGCATGCTGGCGAAGGCCCGTCAGATCCTTGTCGGTGAACTCGCGCTTGCCGAGGGCACCGATGACGGCAAGGCCGAGACGCTGCTCGATGAGGTTCTCGCAGCGGCTTCCTGACCGTGAATGATTTACACAACGGCGGTCCCGTCGTTGCGTTGGTACCTGCCGCCGGTCGCGGCGTTCGTTTGGGTGAGTCCATGCCCAAGGCGTTCGTCGCGGTCGGCGGCATATCTATGGTCCGGCTGGCCGTCGACGGCCTGATCGCCTCGAGGGCGGTCGACCGGGTCGTGGTCATGGTCCCCGCCGAATTCGTGGAGAGCGCCGTCGCCCTATTGCCTCCCTCGGACTCGGTGCGCGTTGTCATCGGCGGCGCCGAGCGCACCGACTCGGTGCGTGCGGGTATCGACGCGGCGCCGGACGCCTCCTACTTCCTTGTGCACGACGCCGCGAGGGCGTTGACTCCGCCCGAGCTGATCGCGCGAGTCGCCGCCGAGTTGCGCGCGGGCCACCGTGCGGTTGTCCCCGCGCTGCCTGTCACCGACACCATCAAGTCGGTCGACGCGCACGGCGGTGTGACAGGTACTCCCGACCGTGCCGGCCTGCGCGCCATCCAGACCCCACAGGGTTTCGCCGCGGACCTGTTGCGCGCGGCCTACGCGACCGATGTCCATGCCACCGACGACGCGGGGCTTGTCGAACTGCTCGGCACCCAGGTGCGCACGATCCCCGGAGACCCCTTGGCTTTCAAGATCACCACCCCGCTCGATCTCCTGCTCGCGCATGCGGTGCTGGAGGGCATGGACGCGAGGACCTCGTGACCATGCGCGTCGGCATCGGCAGCGATGTGCACCCCATCGAACCCGGCCGCCCCTGCTGGATGGCCGGGCTGCTCTTCGAAGATGACGACGGCTGCGCGGGGCACTCCGACGGCGACGTCGCGGCGCACGCACTGTGCGACGCGCTGCTCTCGGCGGCCGGACTCGGCGACGTCGGCGCGGTGTTCGGTACGGGAAGGCCGGAGTGGGAAGGTGTCTCCGGCGCGGCGATGCTCGAGGAAGTGCGCAGGCTGTTGGACGAAGCGGGCTTCGGCATCGTCAATGCGGCGGTGCAGGTCATCGGCAATCGGCCCAAGATCGGTCCCCGTCGTTCCGAGGCGCAACAGGTGCTCGGCAAACTGCTCGACGCACCGGTTTCGGTCTCCGGAACAACCACGGACGGACTGGGTCTCACCGGTCGTGGCGAGGGTGTCGCGGCAGTGGCTACCGCGTTGCTGGAGGCGCGGGTATAGCATCCGGCCGGTCACACCCCGAGCCGGGCCATGAACCAGCAGGTACACCAGCTAGTATCGACGGTCGTGACTCTGCGCCTCTTTGACACCGACACGCGGACCGTGCGCGATTTCGCGCCACTGGTCCCCGGCCGTGCTTCGGTGTATCTCTGTGGCGCCACCGTTCAGGGTGAACCGCACATCGGCCATGTGCGAAGCGGAGTCGCGTTCGATGTGCTGCGGCGCTGGCTGCTCGCACACGATTACGACGTCTGGTTCATCAGGAACGTCACCGATATCGAAGATAAAATCCTGACCAAGGCGGGCGAAGCCGACCGGCCGTGGTGGGAATGGGCCTCGACCTACGAGCGGGCCTTCGATCGCGCGTATTGCCTGCTCGGAGTGCTGCCGCCGTCGGCAGAGCCGCGGGCAACCGGCCACATCACGCAGATGGTCGACCTGATGCGGCGACTGATCGAGCGCGGCCATGCCTACGCCTCGGAGGGCAACGTCTACTTCGACGTGCTCAGCTACCCGGACTACGGCAGGTTGTCGGGCCACCGGATCGACGATGTGCACCAGGGCGAGAGCCTCGGCCACGGCAAGCGCGACGCACGCGACTTCACGCTGTGGAAAGCGGCCAAGCCCGGCGAGCCGTGCTGGCCGTCGCCGTGGGGACCCGGCCGCCCGGGCTGGCATCTCGAATGCTCCGCGATGGCCGAGTTCTATCTCGGTCCCGAATTCGATATTCATTGCGGTGGTATGGATCTGGTGTTCCCGCACCACGAGAACGAGATCGCCCAGTCCAAGGCCGCCGGCGACGGCTTCGCGCGCTACTGGCTGCACAACGGCTGGGTGACCATGGGCGGCGAGAAGATGTCCAAGTCGCTCGGCAATGTGCTTTCGGTGCCGAATGTGCTCAAACACGTTCGGGCCGTGGAACTTCGGTTCTACCTCGGCAGCGCGCACTACCGGTCGATGCTGGAGTACTCGGACAAGGCGCTGCACGACGCCGCGCAGTCCTACCAACGCATCGAGGCATTCGTGCACCGCGTCGTCGAGCGCGTCGGTGAGATCCCGGTCGGAAAATGGACCGACGCGTTCGCCGCGGCCATCGACGACGACCTCGCCGTGCCGAAGGCGCTCGCGGAGATCCACTCCGTGGTCCACGAGGGCAACAAGGCCCTCGAGGCCGGCTCGATCGATACCGCTCGGGATCTGGCCGGACAAGTGCGTGCCATGCTCGGCATTCTCGGGGTGGACCCGCTCGACCCGCACTGGTACACCCCCGAGGACAACTCGACCGCACTCGGCGCGCTGGACGTGCTGGTGCGTGCGGAACTGGAGCGTCGCCAGCAGGCGCGCACGGACAAGGATTGGGCGAGCGCCGACGCGGCGCGTGACCGGTTGCAAGCAGCCGGTATCGAAGTGACAGACACACCGAACGGTCCGGAATGGTCGCTGGCCGCTACAACATCATCGCCTGGCGCGGTGCAGAGTGGAAAGGCGAACTGATGGCAGGAAACTCGCAACGTCGAGGCGCGATTCGTAAGGGCGGCACCAAGAAAGGCGCGGTCGTCGGCTCCGGTGGCCAGCGCCGCCGCGGCCTCGAAGCGCGTGGCGCGACGCCGCCCGCCGTCGAGCGCACCAAGCATCCCGCTTCCAAGCGGGCCGCGGCCAAGGCGAAGGCCGAGGCAAAGGGCAGGCCGACAGGGCCGCGCGGTGCGACGGGTCGCGCGGCAGGCCGCAAGAACGACGACGCTCCCGAGATGGTGCTCGGGCGCAACCCGGTCGTCGAATGCCTGCGCGCGGGCGTTCCCGCGACGGCGCTCTACGTAGCGGTCGGCACCGAGAACGATGAGCGACTGACCGAGAGCGTGCAGATGGCCGCCGACGCGGGCATCTCGATCCTGGAGGTGCCGCGCAGCGATCTGGACCGTTTGAGCGCCAACGGATTGCATCAGGGCGTCGGGCTGCAAGTGCCGCCGTACCGGTACTCGCACCCGGACGATCTGCTCGCGAGGGTCAGGGACTCGGCAGAGCCCGCACTGCTGGTCGCGCTGGACAACATCACCGACCCGCGCAACCTCGGCGCCGTGATCCGCTCGGTGGCAGCGTTCGGCGGACAGGGTGTGCTGATCCCGCAGCGCCGCAGCGCGAGCGTCTCCGCGGTGGCCTGGCGCACCAGTGCGGGTGCCGCGGCCAGGCTCCCGGTCGCCCGTGCGACGAACCTGACTCGCACGCTGAAGGATTGGGCCGCACAGGGTTTCCAGATCGTCGGCCTCGACGCGGGCGGCGACACCACCCTCGACGACTTCGACGGCAGCGACCCGACCGTCATCGTTGTCGGCTCGGAAGGCAAAGGCCTCTCACGTCTGGTCCGCGAGACCTGTGACTCGATCCTCGGAATTCCGATGTCGGGCCCGGTGGAATCGCTGAACGCGTCGGTCGCGGCGGGCGTTGTGCTCTCCGAGATCGCCCGACAGCGCCGCGTCTGAGCCGGCGCGCTGGCATGCCCGATAAATCGGGCATGCCATTGAGCGGCAAATCGACTCTCGCCCCGTAGAATTCGTGCGGTGGTGATACCCAACCAGCCCATCGGCCAGCCGGTCGAACATCCGAATGCGACGGCTGTGTTGTTCCTCGGCGCGGTGAGTCTGCTCTGCTGTGGCCTACTCGGGCCGGTGGCATGGGCACTCGGCCGACGTGCGCTCAGCCAGATCGAGGAATCCGGCGGCGCCTACGGCGGACGTACCCAGGTGACGGTCGGGCTCATCCTCGGCATCATCGGCACGATCCTGATGATCATCTGGGCCGTGTTGTTCCTGCTGATCATGGTCGGCGGCAACGCTTAGGGGCGTACCGCCGCCTTCGCTCCGGCCGTGCGCGGATTCAGGAAGGGCCACGCACCCATCAGGGGTCAATCCAGGCTCGGGCGGTCGGCTTCGCCCTTGCTGTCCCACGCGGGCCATTCCGCGCTGATGCTGCCGGTCCAGTTCGGCTGCCTTCGATCGCGGAACGCCGCCATCGCCTCGCCACCGTCGATGCTGTTGGCGACGTGCTTGTTCAGGTCGCCTTCCAGCTGTCCGACCATGGTCGGGCTCATTCCGATCCCCTCCCACAGCAGCCGCTTCGACAATGCCACCGGCAGCGGTGCCGACCCGTTGACGATGTCGTGCGCGATCTCCAACGCGGTCGGCACTACCTCGCCGCCGGGCAGGCAGCCGTTGGCAAGGCCCATCGCCTTGGCCTCGTCACCATCGAAGGTCCGTCCGGTCAGCATGATGTCCGCGGCATTGGCCATACCGACCAGCCGCGGCAGCGTCCAGTGCGCGTAGCCGTCCGCGAGCACGCCGCGGCGCACCTGGTTGAGGCCGTACACCGCGTCACGCGCCATGTACCGCAGATCGCACTGCAGGGCCAGTGCGAGCCCGATGCCGACCGCGTGGCCGTTCACCGCGGCGATCACCGGCTTGCGTACCCGCCACGGCGGCGGGTCGATGGTCGCGCTGACATCACCGACCCGGTTCGAAAGATCCGCGCCTGCGCAGAACGCGGGCGGCGTACCGGTGATGACAACCGCGCGAATCGCGTCTTCGGCATCGCAGCGCGCCAGCGCGGCGCTGAGTTCGGCAGCCATCGCCGGGGTGACGGCATTCTGCTGAGCTGGGCGATTTAGCGTGAGCACGGCGATGCCCGCGGAGACATCGACGAGCAGTTCCGGACTCATGCTTCTGGATGTTAGTGGAGTTTGATTGGCAGCGGGCTGTGTCTTTTTGGCGACGCCTGCGGCGTCGCGTGTTCGCGGCCCCCTTGGTCTCGCTTCCGAGCAGTCGAGACTCGCGCCTTCGGCGCATGCGCTTCGACTGCTCGGAAGCGAGACGGGCCGCGAACTCCAGTGCTCGGTCTCGCTTCGCTCGGAAGACGGGGTCGTGCCTAGTAGGAGTGTCGGTATGGACAGCCGCGACCCGGTGGATGTGGCTGTATCGCATGTGCTTCGCCCACTCGGATGTAAGGCCGTTGGCTGAGACGCGGGCAAGGCCCGCTGGCCGCGACGCGGCCTTTAGCTGCCGCGCAGGACCTTGCGGCCGATGGCGTACTTGTGGACCTCCGTCGGGCCGTCGTAGAGGCGGAAGGCGCGCATGTCGCGGAAGATCATTTCGACGACTGTCTCGTCGCTGATGCCGATGCCGCCGAGTACCTGCACGCAGCGGTCGGCGACCTTGAACAGTTCCTCGGAGACGAAGGCCTTGGCGACCGAGCTCTCGTGGCGTGCCTTGTCGCCGTTGTCCATCAGCCAGCAGGCGTGCCAGATGGTCAGGCGGCACTGGTGTAGCGCGATCTCGTTGTCGGCCAGCATGAACGACACACCCTGATGTTCGCCGATCGTCTTGCCGAAGGCGGTGCGGGTTTTGGCGTAGTCGACCGCGATGCTCTGTGACCGCTCCGCCGCGCCGAGCCAGCGCATGCAGTGCGTGAGCCGGGCGGGGGCCAGTCGCAGCTGGGCGTAGCGCAGCGCCTGTCCGGTCTCGCCGAGCAGCGCGGACTTGGGCAGGACGAGGTCATCGAAGCGGACGACGCCGTGGCCGCCGACGTAGTTGCGGTCCATCGTGTTCATGGTGCGTTCGATGACGATGCCGGGCTGGTCACCGTCGGTGAGGAACAGGGTAGGGCCCTCCGGCAGGTACGGGTTCGGCGCGACCTTGGCCATGATGATCCAGGTCTTGGCGCCGTTCGCGCCGGTGATCAGCCACTTGCGGCCGTTGATGGTGAAATTCTCGCCGTCGAAGGTCGCGGCGGTGGCCAGTTGGCCCGGGTCCGAGCCGGCGCCGTCCGGTTCGGTCATGGCGAAGACTGTGCGCCGGTGTCCCGCTACCGCGGGCGCGAGGTGGTGTTCGACCTGATCCGGGTTGGCGATCTTGGAGAGCAGGAACATATTGCCCTCGTCGGGTGCGGCGCAGTTCATGGCGACCGGGCCGAGGGTGGACCAGCCCGCCGCCTCATAGATCACGGCCTGCTCGATGTGCGTCAGGCCGCGTCCGCCGAGCGCCTCGGGGGCCTGGACGGTCAGCAGCTTCTCGGCGCGCGCGAGCTCGACGAGTTCCTGCCGGAGCTCATCGGTCGGTCCGTGCGAGGTCAGTCGCGGGTCGCGCTCGAAGGGGACGATCTTGTCGATGACGAACTGCCGTACCCGGTCGCGTTCGACGGCGAGTTCGGCGGGAATCGTGAAATCGATCATCGTTGGTCACCATTCGTTCGTTCGGGGGCGCGTTCGTCGAGCATACGAAACCTGCGCGGCACTACTGAAGGCACCCGCCCTCAGCAGTCGGAGGTGGCACTCTCGACCTACGGCCGCGCGCCGGGTTGCCCCTCAGCTGATGCGGGCGACCCTGCGGCGGCGCGGTCCGACAACGCGGCAGATCAGGTAGATCAGGAACGAGATCGTCGTGACGAAGGTCGACACCGGAACGCCGGGCGCGAGCGAAAGCAGGATGCCGCCGACAGCGGCGATCTCTGCGAACACCACCGCAAGCACGGTGGCTCGGACCGGATTCGCGGTCAGCTGGGCCGCCGCCGCTGCCGGGGTGATGAGCAGTGCGAGCACCAGCAGGGCACCGACGATCTGCACGCCGAACGCGGCCGTGATGCCGAGCATGACGGCGAACACCACCGACAGCGCCCGCACCGGTACGCCGCGGGCAAGTGCGACCTCCGGATCGGAGCTGGCGAAAAGCAGCGGCCGATAAACCATGGCGAGCACCGCGAGCACCAGCACGGTGCAGGTCGCGAGCAGTGCGATCCCGCTATAGCCGACGCTGACCACCTGGCCGGTCAGCAGCGAGAACTTCGATCCCGCGCGTTCAGGGCCGAGCCAGAGGAAAAGCACCGAGAGCCCGAGCCCGAACGACAACACCACCGCGATCACCGAATCACGTTCCCGCGCTTTGGTTCCCAGCACCCCGAACAGTACCGCCGCGACCACCGAGCCGACGATCGCGCCGAGGCCGACCCCGACTCCGGCCAGCAGCGCGGCGGCCGCACCGGTCAGCGAAAGCTCGCTGGTTCCGTGCACCGCGAACGACATCTGCCTGCTGATGATCAACGGGCCGATGGCGCCCGCGAGCAGCCCGAGCAGGGCCGCGGCGAGCACCGCCTGCTGGACGAAGGAGTACGAAAGCAGATTGGCGGTGGTGGAGAAGTCGAACATCTTCGACAGCACACCGGAGAGCTTGTCGATCACGAACGAACCCCGCGCGATTCTATGTCGGTGTCGGAAGGCGCCGTGCCACCGAAAGGCACCGCGCCGTGGCAATGTTGGGCCCCTGCCGCACCGAGCGCGTCCATCGTGTCACCGGTACCGACGACGACCAGCCTGCCGCGCACCCGCAGCACATCGACCTCGGTCTGATAGAGCTCCGACAGCACCGCCGAGGTCATCACCTCCTCAGGTGTCCCGAGCCGGAACTTGCCGTCCATCAGGTACAGCACCCGATCCACCAGCGGCAGAATCGGATTGATCTCGTGCGTCACGAAAAGCACCGCCGTGTTGTGGGTGTGTCTGCGCCGATCGATCAGTTCGGACACCAGCCGCTGGTTGGCCAGGTCCAGGCTGAGCAACGGCTCGTCACAGAGCAAAACCTTGGGGTCGCCGACCAGCGCCTGCGCGACCCGTAGTCGCTGCTGTTCGCCGCCGGACATGGATTCCAGTGGCGCGTAGGCGAATTTCTCCGCGCCGACGTCGGCGATGGCGGCCGTGACCTTGCGCTTGCGTGCCGCGCGCCCGCGCAGCCCGAGTCCCCAGCGGTGTCCGTCGACGCCGAGGCCGACCAGGTCGACACCGCGCAGCTGGACGCCGGAGTCGATGGTCTTCTGTTGCGGCACATAGCCGATATCGGGGTTGCCGGCGCGGGCGGGGGCTCCCGCGATATCGGCGGTCCCCGAGCTGAGCCCGAGCTGTCCGAGCAGCACCTTCAGCAGCGAGGTCTTGCCGGACCCGTTGGGTCCGAGCACCGCGACGAACTCGCCGGGCCGCACGTCGAGATCCAGTTCCTGCCAGAGCGTGCGTTCGCCGAAGGACAGCCGGGCAGCATCGAGATGGACGGCGGCCGAACCGCTGTCGGTGCGCGGTGGCAGCAGCCGTTCGACCGGTGTGGCGTGCTCGGTCAGCGCTGTCGACTCGCTCATGGCTGGTCCCCCTGGCCGCATCAACTCAGCGCCGCGGCGAGAGCCTGGGCGTTTTTGGTCTGCCACTGAATGTAATCCTCACCCGCAGGAAGGGTTTCGGTCACCTCGACGACGGGAATGCTCGCCGACTGTGCGATCCCGCGCAGGTCCTTGGTGATCTTGTCCTGGGTCTGGATGTTGTAGACGAACGCGCGGGCCTTCTTACCGGTCAGCAGATCCTGGGTCGCGGCGACGGCGGCGGGTGCGGGATCGGTCTCCTGCTCGATCGCTTCTTGGAACGCGTGCGGGGTCAGATCCTCGGTGCCCGCGGCAACAAGCAGGTAGTGCGCGAGCGGTTCGGTTTGCAGCACCGGCGTTTTCGGATGTTCCGCGGCGATCTTGGTGGCGATCGCGGTGATCGCGCCGAGCTGACTCTTGAAGGTCGCGGCGCGATCGGCGTATGCGGTGGCATGGGCAGAGTCGATCTCGCCGAGGGCCGCGGCGATCCGGTCGGCGACCGCGCTCACCGTGCTGATGTCGTAGAAGACGTGCTCGTTCTCGTCGCTCTTGTCGGTGCGGGATTCGAAGGCGTCGACGGTGCGCTTGTTCATGCCGGATACGGCCTTCTCGATGAACTCGTCGTAGCCGCCGCCGTTGTAGACGACCAGGTCCGCGTCGCTGATCTCGGCGGACTCCACGGCCGAGGTCTCGTGCGAGTGCGGGTCGGCCGATGGATCGCTGATCAAAGACGTCACGGTGGCATCCGGCCCCGCGATGGTCGCGGCGATGCCGCCCCACACGTTGGTGGAGGCGATGACGCTCGGCTTGTCGGAATCCTTCGAGGTCCCGCACGCGGTGAGGGCGAGGGCGGTGACCATCCCCACGGTGATGCCTGCGAATCTCATGGCAATTCGTGTTCTCACGCGGGGTACTCCTGGCGGCACTCTGGATCTCGCAAAGCTGTTCCGACCGAGCTGTAAGTAGTCGCTAGCGGCAGTGCTCTAGATCATAATGGAAATCGTTACCGTTTACTTTAGCAAGAGGACCGCCAGGACACGAGTCGGTGTTTCCTGCGTCACCCCGACACGAGCAGGGCCCGCGAACAGGTGATTCGTTCGCGGGCCCTGCTGTGTTCGTGGTGCGGTGGTCAGACGAGCGCTGCGACCGGCTTGCCGAGCAGCTGGGCGCACCGCAGCAGGCCGAGATGGCTGTAAGCCTGCGGGTGGTTGCCCAGCGAGCGTTCGGCCACCGGGTCGTACTCTTCGCTGAGCAGTCCGGTCGGGCCCGCGACGTCGACCAGCTGAGCGAACAGCGCCTCGGCGTCGGAACGCTTGCCGATCAGCAGGTACGCCTCGACCAGCCAGGCCGCGCACAGATGGAAACCGCCCTCGCCGCCGGGCAGGCCGTCGTCGTGGTGGTACCGGTACACCGTCGAGCCGCTGCGCAGCTCCGCCTCGGTGGCGACGACCGTCGCGGCGAACCGCGGGTCAGAGGGATCGATGAGCCCGCTGAGTCCGATGTGCAGCGTCGCCGCGTCCAGGTCGGTGCCGTCGTAGGCGGCGGTGTAGGACTGCACCTCTTCGTTCCAGCCCTTGGACTTGACCTCGTCGGCGATGGTGTCGCGCAACGTGATCCAGGCCGGATCGATCTGACGGTCGAACTTCTGCGCCAGCGTGATCGCCCTGTCGATGGTCAACCAGCCCATCACCTTCGAGTACACGTGGTGCCGCGGGTTGCCGCGGATCTCCCAGATGCCGTGGTCGGGTTCCTGCCAACGCCGCCGCACCGCGGAAACCATGGCGTGCACCAGCTCCCAGTCGGCATCGGGAAGCGCGTGCGCGGGATCGGAGATGCCCTTGTGCTCGCGGCCATGGGCCAGTGACGCGATGAGGTCGACGATCGGACCGAAAACGTCCAGCTGCACCTGCATATTCGCGGCGTTGCCGACACGCACCGGACGCGAGCCCGCGTAACCCGGAAGCTGGTCGATGGAAGCCTCGGGCGGCAGGGTCTCGCCGTACAGCGTGTACAGCGGGTGCAGCCGCTCCGGGCCCGGCAGCGTCGCGAGTACGCGGTGCACCCAGCCGAGGAATTGCTCCGCCTCGGTCAGTGAGCCGAGCGAAACCAGAGCCTGTGCGGTCAGCGAGGCATCGCGCAGCCAGCAGTAGCGGTAATCCCAGTTGCGCACGCCGCCGATGTCTTCCGGAAGCGAGGTGGTCGCGGCGGCCAGGATCGAGCCCGATGGCGCGTGTACGAGCCCACGCAGGGTCAGCGCCGAGCGCTTCATCAGATCCGGCTTCAGCGGCGGCAATTCGAGCTTGGCCGCCCACTTGGCCCAGTAATCTTCCGCGTCCCTGCGCCGTTCTGGCTCGCTGCTCATGGTCGGCGCGAGATCAGCTGTACCGCACCGCATTTCCAGCACAATCGCGCCGCGGGACGGATCGACGACGGCACGCGCCGAATTGTGCGTGCCGTCGGTCAGGATCTCCCAATCCACGCCGGGGGAGCGCAGCACCATCGGGTCGTTGGTGCCCAGTACCCGCAGTCCGGTCGGCTCGCATTCGATGGTCACCGGTACCTGGCCGAATTCCGGGCGGGGCGCGAAGGTGACGACAGCCTTGGCATCGCCGGTGATCACCCTGGTCAGGTCGGTCCTGGTCGGTGCCACGTCATGGGGCAGGTAATCGACCACTTGCAGGCTGGCCCAACGCGTTTCGACGGTCATGGTGCCGTCGATGTAGCGCTGTGAGAGCGGCAGGCCCGGCCGTTCCGGCGCGATGGTGAAGTGGCCCGCGTCCGGTCCGCCGAGCAGATGCGCGAACACCGCCGCCGAATCCGGTTCGGGATGGCAGAACCAGGTGACCGTCGCGTCCGGGGTCAATAGTGCGACCGAGCGCGGACTCGCCAGCATGGTCAGGCGCTCGATGCGCGGCGCGCTCGCGCCGGCCAGCCAGGTGCGCCGCTCGTCGAGCAGGAAGGCCAGTGCCCATGACACCCACTCGGTGTTGTCCACCCGGTACTTGGCCATGCTCTCGCCCGGGCCGACCTTGATGCCGACATCGGGGCCCGAGAGCATGCGGAAGGCCTTCTCGTCGGTGACGTCGTCGCCGAAGAACACCGCGGCGGAGGCGCCTTCCTGGTGCCGGACGGTGTCGAGCGCGACACCCTTGTCGGTCTGGATCACCGCGAGCTCGATGACTTCCTTGCCCTCGGTCACCTGCACACCGACCCAGCACGCCGGGCCCTGTCTGACCTGTTTCACCGCGCGTATACCGATTTCCGGGCTCGCATTGCGCACGTGCAACGCGACGCTGGCCGGTTTGATCTCCACCGAGGCGCCGGGGTTGTCCGCGGCGATCTGGGAAAGAGATGTCTGTACTTCTTGCAGCAGCTGTTTGGCGTCGTTGTCGATGGCGTGCACGAAGCCGACATCGAATTCCGAGCCATGACTACCGATGAGTTGTACCTCGACAGGGAGTCGAGACAATGCCGCGAGATCCCGCAACGCGCGGCCGGAAATCACGGCCGCGGTTGTGCCGGTGAGGCCGGCGAGCGCGCGAAGCGCGCTCACCGATTCCCGGTGGGGAAAGGCTTTCGCCGGGTCGGACACGATGGGCGCGAGAGTCCCGTCGTAGTCCGATGCGACCAAAAGCCGTGGTACTCGCGCAGCCGTTGACAAGGCACGGCGAAGTTCCAGTGGCAGATCCTGTGCGCTCACGCATCCAACCTAGTGATCGGAGGAGTTTTTTCGGGGGCGCGGTGAACAATACTGTGTTTAATTTGCCGCACATACGCGCGCCGCTACGCGTGCGCATCATTACGCACTGTGTTTGATTTGCGGCGCCTGCGGCGCTGCGGGTTCGCGGTCCCGAAGGCTTGCGTCTGAGCAGCCGAGACTCGCGACTTCGTCGCATCAGCTTCGGCTGCTCAGACGCAAGCCGACCGCGAACGGTCGTTCGTAAAACTTGTGTGGTGGCGGCTGGTGCGCGCCGCGGATGTGACACAAATAACGCGTACCCCGGCTGAGTTTGCCTGGGGTGTACTGATTGTCGAGCTGCTGGTTTGCTACCTGCCGCTATCGCCGAGTAGCAGATCGACCGTCAATTCCAGGCGCTCGGTGACATCGGTCGCCGACGCGCGCCTGGTCAGCCAGGCCACCAGGTTCGAAAGCCACACATCGCTGATAACCCGCGCGATCGCCAGCTGACGCTCGTCCGGCTCGCCGTCGTTCATGGCGCGCGCGAACACTCGATCCATCACCTTGCCGACCCGGTCGACCTCGGCGGCCGCCGACGCGTCGGCGAACATGAATGCTCTGGTCATTGCCTCGGTGAGCAGTGGATCGCGCTGCATCATCCTGGTGATCTGGGTGAGCAGCAGGTGCATGCGTTCGCGCGGTGACTGTCCGGCGAGCGGCTTGCGTTTGCCCTCGATCTGCTCGAATTCGCGCGACAGCGCCGAGACGAGCAGATGCACCTTGGACGGGAAATACCGATACAGCGTCCCGACCGCCACATCGGCGCGTTCGGCCACCGCGCGCATCTGCACCGCGTCGTATCCGCCCTTGGAGGCCAGCGCCAGGGTCGCGTCCAGAATTCGTTTCCGGCGTTCCCGCTGTGCGGCCGAACTCAGCTCGTCCTCACTGAGCGTGGTGACCGTCGCGGTAGGCGGCGCCGTGCTCGCGTCGGCAGGCTGGGATCGGGAGGGACTGGCCATTGATGAGAGCCCTTTCCGGAAACGTCGTTTTTTCGACTTGTTTTTCGGTGGTTTGGCGTGCGCTTTCGGTCCACGGGGGGAGGTCGTCTCTTGACTTCGGCCCAGCTAGGATATTAGAACATGTTCTAGGTGTGGGAGTCACGCCGGAGAGGCGGTACGGAGTGTGACCATCGCCACCACTGACGAGCATAAAGCCGTTCAGGAGTCGATGCATGGATGGGCCGGTTCGGTACGTCCAATTGCAACAATGCGCGACGATGCCACGAACTTCTGGCGCGCCTATTGGCCCGCGCTCGCGGACCTCGGGATCTTTCACGTCGCGGTCCCGGAGGATGCGGGCGGTGCGGGCGGATCGGTCGCCGACCTCGCCGTTCTTGTCGAGCAGGCGGCACACGATCTGGTAGGTGGACCGGTGCTGGCAACGGCATTGGCGAATCTGGTCACCGTCGGCGCCATCGAGGAGAACGTGCCGTGCGGCGTCGCCCTCGACTTCCTTGTCGAATCTGCGGTGAGCCTACCGGCGGTCTCCGATGAGCTCGTGCTCACCGGTGTCTGGGATTCGGTACTCGGTGCCGCACCGGGAACCGCGGTGCTGCTGCCCGTGCAAACCCCGAATGGTCGGCGCTGGTGCCTGATCCCGGCGGATGCCGCAGGTTTGCGGGTCGAACCGCTGCCACCGTTGGATCCGAGCACTCCGCTGGCCGAGGTGCACTGCGCCGAGGTGTTGGTACCCGTCGCGCGGGTGTTCGAATCGCCGTACCCGGTCGAGGATCTCGTTGTGGTGCTCGTCGCCGCCGAGCTCGCTGGGCTCGCGGGCTGGTGCCTGGAGACCGCGGTCGAATACGCCAAGGTGCGTGAGCAATTCGGCCGTCGGATCGGATCTTTCCAAGCGGTCAAACATATTTGCGCCTGGATGCTCTGCCGCGCCGAGTTGATCCGAGCGGTCGCTTCCGATGCCGCTGCCGCGGTGGACGAAGGCGGCGCCGAGTTGCCGATCGCGAGTGCGATCGCCGCCGCGATCTCGCTCGATGCCGCGGTCGAGACCGCGAAGGACTGCATCCAGGTGCTCGGCGGAATCGGGTTCACCTGGGAGCACGACGCGCATTTCTACCTGCGCAGGGCCGTTGCCCTCCGGCAATTGCTCGGTGGTTCCGCGCGTTGGCGGGCCAGGGTCACCGACCTGACTCGGACCGGGCGTCGCCGAACCACTGGAGCGGACCGGGTCTTCGCGGCCGACGGCGTGACCGTCGACGACAGCAGTGCGAACGAACTGGCCGCCGAGGTGGCGGGTATCGCCGCGCTGCCCGTCGAACAACGTCGCAACGCCATGGTCGAGGCCGGGCTCGTCATGCCGCACTGGCCCGTGCCCTACGGCCGTGGCGCAGATCCGATGGCGGGTCTGATGATCTCGGAGGAACTGCGCCGCGCCGGACTGGAATCGCCGGACCTGGCGATCGGCGGTTGGGCGGTGCCCACCCTGCTGCAACACGGAACACCGGAGCAGGTCGAACGATTCGCCTGGCCGACACTGCGCGGCGAGGTCGTCTGGTGTCAGCTGTTCAGTGAACCAGGGGCCGGTTCGGATCTGGCCGCGCTGCGCACCACCGCAAAGAAGGTCGACGGTGGCTGGGTGCTGAACGGCCAGAAGGTGTGGACGTCGTTGGGTGACAAGGCGAACTGGGCGATCTGCCTGGCTCGCACCGACCCCGCAGCGCCGAAGCATCGTGGCATCAGCTACTTCGTTCTCGATATGCGCAGCGCGGGGCTAGAGGTACGTCCGCTCGTGCAGATCACCGGAGAGGCGCGCTTCAGCGAGGTGTTCCTCGACGATGTCTTCGTCCCCGACGACGGTGTGGTCGGGGACCTGAACAACGGCTGGAAGATCGCCCGCTCGACGCTCTCGACAGAGCGGGTCGCGATGGGCGGCAATGGCATCGGGCCGGTGCTCGAGGAGCTCATCGCCAAACTGCCTGCGACGGGGCCCGGCGCGGAACTGCTGAACGACCGTCTCGGCGGCTTCGTATCGGATGCGATCGCTGGATTGTTGCTGGAGCAACGTGCTGCAGTGCGAATGCTGGCGGGCGGTGATCCGGGCGCGCAGAGTAGCGTGCGCAAGCTCGTCGGTGTCCGCCATCGCCAGGCGGTGGCCGAATTCGCCGTGGAGACGGCAGGTCCTATCGGTGCGCAGGACTCGGAAGTGGTAAAAGAGTTCCTGCTCACGCGCTGTTTATCGATCGCTGGGGGAACCGAGCAGATCCTGCTGACCGTGGCTGGTGAGCGGATACTCGGACTGCCCCGCGACACGGACAGCTAGTCGACGAGTAACTGGGAGAAAAAGCGTGGACTTCACCAGGGACGAGGGCCAGGACGCGGTGGCCGAGGTCGTCGTGAGTTTGCTGGAACATGAACCGGCACGCGATATCGAGCTGTGGCCGAAGCTCGTCGACAGCGGACTGCTGTCGGTCGCGTTGCCGGAGCGCTTCGGCGGTGATGGCATGGGCCTGCCGGAAGTAGCGGTGCTGCTTACCGAGCTGGCCACCGACGCGGTGGCCGTGCCCGCCGTGTCGACGCTCGGGTTCGGGCTGCTGCCGCTCTTGGCCGCATTGCCCGAGAGCGTTGCCGAACAGATATTCCCCGAGGTAGCGAAGGGGGCCGTGCTCACCGCGGCGCTGAGTGAGCCCGCCAATCCCTTCGTGGTCAACCCGCAAACAACGGCGGTCTCCGAGGGCGATTCGGTGCGGATTACCGGCCACAAGGTCGCTGTGCCCTATGCGCAGCTGGCGCGCTGGCTGCTGATTCCCACCGATTCCGGTATCGCGCTTGTCGATTCGGATGCCGAGGGACTTACGCTCACACCGTCGCCGGTGTCCGGTGGGATCCCGGAATGCAGTGTGCGGCTCGACAACGTCGAGATTCCGGCCGAGCGGTTGCTGCCCGGTGGCATCCCGGAGCTGCACCGGTTCGCGGTCGCCTCGATCGGTTCGGTCGCGGACGGGTTGCTGAAAGGCGCGCTCGTACTGACCGCCGAGCATGTGCGTACGCGCAGGCAGTTCAACAAGGCGCTTGCCGAATTCCAGGCCGTCGCGCAGCAGATCGCCGATCTGTACGTCGTCTCGCGCACGCTGCATGTCGCCGCGGTATCGGCGAACTGGGCACTGGCACAGGACGATTCCAGCCAGGCGCACCAGGAGCGGATCGACGACGATCTCGACGTACTCGCCTACACCGTCGCCTCGGAATTGCCCGCCGCTATGCAGAAGTGTCATCACCTGCACGGTGGCCTCGGCGTCGACATAACCCATCCGATGCACCGCTACTACTCGCAGGCCAAGGACATCGCGCGCTGGCTGGGCGGCGAATCGTTGCGCCTCGATCGATTGGGGGCCAGATGTTCATCGACCTGACCGCGGAGCAGCTCACGCTGCGCGATAAATTGCGTTCGTACTTCGCCGATCTCGTGACTCCTGAAGAGGAAGCCGAGATGTCGATCAATCGACACGGCGACGCCTATCGCGCGGTGGTGCGCCGGATGGGTGCGGACGGCTGGCTCGGCGTCGGCTGGCCGAAGGAGTACGGCGGCCAGGGTTTCGGCCCGATGGAGCAGCAGATCTTCTTCAACGAGGCGGTGCGCGCCGATGTGCCGCTGCCGCTGGTGACTCTGCTGACGGTCGGGCCGACATTGCAGCAGTTCGGCACCGACGAGCAGAAGGCGAAGTTCCTGCCCGGAATCCTTTCCGGCGATATCCATTTCGCGATCGGCTACTCCGAACCGGAGGCGGGCACCGACCTGGCCGCACTGCGGACCAGTGCGGTGCGCGACGAGTCCGGCGACTGGATCATCAACGGGCAGAAGATCTTCACCACCGGCGCACACGAGGCCGACTTCGTCTGGCTGGCCTGCCGAACCGGCACTGTCGAGTCGAGGCACCGCGGCATCACGATCCTGATCGTGGATACCACCGATCCAGGCTATTCCTGGACGCCGATCATCACCTGCGACGGCGCCCACCACACCAACGCCACCTACTTCGACAATGTGCGCGCCTCGGCGAACATGCTTGTCGGCGAGGAGGATCGGGGTTGGAAGCTGATCACCACCCAGCTCAACCACGAGCGGGTGAGCCTCGGCCCGTCCGGCAAGATCGAGCAGCTCTACGACAGGGTGCACGATTGGGCGCAGCCGCGCGGTGTGCTCGGCGAGGTCGACGTGCGCCGTGCGCTCGGCCGCCTGCACGCCATGGTCCGGCTCAACGAGCTGCTGAACTGGCAGGTGGCCGCCACCGTCGGCGGTGACCAGGCCGCCGTGATCGCCGATGCGTCGGCGACCAAGGTGTTCTCCACCGAATCGCTCCAAGAGGCGGGCAGGCTCGCCGAGGAAGTCATCGGCCGCTACGGAGATCCCGCCGATCCGGCCACCGCCGAATTGCTGAGCTGGCTCGACCGCAGGACCAAACAGAACCTGGTGGTGACCTTCGGCGGCGGTGTCAACGAAGTAATGCGCGAACTGGTCGCCTCGTCCGGGCTGAAGTTGCCGCGAGTACCGCGATAGTGAAGGAAACCATGACTCCGGAAGCGATTACCGCCGCCGCCGAACGCATCATCGCGGCAGGGGACTGCGCGCCCCGGCTCGGGCGTGACCCGGTGAACCAGCCGATGATCAACAACTGGGTCGAGGCGCTGGGGGATACCAACCCCGTCTACGTCGACGACGAGGCCGCACGGGCCGCCGGTTTCCCCGGCGCCGTCGCGCCACCGGCGATGGCCCAGGTGTGGACCATGTTCGGGCTCAACGGTTCTCGCCCACAAGATGATCCGATGGCCAAGGTTACCGACCTGCTCGACGCCGCCGGCTACACCTCGGTGGTCGCCACCGACTGTCAGCAGACCTATCACCGGTATCTGAATGTCGGTGAGCAGGTCGCGGTCACCAGCAGGCTGGCCGAAATCCGTGGCCCGAAGCGAACCGCGCTCGGGGAGGGCTGGTTCGTCACCTTCCAGACCAGCTGGCAGGTCGGCGACGAGGTCGTCGCCGAGATGCTTTTCCGGCTCTTGAAGTTCGTACCCGGCACCGCCGCCGCACCGAAAGAGCCCTCGGGAGCTCGCGTCGAGCCGCTGGTTTCCCAGGACACCGAGTTCTTCTGGGCGGGCACCATGGTGGGCGAGCTGCGGATCCAGCGGCTGCCGGACGGCACCCTGCGGCATCCGCCGATCCCGGCGATCTGGAAAGACAAGTCCGAGCAGACCGACTACGTGGTCGCCTCGGGACGCGGCGAAGTATTCAGCTACGTCGTGCATCACGCGCCGAAAGTGCCCGGGCGGCAACTGCCGTTCGTTGTGGCGCTGGTCGAATTGGAGGAAGGCGTGCGCATGCTCGGTGAACTGCGCGGTATCGACACGGCCGAAGTGAAGGTCGGCCTGCCGGTCGAGGTCGAGTTCGACAAGCTCGGCGACGATGTCGTGCTGCCGGTCTGGCGGGCGAGCGCATGAGTGAGCGAGCAGAGATCGGCCGAGGCGATGTTCGGGTCGGTACCGAACTTCCCGACCTCGTCATCGAGGTCGACCCGACCTTCGTGATCAGCACGGCCCTGGCCACCAGGGATTTTCAGGATGTTCACCACGACAGGGACAAGGCGGTAGCCCGCGGTTCCAAGGACATCTTCGTCAATATCCTCACCGACACCGGTCTGGTGCAGCGCTTCGTCACCGATTGGGCAGGGCCGCGCGCGATCGTGCGGTCGATCGCCCTGCGGCTGGGTGTTCCGCTGTACTCCGGTGACACGCTGACCCTTTCCGGCACAGTGACCGAGGTGTCGGGCGACGACATCCACATCGCCGTCGTCGGCAAGGACAGCCTCGGTGACCACATCACGGCGAAAGCCGTTATCTCCTATCGGGGTTCGAATGACTGAGCACGGTATATCCGGCCGCGCGGCCATCGTCGGCATCGGCGCCACCGACTTCTCCAAGGACTCCGGGCGCAGTGAATTGCGGCTTGCCGCCGAGGCCGTCACCGCCGCGCTCGCCGACGCGGGCCTCACGCCTGCCGATGTCGACGGCCTGACGACTTTCACCATGGACACCAATACCCAGGCCGCGGTCGCCCGCGCCGTCGGGATCCCGCAGCTGAAGTTCTTCAGCCACATCGGTTACGGCGGTGGCGCCGCGTGCGCCACCGTTCAGCAGGCGGTGATGGCGGTCGCGACCGGGGTCGCCGACGTTGTCGTCGCCTATCGCGCCTTCAACGAGCGTTCGGTGTCGCGCTTCGGCCAGTTCTCCACGGCACTCGCCGCCGCGCCGACCTCCTCGGGTATCGACGCGGGCTGGTCCTATCCGCAGGGTCTCGGCACGCCCGCCGCGCAGGTGGCCATGGTCGCCCGCCGCTACATGCACGTCTACGGCGCGACGAGCGAGGACTTCGGCAGGGTTGCCGTCGCCGACCGCAAGCATGCCGCGGTGAACCCGAACGCCTTCTTCTACGGCAAGCCGATCACGCTGGAAGAGCACCAGAATTCGCGCTGGATCGCCGAACCGCTGCACCTGCTCGACTGCTGCCAGGAGTCCGACGGTGGTGTCGCGATCGTCGTCACCAGCGCCGAACGCGCCCGTGACCTGCCGCAGCGTCCCGCTGTGATCACCGCGGCCGCACAGGGTTCCGGCGCCGATCAGTACGTGATGACCAGCTACTATCGCGACGCCATGACGGGTCTACCCGAAATGGGTCTGGTCGGCGAGCAGCTCTGGGCGCAGAGCGGTCTGCGTCCCGACGATATGCAGGCCGCCATCCTCTACGACCACTTCACCCCGTTCGTCCTCATGCAGCTGGAGGAACTCGGCTTCTGTGGTCGCGGCGAGGCCCGGGATTTCATCGCCGACGGCGCGATCGAGATGGGCGGTCGCCTCCCACTGAATACGCACGGCGGCCAGCTCGGTGAGGCCTACATCCATGGTATGAACGGCATCGCCGAGGCCGTCCGCCAAATCCGCGGCACCTCCGTGAATCCGGTCCAAGACCTGGAGCACATCCTGGTCACCGCGGGGACCGGCGTGCCGACCTCGGGCCTCGTACTCAGCGCCAACTGACCTGATCCCCGCGTAGGCCGCCGATCACGGAGGAGTTTTATGACCGACCGGCATCTCGTCGACGCTCATGTCCTGGTCATCCGTGACAACGAGTTGTTGCTCAGCAAGCGTCGCAGCGAGGACGAGTTCGACGGCCTGTGGCATCTGCCCGCGGGCAAGCTCGAAGCGGGTGAGTCCGTTGCCGCCGCGGCGGTACGCGAGGCGCACGAGGAGATCGGCATCGTCATCGATCCCGCGGATCTGCGGCTTTTCCACACCGCCCACGTGATCGGTTCCGGCCGTGAATCCCGCCTCGGACTGTTCTTCGAGGTGCTGCGATGGAACGGTGCGCCGACCAACCGGGAGCCGGATAAATGCTACGAACTTCGCTGGTTTCCACTCGACGCCCTGCCCGAGGACTCGATCATCCGCTATCCGCTCGCCGGAATCCGCGCCTTTTCTTCCGGCAGCACCTACAGCGAACGCGGCTGGGAACGATAGTCGCACGAGGCTATGACAGCCCGAAGCGGCAGAACGACTATCAGCGCGATCGCGACCAGGATGCTGCTGGCGTAGACAGGTCCGAGTTCGGCCAGCTGGGTACTCAATGTGGCGGCAGCGACGGGTCGGTGGCGCAAAGCCCAAGGCGACCCACCCCGCGAGCAGTAGCGGCCCGCCGACCGCGATAACAAGACCGGGCCGTTGATCGGACAGGCGTCCTGCGACGGTGACGCCGACAAATGCCCCTGACCCGAACAGTACGAGTACGACAGGGACCCACATCGAATCCAGATCGGCGACCTGGGTGACGATCGGAGCGAGATAGGTAAAGGTGCCGAAAGTTGAGGCATTGACCAGCGCGCCAAGGAGCATGACCACGATCAGTCTCGGGTGCCGCAGCTGCGCGATTTCCTGGCGTAGATCCGGTCCGGTCGATGCCTCCGGCTGTCTCGCGGTGGCGGGAAGGCCACGCGCAACCGCGACCGCCGAAGGTAGGCACAACATCGCTACCACCCAGAAAGTGGCGCGCCAGTCGAACAGCGTCCCGAGCAAGGCGCCGCCGGGCCCCCCGCGCCCAAAGTCTTATCGGCCACCACACTTCGACGTGGGCGGCGCTGACGATTCAGTGTTTAGGTAGGAGCTAGGTGGAACGCGGTTGATTGCTGAGCAGATAGGTCGATAGCAGTGCGGTGAGTTGGTCGATGCTCTCCGGTGTCCCCGTGGGCAACTGGGTGCGAGCGCCCGCGAAGCGGTCGAACACCGCACCCTCGATGATGGCGACGAAATCTGCCGCGGCCGCCGCGGGATCCGCGAAACCCAAGGCGTGGAACAGGTTTCGCGCGCGCTCCACGGAGAACAGGCTGTGCGCCAGCCGAGGGTGTAGATCGGGGTCGGCCAGGAGATCGATCAGTAGCGCGTGCCGGACGATCAGGTGATTGCGGCGGTCGGTGAGTAGCCGGTCGAGCCAGGTCGCGATGGCGCGGGCGATGTCGGTGGGATCGATCGCTGTGGCGCCGTGCGTGGTGCGAGCTGGATAGCCGAGGTGCTGCGCTGGATCGGCGGCAGCTTGTGCGGTGAGGAAGTCCGCGCGGGAGCGCTCGGTGATGCGGTCGGTGATCGCTTCGATTAGCGCGCGTTTGGTGCGGAAGTAGTACGAAGCCGACCCGGCGGGCAGGTCGAGTGCCGTATCGAGGGCTCGGTGGGTGAGCGCCCGGATGCCTTGGCCGGCAATCAGATCGATGGCGGCTTCGACGATGAGCGTGCGACGGTCTGTTGTGGACATCCTCACCTTTCCTGGCTACCGCATCGCCTGATCCTCTACAACTGTAGAGGATCAGGAGGATGTCATGAATACCGATGCGCTCGAATTGAATGCCGACCAGCTGCGGGTCGCCGCTCGCCTCGGCGAACTCGTCGACCGGCGCGGCCGACCGGTCAACCGCCACCACGGGATCTACCTGCACGGCAGGCCCGGTCGCGGCAAGACGATGCTGATGGACCGGTTCTTCACGAGCGTGACATCGAGCCACAAGCGCCGCTTCCACTTCCACAGCTTCTTCGCCCGATTACACGCGGCCCTCGCCGCATCCGGATCCATCGATCGCGCCATCGCCACGCTCCTCGGCGACGCCGAGCTGGTGTGCTTCGACGAATTCCACGTGCACGATATCGGTGACGCGATGCTGATCGCGCGCACTCTGGACGCACTGTTCGCCCGCCGCATCCTGCTGGTGGTGACGTCGAACTATCCACCGCAGGACCTCTTGCCCAACCCCTTGTTCCACGACCGCTTCCTGCCGACCATCGACCGCATCGTCGCCCACCTCGACGTGCTGTCGGTCGACGGCCCACTCGACTACCGCACCCGCGCCTCGCGCGACGCAGCGCCAACCGGATTCGTAGCGGGCCGATACCTGGTCCGCCCAAACCGACCACAGAACCTCGTGCCGGGTGCGGCGTCGGCCGAATCAGACCTGCCGTACCGGGGAGACAGCGCGAGTGGCGTCGAGGTAGCCATCGGCACTCGGCACGTCCACGCACGGGTCGTCGAGGGCGCGTCGATCGTCATCGACTTCGATGCCCTGTGCGGCACGCCGACCTCCTCCGCCGACTACGTCGAGCTCGCGCGACACTTTTCGAACTGGACACTCTGCGACGTACCCCGCCTGCGCAATGTGCCACTCGACTGGGCGATGCGCCTGGTGAACCTGGTCGATGTCCTCTACGACGCCGACCTTCGGCTCACCGTGTCGGCCCACGTGCCGCTGCCGGATCTTGTCGCCGACATTCCCCTCCCCGACATTTCGCGCGCCGCCAGCCGATTGAGCGAGCTCGCGCCACCCAGCCCGTCGCCGATGCTGCCGCAGCCGGACCCAGCAGCAGTTGCCTGAAAACAACTGTCACCCTCGATCCAGCGATCGCCGCTGCTGGTCGCTGTCACAAGATTCGTCGGCAGCCGCTGTGATGTGGTCCGAACTGGGCTGATAGCGCGCGCCGGTCGGATCGACGCCGCGGCGTCGCGGGATAAAGAGGACCTGGTCCTATGTATTCGATTCGCTCCCGAGCGGACCGCTCGGCATGTAACTATGTGGCTGTTTTGTGCAGTACTGAGATGTGGCGGTAACGAAGTGGCCGGGGCGCGTGCGCCGATATTGCGCGTGATCGTGCTGATCACGCTGGTTGCGTTTGCCGCGATCGCGTTGCGCGGTCACATTCCGGGAGCGAGCGGCCCCGCGCAGTCTCGATCGATCCCTTCGGCGCTCGCGATCGCGCTGATGCCGGTGCTGCTGACCGTCTCGGTCGTCATTCTGATCGCCGGAGTAATCGCGAGTCAGCACCGTCTTCCCCTGGCCATGCCGGTGTCGGATCGCGCCGTCGAACGCAGGTCGGGGCGTCTCGGCAGGGTCGGCCTGCTGGTGCTCGCTGTGCTTGCGGGGCTCTCGCTGATACTCGCCGCGGCTTCTGCGGTCTTTTTCGTCGGCTTCGGCCGCGAAGCCGCCACCGATCGACCGCCGCTACCGACCGAATCCGCCGAACCGGCCGACCCGATCGTCACCACGCCCCCGGACCCGTCCGGACCGACTTCCCAGCTGACCGGCACCGCGCTGCTGCTGGCAACGGCCGCGGCCGTCGTGCTGGTCGCCGTGGCCATCACCGGCATGGTGGTGGTCGCGATGGCCGTCCGACGCAAGCCGGTCGCGGTCGCGGCCCCCGAAGCCCCTGCCGCGCCGACGGTGGTCGATTCACTGGCGAGGGCCGCCGAGATGGGCCTCGCCGCGATGAACGCGCCCGGCCAGGAGCCGCGCACCGCGATCATCGCCTGCTACGTCGCCATGGAACACGGCCTGTCCTTCGATCGCGCCGCAGCGCCGCTGGCCTCCGACACCCCGATGGAGGTGCTTGCGCGCGCCTTCGAGCGCGGCGCACTGCACGACGCGTCCGCGCGCGAGTTGGTCGCGCTGTTCGAGGAGGCCAGGTTCAGCCCGCACTCGATGCTCGAATGGCAGCGGATGCGGGCCGAGCAATTGCTGCGCATCGTGCTCGCCGATCTGCAAGGTGAGGTGCCGGTGTGAATCGCATGGGAACCGTGATCGGCGCGGTCGCCGTCGTCGTGCTGGTCGAGCTCATCACCTTCGGCAAGGCGCGCGACGCCATGCTGATCCTCGCCGGAGTTCCGGTGGCGCTCGCGCTGCTTCAGCTGATCTGGTCGCTGCGCGCGCGATCGACGCCGAGCCAGGACATCGACACCGACGAAATCGAGAACGGCCCGGCCGAGATGCTGTACCACTGGCACGCCAGGGCCGAGATGCTCGCCGACCGCGCGGACGGTAGCCGTGCCGATTGGGACCGGCACCTACGCCCGTTGCTTGCCAAGGAGTTCGAGCTGTCCACCGGTTTGCGGGTCTCGAAGAATCGAAGGGCGACCGAGACCGCCGGGATGCTCCAGTTCGGCCCGGAACTGTGGCGCTGGGTCGATCCGGCGAACTCGGCATTGCGCGATCAGACGACTCCCGCACCGGGGCGGGCGGTGCTCGATGAAATTCTGCGCCGTCTCCAGAGAATGTAATGAGGAAAATGCCCCATCGAACACGGACTGAAGAGAATGGGTTGAGACAAGTGCGGGAAGACAAATGACGATGCCGATGGACGCGACCGTCCAGCGCAGCGAGGCGGTGCTTCGGGAGTTATCCCGGGTCATCGTCGGCAAGCGCGAGGAGTTGCAGCTGATCATGATCGCCGTATTGTCCGGCGGTCATGTCCTGATCGAGGACCTACCCGGCCTCGGCAAAACACTCATCGCCAGATCCTTCGCCGCCGCGTTCGGGCTGGATTTCACCCGCGTGCAGTTCACGCCGGACCTGTTGCCCGCGGATCTGCTCGGGTCGACGATCTATGACATGGCTTCCGGCCGGTTCAATTTCCGGCGCGGCCCGGTGTTCACCAATCTGCTGCTCGCCGACGAGATCAACAGGACCCCGCCGAAGACGCAAGCGGCGCTGCTGGAGGCCATGGCCGAGGGGCAGGTCAGCATGGATGGCGAAACTTACATGCTGCCACAGCCTTTCGTCGTGCTCGCGACCGACAACCCGATCGAATACGAGGGCACCTATCCGCTGCCGGAAGCGCAGCTGGACCGGTTCGCGCTCATGCTGCGGCTCGGTTATCTCTCCGAGCACGATGAGACCCAGATGATCCGCCGCCGCCTGGAGCGTGGCTCGACGCCGCCGACGGTCGGGCAGGTGGTCGATGCGAACGGGCTGCTGGAAATGCGGCAGTCGGTCGAGTTCGTGACGGTGCACCCCGACGTGGTCGGCTACGTGGTCGCGCTCGCCGCCGCGACGCGTGGGCATCCGCAGGTGGAGGTCGGCGCGAGCCCGCGTGCCGAATTGGACCTGGTGCAGATGTCGCGCGCACGAGCCCTGCTGCTCGGGCGGGACTATGTGATTCCCGAAGACGTGAAGGCGCTGGCGATTCCGGCGATGGCGCACCGGATCACGCTGCGCCCGGAGATGTGGGTGCGCCGGATCCGCGGCGAGGATGTCATCGGCGAGCTACTGCGCCGCCTTCCGGTGCCGCGCGCTTCGGTGCCATGAGACATCGCGACGCGAGCACCCTCGTCGAGGCCGAATTACGCTGGCGTCCAGCGCCATTGGTGTTCATGCTCGCGGCATGCGCGGCCTTGGCACTGGTGCTCGCTGTGGCACTCGGCCGATGGCAGCTCGTCGTCTTCGCCGCACCGCTGCTCGGTGTGCTCGCCACCGCGTCGTGGCAGCAGTCGCCCACCAGGATTCAGGTCGACGGCGGCGGGACGGTGCGTTGCTTCGAGACGGAGGAGGTCGTGGTCACGGTCGCCGCCTTCGTCGAATCCGGCCATGCGCTGCTGCGCTGCAAGCCGGAACCGGTGGAAAGACTCGGAATCGAAGTCGAGGAGGCGCATGATTCCGGGGCGGCTCCCGCCGGGCTGCGGATGGCGCTGACGGCCGACCGTTGGGGTCGGTATCCGTTGGCGGTTCGGATTTCCGCGCTCAGCCCGGCGGGACTGTCGGTGGCGACGGCGGTGCTGCCCGCGGGTCAGCTTTTCGTCTATCCGATCACCGATCCGCAGCGAATGCGGTTGCCGCGCACCGAGCTTCCCGAGCGGCTCGGCACGCACCTGACCCGCAAGCACGGTCCAGGCGTCGAGTACGCCGACATCCGCGCCTATGCCCCCGGCGATCAGCTGCGGATCGTGAACTGGCCGGTGAGCGCGCGCCGCGGCAAGCTCTACGTCACCGAGCGGCTGACCAACCGTTCCGCGGATGTGGTTGTGCTCGTGGACACTTCGCAGCAGGCGCCGGGGCCGGCCACCGAATCCCTCGAGTTGTCGGTGCGTGGCGCTGCGCAAGTGGTGCAGTCGACGTTGCAGGCGGGCGACCGCACCGCGGTCGTCTGCCTCGGCCGGTCTCCGCGCTGGCTGCGGCCGGATATCGGGCGCCGCCAGTTCTATCGGATCATCGACACCGTGCTGGACGTCGGCGACGAGCACATCCCGACGACCGGGACGCTGGCACCGCACGGGGCGGTGCCGCTCGGCGCCATCGTCATCGCCTTCTCCACCCTGCTCGACACCCAATTCGCGCTGTCGCTGATCGATCTGCGCAAGCGTGGGCACGTGGTGATCGTCGTGGATGTCCTGCGCGGCCCGCCCTTCTACGATCACCTCGATCCGACGCTGGCCAGAATGTGGCAGCTGGAGCGCGCCTCCATGTATCGAGACATGGGCACCGTCGGCGTCGACATCGTGGCGTGGCCCGACGGTGCGCGCCTCGATGAGGTCATGCGCCTGATCCCGGAGCACCGTCGCGCCTTCCGGGTGCGCCGATGATCCGTTTCCTCGCGATCCTGTCCGGTGTGCTCTTGGTGGCCTCGGTAACGCTGATGACGCCATGGGCGGGCATTCCCGCGTTGATCCTGGTCGCCGCGGGCTGGTGGTTCCGGCTCGGAGCCGTCGCGGCGGTGCTGCTCGCGATCGGCGTGCTCGCCTTCGCTGACACCGGCGTACTCGCCGCCGCGGCAACGGGTTTGGTCGCCACCACCTACCTGTTGAACGCCGCGACGGTAGCGGCGCCGGTCGGTGTGGTCCCGACGACCGTGCCCTCGGTGGTCGGCGCGGTCGGATTCGCGGCGGTAGCGGTCGGAGCCGCGCTGCTGCCGCTGCGTCTGGCCTGGGTTCCGATCGCCGCGCCGGTGCTGGTGATCGTGTTGTACGGCTTGATCATTCAAGGAGTCGCGGTCAAGCGACGCCGCGATGACGATGGCACTGCCGCGGCCGGTTAGCGAGAACGACGCGGTCGAGCCGCATTCGGCTCGACCGCACGGCCGTGTTGGTTCAGCTGAACCGGAGTGCGACATCCGCGAGGACGGGGGCGTCCGCGCGCTCGACGACGGTGGCCGCGATGACCAATTCACTATCCTGGCGCCAGATCCGGGTGCGAATGGTCTCACCGGGGTAGAGAACACCGGCGAAGCGCGCGCGGAATCCGGTGACCCGGCTCGCGTCCGAGCCGAGCACGGTGTCGGTCGCGGTCTTGCAGACGATTCCGTAGGTGCACAGGCCGTGCAGAATCGGGTTGGGGAAGCCCGCGGCGCGGGCGAATTCGGGATCCGAATGCAGCGGGTTGCGGTCGCCGGAGAGGCGGTACAGCAGCGCCTGCTGCGGCAGTGTCGGTGTGCTGACATCGAAATCCGGTGCGCGATCGGGCAGCACGGACTTGGTGCTCGGCCCGCGTTCGCCGCCGAAGCCGCCCTCGCCCTTGGCGAAGATGGACGAGCGCGTGGTCCACAGCGGCGCGCCGTCGGAACCGGCGACAGTCTGTTCCTGCACTACGACCGCCGCAGAGCCCTTGTCCCACAGTTCGGTGATACGGCCGGTGCTCGTCGCTTTACCCTCGGCCGGGATCGGGCGATGCACCTCGACCTCCTGGTGTCCGTGCACCACCTTCGCGAGATCGATGTCGATGCCGGGGAAGCGCACCTTCGGTGGCTCGGTTTCGTGCAGCGTCGCCGCGACGGTCGCGAATGTCGGAAGCACCTGCGGTACGCGGTCATCGAGGTAACGCAGCTCGGCGGGGTCGGTCCAGCGGGTGCCCGCGCCGAGGCCGAGTTGGTAGAGCTGTACGTCGGACGGCGACCAGGCGAACTCCCGGCTCGGAAGTTCCGCGCCGAGCGCGATGTTCGGGTCGATGGGCAACGGCTGCTCCTTATCGTCTACCCGGTCCCGAAGGGCACGGGTTTGCTGCTGTTCTAACCGGCCGTCAGCGCAGTGGCTGCCTCGAGCCAACAATGTTCAGTGCGGCGTTTTATAGCAAGGGGGCGTCCGCTCCGTGAGACGGACGCGCCCTTGCCGCTATGCCTCGGCGGCCGCGGTGGACGACCGCGACTTCTTGCGTTCCGCGATATCCAGCACCGCCAGGTACCCGAAGGTGATCGCCGGTCCGATGGTGGCGCCCGGCCCCGCGTAGGTGTGGCCCATCACCGGGGTGCTCGAGTTACCAGAGGCGTACAAGCCCTCGATGACACTCTGGTCTTCCCGCAGCACCCGGCCCGCGGTGTCGGCGACAAGGCCGCCTTTGGTTCCGAGGTCACCTGGCACGATCTTGGCCGCGTAGTACGGACCCTGCACCAGCGCGGCCAGGCACGGGTTCGGCTTCACGGTCGGATCGCCGTAGTACCGGTCGTAGTGGCTGTCGCCGCGGCCGAAATCCTCGTCCTTGCCGATCTCGGCGAACTTGTTGAACCGGGCGACGGACGCGGCGAGGTTGTCCGCGGGCACACCGGTCTTGGCGGCCAGCTCTTCGAGGGTGTCCGCCTTGACGATGTTGTCGTTTTCCATCCAGCGGGACGGAAACCGCAGACCAGGCTGTAGTCCGGCGAAGATGTAGCGGTTCCGGTAGCGCTGGTCGAACACCAGCCACGTGGGGATGTTCTCGCCGGGCCCCTCACCCTGCCCGTATTCGCCGCCGTACATGGTGTGCACGGCCTCGACGTAAGGAGCGGACTCATTACCGAATCGCTTGCCGTCGGCGTTGACCATGATGGTGCCCGGCAGGTTGCGCTCGGCAAGGGCGAACCACGGCCTGCCGCCCTTGAAGATGGTCGGCCCCCACCACGCGTCCTCCATGAAGCCGACAGCGCCGCCCGCTTCCATGCCCGCGATGATGCCGTCGCCGGTGTTGGCCGCAGCACCGGTGGTCCACTCGGTGGTGATGGGCTGACGCTGGTACTTGGTCCGCATCTCGGCGTTGTGCTCGAAACCGCCGCTGCCGAGAACAACGCCATAGCGAGCGGTGAAGGTGACCGTCTCACCGTCCTGCGTGGCTTCGACCCCCGTGACCACGTCGTTGTCCACGATGAGCTTGGTCATCGGCGTGTTCAGCAGCAGCGGCACATTCGCGTCCATGAGCCCCTTGCGCATCGCGGCGATGATGGCTTGACCCATCACCATCAGATGCTTGCGGGTGGCCTTCGCCCAGTATGTGCGCGCGCCGACCCGAAGGGCACGCATGATGCCCTTCGGGTGCCTGCGGATCAGGTTCAGGCGGACGAAGTCGGCCTGCGTGACCGCGACGTTCAGCGGCGCCTTGGCGTAAGGCGGCTCGAGCTTGAACCGCTCTTCGCCGAGGATCATGGCGTTGAACGGCTTGGGCTCGCACGAGCGGCCCTCGCCCTTGCCGCCAGGGGCCTCCGGGTAGTAGTCGGAGTAGCCGGGCACCCAGTTCATCCGCAGCGGGGAGTGGTCGAGCACGAAGTCGAAGGCTTCCGCGCCCCGATCGATGAAGGTATCGATCCGCTCCTTCGGCACCACCTCGCCGATGATGCTGTGCAGGTAGGTGCGCGCCACCTCGCGGTCATCGGGTCGTCCGGACGCCAGCAGCGCCTTGTTGCCGGGGATCCACACGCCACCACCGGAGCGTGCGGTGGACCCGCCGTAGTGCGCGGCCTTTTCAATGATCACCGCGCTCAGCCCATGGTGGGCCGCGGCGAGGGCAGCGGTCATCCCGGCAGCGCCGCTGCCGACCACCACCACATCGTATTCCCGATCAGTCATGTAGAACACGTTATAGAATGGTGCGGCCGTTGGTCTATGTTGTGTGGCAGAAGACTTACTCGGCGTTCCATTCGTCGAGAAAACTTGTTTCAGTTTCAGACCGGAGTTGAATACATGGGCAGTGTTGTTTCGAGCGACCTGCAAGCAGTCGCAAGCGGCGAAGTTGTTTCGAGCGACCTGCAAGCAGTCGCAAGCGGCGAAGTTGTTTCGAGCGACCTGCAAGCAGTCGCAAGCGGCGAATGGGACCTGGCCGCCGACGTAGTCGTGGTCGGGTACGGCGCCGCGGGTGCGGCTGCCGCGCTGGAAGCGACGGACGCGGGCGCGCAGGTCCTGGTGCTGGAGCGGTTCGCCGGTGGCGGCGCCTCCGCGCTGTCGGGCGGCATCATCTACGCGGGCGGTGGCACATCGGTGCAGCAAGAAGCGGGTGTCAGCGATACCTCGGAGCAGATGCTCGCCTACCTCGAGCGAGAGGTCGGCACCGCCGTCACACCCGAGACGCTGCGCCGCTTCGTCGAGCAGAGCCCCGCGATGATCGAGTGGCTGAAGGGTCACGGCGTGCCGTTCGAGGCGTCGCTTTGCCCGTACAAGACCTCCTATCCCAACGACAGCTACTACCTCTACTACTCGGGCAGCGAGGTCTCCGGTTACGGCCGCGAGGTCGCCACGCCCGCGCAGCGCGGACACCGGGTCAAGGGCAGGGGCACCTCCGGCAAGAAGCTGACCGGGCCGCTGGCCGCCTCGGCTTCCCGGCGCGGCGTGCGGGTGGAAACCCTCACGCGGGTAACCCGTTTGATCGTCGATGACAACGGCAGCGTGACCGGCGTCGAATGCGAGACGCTGCGCGATGCCCCGGGCCGGATCAGGGACCGCTACACGCGGATCGCGAAAATCGCCGCGAAGCCCGGCATCTACTATCCGCCACTGCGCAAGGCGATGGAGCGACAGCTGGCGAAGATGGATCGCCGCTACCGCAGCACGATTCGGATCCGAGCCCGGCGCGGCGTAGTGCTCAGCGCGGGCGGGTTCATCGCCAACCGCGAGATGTTGCGAGAGTACGGCCCGCGCTACCGCGGCGGACTCGCGCTCGGCACCACCGGCGACGACGGCAGCGGCATCCTGATGGCGCAGCAGGTCGGTGCCGCCACGGATCGGATGGGCAATATCTCGGCCTGGCGATTCATCTTGCCGCCCAGTGCTTTCACCGGCGCGGTGCTCGTCGACGCGGACGGTAAGCGGGTGATCGACGAAACCCGCTACGGCGCGGCGGTCGGCCATGCGCTGATCACCGAACACGACGGCAAGGGCTGGCTGCTCGCCGACGACAACCTGATGCGCACCGCCATCTCGCAGATCGGTGGTCAAGCCGCCTGGTTCCAGCGCGCGCAGTTCGAGGCGATGCGGCGGACCGCGGTGCGCGGCGAGACCCTCGACGCCGTCGCGGCGAAGGCGGGTATTGACGCGGACGGTTTGCGCGCCACCGTGGCAGCGCACAACAAAGCCATCGAAAACGGCACACCCGATCCGGTCGGAAAGCCCGCCGAGTTCACCAAAACGGTAGGCGCAGGGCCATTCTGGTTGTTGGATGTCGGTATCAAACCGAGCGTCATCAACCCATGCCCGATGCTCACCCTCGGCGGCGTTGTCGTCGACGAGGGCACCGGAGCGGTGAAATCGACTGCCGCAACCGTTATCCCGGGCCTGTTCGCGGCGGGACGGACGGCGGTCGGCATCTGCTCGGATTCCTACGTCAGCGGACTGTCCCTCGCCGACTGCGTCTACTCCGGCCGACGCGCGGGCAAGTTCGCGGCGGGCGATGAAACCGGTTCCGTGCCCGTGGTGGCACTCGCGCGGGCCGCGATGCCCGAGCCGACAACAGTGGAAGGAAATTAGCGTGCTGTCCGACTCGGTACGAACCGAATTGGCCGATGAACTCGATGGCGCCGAGCGCGACCGGGTGGCCATCGACCCACTCGTCGCCAGGCATCCCGACATCGATGTCGTCGACGCCTACCAGATCCAGTTGATCAATATCCGGCGCAAGCTCGACAACGGCGCGAAGGTGGTCGGTCACAAGGTCGGTCTTTCGTCGCTGGCGATGCAGCAGATGATGGGCGTCGACGAACCCGACTACGGTCACCTGCTCGCGGATATGGAGGTCTTCGAGGACGTTCCTGTCGAGACCTCCCGCTTCCTGTTCCCCAGGGTCGAGGTGGAGGTCGGCTTCGTACTCGGCGCGGATCTGCCCGGCGAAGACTGCACCGAGGCCGACGTGCTCGCGGCGACGGTGGCCTACGCGCCGTCGATCGAGCTGATTGATACCCGGATCAAGAACTGGAAGATCGGCTTGGCCGACACCATCTCCGATAACGCGTCTTCGGCGGGCTTTGTGCTCGGCGTCGCGCGCGTCGCGCCGAAAGACCTGGATATCAAAGCCATCGATGCCGTGCTCACCCGCAACGGTGAGGTGGTTGCCGAGGGCCGCAGCGACGCGGTGCTCGGTGATCCGGTCATCGCGGTGGCGTGGCTGGCTCGCAAGGTAGCGAGTTTCGGGGTGCGGTTGAAGGCGGGCGACATCGTGCTGCCCGGGTCGTGCACCCGCGCCATCGACGCCCGCCCCGGCGATTCTTTCCATGCCGAGTTCGCCGGACTCGGTTCTGTTCGTCTGCAATTCAAATAGGAGGCCTGCCGTGTCCGAAACGGGGACCGTCACCGCCGCGATCGTCGGATCCGGCAATATCAGCACCGATCTGCTGTACAAACTGCTGCGCTCAACCACGGTGCAGCCGAAGTGGATGATCGGAATCGACCCGGAGAGCGAGGGTTTGAAGCGCGCACGCGGGCTGGGGCTGGAGACCTCGCACGAGGGCGTCGACTGGCTGCTCGGCCGATCCGAGCTGCCGGACCTGGTTTTCGAGGCAACCTCGGCGTACGTGCACCGTGCCGCCGCACCGCGCTACGCCGAGGCCGGAATCCGCGCTGTCGACCTCACGCCCGCCGCGGTCGGTCCCGCCGTGGTGCCGCCGGTGAATCTCGGCGCGAACTTGGATGCGTTGAACGTCAACATGATCACCTGCGGTGGCCAGGCCACCATCCCGATCGTCGCGGCGGTGTCGCGGGTGGTCGAGGTGGTCTACGCCGAGATCGTCGCCTCGGTGTCGTCGGTGTCCGCTGGACCGGGCACCCGCGCCAATATCGACGAGTTCACCAAGACAACCAGCCGCGGCGTCGAGACGATCGGCGGCGCGCAGCGCGGCAAGGCGATCATCGTCTTGAACCCGGCCGAGCCGCCGATGATCATGCGCGACACCATCTTCTGCGCGATTCCCGAGGATGCCGACACCGATGCGATCGCCGCATCGATCCACCAGATGGTCGCCGACATCCAGAAGTACGTGCCGGGCTACCGGCTGCTCAACGAGCCACAGTTCGACCCGCCCTCGGTGGTTTCCGGTGGTATGGCGAAGGTTTCGGTCTTCGTCGAGGTCGAGGGCGCAGGCGACTTCCTGCCGCCGTATGCGGGCAACCTCGACATCATGACCGCCGCTGCCACGCAGGTCGGCGAGGTCATGGCCAAGCAGATCCTCTCGACCCGGGTGTAAGGAGCTTCAACCATGGCATATTCCGCAGAACTCGACATCCGCGTCACCGACACCTCGCTGCGTGACGGCTCGCACCACAAGCGCCACCAGTTCACCGGCGAGGATGTCCGCAATATCGTCGCGGCCCTCGACGGTGCCGGTGTCCCGGTTATCGAGGTGACCCACGGCGACGGCCTCGGCGGCTCGTCGTTCAACTACGGCTTCTCGAAAACCCCCGAGCAGGAACTGGTCAAGATCGCCGCCGAGACGGCGAAGCGGGCCAAGATCGCAGTGCTCATGCTGCCCGGTGTCGGCGTCAAGGAAGACATCAAGGTCGCCCAGGACAATGGCGCCTCGATCTGCCGCATCGCGACCCACTGCACCGAGGCCGACGTCTCCATTCAGCACTTCGGCCTTGCTCGCGAGCTCGGTCTGGAAACCGTCGGCTTCCTGATGATGTCGCACACCCAGCCGCCGGAGGCGCTTGCCAAGCAGGCACGCATCATGGCCGACGCGGGCTGCCAGTGCGTCTACGTGGTGGACTCCGCGGGAGCCCTTGTGCTGGAACAGGTTTCCGACCGAGTCGCCGCGCTGGTCGCGGAACTGGGTGACGACGCCCAGGTCGGCTTCCACGGTCACGAAAACCTGGACCTCGCGGTCGCCAACTCGATCTACGCCGTCCGTGCCGGTGCCAAGCAAATCGACGGCAGCGCAAGACGTTTCGGCGCGGGCGCGGGAAACACCCCCGTCGAGGCCTTCGTCGGCGTCGCCGACAAACTCGGCATCAAAACCGGCATCGACTTCTTCGCCATCGCCGACGCCGCCGAAGACGTGGTCCGCCCCGTCATGCCCCAGGAATGCCTCCTGGACCGCCAAGCCCTCATGATGGGCTACGCGGGCGTCTACTCCAGCTTCCTCAAGCACGCCGAACGCCAAGCCGAACGCTACGGCGTCTCGGCCGCCGAAATGCTCGTCCGGGCGGGCAAGCGCAAACTGGTCGGCGGCCAGGAAGACCAACTCATCGACATCGCCCTCGAACTCCAGCGCGAACAGGCGGTTGTCTCCGCCTGACGCCGATTCGTTCAGCGCTCGACTGTTGGGTCGCGATCGGTGCGCGCGATAAGCCGATCGTGACCCAACTCGACGACTGTGCGAGGGCATTTCCTCTTGGGTAGCAGGCTCCTATACTTGCCAGTGCAACCCCGGTCGGGTGTCGGCGATCGCAGCGGTCTTCGACGGTCGGCGTTCGATGGATATTTCAATCGAGGTCGCTTGCGGGTCCGGTGTAGCGGCCGACGCCTCTCGCGAGGAGGGCCGCATGACCGATCCGATTCACACGAAAGTTTGTTTGACCTGCCGGGAGTACCGAGATCCGGTCTTGGCGGTATTTCTTGCTCCGCAACCGTTGGTGCGGGGCGGGTGCATTCTGCATCTGCTCGAACAGGTGCCGCTCACCGTGGCTGCCGAGGCGTCGCATCTGGATGCCGGTTTGACGGAGTTGGTGCAGACGCAGGTCGAGCCGAACAGTTCGGTGCGTGCGGAGTTCCGAGGTTTCTCTACGCTACTGCCCGACTATGCGCGTACCCGCGCCGTGCTGCACGATCATTTGATCGACGACCCAGAGCCGATCGGCCTGGACACCGCCGACCCCGAAGACATGGCTCGCCTGGCATTGCTCCCGGAGTTGCCGATCGGCCCACGACGCGTCGATGACTTCCAGGACTACGCGGTCCGCACCGCAATGCTCGCCGTCTACCGCCATTTCGATATAGACCAGCGAATCCCTCTGCTCTACCACGGGTATGCCGACCCGACGAGCGGCTGGTTCGCCCTGCGCGCATCCTCCGCCTGACCCCTCGGGGCACCATCGTCACCGCGGGCGAGACTGCATGGCACCTTCCCTGGGGAGCAGCGCTATGGATCTCAACACGATCACCGACATCGTTCGGCACCCCCCGGACCGGCCGGGTGCGGTCTGGCGCAATGGTGACGCGTGGCTCGCCGGGGGAACGTGGTTGTTCTCGACCGAGCAGCCGGATCTGCGCCGCCTCGTCGACCTCACCGCGCTCGGTTGGGACAGCTTGGTGCCGAGCGATGCCGGCCTCGAGATCGGTGCGACGTGCACAATCGGTGAGCTCAATGCTTTCCCACCGCCGAGCGACTGGCGCGCCGCTTCGCTGTTCGCCACAAGTTGTGCGGCGTTCCTGTCGTCGTTCAAGATCTGGAATGCGGCGACGGTGGGCGGCAACATCTGTATGTCCTTGCCCGCGGGCCCGATAATCACTATGACGGTTGCGCTCGAAGCCACGTACACATTGTGGGCTGCGGATGGGGTCGAACGGACCGTCGATGCGAGCGACTTCGTCACCGGCGACCACCAGAACGTCCTCGCTCCCGGCGAGATCCTGCGCCGCGTCGACATCCCGGTCAGCGCGCTTCGCAAGCGGCACACACACCGGCGTTTCACCCTGACGCGCCTTGGCCGCTCGACGCTGTTCATGATCGCCACCCAGTCGCCGGGCACCACCGACCTGCTGCTCACCATCACCGCCGGCACCACACATCCGGTGCGCATGGCGTTCGGCGCCATGCCCGACGCCGACGCGCTCCGGGGGTGCATCGATGCGATACCCGAGGACGTGTGGTTCAGCGATCCGAACGGCACACCCGATCACCGTCGCCACCTGGCCAGGCATTTCGCCGAGGAGATCCGCGTCGAATTCACCGAAGTATGCCCGCCATGACCTACACCGTGAACGGAACCACCTTCGAAGACGAGCCGAACCCCGGTCAATGCTTGCGCACGTTCGTGCGCTCGCTCGGCTACCACGGCGTCAAGAAGGGTTGCGACGCAGGCGATTGCGGCGCATGCACGGTGTGGCTCGACGGCTACCCGGTGCACAGTTGTATCACCCCCGCGTTCCGCGCCGACGGGTGTGAAGTCACCACGATCGAAGGCCTCGGTTCGCCGGAGGACCCGCACCCGATGCAGCGGCAGTTCCGCGACGCCCCCGGCTTCCAGTGCGGTTTCTGTACCGCAGGCATGATCATGACCGCGGTGTCGCTCACCGATGCCCAGAAGCAAGACCTGGCCCGCGCGTTGAAAGGCAACCTCTGCCGCTGCACCGGCTACCGGGCGATCGAAGACGCGGTCAACGGCTTCGCCGAGATCGAGGTCGCCCTGCCGGGCCGGGCCGTCGGCACGAGTGTCGGCGCTCCTAACAGCACCGAGGTGGTGACGGGCCGTGCCGAATTCACGATGGATACCGCGATCGACGGGATGCTGCACCTGCGGGTGTTGCACTCACCGCACGCGCATGCCCGGGTCGTATCCATCGACAAGACCGAGGCGCTCGCGGTCCCCGGTGTGCATCGCGTCTATACCTGGGAGGATGTGCCGCGCAAGCGCTTCACGACCGCGATTCACACCGATCATCTGGTCGATCCCAACGACACCTTTATCCTCGACAACACAATGCGCTTCGTCGGTCAACGGGTGGTCGCGGTGCTGGCCGACACCGTTGCGGCCGCCGAAGCGGGCTGCCGCAAGGTGGCCGTCGAGTACGAGGTGCTGCCCGCGGTCTTCGACCCGGAAGCCGCGATGGCAGACGGCGCTCCCCAGCTGCACGGCTCGGCCGACCCGTTCGTTCGAGATCCCGAGCACAACATTCTGCATGAGATCCACGGGCACGTCGGTGACGTCGAGGCGGGGTTCGCCGAGGCCGATGTGATCCACGAGGGCACCTACTTTTCACCGCGCGTGCAACACGCGCATCTCGAGACGCACGGATCGATCGCATGGATGGACGAGGGCCGCCTGCACGTACGCACCAGCTCGCAGTCTCCGTCGATCGCCAAGGGCAAGGTCGCCTATCTCTTCGACCTTCGTCCCGATCAGCTGCGCGTGTTCAGCAAACGTGTCGGCGGTGCGTTCGGCGGCAAGCAAGAGGTCATTTCCGAGGATCTGGTCGCCCTCGCCGCATTGGACACCGGGCGGCCGGTCTGCCTGGAGTTCACCAGGGCGGAGGAGTTCACGACGGCATCACCACGGCACCCGATGACGCTGACGATCAAGCTCGGCGCACGGGCCGACGGCACACTCACCGCGTTCCAGGTTCGCAATGTGTCGAACACGGGCGCCTACGGAAACCACGGCGGCGAGACCCTGTTCGCGGGTGGGGCCGCCATCGCGATCTACCGCTGCCCCAACAAGAAGGTCGACGCCTACTCGGTCTACACGAACTCCGTGCCGAGCGGCGCGTTGCGTGGCTACGGCATGACCCAGCCCGCGTTCGCGGTCGAATCCGCCATGAACGAGCTGGCGATCGCGCTCGATATGGATCCGTTCGAGCTGCGGCGGCGCAATATCGTGCGTCCCGGTGATGCCCTCGTAGCGTTCGACGACGGCCCCGACGACGTCATGTTCAGCGAGGACGGCCTTGCGCAATGTATCGATCTCGTCGACGACGCCCTCCGGCGAAACACCGACGGGCCGCCACCGGGAGACGGATGGCTCGTCGGTACGGGTGCCGCCAGCTCCCTGCACGAGACCGCGCCGCCGACCGACCACCTTTCCGAGGCATGGCTGACCCTCGGGGATGACGGCGTCTACGAGCTCGCCGTCGGCACCGTCGAGTTCGGCGAGGGAACCTCGACCGCGCATGTGCAGATCGTCGCCAACCAGCTCGGCACCACGTCGGCACGGGTGCGCATCGTGCAGTCCGACACAGACCGAACGGGCTTCGATACCGGGGCATTCGCCAGCGCGGGCCTCTTCGTCGCAGGGAACGCGGTACTGCGGGCAGCCGACGCATTACGCGATCGCATCCTGGCTCTGGCCGCTTCGCATGCGCAGGTCGATGTCGCTTCCTGCTCGATGGACAACGACGGGGTCGTCTGCGGTGGTAGCCGCTTGTCACTCACGGAGCTGATCGAGTTTGCGCGCCGCCGTGGTATCCGGTTGACGGAGGCGCGCAAGGCTTTCGGGTCGCCGCGCAGCGTTGTGTTCAACAGCCACGGCTTCCGTATCGCCGTCCATCAGGTGACGGGTGAGATCCGCATCCTCTACAGCGTGCAGGCCACCGACGCCGGAGTAATCATCAACCCGGCGCAGGTGCGTGGCCAGATCGAGGGCGGTGTCGCCCAGGGCATCGGTTTCGCGCTGACCGAGAACTTCCACGTCGACGAGAACGGCGTCATGGTCAACCCGAACCTGCGCAATTACCGCATCCCGACCTATGCCGATGTGCCACGGACCGAGGTGCTCACGGTCGACTCGACGGATTCTGTCGGGCCGTTGCACTCGAAGGGCATCGCGGAGTGCTGCATCAACCCGGTGGCGCCCGCGCTGGCCAACGCGCTCGAGAATGCGACGGGGGTCCGATATCGGGCGCTGCCGTTCACGCCGGAGCGCATCTACAGCCTGCTCGACGAGGCCACCGGTTCCGGCGCGCGCTGAGCGTGAGGAGAGATGGTGATGGAAACCGGAAAGCTCACCGACAGTGCCGCGACGGTCATCATCGGCCAGAAGGTGCGCGCCGGTTTCGAGCGCGCTTTCAAGACCTGGCAGGAGGACGTGAACGCCGCGGCCTCCGGCTATGCCGGATTTCTCGGCGCCGAGATCGCCCCGCCGACCGCAACGCAGAACGAATGGGTGGTGGTCTACCGCTTCGATTCCGTCGCGCACTTGCAAGCCTGGATAAACAGCGCCACCCGACAGGACTTTCTCGACAAGGGCGGGCAATACTTCGACGGCCCCGCCACCCAGCAGGTCATCAGCGGCGGCATACGACCCCCGGATCCTCTTGTCACGGTCGTTGTCACCCACCGCGTAAATCGCGACAGCGTCGCGGATTTCCTTGCCTGGCAGACTTGCCTGACGCATGAGGAGGCCGAATTCGAGGGTTTCCGCGGCAGCGAACTCTTCCGCCCCATCGAAGGCGTTCAGGACGAGTGGACCGCGCTCTACCGCTTCGACACCGCCGCGAACCTGGCCACCTGGCTCACTTCGGAGCGGCGCAAGGAAATCCTCGCCGAGGGCGAGAAGTTCAGCGACTTCGAATTGCGCACGATCGACAACTCGTTCGGCAGCTGGTTCGCCTTCGACGACAACGGCAACGAGGCTGCCGCTCCATCCGACACCAAGACGTCCATCGCGGTCTGGGTAGGTCTCTATCCGACCGTTGCGCTGCTGACCCTCGCGTTATCCCCCTTGAAAATGCCGCTGTGGCTCGGGCTGCTCATCGGCAACCTGTTCTCCAGCTTCATCATGAGTTTCTTCACGATGCCGTACTACGTGAACCGGGTGCTGAAGCGGTGGCTGCGTCCGCCCCCGGAGGCGGACGCGGCGAAGACGAACCTCAGGGGCGTCGCCGTCGTCACCGCTCTCATGCTGGCCTGGGTCATCATCTTCTACCTGGTGACCACCCGGTTCTGGATGCTGCCCTGACCTGTGGCCCGCGCACCCTATCGGCCGCCGACCGGCATCGGCCCGGTCGGAGTGGCAATCGGGGCAAGTGTGCGCAACAGCGTCGGTGTCAGGGTTGTGGCATCCGGTTCGGCTCGACCGAGCCCATACTTGCGGACCTCGGTCCCAGTCCCCGCGCGCCCACTCACGAGCAGATCCGCGCCGGAGGTCGTACTGGTGGTCGCCACCTGTACCCCAGCGCCGCCGACGAAGGGTACGAACGAGGTGATCTCTCGGAACGAGACCGTGCCCGAATGGTGGTTCGGGCTCTCGGTGTACATCGCGGGCTCGCCGTCGAGCCGTGACCCGCTCGACCAGACCCGCACCGTGCCCGCACCGCCGAGCATGCCCGTGACGATGCTCTTCGCCCCGCCCTCGGCGCCGGCCACCCATCCTGTCGAGAGCGAGACACCACCCAGGTAGCTTTCGTCGAAAGCCAGGAAATCCGAGGTCATCTTCGGCTCACTCCGATGACCGGCATGCGGATCTGTCGTGCCTCGCGCAACCGCGGCAGCGGTCGGCGTGTACAGGTCGTAGCGGAAGGTCTTCACCCGCGGGGCGTCGCCCGGCCCAGGGGCGGTGACGATGCTTGCCCGACCCGAAGAGGTATCGACCATCCCGGTGGCAACGGTGACCCCGGCCGTCGATCCGGGATACGGCGTGAAGCTCGAGTACCGCTCGGGGGCGGTGCCCAGCTCGCTGGGCAGGGTCGAGGAAAATATCCGCACTGCCGATTCGATGCCAGGACCCGAGCCGACAATGATGTTGTCGGCCAACGCGTTGCCGTCGATATCGGCCCCCGCGACGTTGACGCCGCCACGAAAGTCGGGCCCGAACGGGGTGAACCGAGCCAGCTCGGTGCTGAACCGGGTCGCGCCGATACCGCTGTACGCCGCGACCTCGGAGCCGACGCCCGCACCGGTCCCGGCGAGGAGATCGAGCACCCCGTCACCGTTGACGTCGGTCATGGCCACCGAGGACGTGCCCTCGAACGCTGGGAACGGCGTGACGGTCGCGACCAACTTGTCGCCGTCGCCGTCGTAGACCTGCACGGTCGCGGGCTTGCCCGGCGATCCAGGAATCGCCACCGCGTACGTCGATACCTCGGGGATGACGTTGACGAGCGCCATCAGGCCGTTGTCTTCGTGGTTGAGGCGATGGCAATGGATCACGAAGGTGCCGGTGTAGTCGGTGAACCTCATCCGCAATGTCACCGAAGCCGGCACCAGCGGGTTCTCGTTCTCGTCGGTCACAGGAGCCGGGACGTTGAGGTTGTCCTCGCCCCACATCTGCACGCCGGTATCGGAGTTCGCGACGGGATCGACAATCTCCATCACCTGTAGGTCGTTGACGTGGATGTGCATCGGGTGCTCGTCGTTGTTCAGGTTTGTGATCAACCACTGCTCGACCGAGTCGAGTCGCGGCTGGAGCAACGGGATGTTCGGGAAGGTGTTGTCGTCGAATTGGTAGGTGAAGGCCTTGGGATCGCTGTTGCTCGCCTTCTCGTTGCCGAAGCCACCCGAGACCGTCAGTGTCCGATGCACATCGGGCGTGGTGGCCGAGGTGTCCACAAAGGGGGTGTAGGCGTCGAGCCGCCGGCCGGGTACGAACGGCGTGGTCCGGCCCGCGCCGTTGTCGGGGCGTACCTGGATGAGCTTCTGAGTGGGGAAGGTGAAAAAGCCGTCCTGGTAGCTGATGACCGAGGGGTCGATGTCGACTGTGCCCAGTACGGCGGGCGGCTTGTCGGTGCGGTTGTTCGTGTAGAGCACGCCGGGCTCCCTGACGGGCTTCGCGTCAGGGGCGGGTGGCATCTCCAGTACGAGATCGCCGGTTTTCGGCATCGTGACCGCGATCGCGTATCGCGACGCCGGGGGGATGACCAGACGGGTGCCGTCGCCGTCGACCGGCCGGTTGACCTCGGAGAAGGGGACGCCGTCTTGGCCGAGGATCGCGAATTTCGGATGGCTGTCGGTCGCCGTCTCGGTCAACATGACGGGCATGTAGGCCATGTCGCTGATGTTGGCCAGCACCCAGATCTCGGTCTGCCCCGGTTTCAGCTTCAGCGCGGGCTGGAACTGCCCGTTGATCGTGAATTGCACGTCCCGCTGGTTGTCCGGCAGCGCGAGGTCGGTGGGAACCGAGATCCGATCGCTGGTGAAGCTCAGCAGGTTGCTCGGCACGAACTGGTTCTGACCACGATGGTTGGCAGTCGAGAGTGGCCCGCTGTACCAGTTGGTGACATATCGGGAGCCCGGCGTCGTCTCCGCGAAGTTCACCGGGGCCAGGCTCGGCCGGTACGTGCCGTCGGCGAGTTGCGTTCCCTCGGGCGGCTTCAGTGTGCTCACGTACTGCGGCCAGTTCGGGTCGTTCAACTGGTGGCCGCTGCCCTTGCGGTCGAAGACGAAGTTGTACTGCAACGCCATGTCGCGGATCGGGATGTTGTTCGCTGTCACCAGCGGCAGGTTGCCGTCGGGCCGCCCGATTTCCAGCAGACCCGCGAGCCCCTTGTAGGTCTGCTGAGCCGTGAGGGTGTGGCGATGGCTGTGGTACCAGTACATGCCGTTCGGCATAGTCTTCGGCACGGCGTAGTCGTATACGTTGCCCATGCCCGCGGGTATGTCGAGCAGGACATTGTCGGCGTTGCCGTCGGGGCTCACGTGCAGCCCGTGGGTGTGCAAGTTGAGCGGCGACGATGTGAGGGCAGGCGGGTAGATCGGAACGTTCCCACCAGCTGGGGTGAAAGCGGGGTCGTAGTAGTCCGCGAGTGTCAGGTCCCGCAGATCGTTGTCGTAGTGCACGATCAAGCGCTCACCCGGATCGACCCGCAGCGTCGGCGCCGGGTAGGTGTTGTCGCCCTTGGTCGAGCCGTCGGAGGCGGTGCCTTTGATGACCTCGTAGCCGAAGACCAGCAGGTTCGACACCGGCGTCGAGACCGTGTCGAGGGCGACAGTGCCCTGATGAGCCGACAGCCGCACTTCGAGGACGCCGTCTTCGCTGGTGAGCTTGACCGGCTCGCGGTATGCGGCCGGGGTGGCGTCGGGACCGGCGTTGCCACCGCCCGATGTCCTCGACCCATCGGACCCGCACGACGCGAGCAGCAGAGTGATGGACGCGGCGACAGCGACAACCAGAACAATCGGCTTCCTGCGATGAGTGACCACATGTTCCCCGTTCCACAACGGCGGATGAGCAGCTCCTGAGCATCGATCGACGGTCGAAGAATATCGGGGAAATGGCCTGCGTGAAGCTAGAGCCAGGTATCGAGCGTCGTTGTGGTGAGGAAGTGGTCCAGGTCGTAGCGCCAGGGGGCCGGGACGGTCTTGTCCGGTTCTATCGCGCTGTACTGGCCGCGGTAGAACAACAGCGGCCTGCCGGAGGTGGTCGACTCCGACAGGGCCAGCACTCGGCCGATCACGATGTAGTGATCGCCGCCGTCGACGACGCTGTCCACCGTGCACTGGATGGTGGCCAGGGCGTCGTCCAGCAGCGGAAGCTCCAGTTCTGAGGTGCGCCAGCCGATTTCGGCGAACTTGTCGGGTTCGCGGGAACCGAAGCGGGCACACAGCTGCTGCTGTTCCTCGGCGAGGACGTTGACGCAGAAGCGTCCCGACTGTTCGATGGCCGCCCAGGATCTCGAGGTCTTGGTCGGGCAGAACAGCACCAATGGCGGTTCGAGGGAGAGGGCGGCGAATGACTGGCAGGCGAAACCCATCGGCGCGCTGTCACCGTCGAAGGTGGTGATCACCGTGATGCCGGTGGCGAACTGGCCGAGTACGTTGCGGAACTGCCGTCCGTCGATCGCGGGATATTCTTCGGTTGTCATGTCGCTCGCCCCTGTGGTCACTGCTGTCGCTGTCCTACCGTGAAGTCGTGACCCCACAGGCTCACCGCGGTGGATTCCCGGGCGATCCATGAATGATCGTCGACTTCGAGACCCTCGCAACCGAATTCGACATCGAAGCCGCCAGGGGTCTTCATATAGAAGGACAGCATCTTGTCGTTGACGTGCCTGCCGAGCGTCGCCGACATCTTCACCTTCTTGCGCAGCGCGCGATCGAGGGCAAGCCCGACGCTGTCGGAGCCCTCCACCTCGAGCATCAGGTGCACGATGCCGCTCGGGGTCGGCATGGGCAGGAACGCGAGCGAGTGGTGACGCGGATTGCAGCCGAAGAAGCGCAGCCAGGCGGGTTCGCCGTCGGCGGGCCGCCCGACCATCTGCGGTGGCAGCCGCATGGAATCGCGCAGCCGGTAGCCGAGCACGTCTCGGTAGAACGTCAGCGAGGCTTTGTCGTCTTTGGTGCTCAGCACCACATGGCCGAGTCCCTGTTCGCCGGTGACGAACGTATGCCCGTAGGGGCTGACCACACGCCGATGTTCCAGCGCCGCACCGTGGAAGGCCTCGAGCGTATTGCCCGACGGATCCTCGAAACGGATCAGCTCATCGACCCTGCGGTCGACCCGCTCCGCCGCGGTGCCCTCCTTGAAAGGCACCCCGGCACCGTCGAGCCTATCCCGAATATCTTGCAGTTCAGCGGCATTGGCGGTCTCCCAGCCGGAAACCTGGAGCTGGTCCTTTTCGCCGGGCACGATGACCAGGCGAGCGGGGAAGTCGTCCATCCGCAGATACAGCGCGTTGGGGTCGGCGCCCTTGCCCTCGACCATGCCGAGCACCTTGAGCCCGTACTCGCGCCAGGCCGCCATATCGGTGGCCTCGATGCGCAGATACGCCAGTGATCGAATGCCCATCACTTCTCCTTGACGCCGGCAAGGAAGTCGCTTGCCAGCCGGTTGAATTCGTCGAACTTCTCCAGCTGCGCCCAGTGCCCGCACCCACCGAACACGTGCAACTGGACCCGCGGAATCATCTTCGTCGCGACCAGCGCGCCGTCGAGTGGATTCACTCGATCCTCTCGGCCCCAGATGAGCAGCACCGGCTGGCGCAGCTTGTACGCCTCCCGCCAGATCATGCCCTTCTCGAAGTCGGGTCCGGAGAACGACTTGCCCATCGCCCTTGTCGCCGCGAGCGATTCGGGCAGGCTGGCGGAGGCGAAGCGCTCATCGATCAGTTCCTCGGTGATCAGCGACTGATCGAAGACCATGATCCGCAGGAACGCTTCCAGGTTCGCCCTGGTCGGTTCGTAACTGAACTTCGCGAGGTTCTTCACGCCTTCGGTGGGATCCGCGGCGAACAGGTTGACGCTCAACCCGCCAGGACCCATCAGCACCAGCTTGCCAGCGCGATCCGGGTAGTCGAGCGCGAACCGCACCGCGGCGCCGCCGCCGAGGGAATTGCCGAGCAGGTGCACCCGCCCGGTGATCTCCAGGTGGTCGAGCAGATCCTTCAGTGCCGAGGAGCTGTGGATGTAGTACTGCGGATGGTCGATCGGCTTGTCCGACAACCCGTACCCCGGCTGGTCCACGGCGAGCACATGGAAATTCCGCGCTAGCACCGGAATATTGCGCGCGAAGTTCGACCAGGAGGAGGCGCCGGGTCCGCCGCCGTGCAGCAGCACGATCGTCGGGCCGTTGCCGACGCCTGCCTCGTGGTAGTGCAGCCGCAGGTCGGGGCGGACCTGCGCGTACTGCGAGGTGGATTCGAAGGTGAGTTCTGCTGTCGAGGTCACGGACTCTCCTAGACCATGCCGTCTGTGACGGGCAGGCCGAACTCGTGGGTGCCGTACATGACATAGGCGCGCTCGGGATCGTTGGCCGCGTGTACCCGGCCCGCGTGCGCGTCGCGCCAGAAGCGTTGCAGCGGAGTGCCGTTCGCGAGCGCGGTAGCGCCCGAGCTCTCGAAGAGCTTGTCGATGGATGCGATCGCCCTTCCGGTGGCGCGGACCTGATCGCGTCGAGCCCGCACCCGCAGGTCGAACGGAATCTCCTCGCCGGCGAGTAGCAACGCGTATTCGTCGGCGACATTGCCCGACAGCTGCCGCCATGCGGCGTCGATATCGCTGGAGGCCTCTGCGATCCGCACCTTGGCGAACGGGTCGTCCTTGGCCTTCTCGCCCGCGTAAGCGGCGCGGATGCGCTTGCCCTGGTGCTCGACGTGCGCATCGTAGGCGCCGTAGGCCATGCCGACGATCGGCGTCGCGATGGTGGTGGGATGGATGGTGCCCCACGGCATCTTGTACACCGGGTCGGTGTTCTGCTCCAGGCCGGGCGAGGCGAGTTCGCTCATCTTGCGGAAGCTGAGGAATCGGTGCGACGGCACGAAAACCTCGTCGACCACAACGGTGTTGGATCCGGTGCCGCGCAGGCCGACCACATTCCACACGTCATCGATGCGGTAGTCGGTGCGCGGGATCAGGAAGCTGCCGAAGTCGACAGGCTTGCCGTCCTTGATCACCGGGCCGCCGAGCACTGCCCAGGTGGCGTGGTCGGAGCCCGAGGACCAGGCCCACGCGCCCTTGACGATGTAGCCGCCATCGACCACCGTGCCCGCGCCCATCGGAGCGTAGGACGACGAGATACGGACCTCGGGGTCCTCGCCCCATACGTCTTCCTGGGCCTGCTGCGGGTACAGCGCGAGGTGCCAATTGTGCACGCCGACGATGCCTGCCACCCAGCCGGTGGAGCCGCACGCGCTCGCGATCTTGCGGACCGTGTCGTAGAAGACCACCGGGTCGGCCGCGTGCCCGCCCCACTGCTTGGGCTGTAGTAGCCGGAAGAATCCGGTTTCCTGCAGCGCCTTCATCGATTCGTCTGGGATGCGCCGCAGGTCCTCGGCCTCCTGCGCGCGCTCGCGCAGCGTCGGCAACAGCGCTTCGACCCGTTCGGTCACTTCTTGCGTCATCTCGGGACCTGCTCCTGCCTGGTCGGATTGATAACCGGTACTCATTTGCCTCTGAGACTAGAACAGGTTCTTATTTATGTCGAGAACGTGCGTTCATCTCGAAGTAAGTATGGACATGTGCTGGAAGTCGGCCGAATCGCTGGCGTGGAACGCGACATTTTTGTAACGTGTTCTAGTACAGAAGGAGGAGGAATCGCGATGGCAGTTACCCCACAGGGGAGCGGTGCGAAGGTCCGAGAGCTCGATGTGGGCTCCGCACCCACCCGATATGCGCGGGGTTGGCATTGCCTCGGCCTGGCGAAATCGTTCCGTGACGGCAAGCCGCACGCGGTCGAGGTGTTCGGCACCAAGCTCGTGATCTGGGTCGATACGAACGACGAACTTCGAGTGCTCGACGCCTACTGCAGGCATATGGGCGGCGATCTGAGCATGGGCGAGGTCAAGGGCGACGACATCGCCTGCCCGTTCCATGACTGGCGCTGGTCGGGCACCAGCGGCAAGTGCACCGCGATTCCCTACGGGCGGCGTGTGCCGCCGCTGGCGCGGACCCGCAAGTGGACGACCCTGGAGCGCAACGGCCAGCTGTTCGTCTGGCACGACCACGAGGGCAGTCAGCCACCGCCGGAAATCACCATCCCGTATATCGAGGGTCCGTACACGACCTCCGATGGCGGGACGCTCGAGCAGCTCGACAGTGGATGGACCGACTGGACCTGGAACTCCATGCTGATCGAGGGTGCGAACTGCCGCGAGATCATCGACAACGTGGTCGACATGGCGCACTTCTTCTACATCCACTTCGCGTTCCCGACGTACTTCAAGAACGTCTTCGAGGGGCATATCGCCACTCAGTTCCTGGAGACCAAGGGTCGTCCCGACATCGGCATGGCCTCCAAGTATGGCGGCGACACCATGCTGAAGTCGGAGGCGTCGTACTTCGGCCCGTCGTACATGGTCAATCCGCTGGTCAATCTCTACAGCGGCTATGAGGTCAAGAGCGTCTTGATCAACTGCCACTACCCGGTGTCGCAGGATTCCTTCGTCCTGCAATGGGGCGTCACGCTGGAGAAGCCCAAGGGTGTCGAGGGCGATATGGCGGACAAGCTGGCCGCGAAGATGACCGAGGGCATCAGCGTCGGCTTCCTACAGGACGTCGAGATCTGGAAGCACAAGTCCAAGGTCGACAATCCGCTGCTCTGTGAGGAGGACGGCCCCGTCTACCAGCTGCGTCGCTGGTATGACCAGTTCTATGTCGACCTCGCCGAGGTGACCGAGAAGATGACGCAGCGTTTCGAGTTCGAGGTGGACACCACCAAAGCCAACGAGGCGTGGGAGGCCGAGGTCGCGGAGAATCTGCGGCGCAAGGCGGAAGCGGACGCGTTGGCGACCACGGAAGCGGAAGCGGGAGTCTGATGACGGCGACCTGGGCGAAAGCACCCGACTTCGCCGACCAACCGGCGCGGCGGGCCGAGGTGCAGGCCCAGACCGTGGTCGACAAGCAGCGCTATCTGGAGGAAGGACTGACGCCGCTGCGGTGTCAGTCCTGCCAGAGCGAGGTGCTGGTGCGCAAGGGTTCTTCGCACCAGACCTCGGTCCAGTGGACCGAGAATCCGGCGGCTCGCTGCCCCGTCTTCGCCAAGCTGAGCGCGGAAGGGTACGGCCCCGGCCGCCCCGAAACCTGTGCGCAACTGGAGAAGACGATCAAGCGGGCAGTCGACGAGGGCGTGCTCAAAGTAGTCGAATAATCAGTCCAGCTGGAAATCCGCGAAATCGAACCCGGGCGAGACGACGCAGCTCACCAGTACGTAGTCCTCGCCGGCCGGGCGTGCGGCCTGGCTGACACCACCCGGCACCACGGCCTGTAATACCTGACCGTGCTCGACGTCGGGCCCGAGGACGATCTCATCGCCACCGATGTCGAGTACCAACGGCCCGCCTCGATGCCACAGCCACACCTCGTCCGACCGCACTGTATGCGGAGCGGACTGCTCGCCTGGCATCAACAGGAAGTAGATCCCGGTCGCGCTCGCGCGCGCACCCGTATACCCCCGCGGTGTGAATTCCACGGCGCTGCGCCATGTCTCCCGATACCAGCCGCCCTCCGGGTGCGGTTCCAGATCGAGTGCGACGGCGAGCGGCGGTCGTTTGTCGGTCATCGTCCGACTATGCCTGATCGGCGTGCGGGAACGGTGGTCTGTTCATGGCTGCTTCGTGCGGCGCTCGCACAAGTTCATCTCATGAGCCAATAGGTGACTGTTAGATCGGTTTCTATGCCTTAAACACTCGTCGAGCACGCGCTATGGTAATCGAGTGGATATTCTCAGCGAGACCATCGCGGCCATCCGCACCGGCAATCCGGCCTCCGGCATGTTCGTCCGGCATGCGCCGTGGGGGCGCGCCTACCCGGTGGTGCCCGGCGCGGGCTTCCATGTGGTGCTGCAAGGTTCTTGCTGGTTGGTTCCGCCGAGCGGGGAGTCGTTCGCGCTCGGCGTCGGCGATGTCATCTTCATGCCGCGCGGCGCCGACCATGATCTGGTGGATCGTCTCGACAGCGCTGTCACCGAGCAGGCGCGGCCCGGGGAACCGCGCGAGATCGCGGGCAGCGGTGCACGGACCGCATTGCTTTGTGGTGCATACGAACTCGGTAGACAGCGGAGTCATCCACTGCTCGACGAACTACCCGAATTCATCCATCTGCCTGCCAGGCCCGGCCGCCACCCGTCGCTGCGCGCGACCGTCGACCTGCTCGCCGCCGAGGTGGCCGAGCCGCGCCAGGGTAGCGACGCGGCAGTTCCCGCAGTGCTGGAGACCCTGCTGCTTTTCATCCTGCGCGCCTGGTTCGACGAACAGGCCGCGACCAGCGCGCCCGTCACCGGCTGGGCGGGGGCCTTCGCCGACCCCGCCGTCGCAGCCGCTCTGCGTGCGGTGCACGAAGAACCCGCCCGTATCTGGACCGTTCCTGACCTCAGCGATGTCGCCGGCGTCTCCCGCGCAACCCTGGCTCGCCGTTTCACCGCTACCGTCGGGGAGCCCCCGCTGGCCTACGTCACCCGCTGGCGGATGCTCACCGCGGCGCGTCTGCTGCGCGATACCGACAGCTCGCTGAGCACCATCGCCCGAAAAGTCGGCTACACCTCGGAATTCGCCTTCGCCAAAGCCTTCAAGCGCGAATACGGCCAGGCCCCTGGGCAATACCGCCGCGCAGCGGACAAGCCCCCGCTGATCGCGGTCTGAACCGATGCCGGCCGGATCGCGTACCGTCTGTGGGGCAACGGATTTCGCGGCCCGGCCGTCGTGTCCGCGACTCACAGTTCGATGCGCCAGGTGATGCCGAACCGGGCGAGGGCGTCGAGGAAGTTCTCCGGGTCGAATGCTTCGGCGGCCGCGAGCGCCCCCGGCTTCGCGGTGCTGTCGGCGAGCCGGACCGCGGCCTCCACCGCCATCAGCGCCGAGTCCCGGTAGGCGTCGGTGCCGCTCAGCACGCCGCGCGCGGTACGGCCGACGCCGCCGAACGCATCGACGACGAAGTCGTAGCTCAGCCCCGAAGTCGGCTCGTTCGGAAGTGATTCGACGATTTCGGCGGTCAGTCCGCCGAGTTGGCTATGGAATGCGGTGTCGAGCACGCCCTCGACGTAGGAGACATTCGAGTGGCGAGGAATGGTGAGCACCGGGGGCTGCGGGAACTTCGAGACGGTCGTGGGTTCGGTGGCGCCGGGGAAGGTCATCTCCCCGTGCCGTGCGGCAGCGCCGGTCCGGAACTCACCGTCTTGGTAGTGCCAGCCGCCGGTGCGGAACCAATCGAGGCTCGCCAGCACCGTTTTCGCGCTGCCCTTGGAGCCGTTGCCCTCGCTCGTGCCGTGCAGGCTCATGGAGATCTCCACCGGGCCGGCGAGAAGTCGAGAGGTCAGGTAGCCGAGCAGGTCACCGGGGAGATTGCTATTGGTGATGCCGGGGACCACGCTCACCCCCGCCGCCTCGGCGCGGGCCGAGTACTCGTCGAACACCCGCTTGATGAACAGCTGCTCACCGGAGAGGTCCGTGTAGTGCGCACCCGCGTCGATCGCCGCGGCGAGAACTTCCTCGCCGTGGTCGACATAGGAGGGCAGGCTGCTGATCACCACGTCAGAGCCGGTGAATGCCGCGACAAGCGCGCCATGGTCGGACACCTCCGCGACCCGAACCTCGGCGGTCGGCAGTCCGGCGGCGGTCGCCGCCGCGTGCATGCGCTCGGCGTTGCGGCCCACCAGGATCGGTGCGATGCCGCGGCGGTTCAGTTCGGCAAGGAGATGGCCGCCGGTTACTCCGGTGGCTCCGTAGACCGCGATCGTCTTGGTGGACTCATTGGCATTCGTGTTTGTCATGACTCAAACAGTATGGCGATGATGTGAGTTAATGAATGGCTTGATTACTCGTAGTAATGTCTGAAACGCTCAGTATGTGTGGTGCTGAGCGCAGTGCGTCAGTTCGGCGCCCAGACTCCGGTCGCGGCGGCGGCGCGCGCGTAGTCGGCGAAGTCGCGCGGTCCGCGGCCGAGGATTTTCTGGACACCGTGCTCCAACCGGGCGTTGCGTCCGTCCATGAGCTTGGTGCGCAGGTATACCGACTGTTCCACCTCGGCCGCCGGCATGCCTTGCGCGGTCAGCGTTGCGGCGTAGGTGTCGGGTGGCACCTCGACGAATCGGATGTCCCGCCCTGTGGCAGCGCTGATCTCGGCGACCGCGTCGGTGAAGGTCAGCAGTCGCGGTCCGGTGAGTTCGTAGATCGCTCCCGAATGCCGCGGTTCGGTGAGCACGGTCGCCGCTACCTCCGCGATGTCGTCGGCGTCGATGAACGCCTCACCCACCGAGCCGACCGGCAATGCCACCTGCCCCGCACGCACATCGTCGAGCAGAAAGCCTTCGTCGAAGTTCTGGTCGAACCAGGCGACCCGCAGGATCGTCCACTCGGCACCGGACTCCTGTAGTCGCCGCTCACTGTCCAAGCCGAACTCGGCTCGCTGGCCCGACAGCATGACCAGCCGCCTGGCGCCCGCCGCAACCGCCTGCTCGGCGAAAGCGCCGATCACCTCCGGTGCTCCAGGCATCGCGACATCGGGGGAGTACACGACGAATACGGCGTTGATCCCGTCCAGCGCTGCCGCCCAGGTTTCCGGGTCCGTCCAATCGAACGGCGGCGTCCCCGAGGTGGAACCCACACGCACCGAACGGTTTACGGCACGAAGCCGATGCACCAGGCGGCGACCGCTCTTGCCGGTTCCACCGAGCACGAGCGTCTGCGCTGTCTCCAACATGCTGCTCCGTTCGAACGAAGGGATCTGGCACGCAAGGGTCCGGACTCGGCGGACGCTACAGGGATTGCCTGCGCGAGTCGGGGCAGACGCGCCGAAGAGCCGGTGGGGTTCAGTCGTCGCCTACGGTGATTGCCCGGGCCTCGTCGAGGCTGTGCGGCGCCGGGTCATGGTCGTCGATGTGGGCCAATGCGGTGCGGCCTGCGAAGAGGACCAGGATCCCGGCGGCCGTGCAGGCGGCGCCTACCCAGAACGGGAGGGCGACGCTGTGCTCGCCGAGCTTGCCTGCCAGGTAGGGGGCCGCCGCGCCGCCCGCGAAGCGGACGAAGCTGTATGCGGCTGAGGCGGTTGCGCGTTCGACCGGCGCCGAGATCATCACGGCCTCGGTGATCAGGGTGTTGTTGACGCCGAGGAACAGGCCCGCGATCACGGTGCCGCCGATCAGCACCGCTTTGTTCTCCGCGAAGGCGGCCATCACGGCGAGGTCAACGGCGAACAGCGCCAGCGATACGCCCATCATCGGCAGCGAGCCGAATCGGCGTTGCAGACGCGGCGCGAGGAAGACCGACGAGAGGGCGAGCAGGATGCCCCAGCCGCAGAAGATGAATCCGATCGCGTAGGTGCCCATGTCGAGTGGGAACGGGGTGTAGGCGAGCAGCGTGAAGAAGCCGAAGTTGTAGAGCAGCGCGGTGATGCTGACGGTGAGCAGGCCGCGATGGCGCAGTGCCTGGAACGGTGCCGCGATAGAGGTGCGGTGCGCCGGCTTCGGGGTCTCGGGCAGCAGGGTGAGAATGGCGATGAACGCGATGACCATCAGGACCGAGACGCCGAAGAACGGTCCGCGCCAGCTGATTCCGCCGAGCACACCGCCGACAAGTGGACCGGTCGCGATGCCGATGCCGAGTGCGGCTTCGTAGAGGATGATCGCGCGGGCGACGCCGCCGCTGGCCGCGCCGACGATGGTGGCAAGCGCGGTGGCGATGAACAGCGCGTTACCGAGGCCCCAGCCCGCGCGGAACCCGACGATCTGCGCGACGGTATCGGAAAGGCCCGCGAGCGCGGCGAACACGATGATGATCGAAAGTCCGGCCAGCAGTGTCTTTTTCGCGCCGAATCGGCTCGAGACCACACCGGTGATCAGCATGGCGACACCCGTTACGAGCATGTAGCTGGTGAACAGCAGTGACACCTGGGAGGGTGAGGCGTGCAACTGCTCGCCGATCGGTTTGAGAATCGGGTCGACCAGACCGATTCCCATGAAGGCGATCACGCTCGCAAACGCCACGGCCCATACGGCTTTCGGTTGCCCGGTCTGCTCCCCGGTGTCCGCAACCTTGTCGGTGCGGGACATGGTCATGCTCATCGGTATGCCACCTCGATGTCGATTAGTGCTGTGGCGTCGCCTTTTTCAGGGCGTCCAGCAGTTGGTTCAGATCTGTTTCCATTCGGGCGAGTCGGTCGGTGTCGAACTCGGACAGTCGGGTCGCGAGTGCGGTGCCGAAGGCGCGGCGCGCTCGGTGCAGCCGGTCACGTCCGGCCGGGGTGAGTTCGATGACAACGGCCCGGGAATCTTCCGGGTCCTTGCGTCGGGAGGCGAAACCCTCCGCGACGAGGCGGCCGATCAGCACCGTTGCCGCCGGCTGTGAACATCGATCGATACGGGCGAACTCGCTGACCCGCACGGCGCCGTGCTCATCGAGCACCGCCAGCGCTCGCATCACGGCCCGCGGCAGATCGTCGCCGCTGATCACCCCGGCCAGCCGGGTCAGCCGACCGGCGGTGACGAGTAGATTGACCACACTGTCTTCTGCTGCTGTCACCGGATTCTGCTGCACTGATTTATTATTACATAAGCTAACTATGCAAACATGGTGAGCTGCGTCATGGCGGGCCTACCTGCGGAGATGTCGCCATCCGGAGGTGAAGATGCCCGAGGAGTGCGACGACTCCGCCGGGGCACACGGGTCCCATGGTGACGGGCCGATGGTGACGCGGTCCGGTGGCCATCGGGCGATGTTGTTACACGGGTTGCGTCAGCGGCCTCCGTGGCGTGCCGAAAAGCTGTGCGTCGGCGTGGGCGCGCTTGAAGAACAGGTGCGCGTCGTGTTCCCAGGTGATGGCGATGCCGCCGTGCAGCTGGACGGTTTCGGCGACGATGGTGGCGAGCGTCTCGGAGCAGTGCGTGCGCGCGGCCCAGACGTCCTCGGCGGCCGACGGACTGCCGGCGGCGACGGCGGCGGTTGCCGCGTAGGAGGCGGACTTGGCCGATTCCAGCAGCACGTACATGTCGGCCATGCGGTGCTTGAGCGCCTGGAAGCTGCCGATCGCGCGACCGAATTGCACACGGGACTTGGTGTATTCGACCGTCATGTCGAGGCACTGTTCGGCGGCCCCGATCTGCTCCGCGGCCACTGCGGCCCAGGCGATTTCGCGCAGACGTGCCGTGACCGCCACCGGATCGCCACTGCCGAGCCTGCGCGCGGTGACCTCGGCGAAGGTGATCTCGGCGAGCTTGCGAGTCGGGTCCATCGTCGGGAGGGCGCGTCGGACAACGCCCTCGGCTGCGGCATCGACCTCGAAAAGGCCGGATGGTGTCACCACGATGAGAGTATCCGCATGAGTGCCATCGAGTACGTAACTGGCTGTGCCGGTCAGCGTTTCGTTGTCGGCGTGGACGCCGGGCGTATCCCAGCCACCTCGGCCCGCCCAGCACACCGCAATGGAGCGGGTGCCCTCGGCGACCTCGGGCAACAGCCGGTCGCAGGCATCGGCATCGCCGGACAACAGCACGGCCTGCACGCCGAGCACGGCCGAACCGATCATCGGAACACCGGCGAGGGTGCGCCCCAATTCGCTGACCACCAAAAGGGATTCGACAAGGCTCGCGCCGAACCCGCCGTATTCCTCCGGAATCGCCAGTGCCGCGACGCCGATCTGCTCGCACAGCAGCCGCCACAGCTGCGCGTCGTAACCGAGCTCGGTGTCCATGCCCGCGCGCACCGCGTCACGGCCCGCGTGCTTGGCGAGCAGCGCACGAACAGAGCTGACGAATTCGACATGCTCGGTGCTGGTCATAACGCACCTCGCGACGCACGCTCACCGGCTGCGTCCGCACTCAGCGCGCGAGCAATGCGCGCGCGGTGCATATCCGTCGTACCCCACGCGGACCGGAGCGCGGTGACCTTGGTCAACCACAGCGAAAGGTCGTACTCGGCGGTGTAGCCGATGGCGCCGTGCACCTGTAGTGCGGCCCTTGCCGCCTGATATGCGGCATCGCCGCAGGCCACGATTGCCGCCGACACATCGCGGCCGCGGGTGGTCTCGGACATGGTCAGCGCGGCGCGCAACAGCAGCGGCTCGGCGAGGTCGAGACCGATCAGTACGTCGGCCAACTTCTGCTTGACGGCCTGGAATTCGCCGATCGGCTTACCGAACTGCTTGCGCTGCTTGGCATATCCGGTAGCGGCATCGAGCAATGCCCGCCCTGCGCCGAGTAGCTGCGCCGCGGCCGCGAGCGCACCGGCGTCGAACGCCACCGCGATGGCCTCCGACACCTGTTCTCCCGAGGCGATCGTCTCGTCCGCCGCGACGGTGAACAGGCGACGAGCCGGATCGACCGACCGCACGATACCGGTCCGATGCGCGGTGTAGAGCTTGTCGCCATCGGCGATCAGCGCCACCTCCGCGGTGTCCGCGTCCAGCGCGACCGCGCCATGATCCGGCGAGGCGAAGGCCACGGTCCCCAGCGCCGCGCCGTCCGCGAAGCCCGGCAGCCAGCGGGCGGCGAGTGCGCCATCTGGAAGAGCTTGCAGCAGCGCGGGAATCGCGGCGGCGGTCTCGACGATGGGTCCCGGCACGGCGGCCCTGCCGATTTCCAGGAATGCGACCACGAGGTCGATCGGCTCGGCGCCGACCCCACCATTGCGTTCATCGACGGCGAGGCCGAGCACGCCCGCACCCGCCAGTTGGCGGATCAGTCCCCGGCCCGGCCGGGGATCGCCGACGGCCCAGGCGCGCACCGCGGTGGGGGTGCGTCCGGCATCGAGCAGTTTGCGCACGCTGGTGGCGAAGTCGAGTTGTTCCGGGCTGAGCGCGAATCTCATCGGCCGCTCCCTCTCGGTAGTCCGAGCAGCCGCTCGGCTGGATATTTCGCGATCACGATTTCGGCTCCCGCCGTGTTTCGCGCGGCAAGCCGAGTATCCGCTCGCCGATAATGTTGCGCTGAATCTCGTTGGTACCCGCGTAGATCGGGCCGGACAGCGCGAACAGGTAGCCGTCGATCCACGGTCCCGACCGCTCGGCGGCGGCGCCGAGTACCTCCAGTGCGGTCTCGTGCATGGCGATATCGAGTTCGGACCAGAACACCTTGGTGATCGAGGATTCCGCGCCGAGCTTGCCGCCCTCGTTGAGCCGGGTGACCGTCCCGAAGGTGTGCAGCCGGTAGGCCTCGCTGCCGATCCAGGCGTCTACCACCGCATCCCGCTGCGCGGTGTTGGTGTGGTCGCCGGTGTCGAGCCACAGATCGATCAGTCGCTGCGCGGTCGCGCTGAACCGGCCGGGGCTGCGCAGCGAAAGACCGCGCTCGTTGCTGGAGGTGCTCATGGCCACCCGCCAGCCGTCGTTCGGCTCGCCGATCACGTCGCGGTCGGGGACGAAGACGTCGTCGAGGAAGATCTCGGCGAAACCGGGCTCGCCGTCCAGCTGGGGGATCGGGCGGACGGAAACACCGTCGGCCGTCAGCGGGAACATCATGTAGGTGAGACCGCGATGCCGTTCGGCTTCGGGGTCGCTGCGGAATAGTCCGAATGCCCAGTCCGCGAACGATGCTCGCGAACTCCACGTCTTCTGCCCGCTCAGTAGCCAGCCCCCGTTGGCGCGGCGCGCGGTCGAGCGGATGCCCGCGAGATCGCTGCCCGCCTCCGGCTCGGACCAGGCCTGCGCCCAGATATCGTCGCCGCGCGCCATTCTCGGCATGATGCGGGCCAGCTGCTCGGGGGTGCCGTGCTCGAAAAGTGTTGGTGCGAGCAAGAAGATGCCGTTCTGGCTGACTCGCGCCGGTGCACCGGCGGCGTAGTACTCCTGCTCGAACAGCACCCACTCCAGCAGGGAGGCGTCGCGGCCGCCGTATTCCGGTTGCCAGGAGACGACCGAGAGACGCGCGTCGGCAAGGGTGCGCTCCCATTGGCGGTGCGCCTCGAAACCGAGCTTCGTATCCATCGAAGCCAGCGGCTTCGCGGGCTTGTTCGCGGCGAGGAATTCGCGGACTTCCCGCTGGAATTCCGTGGTCGCCGTATCGAGATCCAGATCCACTACGTTGTCCCGTTCTGTTCGGCGGTGCTCGCCGTCGCCTTCATGGATTCGGCGGTCATGCCGCCGAGCGAGTCGGCGCCGACCTCGGCGTTGTGCGCGTGCGCGAAGTGGTGCAGACCGAATACCGAATCCATGCCCGTGCGCATGCCCATCAGGTCCTCGGCCTGGTTCACCGCCTTCTTGGTGAGCGCAAGCCCGAATCGCGGCATGGTCGCGATCTTTTCGGCAAGCGCCAGGGTCTCGGCCTCCAGTTCCGCGCGCGGCACGACCCGGTTGACCATGCCCCACTCCTTGGCCTGTGCCGCGCCGAACCGGTCACCGGTGAACAGGAATTCCTTGGCCGCACGCGGTCCCATCACCCACGGATGCGCGAAGTATTCGACACCCGGGATACCCATGCGGACAACGGGATCGGAGAAGAACGCATCGTCGGACGCGACGATCAGATCGCACACCCATGCGAGCATGAGCCCGCCGGCGATGCACGCGCCCTGCACCATCGCGATGGTCGGCTTCGGAATCTCGCGCCAGCGACGGCACATGCCGAGATAGACCTCGAGCTCACGCGCGAACCGCTGATCGCCGCCTGCCTTGTCGACGTGGTCCCACCACAGCGCCGCCTTGTTCGGGTAGCGCACGTGATGATCGCGACCAGGCGTGCCGATATCGTGCCCGGCGCTGAAGTGTTTTCCGTTGCCCGCCAGCACGATCACGCCGACCTCGTCGTCCTCGACGGCACGCTCGAAGGCCGCGTCGATGGCGTAGGTCATCACCGAGTTCTGCGCGTTGCGGTAGTCCGGCCGATTCAAGGTGATAATCGCGACCCGGCCGCGCCGCTCGTAGGTGACGACGTCTCCCTCGTCGGGAACACCGGCTTCGTCCGACATTACGACTTCTCCTCACGTAGTTCTCGCTTGAGCACTTTCCCGGCGGCGCTGTAGGGCAGTCGATCGCGGAATTCGATGAGCCGCGGCACCTTGAAGTTGGCGAGCACGGTGGTGGCGTGGGCGAGCACCTGGTCTTCGCTCAAGCTGGAACCCGGCTTGCGGACCACGAAGGCCTTGCCGACCTCGCCCATCCGGGTGTCCGGCACGCCGATGACCGCCGATTCGACAACACCGTCCAGCCGGGCGAGAGCTTGTTCCACTTCCGCCGGATACACGTTGAAACCGCCGGAGATGTACATGTCCTTGAGCCGGTCGGTGATCTTCAGGTAACCGCGCTCGTCGAGGGTGCCGATATCGCCGGTATGCAGCCAACCATCGGAATCGATTGTCTCCGAGGTGCTTTCGGGATCGTCGAGGTAGCCGAGCATGACGTTCGGGCCGCGCAGCAGTACCTCGCCGTCGGGTCCGAGACGCAGCTCGAAGTCGGCGATCGGCCGGCCACAGGTGCCCGCGATGGTCTCGGCATCGTCGTCGGCGCGGCACATGGTGCCGAATCCGGCGGCCTCGGAAAGGCCGTAGCCGGTGATGACGACATCGAAGTCGAGCTCCGAACGCATCCGCTCGACCAGCACCACCGGCACCGTCGCCGCGCCGGTGACCGCGACGCGCAGCGTGCTCAGGTCGAACTTGTCGCGGTCGGGGAAGTCGAGGATCGTCTGGTAGATCGTCGGCGGCCCTGGCAGCACCGTGATCTGCTCGTCGCCGACCAGACCCATCGTGGCGGGCACATCGAACACCGCCTGCGGGATGATCGTCGCCCCGGTGACCAGGCAGGCCAGGATGCCCGCCTTGTAGCCGAAATTGTGGAAGAACGGGCTGACGACCAGGTAGCGGTCGGCGCCGCTGAGGGTGGTGCACTCCGCCCATGCCCGTACCACCGACAGTGCCTGCCGGTGCGCGACCAGGGTGCCCTTGCTGCGGCCGGTGGTGCCGGAGGTGAACAGGATGTCGGAGATGTCGTCGGGGGCGACCGCGCGTGCGCGCTTCTCGGCCTCGGCGACGGTGACCGGCCCCGCCGCCGCGGGCAGTTCCGACCAGTTCAGCACGTTGGCTCCCGCGGCCTCGGTGCCGGATTCGACCGGGATGACGACGATCGTATCGATGGCCAATTCCGGCGCGGCCACGCGCAGTTCGGTGAGCCGATCGCGGCCGAGGAAGGTGCCCGCGATGAACAGCGCCTTCGCATCGACCCGTGCGAGCACGTCGGCGGCCTCGTCGGCGACATAGCGGGTGTTGAGCGGCACCAGGGCGGCGCCGGCGTAGTGGGCGGCCAGCGCCGCGATCACCCAGTGGTGGGTATTGGGTGCCCACATGGCGACCCGGTCGCCTGTCTGCACCCCGCGCGCGATGAGTGCTCGCGCCACCTCCTGGACCGACGTCAGCAACTGCGTCCAGTCGAGCCGGACGTCGCCGTCGCCGACGGCGGGTGCGTCGCCGTAATCGCGTGCGGCGTCGTGCAGTGCCAGCGGTGTCGTTTGAGCAGGGGTTGTCACGGTTGTCCTCACCGTCGGTGCGGTCGTTGATGCCGATGCTGGAGTCGAAGTCGCCAGGCCGGGCCCAATGCGATGGACTTTAACAAAGCAAGTGCTTGGTAGGTTATCCTACCGTTGTGGTTGCGATCCAGACCTCAGATTCCGACACTGCCGCAGAGGATGCGCGGTTTTCCGCAGAAGTGCGTCAGTGGTTGGACCAGAATCTCAGCGGAGAATTCCGCGAACTGCGCGGACTAGGCGGTCCGGGCCGGGAACACGAGGCGTTCGACGAACGCCTCGCCTGGGACCGGCACCTGGCGGCGTCCGGCTGGACCTGCCTCGGCTGGCCCAAGGAATACGGCGGCCGCGAGGCGTCGGTGCGCCAGCAGGTGATCTTCCATGAGGAGTACGCCAAGGCCAACGCGCCCGCCAGGGTCTCGCACGTCGGCGAGGAACTGCTCGGTCCGACCGTCATCGCCTTCGGCACCGACGAGCAGAAGGCCAGATTCCTGCCTGGCGTCCGCAATGTCAGCGAGCTGTGGTGCCAGGGCTACTCCGAACCCGGTGCGGGCTCGGACCTGGCGGCCATCACCACCACCGCGCAACTGGACGGCGACGAATGGTCGATCAACGGCCAGAAGATCTGGACCTCGCTGGCCCACGTCGCCGACTGGTGCTTCGTCATCGCCCGTACCGAACGTGGCTCCTCGCGTCACAAGGGCCTTTCCTACCTGCTGGTTCCCATGAAGCAGCCGGGTATCGAGGTGCGCCCGATCATCCAGCTGACCGGAACCTCGGAGTTCAACGAGGTCTTCTTCGACAACGCGCGCACCGGTGTGGACCTGGTGGTCGGTGCGCCCGGCGACGGCTGGCGCATCGCCATGGGCACGCTCACCTTCGAGCGCGGCATCTCCACCCTGGGCCAGCAGATCAGGTTCGCCCGCGAACTCGCCGATGTCGAAGCGCTCGCGCGGCGCACCGGCGCGGCCGACGATCCACTGATCGCCGACCGAATCGACAAGGCTTGGGTGGGACTGCGCGTGCTACGCGCCCACGCACTGCGCACGATGCAGGCCACCGGCGCCGATGACGGGGGCCAGGCGTCGGTATCGAAGCTGCTATGGGCCAACTGGCATCGCGGCCTCGGCGAACTCGCCATGGCGGTGCTCGGTCCCGCGGGCCTGATCGCCGACGAAGACGACCTGAACGAATGGCAGCGGCTGTATCTGTTCACCCGCGCCGACACCATCTACGGAGGTTCGAACGAAGTGCAGCGCAACATCATCTCCGAGCGCGTGCTCGGTCTGCCGAGGGAAACACGTCCATGAACGACAGCACCGCGCGGCCGCTCTCCGTCGCACCTGAGCCGACCCCCGGCCACGGCCTGCTGATCGGCAGGACCGCCGTTGTCACCGCTGCCGCTGGCACCGGGATCGGCTCGGCCACCGCACGCAGGCTGCTGTCGGAGGGCGCGGATGTCGTGGTGTCCGATTGGCACGAGCGGCGGCTCGCCGAGACCGAGGTCGAACTGAAGGCCGAGTTCCCGGATCGCAGGGTCGCGTCGATCGCGTGTGACGTGCAGAGCACCGAGCAGGTCAACGAGCTGGTGCGTGGCGCGGCAACCGCTTTCGGCCGCATCGACATCATGGTCAACAACGCGGGCCTCGGCGGCGAGACCCCAGTGGTCGATATGACCGACGAACAGTGGGACCGCGTCCTCGACATCACCCTCAACGGCACCTTCCGCTGCACCCGCGCCGCGCTCGGCTACTTCCGCGATGCCGGCCACGGTGGCGTGATCGTCAATAACGCGAGCGTCCTCGGCTGGCGTGCCCAGCACGGCCAGGCGCACTACGCCGCCGCGAAGGCGGGCGTGATGGCGCTGACCCGATGCAGTGCGATCGAGGCCGCCGAACTCGGCGTCCGGATCAACGCGGTCGCGCCGAGCATCGCGCGGCACGCGTTCCTGGACAAGGTCAGCTCGACCGAATTGCTCGACCGGCTCTCCGAGGGCGAGGCCTTCGGCCGCGCCGCCGAGCCGTGGGAAGTGGCCGCGACCATCGCCATGCTGGCAAGCGACTACACCTCATATCTCACCGGAGAGGTCGTCTCGGTAAGCAGCCAACGCGCTTGAGTTTTTTTGGCAGCGCCTGCGGCGCTGCGTGTTCGCGGCTGTGTCTTTTTGGCGACGCCTGCGGCGTCGCGTGTTCGCGGCCCCCTTGGTCTCGCTTCCGAGCAGTCGAGACTCGCGCCTTCGG
>NZ_JBKORD010000032.1:0-51472 GCF_046764875.1 Nocardia arseniciresistens
CGGACGAGTCGAGCCCGCATGTGGACTGGTCCGCGGGCGAGGTCGAGTTGTTGACCGAGGCCCAGCGGTGGCCGGTTGGTGGGCGGGTTCGTCGGGCGGGTGTTTCGTCGTTCGGTGTCAGCGGTACCAATGCTCACGCCATCCTCGAAGAAGCTCCCGCCCCACAGTCGGTCGTCTCGCCACCGGCTACCGACCGCCCACTCACGGCGGTGCCGTGGCTGGTGTCGGCGAATTCCGAGTCGGGCCTGCGGGGGCAGGCAGATCGTTTGCGGCAGTGGTTGATTCGCAATCCCGACGCGGATGTCTGGGACGTCGCGCATTCCTTGACGACGTCGCGGACTCAGCTCGAGTGGAACGGAGCCGCCGTCGGTCGTGATCGCGACGAGCTGCTGGCCGGTCTTGCCGAATTGGCGGTCGGTTCGCCCGGCACGGTCGAGGCGTGCGTCGGTTCGGGCAGGACGGCGTTTCTGTTCACTGGTCAGGGTGCGCAACGAACCGGGATGGGTGCGGGGTTGTACGCGGCTTTCGAGGTGTTCGCGGCGACGTTCGACGAGGTATGCGCCCAGGTCGATCCGCTGCTCGACTGGTCGCTGAAGGACCTGGTGTTCGATGAGAGTAACGCGGCGTTGTTGGACCTCACGGAGTTCACGCAGCCAGCGTTGTTCGCGTTCGAGGTAGCGCTGTACCGGCTGATGGAGTCCTTCGGTGTCGTACCGGACGTGCTGATCGGACATTCGATCGGGGAGCTGGCCGCCGCATACGTGGCGGGGGTGTGGTCGTTGCCGGAGGCATGCGCCTTGGTGGTCGCGCGTGGGCGGTTGATGGGGGCACTGCCGCTGGGCGGGGCGATGCTCGCGGTGGCGCTATCCGAGGACCGAGTGGCTCCGGTGCTTGCCGAGTTCGCTGGCCAGGTGTCGCTGGCCGCGGTGAACGCTCCGTCATCGGTGGTGCTGTCCGGGGATGTATTCGCGATAAGCAAGATCCAGGACAAGCTCGCCGTGGACGGAGCGAAGACCTCCCGTTTACAGGTCAGTCACGCGTTCCATTCGGCGTTGATGGAGCCGATGCTCGACGAGTTCCGTCGCGTGGCACAAGGATTGACCTATCACAAGCCGAGCCTCCCGATCGTGTCGAACGTCTCGGGGGTCGTGGTCGGCGACGAGGTGACCGATCCGGGTTACTGGGTCGAGCAAGTGCGCGGTTGCGTCCGATTCGCGGCGGGGATCGACACCCTGGCCGAGGCGGGAGTACGGCGATTTGTGGAGATCGGACCGGATGCTGTGCTGTCCGCGATGACTCGGCAATGTCTTGCCGAGACTCCGGACATCGAGGCCAAGTCGACAGTGGTCGCGGCCTCCCGGCGTTCGAGCGACGAGCCGACCCGATTCGTTTCCGCACTGGCGCAGGCCCACGTGGCGGGCGTCCGTGTGGATTGGAAGCCGCTCTACGAAGGTCGAGCTGTGTCGCGGGTTTCGCTGCCCGCCTACGCATTCCAGCACCAGCGGTACTGGCTGCAACCCGCCGTCGAAACGTCGCGGACGACATCCGGTCACTCCGTGCTGACAGATATCGTGCAGGTCGCCGGCAAAGACGAATGGATGCTCACGGGCCGCCTCTCACGCCGGACGCACCCATGGCTCGCCGATCACACGAGCTACGGCGTGCTGGTGGTACCGAGCACGGCGCTGCTGGAAATGCTGTTGGTGGCGGGTCCGCGCTTCGGCTGCGTCGGCGTGGAGGAGCTCACACTGGAGGGCCCGGTGTTGCCGCCCGAGGACGGCGAAATCGAACTGCAAGCGTTTGTCGACGCGGCAGGCGAAACGGGACGGCGTCACTTCACCTTCCACTACCGCGTCGCCGGTGACAATGCGTGGGTACGCAACGCCAGCGGCGTGCTTGCGGCAGACCGACCGGCAGCCGAGTCGCTGATGGAACAACTGCGGGCCGAGCCGTGGCCACCGCTGGATGCCGAACCGATCGACGTGGACTGGATTCCCGCGCATATCGAGGCCGCGGCGGGGCTCGAGTACGGCAGGTCGTTCCGCGGCACCGAACGCGCATGGCGGCGCGGCGACACCATTTTCTCCGAGGTCGCGTTGGATTCGGCCATAGACCCGGATGGATTCGATCTGCATCCGGGTCTGATGGATTCCCTCGGCCATGCCGGACTCGCCTGCCTGATGTGGCCCGAGCTCGATGGGGATCCGAACCTCGGAAAGCTGCTGTTCCGTTGGGGCGGTGCCCGATTCCACGGCGTCACCCGGCCGGGACCGCTGCGGGTGATCGCGGTGTCGAAGGGCGAGGACGCCATCGCCATCGCGGCGATGGACCACGACGGTAACCCGGTCGTCTCCATCGACGAGGCCGTCATGCGCTCCTACGATGTCGCTCAGCTGCGCGGCTCGCTGAACGGTAGCGATATCGGGACGTACGAACTGCACTGGACACAACTCCCCGCCGAAACGGGTACGGGCGCTGTAGGTTCCGAGACCATCGCCGCACTCGGCACGGTCTCGATCGCCGATGTCGCGCAGCGCTATCCGGACTCCGAGAGCCTGATCATGACCGGCGACACGGTGCCGGGGGTCGTGGTGTGGGCCGCCGACGACGCGATAGCCCGAAACGACAACGTTACGGCCGCAGTGCATTACCGCACGCGCGCGGCGTTACTCACGCTCCAGGCGTGGCTCGACAACGAAACCCTCGAGCATTCGAGGCTGGTTGTCGTCACCCATAACGCCATCGGGATGCCCGGCGAGACACCGGATCTCGCCGCGGCCGCGGTCACGGGATTGGTGCGCAGCGCGCAATCGGAATATCCCGGTCGGATCGTTCTGCTCGACTGGCAGTCCGCATCCGACACCGCGCCGTTGTCGGCAGAGGCCGTGCTGCGGGTCCTCGCGTCCGGCGAACCTCAGGTGGCCGTTCGCGGGGAGGCGCTGCTGGTGCCGAGGTTGCAGCGTCTGGCCGCCGCCGCCGAGACGAGACCGTCGTTCGGCTCCGGGACGGTGCTTATCACCGGCGGCACCGGCGGGCTCGGCGCATTGCTGGCTCGGCACCTGGTCGTCGAGCACGGTGTCGGGCAACTGCTCTTGGCGTCGCGCAGTGGTGAAAACGCCTCGGGTGCGACGGAATTAGTGGCCGAACTCACCGAGCTCGGCGCGCACGCGCGCATCGCGGCGTGCGATCTGGCGGACCCGGCGGCAACGCGAGCCCTGCTCGATTCGATCCCGTCCGAACAGCCGTTGACGGCCGTGATCCACGCGGCGGGCGCACTCGACGACGCGACGATCCGAACGCTCACCGCCGAACAACTGGACCGTGTGCTGGCGCCGAAGGTCGACGCGGCCTGGAATCTGTACGAGGCGACGCGCGATGCGGAGCTGTCCGCGTTCGTGTTGTTCTCCTCGGTCGCCGGGATTCTCGGCTCCGCGGGGCAGGCCAACTACGCCGCCGCCAACAGCTTCCTCGACGCGTTGGCTACCCGGCGTCTTGCCGAAGGTCTGCCCGCTATCGCCCTCGACTGGGGTCTGTGGGAGCAGACCGGCACGGGATCGGGCGGCATGGCCGACACCCTGGACGACGCGGGAATCGCACGACTGGCCCGCTCGGGGATGCGTCCACTGCCGAAGGCGGACGGTCTTCGGCTCTTCGATACCGTCGCCGGAACCGCGGCGGCTCCGGCGCTCGTGCCGTTCCGCTTCGATGCAAACGCCCTGCGGCGCGACGTCGACGTCGATTCGATCCCCTCGGCACTGCGCGGGTTGATCAGGCGGCCCGCGCGAGATGCCGGAAAGCCCGGGCAATCGCACGGTTTCGTATTGGATCGGATACCGGAGGCCAAACGGGAGCAGGCAGTACTCGACCTGGTGCTGGAGCAGGCCGCCGCCGTACTCGGCTATTCCTCGACCGCGGAGCTACGTCCCGACAAAGGATTCGACGAGCTCGGATTCGACTCGCTCGGCGGCATCGAGTTCCGCAACCGGCTCGGGAAAGCGACCGGTCTCCAGTTGCCTTCGACGCTGGTATTCGACTACCCGACCCTGATCGAGCTGGCCGGCTACCTGCATGACCAGCTGGCCCAGTCGGTCAGCGCGCCACCGCCCGCTGCCAGCTCGGCCAGCGACGACCTTGCCCGGCTCGAGGCGATGGTCGAGCGCGTGCTCGCCGCCGCGGGCGAGGACGACGCGACCGTCGCCACCCTGCTCGGCATCGGCGACCGTTTGCGATCCCATCTCGGCGAGAGATGGCAGACCGATGAATACGACGACCTGGCCTCGCATTCAAGCAGCGAGCTTTTTGACCTGATCGATGAGGAGTTCGGCGGACTATGAGCAACGAGGAAAAACTCACCAGGTACCTACGGAAGGTCACCGGCGACCTGCGCACCGCCAATAAGCACATAAACGAGCTGGAAGAGCGTGCGCGGGAACCGATCGCGATCGTCGGGATGAGCTGCCGGTATCCGGGCGGTGTCGCCTCGCCGGCACAGCTGTGGGATCTGGTCGCCTCCGGCACCGACGCCGTCGGCCCGCTGCCGACCGACCGCGGATGGAATCTGGAACGGCTCTACAACGCCGATCCGGATGTGCCCGGCACGATCTACACCCGTGAGGGCGGATTCCTCTACGACGCCGCCGATTTCGACGCGGGCTTCTTCGGTATCGGTCCTCGGGAAGCCGCGGTGCTCGATCCGCAGCAGCGCCTGATGCTGGAGGCGTCGTGGGAAGCGTTGGAGGACGCGGGAATCGACCCGGTCTCGTTGCGCGGCAGCGATACCGGCGTCTATTCCGGTGTCTTCCATCAGTATTACGGTCCGCGCGTCGGCTCGCCGGAGTTGACCGCCGAGGCCGAAGGGCATGCCTACCTCGGCGTGGCGAGCTGTGTGCTCTCCGGCCGGGTCTCCTACATCTTCGGTTTCAAGGGCCCGACACTATCGATCGATACCGCGTGTTCTTCCTCGCTGGTGGCGATGCATCTGGCGTGCCAGGCGCTGCGGCAGGGTGAGGCGTCGCTCGCGCTGGCGGGCGGTGTGACCGTGATGTCGGATCCGTCCCTGCTGATCGCTTTCGCGCGTCAGCACGCGCTGTCGCCCGACGCGCGCTGCAAGGCGTTCGCGGAAGGCGCGGACGGGACCGGCTTCTCCGAAGGTCTCGGGGTAGTGGTGTTGGAGCGCCTTTCCGACGCCCGGCGGCTCGGCCACAATGTCTTGGCGGTCGTGCGCGGTAGCGCGGTCAACCAGGATGGCGCGAGCAAGGGCATGACCGCGCCGAATGGCCCATCGCAGGAACGCGTCATCACCCAGGCGTTGGCCAATGCCGGTCTGCGGCCGGAGGATATCGACGCGGTCGAGGCGCACGGCACCGGCACGATGCTCGGGGATCCGATCGAGGCGCGGGCCTTGATCGGCGTCTACGGCAGCCGAGGCGAGGCAAAGCCGCTCGGCCTGGGTTCGCTCAAGTCGAATATCGGTCATACCTCGGCCGCGGCGGGGGTCGGCGGCGTGATCAAGATGGTCGAGGCCATGCGCCACGGCATGCTGCCGAAAACGTTGCACGTGGATGCGCCCACCCCCCATGTGGATTGGTCGGCGGGTACCGTGCAGCTGCTCACGGAGAGCCGGCCGTGGCCGGAGGGGGAGCGGGTCCGGCGCGCGGGCATCTCGTCGTTCGGAGCCAGCGGCACCAATGCTCACCTCATTCTCGAAGAAGCGCCCTCCGCTGCGGTTGCCGCGGAATCGGTTTCCGATGAAGCGGTGCCGGACGGCTCGAGCGAGCCGACATCGACGCGGGCGAGTGTTGCCTCGAATGTCGTCCCGTGGATCATTTCGGCGAAATCCGAGGCGGCCCTGCGGGCGCAAGCGGATCGTTTGCGGGAGTGGCTGATCCGCGACCCCGGTGCGGACGTGTGGGATGTCGCGCATGCCCTGACGACGTCGCGGGGACCGATGGACTCGCGCGGTGTGGTCGTTGGGCGCAACCGCGAAGAGTTGTTGGCCGGGCTGGCAGATCTGGCCGCCGGGTCGGGGGCGTCCAGTGCTGTGTCAGGGCGGGTGGTTTCGGGCAAGACAGCCTTCTTGTTCACGGGACAGGGTGCGCAGCGGGCCGGTATGGGCCGGGAGCTGTATGCCGCGTTCCCGGTGTTCGCTGAGGCATTGGATGAGGTGTGCGCCGCGTTCGACTCTTTGCTCGGACAGGTTCACCGGCCGCTCGACGGTAATTCGTCGGGAAGTTCTGTGTTTTCGCTACGCGAGTTGATGTTCGACGACCCTGATGGGTTGTTGGACCGGACGGAGTTCACGCAGCCTGCGTTGTTCGCGTTCGAGGTGGCGTTGTATCGGCTGCTGGAGTCGTTCGGTGTGACTGCGAATGTGTTGCTGGGTCATTCGATCGGCGAGTTGGTGGCCGCGTACGTGGCGGGGGTGTGGTCGCTGTCGGACGCGTGTGTGCTGGTGGCGGCGCGTGGTCGGTTGATGGGTGCGTTGCCGACGGGTGGGGCGATGCTGGCTGTCGCCGTCTCCGAAGACGAGGCGGTCGCGCTGGTGGCCGGATTCGAGGACCGGCTGGCGGTGGCGGCGGTAAATGGTCCGTCGTCGGTGGTGTTGTCCGGCGATGCGGATGCTGTCGAGGAGATCGAACGACTGCTGGGCGATCAGGGGCGTAAGACCAGCCGGTTGCGGGTCAGCCATGCCTTCCATTCGGCGCGGATGGAACCGATGCTCGATGAGTTCCGCTCGGTGGCATCGGGTTTGACCTACCGAACGCCGACGATCCCGATCGTGTCGAATGTGTCGGGTGCGGTGGTAGAGCGTGAGCTGACCGATCCGGCGTATTGGGTGGGTCAGGTGCGGGCGGCCGTTCGGTTCGCGCCGGGTGTTCAGGTGCTGGTCGACACCGGGGTTCGGCGGTTCGTCGAGGTCGGCCCGGACGCGGTTCTCGCGGCGATGACGCGTCAGTGCCTGGCCGAGCAACCCGACATCGAAGCGCGGTCGGTGGTGGCTGCCGCCGGTCGCCGGGACGCGGACGAGACGGTGCGGTTCACCACCTTCCTGGCGACCACACACGTCGCGGGCCTCGCAGTGGATTGGCGCCCCCTGTACGCGGATCGGACGCCGCGTCGAGTTCCGTTGCCGACGTATCCGTTCCAGCGCCAGCGCTATTGGTTGCCCTCCAGCAACGGCGTCGCCGACGTCGGCCGGGCCGGTCTGACGGCGATCGACCATCCCATGCTCGGCGCGGCGGTCGCCATGGCCGGTACCGACGAGTGGTTGTTCACCGGCAGGCTGTCGATGGCAGCGCAGGCGTGGATTGCCGATCACACGGTTTTCGGCGCGGTTCTGCTGCCGGGCACCGGTTTTGTGGAGCTGGCGTTGGCGGTCGGGGCCCGATTGGGGGTCGAGATCGTCGACGAGCTGGTTCTGGAGGCGCCGCTGCGGTGGGACGACGACCGGACCGAGATCGACGTCCAGGTCAGTGTCGAAGCGCCCGATGCCGACGGGCGCAGACGGTTTGTCATCGCCTCCCGGACAGTGGGTGAACAGTCCTCGAACGATGGCGTGGAGCGAACCGCCGACGCGATCACGCATGCGCGCGGCCTCCTCGCTCCCGGCGTGACGGTCGGTGCACCAAGGTCCGATAGCGATTTCGGCCGGGAACCGGCCGACGACGCGATTTCCGGCGACACGATGTATGACCGATTGGCTTCGCGCGGACTCGATTACGGACCCGCCTTCCAAGGTGTCAGTCGCCTGTGGCGCGACGACGACGGTGCCGTGCTCGCCGATGTGCGGTTGCCCGCCGAGGTCGGCGCGGATGCCGCTCGCTTCGGCATTCATCCCGCGCTGCTCGATGCCGCACTGCATGCCGCCGTGGAGGAGTTGTCCACAGACCTGCCGCAGGACCATGCGCCACTACCGTTCTCGTTCACCGGCGTGCGGTTGTATCGCCGAGGAGCGGCGGCCGTGCGGGTACGAATCCTGCGCGATGTCGAAGCGATCGAACCGGACGCGGGAACCCGACCCGGTGGAGCCGGAGCACAATTCGGCGTGCGGCTCGAGCTCAGCGATGACACGGGCGCTCTAGTCTTGACCGTCGAAGCTTTGCAGGCGCGACCGGTGAGCAGCCAGGCATTGAACGACGGCCGCGCTACCGGGCAGCACGGCCTCTACGACGTGGTGTGGGGTGCCGTGGATGCGCGTCCGCAAGCCGATGTCGACGGCCGGCGGATTGCCTTCGTCGGTTCCACTCCCGCACCGGGTTTCCCACGGAGCTACCCGGACATGGCCGCATTGGGCGCGGCCGCAATCGGCGATGGTCCGGATACCGACGACGGTGCGCGGCAGTCGAACTTCGAGGTCGCGGTGTGGTTTGCGGAGGACACCGTCGACGGGTCACTCTCGGCCGCCGGTGACGGACTGCTGTCGGCTGCCTCCAGCGACGCATCAATGTCGGCGGCGGCGGTGCGTCGGCGGGTGCACACAGTGCTCGCGGCGGTTCGCTCGTGGCTGCGGCTGCCCGCGGCGGCCGATGCGCGCCTGGTTGTGGTGACGCGCAATGGCGCGGGTCTGCCGGGTGAGGATCCGGATTTGGCGGATGCGGCCACCTGGGGTTTGCTGCGAAGTGCTCAGTCGGAGAATCCCGGCCGTGTCGTTGTGGTGGACGTCGATGACCACGGCGCGGTAACCCCCGAGTTGATATCGGCGATCGTGCACGCCGATGAGGCGCAACTGGCGCTACGCGGGGGTGCGTTGCTGACGCCACGGCTGGCCCGTCGGGAAGGCTCGGCGCCCGGGTCGAACATCGACCTCGGCTCGGGTGCGGTGCTGATCACCGGTGGTACGGGCGGACTGGGTGCGCTGGTCGCGCGGCATCTGGCCGCTGTGCGCGGCGTGCGTGATCTGGTGCTGGTGTCCCGGCGCGGTATGGCGGCCGACGGTGTCGCCGAACTCGTAGCCGAGCTGGCCGAATTCGGCGCGCGAGCACGGGTATTCGGGTGCGATGTCAGCGATCGCGCCGCTGTGCGGACGATGCTCGATGGCATCGGCGATGGTCCGGCGTTGACGGCGGTCGTGCACGCGGCGGGTGTTCTCGCCGATGGCACAGTCGACAAACTGACGCTCGAACAGGTCGATCAGGTGCTCGCGCCGAAGGTCGACGCGGCGCTGAACCTGCATGAACTCACCCTGGACCGCGAGTTGTCGGCGTTCGTCATGTTCTCCTCGGTCGCGGCGGTTCTCGGGTCGCCGGGGCAGGGCAACTACGCGGCGGCGAATTCGGTGCTCGACGCGTTGGCGCGGCGGCGCGCCAACGCCGGTCTGCCTGCGGTGTCGGTGGCGTGGGGCCCGTGGAGCCAGGACAGCGGCATGGCCGCGGAACTGGGCGCGGCCGGTGTGCAGCGGTTGTCGCGCATGGGATTTCGGCCGCTTGCTCATGCCGATGGGCTCGCGTTGTTCGATCTGGCGGGCGGCGCGGACGTGCCGTTCGTCGCCGCGGTCGACTTCGATATGGCGGCGCTGTCGGTCAATGCTCGCGCCGGGTTGTTGCCCGCTATCCTGCAGTCCTTGGTGCCCGCGCCGCGTCGCGCCGAAAGCGGTGGCGGCGACCTGGCGATGAGGTTGGCATCGGTGCCGCCCGAACGCCAGGACGCGGTGGTGCTCGACTTTGTGCGTGACCAGGTCGCGGCGGTGCTGGGGCTTGGCTCCGGAGGGCTGATCGAGGCCGAAACACCGTTCAGCGAACTGGGTTTCGACTCGCTAGGCGCGGTGGAGTTCCGCAACCGGCTCGGTAAGACTACGGGTTTGCGGCTGCCATCGACCCTTGCCTTCGACTATCCGACGGCGGCCGCGATGGCCAGATACATACGCTCGCGGATCGAGGGGCCCAAGGCTAGTGCCGCGCCTGCGCGCCGTCGGGTCCGCACCGATGAGCCGATCGCGATCGTCGGTATGGCCTGCCGGTATCCCGGCGGCGTCGAATCACCGGATGAACTGTGGGATCTGGTGTTGTCGGGCACCGACGCCATCAGTGACTTTCCGTCGGATCGCGGCTGGGCGCTGGATCGTCTGATCGATCCGGACCCCGACCATCCGGGCACGTCGTATGTCGGGCAGGGCGGGTTCCTCACGGACGCGGCCCAGTTCGACGCAGGCTTCTTCGGGATCGGCCCGCGTGAGGCGGTGGCGATGGATCCCCAGCAGCGGTTGTTGCTGGAGGTGTCGTGGGAAGCGTTGGAGGACGCGGGGATTGATCCGACGTCGTTGCGTGGCAGTGATACCGGTGTCTACACCGGCGTCATGTACCAGGACTATGACGCCGTCACGCGTAAGGCGGGACCCGAGATCGAGGGGTATATCGCGACCGGCGCGGCAGGGAGCGTCGTCTCCGGCCGGGTGGCTTATGCGCTCGGTCTGGAAGGCCCGGCGATGACACTGGATACGGCGTGCTCATCGTCGCTGGTTGCGCTGCATGTGGCATGCCAGGCCCTGCGTCAGGGCGAGAGTTCCATGGCGTTGGTCGGTGGCGCCACCGTGATGTCGACGCCGATGGTGTTCGTCGAGTTCTCCAGGCAGCGCGGGCTGGCTCCGGACGGACGCTGCAAGTCGTTTTCCGCGGACGCCGACGGGGTGGCCTGGGCCGAGGGTGCGGCCGTGCTGGTGGTCGAGCGCCTCTCGGACGCACAGCGTTTGGGCCACAACGTATTGGCGGTCGTGCGTGGTAGCGCGATCAATCAGGACGGTGCGAGCAATGGTTTGACCGCGCCGAACGGTCCTTCGCAGGAACGGGTGATCGCGACCGCGCTGGCCAATGCGGGCCTGCGATCCACGGATGTGGATGTGGTGGAGGCACACGGCACCGGGACGGCGTTGGGCGATCCCATCGAAGCGCAGGCGTTGCTTTCCGCCTATGGGCAGCAGCGGCCGGACCGGCCGTTGCGGATCGGTTCGCTCAAGTCGAATATCGGTCATTCGCAGGCGGCTTCGGGTGTCGGTGGTGTGATCAAGATGGTGCAGGCGATGCGGCATGAGTTGTTGCCGAAGACGTTGCACGTGGACGAGTTGTCGCCGCATGTGGATTGGTCCGCGGGTTCGGTGCGTGTGTTGACCGAGGCGGAGCCGTGGCCTGTCGGTGTGCGGGTGCGTCGTGCTGGTGTTTCCTCGTTCGGGATCAGCGGCACGAACGCGCACGTGATCCTCGAGGAAGCACCCGCGAGCATGAAGGGTGCCGCACAACCGGCAGGCCCTGCGCCCGTTCCTTTGGGAATGGTGCCGTGGGTACTGTCGGCGAAATCCGAGCCGGGACTGCGTGCGCAGGCGGCTCGGCTGCACGAATGGTTGTCGGCACATCCGGAAGCGGAGCTGGTGGATGTGGCCCATTCGCTGCTGACGACGCGAGCCCGATTCGATTGGCGCGGGACAGTCGTCGCAGACGACCGAGACGCCGTGCTGGCCGGCCTCGCGGATTTGGCGTCGGGATCAGTGTCGTCGGGTGTGGCTACGGGCAGACCGGTCAGAGGGAAGATCGCTTTCCTGTTCACAGGGCAGGGCGCGCAGCGTATCGGTATGGGAGCGGGGTTGTATGCGGCGTTCCCGGTATTCGCGTCGGCGTTCGACGAGCTGTGCGCCGAGCTCGACCGTTTGCTGGGTCCTTCGTTGCAGGGCTTCTCGTTGAAGGACATCGTCTTCGGCACCGCGGGCGAGGATCTGCTGCATCGAACGGAGTACACGCAGCCAGCGTTGTTCGCGTTCGAGGCTGCGTTGTTCCAGCTTGTCGAGTCGTTCGGAATCACCCCGGACGTGCTCATCGGGCATTCGATCGGAGAGCTGGCCGCCGCCTACGTGGGCGGGGTGTGGTCGATGGCCGACGCATGCGCGCTGGTCGTGGCGCGGGGCAGGCTGATGGGAGCGCTGCCGGACGGCGGCGCGATGCTGGCCGCCGCGATCTCGGAAGAGCGGGCGGTCGAGGCCATCGCCCGGTTCGGTGGGCGGCTGTCGATCGCGGCGGTGAACGGACCATCCTCGATCGTGATTTCCGGTGACGAGGACGCCGTCGCGCAGCTGGAGCCGATGCTCGTCGAAGACGGGGTCAAGACTTCACGGTTGCGGGTCAGCCACGCTTTCCATTCCGCATTGATGGATCCCATGCTGCCAGAATTCGAGGCCGTGGCGGCCGGGGTGACCTACCGTCCTGCGCTGTTGCCGGTGGTGTCGAACGTGTTCGGCGCCATAGGAGCCGAGGCCGCCGCTGAACCGAGCTATTGGGTCGGTCACGTGCGGGATACGGTCCGTTTCGCGCCCGGCGTCGACACCCTGGTGGACTTGGGTGTTCGGCATTTCCTGGAATTGGGTCCCGACGCGGTGTTGGCGGCGATGACCCGGCAGTGTTTGCCAGCGGATATCGAATCGAAGTCGTTGGTGACGGCTGCGGGCCGGCGCGGCGTCGACGAGGTGAGGCAATTCTCGAGGTTCCTCGCACAGGTTCACAACGCGGGGATCGACGTGGATTGGCGCTCGTTGTTCGCGGGTCGTGTGGTGCGTCGGGTTCCGTTGCCGACGTATGCGTTCCAGAGCCAGCGGTATTGGCCTGCTGTCACTGCCGATGCGGGTGATGTCCGGACGTCGGGCCTCGACGGTGTGCAGCATCCGTTGTTGGGTGCGGCGGTCTGGTTGCCCGACTCCGATGGGGTGGCGCTGACCGGGAGGTTGTCGTTGGCGAGCCATCCTTGGTTGGCCGATCACGTGATCGGCGGGGCAGTGCTGTTGCCGGGTACGGCGTTCGTGGAGTTGGCGTTGCATGTCGGGGCGATGGTCGGCAGCCCGCGACTGGCCGAGCTGGTGGTGTCCGCGCCGTTGGTTGTGCCATCGGTGGGAGCCGTCGAGTTGCGGGTGATAGCGGCCGGACCTGATGATGCGGGCTCCCGAGCCGTGTCGGTGTATTCGCGCCCGCAACGCGCTTCCGACACACTCGACGGCGAGTCGGAGCGGGCGGAGTGGGTCCGCCATGCGACGGGAACTGTTGTCGCGCAGGCACCGTCATCTCCGGTCGGGCCGACGGCGAGTTGGCCGCCGGTTGGGGCAATGCCCGTGGAGTTGGGTGATGTCTACGGAGATTTGGCCGAGCGCGGGTATGGGTATGGACCGTTATTCCAGGGTTTGACGGCGTTGTGGCGGCTCGGCGGTGAGGTTTTCGCGGAGGTGGCTTTGCCGGAGCAGCCACAGTCGGTGCAGGGGTTCGGGGTGCATCCGGCGTTGTTGGATGCGGTTCTGCATGCGATTGGTCTCGGCGGGTTGGCCGAGCCCGCCGCGGCGGGCTCGGTACTTGTGCCGTATTCGTGGGAGAACGTCGATGTGCACGCTGTCGGCGCTGTGTCGGTGCGGGTCCGGTTGCGGGCGGCCGAGTCCGAGGCGGGTAATCAGCGGTTCCTGCTGACACTCACCGATTCTCAGGGTGCGCCCGTCGTCGAGATCGGGGCGTTGACTCTGCGTCCGGTCTCGGTCGACGCTTTCGGCGCGTCCAACGCGACTGCGCATCCGAATAGCGGCCTGCACCAGCTGCGTTGGGTTTCGTTGCCGATGCCGGAGTCGGGTGACCTCGTCGCGGACGGGCATTGGGCGAATACCGACGACGGTGAGACGGTGACCGTCGACGGCAGGGCGGTGGCCGTGCTGCGAGTCGAGGACGCGGTGCGAGTCCAGGGGCCGGAGGAGGTAGCGCGGCATCAGCACGGAGGCCCGACTGCGCACCACCGAGGGGATACCGGGGATGTGCCGGGCGCGGTTCACGGTCGGCTTGTCGAGATGGCGGCGCGGCTGCGTGAGCTGCTGACGCGGCATGAGCAGGTGGTTGTGGTGGCCAGCGGTGCGGTGGCGGTGCAGGCCGGTGAATCGGTGGATCCGGTCGGTGCGGCGGTGTGGGGTTTGCTGCGTAGTGGTCAGAATGAGAATCCTGGCCGGATCGTGATTGTCGATGTGGACCGCTGGGGGGATTACCGCGACGGCGTGGCTGTTGCTTTGGCGATCGCGGATGAACCTCAGGTGGCGTTGCGGCAGGGCGTGCCGTATGCGGCGCGGTTGAGTCGTGGTGTCGGCGACATGGTGGGTGCGGGTGAGCTGCTGCATGCTCCGGCGTGGGCGTTGACCCACTTCGGCAAGGGCACTTTGACCGGTGACAACCTCGCGCTGGTCGAGACGCCCACCGCGCTGGCGGCGCTCGCTCCCGGTCAGGTTCGGATAGCTCTGCGCGCGGTAGGCGTCAACTTCCGTGACGTGCTGATCGTCTTGGGCATGTACCCGGACGCGGATGCCGCTATCGGTGGTGAGGGTGCGGGTGTGGTCTTGGAAGTGGCGCCCGATGTCACCGAATTCGTGCCTGGTGACCGGGTTTTCGGGTTCGTCGCTGGTATCGGCTCGGTGGGAGTGACCGACAGCAGGCTGTTGGTCCGGGTGCCGCGGGGTTGGTCGTTCGCGCAGGCGGCGGCGGTGCCGGTGGTGTTCGTCACCGCGTACTACGGCTTGGTTGATCTGGCCGGGGCGCGACCGGAGGAGACGTTGTTGCTGCATGCCGCGACCGGCGGTGTGGGTATGGCGGCTGTGCAATTGGCGCGGCACCTGGGTTTGCGGCTGCTGGTGACGGCGAGTCGGCCGAAATGGGATGTGTTGCGCGGTATGGGGTTCGATGATGCGCAGATCGGTGACTCACGAACCCTGGACTTCGAGCGGAAGTTCCTCGAGGTCACCGATGGTCGCGGTGTCGATATCGTTCTCGACTCGCTGGCAGGGGAATTCGTGGATGCCTCGTTGCGATTGTTGCCCCGCGGTGGCCGATTCCTCGAGATGGGGCTGATCGATCGCCGCGATCCCGGCGAGGTCGCCGAGCGTCACCCGGGTGTGCGTTACCGGGGTTTCCATCTCGACGAGGTCGGCCCCGACCGGCTGCACGAGATTCTGAGTGTCCTCGTCGACTTGTTCGACACCGGTGTACTGGTGCCCCCACCGGTTACCGGATGGGATATGCGGCAGGCGCCCGAAGCGTTCCGGTTCCTGGGTCAGGCCTTGCACATCGGCAAGAACGTGCTTGCCATTCCGTCGCAGCTGCGACCCGAAGGCACGGTTCTGGTCACCGGCGGTACCGGTGGGCTGGGTGCGGTTGCGGCTCGACATCTGGTCGTCGGGCATGGTGTGCGGCGGCTGGTGTTGGCCAGTCGGCGTGGTCTCGCCGCCGACGGCGCCGCGGATCTCGTGGCCGAGTTGACCGCGCTCGGCGCGTATGTGGATGTGGTCGCGTGCGATGTGGCCGACCGGGTCGCGCTGGACGGGCTGTTGTCCGCGATTGCGCCCGAGCACCCGTTGACCGGTGTCGTGCACACCGCGGGCGTATTGGCTGATGGTCTGCTTGCCGATATGACCCCGGAGCGGTTCGCGACGGTGCTGCGGCCGAAGGTCGACGCGGCGTGGAATTTGCATGAGGCCACCAAGGATCTGGATCTGTCGATGTTCGTGCTCTACTCATCGATCGCGGGCACGCTCGGCAGCCCGGGCCAGGCCAATTACGCGGCGGCGAACACGTTCTTGGATGCGTTGGCGCAGTCCCGGCATCGCGCCGGGTTGCCCGCGACGTCGGTGGCGTGGGGTCCGTGGCGTGCGACCAGTGGTATGACCAGCTCTCTGACCGAGGCTGATATCGCACGGCTGCGCCGCGAGGGTTTGGTCCCGCTCGACGAGGACTATGCGATGTCGCTGCTCGAGGACGCATTAGCTGTCGGTCTCCCGACGGTCGCCGGTGTGGGCCTGGATGTGGAGGCGCTGATCGCTCAGGCCGCCGCTGGGTCGCTGCCGAGAGCGCTCAGCTCCCTGGTCGCCGTCGGGGCTCGCCGCGTGGCGAGCGGCGTCGCAACCGGCAGTGGGTTGATGCAACGACTCGCAACCACACCCGACGACGAAAGGGATGCGCTGCTGCTCGAATTCGTCCGGGAACACGCCGCGGCAGTTCTGGGATACCCCTCGGCCGCTTCCATCGAGCCCGAGACCCCGTTCAACGAACTGGGATTCGATTCGCTCGGCGCCGTCGAGCTGCGGAATCGGCTCGCCAAGGCCACCGGATTCCCGCTGTCCTCCACCCTCGTCTTCGATCACCCCACCGCCACCGCCGTTGCGAAACTGTTGCGTTCTCGGTGGGATGCCACGGCGACCACTTCGGCGACTGCCGAGTCGACCACATCGGTGGTCGATGACCAGATCACGGCGCTGCGATCGCTGTTGGCGACGATGCCATCCGCCGGCGACAAGGAGCGCTTGGCCGCACGGATCCGCGCGACGCTGGCCGAAGCGCTGGAGGAACCCGGATCCACGGTCCACAGCGCCCGCGCCACCGTCGAGGCGGCAAGTGCTGACGAGCTTTTCGCGCTCATCGACCAGCAGATATCAACGCGGTAAGGGATGTGATGAGAAGCAACGACCGGACGACAATCGAAGTGCCGAACGGCGGTGAGTCCGAACTCGGGACAACTCCGCGGCAGTCACTTCGAGCCGCATGATCATCTCCGTATCCTAAGGACGAAAACCATGAATCCAGAACGCAATCCATGGCCCGCTCTGGGCGCGATGATCATCGGGTTCTTCTTGACGACCGCCGACATGATGGTCGTCATCGTGATCAATCCGGTGATTCTGCGGGCGATGGACGCCAGTGTGCCGCAGGTGATCTGGGTGACCAGCGCCTATCTGCTCGCCTTCGCGGTTCCACTGCTGACCTGCGGTCGTCTCGGTGATCGCTTCGGCCCCAAGTACGTCTACCTCGCCGGGTTGGCGGTGTTCACACTGGCGTCGCTGTGGTGCGGGCTATCGCAGTCCATCGGCATGCTGATCGCGGCCCGCGTGGTGCAGGGCCTGGGCGCGGCGCTGATGACGCCGCAGACCATGGCGGTGATCACCAGAACCTTCCCGGCCGCGAAGCGGGCCGCGGCGATGTCGTTGTGGGGTGCGACAGCGGGCCTGGCCCTGCTGCTCGGGCCGATCATCGGCGGTACGCTCTCGGACTCGTTCGGTTGGCGGTGGATCTTCTTCATCAACATTCCGATCGGCGTTGTCGGTCTGGTGCTCGGCCTCCGGTTGGTGCCGACGCTGCCGAAGAATCCGCACAGGTTCGACATCGTCGGCGTGCTGCTGAGTGCCGTCGGTATGTTCCTGCTGGTTTACGGCTTGCAGGAGGGTGATATTCGGGGTTGGGACACCCGCATCTGGACGATGATCGCGGGCGGCCTGCTGGTGCTGGCGATCTTCGTGATAACCCAAGCGCGCGGCGGCGGTGAGCCGCTGCTCCCGTTGGGCCTGTTCCGCGACCGTAACTTCGCGCTGGGCAATATCGCGATCGTCTCGACCGGAGCCACCGCGACGGCCGCCATGGTCCCGCTGTACTTCTTCCTCGAAGTCGTACGCGGGCTGTCGCCGACCCGGGCGGCCCTGGTGTTCGCCCCGATGGCCGCTGTCATGCTGGTGTGTGCGCCGCTGGTCGGCAAGCTCGGTGAACGGGCCCATCCTCGGCTGTTTCCCCTGGTGGGATTCACGCTCTACGCGGTGACGATTCTCGCGATGTCGGCGCTGATGGCCGCGGATGCGCCGATCGTGTGGTTCGCCGTGGTCGGGGGCGTCACCGGCTTCGCCAATGCCTGTACCTGGGCTCCGCTCGCGGCGACGGCGACCCGCAACCTGCCCGAACAGCAAGCCGGCGCGGGGTCCGGCGTATACAACGCGATGCGCCAGGTCGGATCGGTGATCGGCAGTGCCGCCATCGCCGCGACCATGACCGCGCGGATGTCCGCGCATGGACTGGCGGGGGGCCACATCTCCAGCGGCGGTGCCGGTTCGGGTACTTTGCCCGCCACCGTGAAGGAGTCACTCGGTTCGGCACTGAGCCAGACCATGTTTCTGCCGGTCGGATTCCTGGTCGCGGGCATAGTCGCGGCCCTGCTGTTCGAAGCGGCCGCACGCAACACCGATACCGAATCCGTGACCGTCGAATCAACGCTTCCCGCCGATGCCGCGGCGAGCTGACCGAACACTCCCGACGCGGTCTCGCAACCGTATCGAGGCCCGGCCTCGCGGAGTGAACGTATTGACTCTCAATGAGAACCTGTTCTAATTTTTGACATGCGTAGATATGACGGCCGCCGAGTATTCGTCACTGGAGCAGGATCGGGTATCGGTCAGGGCATTGCCTTGCGGCTACTCGACGAGGGGGCGCAGCTGGTCGCCGCCGACATCGACAAGTCCGGCCTCGAGGCCACCGCGACGAAAGCGGGCGACGCCGCCGACCGGCTGCGAACCGTCGTGGTGAACGTCGCCGATCTCGAATCGGTGCGCACCGCGACAGCCGAGGCGCTCGAATTCCTCGGTGGTCTGGATGTGCTGGTGAACGCGGCGGGCATCCTGCGCCCCGCGCGTACCGATGAAATGCCCCTTGACGTGTGGAATCAGGTGATCTCGGTGAACCTCACCGGAACCTTCCTGATGACCCAGAGCTCGCTGCCCGCGCTGGTGGAGTCCGGCCACGGCGTTGTCGTGAATCTGTCTTCGACGGCGGCCTTCAGCGCGGCCCCCTATCTGGCCGCGTATGCCGCGTCCAAGGGTGGCGTCAACGCGTTCACCCACGCCATCGCGCTCGAGTACGCCAAGCAGGGACTGCGTGCGGTAAATATCGTGCCCGCGGGCATCACCAGCGGGATCACCACGAAATCCATCCGGGATCAGCCGGAGGGTTTCGACCCGAGCCTGTTCGCCAGGATGACCGGCTGGCTCAACGGCGGCGCGCTCGGCAGCCCGGACGACATCGCCGGTGTGGTCGCGATGGTCGCCTCCGACGACGGCCGCTACATGACCGGGACCGAGATCCGTGTCGACGGCGGCGCTTTGATGTAGCCCCTACGCGGGGGTGGCCTTGCTGCCACGCCGGATCGGATTCGATCGAAGGCCCTGATTCGACCGAAGCCGTGCCGCCGACCAGAAGGATGACCGAGATGCGATCACCGTTGATTCTGCTCGCCGCCTGCGCGCTGGCGCTGGCTCCCGCAGGCGCCGCCGACGCGGTGGGGCAATGGGGTCCGCTGGCATCGCCCAACCCGTATCTCGGACCGCTCGGCACCGCGACCATGCACGGTGACGCCGGATCGTCGGACGCGACGCCGTTGGCGGGCCCCGGACCAGGCGATGTGTCGGTGGGCGCTTATCCGCTCGCGGCGGCCTGCCCGACGTTGCTACAGGGTTCGGACGGTTTGGTTGTCGCGCTGTGCACGGCGATCGCGGGCCAGGCCCCCACCGTCCAGCTGCTCGATCCGGCGGGCGGTGGGCCGCTCGGCGGCTCGCTGGCCGCGCTCACGTTGGTCAAAGGCAGTTTGCTCGGTGGCGTGTACGCCTATCTGGACAACGCCGACAGGTTGGTGGTTGTCGACGGCGACCGCACCTTGCTGCGGGTCGCCCACGCGCGCGACGCCGCAGGCGGGTGGCGGCTGGCGGTCGAGTCGTCGACCGACCTCGCCTCGGCAATTCCGGTCGGCGACAACGTCACCGGGCTGGTTCCGGACTGGTCCGGCAATGTCTGGTTCGCTACCGGCAATGGTCTGGTCGGACTGGTTCCGCCCGCGGGCCGGGCAGCCGTCGTCGCGCTGCCCGCGGGCGAGCAGGTTGCCAACAGTATTTCCGCGGCACCCAGCGGGCGCGTCGCCGTCGCGACAACGCACGCGCTCTACGAATTGCGCGCCGAATCCGGCCGGCCCGAGGTGCTCTGGCGTGCGGCCTACGAACGCGGCCGGGCGCGCAAGCCGGGCCAACTCAGCTGGGGTACCGGTTCCACGCCTACCTATTTCGGCCCGGATACCGGCGCCGACTACCTGACGATCGTCGACAACGCCGACGGCCGGGTCAACGCGCTGGTCTTCCGTTCGGGCAGCGGGCAGTTGGTGTGTTCGCAGCCGGTACTCACCAAGGGCGGTGCGGGCAGCGAGAATTCACCGATCGGTATCGGCCGCTCACTATTCGTCGCGAGTACCTACGGTTATCCGTATCCCGCCGTACCCGATGGCGCGGGCCAGGCGGTTCCGGCGACCGCGCCGTTCATCGGCGGCATGACCCGCGTCGATGTCGACGACACCGGCTGCCACACGGTCTGGGAGAACACGGTGCGCAGCGCCGCCGTTCCACATCTATCCACAGTCGACAACGCGATCTACACAGTGACGCGGCTCGGGTTCGACACCACAACGCCATTGGACGGTTACGCCTTCACGGTCATCGATCCCGACACCGGCGCTGTCACCTCGAGCAGGCCGCTGCCCGGCACCATCATCAATGACCCACTACAGACATCGCCGCTGGTCACCCATGGTCGTCAGATCATGCAGGGCACGGTAACCGGAGTCCTGCGCATCAACTGACCCACCGCCACAGCGAGAAGAACGCACTCGTCCACGAGCCACCCACTGTGGATCACACCGTGTGCACCGCGCCTGTGGATAGTCCAGCCCAACACCTTTGGGCTCGACCCCTAGTCGAGACTTTCCACAGCCCCTGTGCATATTCACGCGACACCTATGCGCAGCTGCCGTGCATGTGGATTACGCGGTGCAGTACTTGTGCATAACAGGCTGCACCTATGAACGACGTGTGGATAACCCGCCGCGCCTATGGGTGCGAGTCCGCGGCAGCGACATTCGGCCACAACCGAGCAGGCAAGTGTGCGTCCCCCGCAGCCACTTCATCGAGCGCAGTCGAATGGCGGTCCAAAACTCCTCGGCAACAACCATTTGACTACCGTCGATTCCCTTCGCGGAAGAGAAGGCCGGGTACCGCACCCAACGTGCCCAGCGCTACCCCCGGCAAAACCACTGCACAGCACACCATCCCGGGACAGCGACCTCCGAGGAGTCAGTGCCCAACCACTACCCGAACCGCAGCCCGACCAACCGGGCACCAGCCAGCACTCACGCGGGGACGTTCGGGCCGGTTGCCAGGCCACGCTGGACAACGGCGAGGGTATGCGTGATGGCCTGTTCCCGTGCCGCGTCGTCCAGCCCTGGAATGGGTCCGTCCACCATCAGCCCGGCAAGTCCGTGCACCGTTGCCCAGGCCGCGATTTCGGCATCCGGGCGATGTACCTGATCCATGTAGCCGATCTCGACGAGTTCGTCGAGCAGCGTCGACAACAGGTTGAATGCGGGTGAGTCCTCCGGCGAGCCGTCGACGGGGCCGGTTTCGCAGAACGCGGTGCGGAACAGTCCCGGCTCCTGCATCGCGAAGGCGATGTAGCCGCGGCCGACCGCGTTCAGCCGCAGGATCGCGTGTGCTTGTGGACCAAGGGATTCCACTCCGGCCGACATCGCCATGAACAGGCTCTGTTGCGCCGCGGTTTGTGCGGCGCCGAGTAGTTGATCGTGGTTGGTGAAGTGCCGGTAGGCCGCGGTCGGTGTGACCCCGGCCAATCGGGCGGCCGCGCGCACGGTCACCGCCTCCGGTCCGCCGGTTTCCGCGAGCTCGGCGGCGGCGCGCACGAGCGCGTTGCGCAGGTCGCCGTGGTGGTACGGCCCTTCGCGGTCGGCGCGCTTCGTCGCTGATTCCGAATTCGTCATCGGATCGATGTTGACACCCGCACACATCTCATGGCAAGTTAACGCCCGTAAAGTTTGCGACTGTAAACATTCTCGATCGGGGACCCGATATGTTCGAAAGACTCGGCGGATTCACCGTCCGCCACGCCCGCTGGATACTCGTCGTCGGTGTATTCGCGCTGCTCGCGGGCGGGGTGGTCGGCGCGACAGCGTTCAGCAAGATGCAGCCAGGAGGGCAGGAGGACCCCAACGCGCAATCCAGCGCCGCGACCAGCCGATTGGCGGACAAGTTCGGCGCCGACACCGACTACGTCTTCCTGATCGGCGCGAAGACAGGCACCGTCGACGACGCCGGCGTCGCCGATCTCGGCCGTGACCTGGCGCGACGGCTCGCGGCCGACGACAGGCTCACCAATGTCGTCTCGTACTGGGACACCGGATCGCCCGCGATGCGAGCGCAGGACGGTACCGCTGCCGTTGTACTCGCGGGCAGCTCGGCCGCCGACGCCGCCGACAAGGAAAAGGCCGCCGCCTCGATCGTCGACGAGTATCGCGCCGATAGCCCGGTGGCGCAGATCCGGATAGGTGGCAGCTCCGCGATCTTCCACTCGATCACCGAGCAGATCGGCAAGGACCTCGGCCTCGCGGAAGCCGTTGCGGTGCCGTTGATTCTCGCGCTGCTGGTGCTCGCCTTCGGCAATGTGATCGCCGCACTGCTGACTCTGGTCGTCGGCGGTATCGCCATTCTCGGTACCTTCACCGAACTCGCGATCCTCGGTTCGGTCACCGATGTGTCGATCTACGCGGTGAACCTGACCACCGGGCTCGGGCTCGGACTCGCGGTCGACTACGGGCTGCTGATGGTCAGTCGCTTCCGCGAACGCCGCGCGGCGGGCGCACAGCCATCCGATGCGGTGGTCGCCGCGGTATCGACGGCGGGCAGGACCATCGTGTTCAGTGCGGCGACGGTCGTGGCGGCGCTGTCCGCGCTGGTGATCTTCCCGCAGTACTTCCTGCGCTCCTTCGCCTACGGCGGGATCGGCGTCGTCGGCATCTCAGCGGTGGCCGCGGTCGTGGTGCTGCCCGCGTTGCTCGCGGTGCTCGGCGAGCGGACCGATGCGTGGCGAGTGCCGGGCGTCCGCGGAATTCGCGGTGCGGCGACACCGTTCTGGGCGGGCGTTGCCAGGTTTGCCATGCGCAGGCCCGCGCTGGCCGGGGTTCCGGTGGTCGCGGTCCTACTGCTTGCGGCGGCGCCCCTGTTGAGCGTGCGGTTCGGCGCCCCCGACGACCGGGTGCTGCCGGCAAGCACCGAGGTACGCCAGGTCGGCGACGCGATGCGTGCGGACTTCGGCGGCGGTAACGCCAACGCGCTGTCGGTGGTGACAACCGCGGGGGTAGCAGCGGACCCGCTCACGGATTACGCGCGCAACCTTTCCCGCGTCGAGCACGTCACCCAGGTCGATTCCAGCGCAGGCACTTTCGTGCGCGGTGAGCAGGGCGCGACCTCGCCCGCCGATGCCAGGTTCGCCCGTCCAGACGCACAGCGGCTTGCCGTGCTCACCGATCTCGACCTGGACTCGAGCGCGGCCCGCGACCTGGTCGACAGGGTGCGGGCGGTGCCGAGCCCGGCCGGGTCGAGCGCTCTGATCGGCGGGCAGGCCGCCGAACTGCGCGACAGCCTTGCCTCGATCGGGTCGAAGCTGCCCGTGGCGATCGGCTGGATCGTGCTGACGACCTTCGTGCTGCTGTTCCTGTTCACCGGCAGCATCGTTCAGCCGTTGCGCGCTCTGCTGTCGAACGTGCTGAGCCTTGCCGCGACGCTCGGCGTGATGGTCTTCATCTTCCAAGAGGGCCACCTGTCCGGCCTGATCGGTTTCACCCCAGCGCCACTGGACGTGTCGATGTTGTTGCTGCTGTTCTGCATCACCTTCGGTCTGTCGATGGACTACGAGGTGTTCGTGATCAGCAGGATCAAGGAAATGCGTGACAACGGCGCGTCCGCGGCCGACTCGGTCGTCGAGGGCCTGGCGCGGACCGGTCGGCTGGTCACCACGGCGGCGGCGCTGATTTCGATCAGCTTCCTGGCCTTCACCACCAGTGATGTCCGGTTCATTCAATTCTTCGGGCTCGGTGCGGGTCTGGCGATTCTGATCGACGCGACACTGGTGCGTGGCGTGCTGGTCCCGGTAGCGATGCGACTACTCGGCAGAGCCGCCTGGTACGCGCCGCGACCGATGCGGTTGATGCACGCGAGGGTCGGTCTCGCGGAGGGCTGAACGCTCCGCTATCCCGGACGGCTTTGCGCGCTGCGCGGGGCCGTCCGCGGCGTCTATAGGTGTTGTCCCCCAGCACGATGAATCCGCAGCCGCTGTTGTCGATTTCGCGCGGGTAGACCACCCCTCGAGCATCAGTGAGGCGAAGATCACATAAGGCTGCATAGTTGCGGCCGCGGTGCTGATCGCGCTGGGACCGGCGGCACGTGCACCCACCTTTGCGCAACTGGTTATTTCTGATCTTGACCGGGCATCGGTATACCTACGCGCGGTCTCACATGGTGCATATCTTGTTTATTACGATCTAAACAAACTTGGAGTTGCTTTCCGTTCATTTGCTGTCCAGCTATCTCTATTAGTGGCAGTAGAACGCGCAGGTGGTGACGGGTGCGGTGCGACCATGGAGAGGTCTATTGAAGCGCTCCAGCTAATGGTTCGAAGATTGTTTGATCCGCCGCGCGGTGGTTAAGGAGTGCCGTGCGGTTTCCCGTGGCAGCGGTCCTTTGCGAGTCGGAAAGTGCGGCCTGAAGAGCGGCCACGGGTTAGCTGGAACAGTGAAAAACCGGGCCTTCTCCAGGGTTTGCTGGGGTGCTGCTTTATACGCCCCACCTCGGCCAAGAGGGTTGCGCGAGGATAACGATTGTGTAGAGTTGACGGTAACGCTGGCCGCAGCTGAGCTGGACTCGCTGCGGCCAGCGGAACTCAAATGGGGGAGTTCGCAACTCAGTCGTTACGTAGCGTTGCTATCAGTTGCCCAGACCCATTTCACACATCGTGTGCTCGGCGTTGGCTACCAACGATCCTCGCCCGGGTTTCCCACCACCACCGCGTCGTCCCGCCGCTCGAGCACCGCGCGTCGCCCCACGCCGAACACGTAGACCAGGAACAAGACTTCGGCGACGAACCCGATCGCGATGCGCGCCGAAGCGGGCAGCGGGCTCGGCGTCACGAAACCCTCCAGGAATCCGGACACCAACAGCACCCCGACCAAGCCGAGCGCGATCACCGCCGTGGCTCTGCCCTGCCTGGCCACCGCTTCGAGGCGGCTGGATCGACCGGGATCGATCAGCGTCCAACCCAGCTTCAATCCGGCACCGCCCGCGACGAAAACCGCTGTGAGTTCGAGCATCCCGTGCGGCAGGATGAACCCGAAGAACGAGTCGAGCCTGCCCGCCTCGGCCATCAGCCCCGCACTGACACCGACATTGAGCGCGTTCATGAAAAGCAGATACACCGCGGGCAGGATCAACACGCCGGTGAACAGCGCGATCGCCGACACCCATGCGTTGTTCGTCCACACCTGGGCGGCGAACGCCCCCTGCGGATGCTCCGAGTAGTAGGTCTCGAATTTGCCGCCCGGTTGGGTGAGCGTGTCGGTGTTGTCGGGCAGGCCGAGCAATTCGCGCGCCGAATCGGATCCATCGATCCACACCGCGAGCCCGGCCGACACCAGGAGGAACACCGCCGCGACACTCACCCACCACGGCCATGACCGGTAGAGCGCGGCCGGGAAGCGGTTGGTAACGAATCCGCCGATCTCCGCCCAGGTATCGGCCCTTGTCCCGAGTACCTTGCCGCGCGCACGCGCGAGCAGTGCGCTCAGCCCGGCGATGAGCTCGGGATCGGGACTGTGTGACTGCAATCGCGCCAGCTGCTGCGAGGTGCGCCGATACAGCGCGACAAGCTCATCCGCTTCGGCCCCGCTCAGCGAGCCGCGTCGAGCCAGATAATCCAGCCGGTCCCATGACCGCCGGTGGGTGTAGCTGTACGCGTCGACGTCCATTGGTTGCCTCCCTCACCGCCGGTCGGAAGAATGCTATTCGACATGGCTGAATTCACTACCGGCGAAGCGGTCGCGCTCGAGTTGCCGATCGCGCGGATACCCACCAGGGCCACCGCGTTCATCATCGATGTCGTGGTGCAGTTCGTGCTGGCCTGTGTGCTGTTCTTCGCGATCGCCGCGGCGCTGGCGGCGACGGGGGCGGATTCGGCCTGGATGGACGCCGCGGTGCTCGTGGCGATCGTCGGGGTGTTCATCGGCTATCCGGTGGTTTGCGAAACCCTGATGCGTGGCCGCACGATCGGCAAGTTGATGCTCGGCCTGCGAGTGGTGCGCGCCGACGGCGGACCGATCGATTTCCGGCATGCGCTCACCAGGGGGCTAGCGGGCGGCATCGTCGATTTCTGGATGCTCGGCGGCTTCGGCGCCATCGCGGTACTCACCTCGATGTGTTCGCCGAACGCGCGCCGGATCGGTGACGTGCTCGCGGGCACCGTCGTCGTGCATGCCCAGGCGAGCATGCCGCGGCCCGCGCTCGCCACCGCCCCGCCCTGGCTCGCGGGCTGGGCCGGGCAACTGGAGCTCTCCAGCATCCCCGAGGACCTCGCACTCTCGGTGCGGCAGTACCTGACACGGGTGCGCACTCTTACTCCTGCCGTGCAGGCGAATCTCGGTGAGGCACTTGTCTTTGCGCTGTGTCAGCGGCTACAGGTGCGGCCGCCGGTGGGATATCCGCCGGTTCAGGTACTCGGTGCCGTGATCGCCGAACGCCAACGCCGCACGCTGACAGCCGCCCCCGCGACCATCGCGCCATTCGGGATGGTGGCAGTTCGGAGCTAGAGGTCACCGACTGTCGCGATCGTCCAGCGGGTCGGTCGGCCCGGCGATGCGGCTCGGGCCTGGCGGTGAGACTCGGGTGACCTTGCGCCTGAGGGGCCCATGGGCCAGTAGCTCCGACAACGACGAACTCACATGGTGCCGGACTGTTTGAGCTCGAGATACTCGTCGGCAAGTGCCTCCGGCAGGCGGTCCGGGGGAGCGGAGACGACCGCGATTCCGCTGCGGCGCAACGACTCTTGCACCAAGGCTCGCTCGGCGAGGATGGTCTCCGCGGTGGCCGCGGGGTACAGGTCGGTCAGGGTTTCGCGGCGTGCGGCGGCCGCGGCGACCTCGGGGTCGGTCACCGAGACGATCAGCACTCGGTGGCGCTGGGCGAGCACAGGAAGCACCGGAAGCAGGTTCTCCTGCACCGCGGCGCCGTCGAGACTGGTGAACCAGACCACCAGGCTGCGGCGGCGGGTGCGCTGGATGGCCGCGCGGACCAGGCTCGCGCTGTCGGTGTCGACGAGAGCGGGGGTGATGCCTGCCATGGCATGCATCAGCTTCAGCTGCAACCCTTTTCCGCCGACACCGCGGACCTCGGCGCGGACCTTCCTGTCGAAGGCGAGCAGATCCACCGAATCACCTGCGGCGGCGGCGAGCCCGCCGAGCAGCAGCGCGGCTTCGATACTCGCGTCGAGGCGGGTGCCGTCGTCGATGTGATCGGGGCTGCCGACGCGGCCAGCACTGATTCGACCGGTGTCGAGCAGCATCAGCATGTGCCGGTTACGTTCCGGGCGCCAGGTGCGCACCAGCACGTCGTTGGCTCGTGCGGTGGCACGCCAATCGATGGACCGCACGTCGTCACCAGCGACGTACTCGCGGAAGGAGTCGAATTCGGTGCCCTGGCCGCGCAGGTTCGCGACATTACGGCCCTCGAGGTGTTGTAGCCGTTTCACTTTCGACCGCATCAGGCGCTCGCTGCGGAACGGCGGAAGTGCGCGCACCCGCGCGGGGACGGTGCGGCGGGTCTGTCTGCCCGCCACGCCGAGCGGGCCGATCAGGCGCAAGGTGACCGGGCCCGCGACGCGATCGCCTCGGTAGGTAGGTGTGAGCGTGGTGTGCAAACGCGTCCGAGTGTTGTGCGCCAGATCCAGTCGGTGTGCACGGTTTTCGGTGCGCGCGCTGTTGGGCCAGTCATCCCACAGGGTCCCGCGGGCGGTGCGGGTTCCGCTGTTGAGCACGGTGAGCTCCACCTCGGTGCTGCGACCGAGCCGAACGACGGTAAGTGGTTGCCTGGTCAGCGTGAGATCGCGCGGGCGGGCGACCGAACCCATATCGAAGAGCACGACCGCGGCAAGTGCGCTCGTCATCAAGACCACACCGAGCCATGACGGCATGACGAACACGACGAGCAGTGCGACTACCGCGCTCGCGGCGGTCAGCCGACCGGTGACGACCACGAGCTACACCGGGACCGGGACCGACAGCAGCAGCGACGACATCACGCCTTCGGTCGTCACCCCGTCCAGTTCCGCCTCTGGCCGCAGGTGCAGGCGGTGCCGCAGGGCCGCGACCGCAACCGATTTCACGTCATCAGGAGTCACGAACCCGCGACCGTGCAGCCAGGCGAACGCGCGCGAAGCCGCCATCAACGCGGTGGCACCGCGAGTGGACGCGCCGTGCTGTACGGCGGGCGAGGAACGGGTGGCCCGGCAGATATCCACGGTGTACGCGAGGACTTCCGGGCTGATGGTGACGTGCGATACGGCGGTTCTCCCCGCGGCGATGTGGGCTGGACCTGCGACGGGACGCAGGCCCGCACCCGCGAGATCGCGTGGGTCGAATCCGGCGGCGTGCCGCTGCAAGATTCGGAACTCGTCGTCGCGACCCGGCAATTGGATATCGACCTTGAACAGGAACCTGTCCAGCTGCGCCTCCGGCAGCGGGTAGGTGCCCTCCTGCTCGATCGGGTTCTGGGTGGCGACCACTACGAAAGGATCTGGCAGCGGCCGTGGTTTGCCGTCGACCGAGACCTGCCGCTCCTCCATCGATTCCAGCAGCGCGGACTGCGTTTTCGGTGGCGTGCGGTTGATTTCATCGGCGAGCAGCAGATTGGTGAATACCGGCCCGTGCCGGAAGGTGAACTCCGCCGAGTGCGGGTCGTAGATCTGCGAGCCCGTGACGTCGGCGGGCATCAGGTCCGGGGTGAACTGGACCCGCGCGTGCTCCAGATCCAATGCCGTCGCCAACGCGCGCACCAGCAGCGTTTTCGCAACGCCCGGAACACCTTCCAGCAGCACGTGGCCACGGCAGAGCAGCGCGAGGACCAGGTACATGATCGCGGTGTCATTCCCGATCACCGCCTTGCCGATCTCGGCGCGTAGCGAGGCGAACGCGGCCACGGCCTCTGCCGCGGTTGGCGTTTGTTTGGTATCGGTCGTGCTGGTCATCCGGTCTCCTGTGTCATAGGGGTTTCCGCATCCCTCATCCCACCCCGGCCTCGATCCAATCGAGCTGTGCGGCAACAAGCTGCAAGGTGTCGGTGTCCGGTACCGGGCCGTATAGAGCCGAGCCGACCAGGTGCGGGTCGCCGCCGACGCGGGCCGTGACGACGGCGATCAGGCGGTCCTGCGGGGTCTCGGCGGTGACGCCGAGCTTCGAGCGGATGCGCCGCAATGTCGCCTCCCGCAGCTTCGATGCCACATGTTCGTAGTCCTTCGATCGGCGATACAGCGCGGCCTGCCCGGCCAGTAGTTCGTTCGCGGCGACCTCGACCGGCCTGGGCTCGCCGACAAGCGCGCCTCGGCGACGCGCCCGCCACCACACCAATAGCGCTGCGGCGATCAGGAACTGGAGCCCGCCGAAGGCGACCGGTCCTGGCAGTCGGCTGAAAATGGAATCCTGGCCCGCCCCTGCGCGGGGTGTGTCGATGTCACCGTCCGGGTAGTCCGGCGGCGGCAGCTGCGGTTTCGGCGGTGGCGGCGCGCTCGGTGCGCTACAGGCGTGCAGCGCCGCGTAGAGCAGCAGTAGTAGTGCGATCGCGCCTGCGAGACCTGCCCAGAACTTCGGATTGCGCAGCAGCTCGGGCAGCGGGGGCAGTTGCCTGCGCTGCCGTGGCGCCTGCTCGGTGATCGCCACCTCGACAGGTTCCTCGGCAGGCGGCGGCGCGGTGCGGGAGTACCGGTCGGCGTATTCGAGGTTGCGGTATTCGTCTTCGGTCGCGTGCCTGCCGCCGTAGACGACCTCGTCGAAACTGTAAGCGGCGGGATGGAGTTCGGTAGCGGCCTCCAGCGGTAGCGCGGTGGTCGCGTCGTCCGCGGTCTCGCGTGCGGTGCGCGATCGCCGCACCTCCAGCATGCCGCCCTGTTCGAGCCCGCGCAGCACCGCGCGGAAGCGTTCGCGCAGCGCGGTGTCGAAGTCACGCCGGGTGGCGGCGGCCTCCGATGCGTCGCGATGGTTCGCGGCCGCGCCGAGACGAGGCGGTGGCGGGGCCGCGGGCTCGGTCGTCCCGTGCCAGGCATCGGGTGCGACGCGCTCGGTCGGGTCGTCTGTCATCGCGCCTCCGGTACTCGAATGTCGAGTCCCTCACGGCGGCAACGCCGATCCACATACGAAACCACCCGGGTCGCCGCCTCGACGACCTCGCCGAACGCGACGAGCAGCAGCACCGCCGATGTGGTGAGCACGATGACCTGCCAGCGGTGCGTGCCGGAGAAATCCGAGAGGTACCAAGGTATGCCGAGCAGCGGCACGGCAAGCAGGACCATCAGGCCACGCTGGCACAACCACAGTCCTGCGGTCGGCCATTCCGCCCCTGCGACAAGCAGTTTCGAGCGGGCCACCGCAGGGCCGTGCGGGACCCGATCGACGAACATCACCGGGACCGCGACGAACCGCTTGGCGCGCAGGTAGCCGAGCCACAGCAGGGCGAACGGGAAGGTAATGATCAGCACGCTGCCCAACACCAGCACGCTCACTCCGACCAGTGTGAACAGCAGGTGGAACACCAGCAGTGGAGTGCCGACGGCGGCCGTCCTGCGCAGCGCGGTGCGCCACCCGATCGGGGATCCGGCGACACTGGCGAGTCCGATGGCGACGGTGAGCCCACGCAGCCCGAACCGCAATAGCCAGGCGCACACTGCCGTGGACAAGATGGCAGCCCATCGGGTGCCCTGGTCGGAGCCGTGCGTCAGCTGCGACAAGCCCGCGGTGACCGCGACGACGATCAGTTCAGCGACGATCAACCCGACAGCCGTCGAGCAGGCGAGGACGACGATGTTCGCCTGGATCAGGGCGAACGGCTCGTCGAGCAGTTCGCGAAAGCTCAGTGGACGGATCGGTACCGTCGGCCCAGGTGACCCTGATGTTGGATGATCTCCCGCCCCGGCGGCACCGGCCCGCTCGGAGGCTGGTTGCACGGGGCCGAGTCTAGAGCGTGCCCCGCTGCTTTGCCGGTAGCGCGGGACGGTCAGCGTTCGAGTAGGCGATCGACAACGGCCCGGTAGCGCTGCGGTTCGACGGGCGGCAGGCCGAGCAGGGCGCGCAGGTAGACGCCGTCGCCGACCAGTCGGACGATATCGGCACGCACCGGGTCGTCGATCTCCTCGTCCAGGCCGGTCGACCAGGTGTCCAGCATTTCGGAGAGTGCCTGCTGCACTTCGTCGGTGTCGGGGCTCGACCCGGCGTCGATCGTGCGCATGGTGGCGAGCATGGACCGGTAGACCTCGAGTTCGACCGCTTCCGCGGCGTCGGCGGGGTTCGGGGTCTGTAGGTACCACTCGGCGACCGAAGTTCCCTGCGCGACCGCGTCACCCAAATGCTGTTCCGCGCGTTCGCTCAGGCGTCTGACCAGCCCCGCGAGCAGGGCGTCCTTGCTTTTGAAGTGATAGAGCAGGCCGCCTTTGGAGACGCCGGCGGTCGCGGCGACGCTCTCCAGCGTCACATGGGACATGCCCTTTTCCAGCAGCAGTGTTTCGAGCGCGTCCAGGAGTCGGTCGCGGGTGTTTGCCGTCACGCTGGAAACTATACCGGCTGGACGGTAATGTTGAATTACTGTACCGTCTGGACGGTAAGAAACTACGGCGAGAGTCGAGAAAGTCGATGAGCACACAGACCACGAAGGACGCCAGGAACGATTTCGGGATGGCGAAGGGGACCACCTCCCCGCCACGGGCGACCACCCGCGATTGGGCGGGCCTCGCCGTGCTCGCGCTCGCGCTACTGCTGCTCGCCGTCGACGCCACGGTGCTGGATCTCGCGGTGCCCGCGATCAGCGCCGACCTGACACCGACCACACCGCAGCTGCTGTGGATCATCGACGTGTACTCGTTCGTGCTCGCCGGTCTGCTCGTGGTGATGGGCAACCTCGGCGATCGGATCGGACGGCGCAGGCTGCTGCTGCTCGGCGGCGTCGGATTTGCCGTCGCGTCGGTGATCGCGGCGTTATCGGTCTCGCCCGAGATGCTCATCGCCGCCCGCGTGCTGCAAGGTGTCGCCGGTGCGACCCTGATGCCTGCCACGCTCGGCCTGATCCGCTCGATGTTCCTCGATCCGCGCCAGCGCACGGTGGCCATCGCGGTCTGGAGTGCGATGGCCGGTGGTGGCGCGGCGGCGGGTCCGCTGCTCGGCGGGTGGCTGCTCGAGCATTACTGGTGGGGCTCGGTGTTCCTGGTGAACCTGCCGGTCATGCTGGCGCTGCTGGTGCTCGGCCCGGTTCTCATTCCGGAGTCGCGTGACCCGAACCCCGGTCGGTTCGATCTACCGAGCGCGGCGTTGTCGATGCTGGCGCTGGTGCCGGTGGTGTACACGGTCAAAGAGACCGCGGCGCACGGCCTCAGCCCGACGATGGCGGGGATCGGTGCTATCGGCGTGCTCGCGGGTGTGCTGTTCGTCCGCAGGCAGCGCCGGTTGGAGCACCCGATGATCGACCTGAAGCTGTTCGCGCTACCGAGGTTCCGCATCGCGGTGCTCACCAGCCTGCTTTCGGTGTTCGCGCTGGCGGGCGAGTTGTTCTTCGCCTCGCAGTACCTACAGTTGGTGCTCGGCCATTCGCCTTTGGAAGCGGGGCTGTTGCTGTTGCCCGGTCTCGCGGCCAACGTAGTCGCGGCACTCGCTTCGGCGTGGTTGGTGCGGTATTTGCGTCCCGGCCTTGTGCTCAGCGGTGCGCTGCTGGTCGCGGCGGTCGGTTCGGCGCTGTTCCTGTTACTGGGTTCGGATGCGACAAGCAACGTGACATTCATCGTCGCCTTCCTGTTCACCGGTGCCGGTGTCGGTGTCTCGCTGACGATTTCGTCTGACCTGGTCGTGAGCTCCGCGCCCGCGGAGCGGGCGGGTGCGGCGGCGGCGGTATCGGAAACGGCCTACGAAACCGGCATCGCACTGGGTGTCGCGGTACTCGGCAGCGTGGTCATGGCGGTGTTCCGCAATGGCCTAGACCTGTCCGGGATCCCCGCCGATCAGGCCGGGGTCGCCTCGGAATCCCTCGGCGGCGCTACCGAATTCGCACGCGGGCTACCAGAAGCGGTCGGGACCGAGTTCCTGACCTCGGTGCATGAGGCGTTCGTGTCCGGTATCCACTTCGCGGCCATCGGCACCTCGACGGTGATGCTCATCGCCGCGGTGGTCGCGTTCCGGCTGCGGACGGCGCGCCAGTAGGCGGCGCGGTGCCCGGTCGGCGGAATGAGTAGCGGGCGCCCAGCGGCCGTGCCTAGCGCGGTCGGCTGAGCTGGGTGGGTGTGACGCGACCACGGAGGGTGACCGATTCGCCGAGTTTCCAGTGCCCGGCCTCGGTCGGGTCGGCGGCGGCGATGGTGCTGCCGGAGGTGAGCAGGCGGTCGGGATCCTGTTTGGCCAGTTCGCACAGGCGGGCGGCCTCGTTGACAGCGTCTCCGATGACGGTGAATTCATAACGATGGTGCGCACCGACATTGCCTGCCACCACCCGGCCCGCGGCGACACCGATCCCCGCGGTGAAATCGGATTCCATTGCGGCGAGCCGGTTTCGGATCGAACGGGCACAGGCCAGCGCGGCGCCCGGTGCGTCGATCAAAGGGGTGGGGGTGCCGAAGATGGCAAGGGCGGCATCACCTTCGAACTTATTGAGCAGTCCGCCACACAGCTCGACCTCGTCGACGACGATGGCGAAGAAGCTGTTCAGTATCGTGACGATTTCGGGTGCGGGCCGGGTGGCCGTCATCGTCGTCGATCCGATGATGTCGATGAACAGCGCCGCCGCATCGCATTCCACGCCACCGAGGGTCGGATCGCCCTCCAGCGCCGCGGCAGCGACGTCGTGGCCGACGTGCCTGCCGAACAGGTCCCGAATCTGTTCGCGCTCGCGCAGCACCTCCATCATGCGGTTGAATCCGCTTTGCAGCTCACCCAATTCGGTGCCGTCGTATATCGCGACGGCGACCTCGAGATCGCCGTTCTCGACCTGGCGCAGCGCACGCCGCACGCCACGGATGGGTGCGACGGTCGCGGCAAGGGTCTGTGTCATAAGCAGCAGCCCGAACACCAGAGCGGCACCGCCGAGGGACAACACACAGACCGCGAGCCGGGCCTTACTCACGTCGTCCATGGTGAGTGCGAGCACCGCCAGCACCATCAACCCGGCCACCGGCACCGCGGAGCCGAGTACCCACGCCACGATCGAGCGCCCGAATACGCCGATGCCGCGCCGCCGTCGTGAAGCCGCCGCTTCGAGTACCCGCGCGGTCACCGGTCGCAGCGCGAACTCGATGATCAAGTAACTGTTGGCGCACACCACGATCGCGCTGAATCCGATGCCGAAGACCAGCTTGGGAATCAGCTTCGGCTCGGACAGGCCGTAGAGCGTGGTCAGCACGGCGACGCCGCCGAGCCACAGCATTCCTTGCACCAGCACCAACAGCAGGGGTACCCGCGTTGTCGCTATCTGCTCGGCCTCGGTCGGCACCTGGTCGGGGTCGGTAGCCCAGCGCAATGTCCCCAGCCCGCGAGTGGTGCCCCACCAGACACCGATCACGAGCGCCAACGCCCCATACAACGGAGTCGCGATGAAATCGAGCAACACCAACCGCCGGGTGAACACCGTCGGCCCCGGCAGCACGAACCCGATCAGGGCGATCGATACGAAAATCCCGGTGATGTTCGCGACAATCAGCGGAATCGTCAACAGCAACTGGATCCGAACCCGCCGCCGCCCCGACGACTCTTCGGCGGGCCCGAGCAGCCGCGAACCCCACGGGGCGGCGGCAAGCTCAACCGGCTTTACCTCACTGTCGGGCATCTGTGCAGCGTATGCGGCTCGACTATGCACAGCTGTGACCTCGACAAGTGCGGCTGTTGCGCCACTGGTGGGGCTAGTTGCCGGGTGGGAGTTCGCCTTGCGAGCGGCCGGGGATTTCGTGGCTCTGTCGTGCGGACAACTCGTCGTTCGGCTGTGCGGAGGTGAGGCCGTATCCGTGCGCTCCCACATGCGGCAACGCGGTGTAGCGCGGATCGTTCTGGGCCGCGTATTGCTGCTGATAGTCCGCGTCGACGACGGCGGAGGCGATGTGCTGGCCTTGCCAGGTTCGAGGTGAACCGGGAGGCAGCTGGTAGCCGACGGGGGCCGTGTTCATCGCGTGCGAGTCCTGGGAGTCGACGGTGACCTTACGGGTGCGGCGCAGGGTGAAGGTGATCTCCTCGACCTCCTCGAAGGCTTGCCGGGCCGTGCGCAGCGGGTGGGTAGCGGAGTCGATGGCGTTGGCGACGAACGAGGGCACCAGGGGGCGGATGAAGCGGGCCGCGGTGTCGGTGAAGGGCACTGTGCCGATCAGGGGGAGTTCGAGGCCGCCGCTCTTCGGTGTCGGCGGTGCGACGGCGGGGATCAATGCGCCCGCGTTGCTTGCCGGGGTGAGTGCACCCGGCGTGACGGTGGCGGGCAGGTTCGGTGTCGCGTGAGACACGGAGGCGTCCTCTCGGTCTTCAGCCGTTGCGGCTGGTAGTTCGTGGCGGCGCGGCGGCTCTGTGATGCCGAACTCCAGCCCGCCGACGGCCGCGATGATGCGGGTGCGCTGGCGTTCCCTGTCGATGGCGGTGTCGGCATCGATAGCAAGTCGAGCCGAGGTGAGTTGTTGTTCGGCGCGCAAGGTTTCGGCCTCGGCGCGCACTTCGGCGCGCTTCACCGCGATGATGGCGTCGGCATCGCGCTCGGCGCGGTCCTGGACGGTACGTGCGGTGAGCCATCGGTCGAAGGAGGTTTCGCCGCGCCACCAGCGCAGGATCAGCGGCAACATGGCGAGCAGGACGAAGGTCGCGATGGTGAGCAGGCGAAGCAGCAGCGCGCCCGCGGTGCCGGTGGTGTAGTCGTTCATGGCCTGCCAGCGCGCGCCGATGCCGCGATCGGCGTCGGCGAAAGCCGCTGATCCGGCTGCGGCAACGGCCTTCTGGTCGTCGACGATGCGCTGATCGAGCCCATCCACCTTGCCCTGTGCGGTGGCCGACTGCTTGCGGGCGTCGTCGAGCATCTCGTTCGCGGTCTTTGTTTCGGGACCGCGGCCGGGCACGCCGGTGATCCTGGTCTGCGGGCACTCGGGCGTCGGATTGAATTCGCAGCGCGCGATCACCAGGGCATGGTCGATATCGGCCTGTGCCTTGGCAATCGACTGATCCAGCGCTGCCCGGTCGGCCTTCGCGCGATCGAGCTCGGTGCTCGCGGCGAGTACGGCGGGTGCGGAATCGACCGCGCGCTGGGCTTTTTCGTCGAGGAGCCGGTCGATGGTTCCCCCGAACAGCAGCGTCGAGGCCAGTTCGGCGACGAGCGCGCCTGCCAGTACCGCAACCGCGATGCGTGCGATGAAGCCGGAACGGTCGGATCCCCCGCCCGGACGTGCTGTCGCGAGTGCCCTGGCGACAGCGCCGATCAGCAGTGCGACAACGACCGCGATGAGCACGACCGCGATGAGCGGCCAGCCGCCCGTCGCGGCGAGGGCGGGGGCGGTGACCACGCCTGCCACCGTCGCGAACAACACCACGGCGGCACCGGTAACGGAGTAATTCGCGTGCTCGTGCCGATCACTGAGTTCGGTGCCGGGTGCTGAGCCCGGCGTCCGCTCGAGACCTCCGCCGAGCCAGGCGAACATGCCGGTGACTGTCATGGGATCTCACATCCTCTACGTCCCAGTCATTTGCCGAGCTTGGCGAAACTGTCACAGATTCGTTGTCATAGCGTGACAGGCGACGGCCCGACACACCGAGTACGCCCCGGCTGATGTGTCCAGCTTCACAAATTCTCGATTGCCGGACGGCTCCCCACTAGCGGAAATGCGTAGTGCGCTCGGTGAGCGCTGGCACGGCCGCCACCTAGCATTGGCGGTGACTCATTGCCGAGCGTGGAGGTCGGAACGTGCGAAGTACGGTACTGGTCATGCTGTCGGTGGCCATGGCGGTGTCGGTTCCCGCCGGCGCTCTCGCGTCGCCCGGCACGGTGCAGGCCGATCCGCTGGATCGGCTGGTCGAGCTGGTGGCCGATCGGCTCGACACCGCTGATGCCGTCGCGGCGGCGAAGTGGGCGACAGCGCAACAGCTCCGAGCGCAGCCGTCGATCGACGATCCGGGGCGTGAGGCCCAGGTGTACGACGAGATGGCGCGTCTCGGCGCCGGAAGTGACCTGTCCGAAAACTGGATCAGGCAGGTGTTTTTCGGTCAGATCGAGGCCAGCAAGATCGTGCAGCGTGGACTGGTCGCTGGTTGGCGATTCGATCCGGCGGCCGCGCCCGCGGCCCCACCGGATCTGTCGAAGGTCCGGCCGGAGATCGATCGGCTGAACGTCGGCATCGTCGAGCAGTTGGCCACGCGCCGCGTCGATCTGGCCGCGCCGGACTGCATGCAAAGGCTCGCTCCGAGTGTTTTGGGGGCGCTGACCTCCGGCCGCGTCGACGCGCTGCATCAGGCTGCCCTTGTTCGCGCCTCCGCCGCCCTCTGCGCGCCGTAGTCGGTTGGTGAGGAGCATCTCAGAACATTTGCTGGATATGTGCTGAAAACCACATCGAGCAAAAGAGTCCGGACGGTCGGATCGGGTATTGCGCTTGTCATGGACCCTGTTGGAAAGATCTCATCCGACCATGGCCGAGTTAGCCGCCGACGAAGTGGTTTGCCCGGCTCTGGGTAGGGGAAATCATCTTCGATGCAGGTGAGCGCCGGTTCTGGAAGCGTGCTTCGCACTGTGGAGGAGGTTGGGCTCGCCTTTTGCGGTTGGTTGGCACCCGGTGCCAGGGGATCGATCCAGCCAGGTTCGCTGCTTTACACTGGACGACGCGCACACGTGTAGGACCGTAATGAAGAAGCCCAGCTAGACCAGGTTATTAGTGCAACCTAAGTTGGTTGGGTCCCGGACCTGACTTATCGTTTGCTCTTACGCCGAACACAGAATGTTCGGTCACGATTGCCCGCTCGGGCACCTCACTCCGGTGCTCAGAGTAGCGGGCGAGCACCCGCACGGAGGTAAGGAACTCGTAAGCGTTCCGTTACCACCGAGCACCCACTACGTAACACCAGCGGGTGGACAACTGGAGAGGTGACTGCACCCCGGACCATCAGCGCGGCTGGATCCGGAACGTACGGGCGCATCTTGACGAGGCATTCGACGAAAGGCCGTTTTTCACGCAGGCCAACCTCATCGAGGCCGACTTTCTTGAAGGCAGAGGCATGACGCAACTTCCTGGCCACAGGTCCCCCGGACCAATCGGGCTCTATGACCCGGCGAACGAACACGACGCCTGCGGTGTCGCGTTCGTCGTCGACATGTACGGCCGCCGCAGCCGCGACATCGTCGACAAGGCTATTACGGCTCTGTTGAACCTGGAGCACCGCGGTGCCGCGGGTGCCGAACCCAATAGCGGTGACGGCGCAGGCATCCTGATCCAGATTCCGGATCGGTTCTTCCGCGCCGTGGTCGATTTCGAATTGCCGCCGGAGGGCTCCTACGCCACCGGTATCGCCTTCCTGCCCCAGGCCCGCCGTGAGGCGACCAAGGCCGCATACGGGCTGGAACGCATCGTCGAATCCGAGGGCCTCACCGTGCTCGGCTGGCGCGACGTACCCACCGACGAATCCACCCTCGGTGCCCTCGCGCGCGACGCCATGCCGACCTTCCGACAGATCTTCATCGGCTCTCCGAGGGGTGCGGCCGAACAGCTGTCGGGCATGGAACTCGAACGCCGTGCTTACGTCGTGCGCAAGCGGGTCGAGCATGAGCTCGGCAAGGCGGGCGCCGGCGAGGGTTCGGTCGGTAAGGAGTCGGTGTATTTCCCGAGCCTGTCCGGGCAGACCTTCGTCTACAAGGGCATGTTCACTACGCCGCAGCTGCGCGCGTTCTACCTGGACCTGCAGGACGACCGGGTGGAGTCCGCCCTTGGCATCGTGCACTCCAGGTTCTCCACCAACACCTTCCCGTCGTGGCCGCTGGCGCACCCGTTCCGCCGGGTCGCGCACAACGGTGAGATCAATACCGTCACCGGCAACGAGAACTGGATGCGGGCGCGCGAGGCGCTGCTGCGCTCCAAGGTCTTCGGCACCAACGAGGCGGGCAACAACCGGCTCGCGAAGATCTTCCCGGTCTGTACGCCGGGGGCGAGCGATACCGCGCGCTTCGACGAGGTGCTCGAGCTGCTGCACCTCGGCGGCCGCAGCCTGCCGCACGCGGTCCTGATGATGATTCCCGAGGCCTGGGAACGCAACGAGACGATGGATCAGCAGCGTCGAGCCTTCTACCGCTACCACTCGATGCTGATGGAGCCGTGGGACGGCCCGGCATCGGTGTGCTTCTCCGACGGCACCGTCGTCGGCGCCGTGCTCGACCGCAACGGTCTGCGCCCGAGCCGCATCTGGGTCACCGACGACGGCCTTGTCGTCATGGCCTCTGAGGTCGGTGTCCTCGATATCGATCCGGCGAAGGTGATCAAGAAGGTTCGGTTGCAGCCGGGCCGCATGTTCCTCGTCGACACCTCGCAGGGACGCATCGTCGGCGATGACGAGCTCAAGACCCAGCTGGCCGCCGAGCTCCCGTACCAGGATTGGCTCGACGCGGGCGTCACCAAGCTCGCCGATCTGCCCGACCGCCCGCACGTGCACATGTCGCACGATCGCGTGCTGATCCGTCAGCAGATCTTCGGGTACACCAACGAAGAGCTGAACCTGCTGATCTCGCCGATGGCAAGGACCGGTGGCGAGGCGCTCGGTTCGATGGGCACCGATACCCCGATCGCGGTGCTTTCGTCGCGGCCGCGACTACTGTTCGACTACTTCTCGCAGCTGTTCGCACAGGTCACCAATCCGCCGCTGGACGCGATCCGCGAGGAAGTCGTCACCAGCCTGCGCAGGGCCATCGGCCCCGAGGCCGATCTGCTGACCCCGGGACCCGAGTCCTGTCACCAGATCACCGTCGCGTCGCCGATCCTGGACAACGACGAGTTGGCCAAGCTCGTACACATCAACGACGACGGCTCACAGCCCGATCTGCGTTCGGTGATCGTGCGCGGCCTGTACCCGGTGAAGCAGGGTGGCAAGGGCCTGCGCAGGGCGCTGGAGGCGATCAACACCCAGGTTTCGGCCGCCATCGACGGCGGCGCGCGGATCATCGTGCTCTCCGACCGCGAGTCCAACGAGAAGCTGGCGCCGATCCCATCGCTGCTGCTGACCTCGTCGGTGCACCACCACCTGGTCCGCGAGCGCACCCGCACCATGGTCGGTCTGGTCGTCGAGGCCGGTGATGCCCGTGAGGTGCACCACATGGCCATGCTCGTCGGCTTCGGCGCCGGCGCGATCAACCCGTACATGGCCTTCGAGACCATCGAGGACATGCTCGAGCGCGGCGCACTCGACATGCCGGGCAGCACCGGCGACATCGCCGCCGACTACCGCGCCGCGGTCGTGAACTACAACAAGGGCGCGAGCAAGGGCGTGCTGAAGGTGATGTCCAAGATGGGCATCTCCACGCTGGCCTCCTACACCGGAGCGCAGCTGTTCCAGGTGATCGGCCTCTCGCAGGAACTGGTGAACGAGTACTTCACCGGCCTGCGTTCGCATCTCGACGGCATCGGCCTCGAGGAGATCGCCGCCGACATCGCCACCCGCCACACCGTCGCGTTCCTGGAGAACCGCAACGAGCGCGCACACCGCGAGCTCGAGGTCGGCGGCGAATACCAGTGGCGGCGCGAAGGTGAATACCACCTGTTCAACCCGGACACCGTATTCAAGCTGCAGCACGCGACCCGCACCGGTCAGTACTCGATCTTCAAGGAGTACACCAAGCTGGTCGATGACCAGTCCGAGCGGCTTGCCTCGCTGCGCGGCCTGTTCAAGTTCAACACCACCAGCCGGGCCGCGATCTCGATCGACGAGGTCGAGCCCGCCAGCGAGATCGTCAAGCGATTCTCGACCGGCGCGATGAGCTACGGCTCCATCTCTTCGGAGGCGCACGAGACCCTGGCGATCGCGATGAACCGCATCGGTGGTCGCTCGAACTCGGGTGAGGGCGGCGAAAGCCCGGCCCGCTTCGAGCCGGACGAGAACGGCGACTGGCGGCGCAGTGCGATCAAGCAGGTGGCGTCGGGCCGCTTCGGTGTGACCGCGCACTACCTCACCAACTGCACCGACATTCAGATCAAGATGGCCCAGGGTGCGAAGCCCGGTGAGGGCGGCCAACTTCCGGCGCACAAGGTGTACCCGTGGGTCGCCGAGGTGCGGCACTCGACGCCGGGCGTCGGCCTGATTTCACCGCCGCCACACCACGACATCTACTCGATCGAGGATCTCGCGCAGTTGATCCACGACCTGAAGAACGCGAACCCGCAGGCGCGGATTCACGTGAAACTTGTTGCGGAGCCCGGCGTCGGCACCGTCGCGGCCGGTGTGTCGAAGGCGCACGCGGACGTGGTGCTGATCTCGGGTCACGATGGTGGCACCGGTGCCTCGCCGCTGACCTCGCTCAAGCACGCGGGTGGTCCGTGGGAGCTCGGCCTCGCCGAGACCCAGCAGACGTTGCTGCTCAACGGACTTCGCGATCGCATCGTCGTGCAGGTCGACGGTCAGATGAAGACCGGGCGCGACGTGATGATCGCCGCGCTGCTCGGCGCCGAGGAATTCGGTTTCGCCACGGCGCCTTTGGTGGTCTCGGGCTGCATCATGATGCGGGTCTGCCACCTCGACACCTGCCCCGTCGGTGTCGCGACCCAGAACCCGGTGCTGCGCGAGCGCTTCACCGGCAAGCCGGAATTCGTCGTGAACTTCATGATGTACGTCGCCGAAGAGGTCAGGGAACTGCTGGCGCAGTTGGGTTTCCGCACGCTCGACGAGGCCATCGGCCGGGTCGACATGCTCAACACCACCAAGGCCAAGCAGCACTTCAAGGCCAGCAAGCTGGACCTGTCGCCGATCCTCGACGACGTCGAGACGGCGTTCATGCGCCAGGACCGTCGCTGCACCAAGACGCAGGACCACGGCCTGGACAAGGCGCTCGATCAGCAGTTGATCACGCAGAGCCGCGATGCGCTCGAGCGTGGCCAGGCGGTGAAGTTCGAAACCAAGATCTCGAACGTGAACCGCACCGTCGGCACCATGCTCGGCCACGAGGTGACCAAGCTCTACGGTGGCGCGGGCCTGCCCGACGAAACCATCGACATCACCTTCACCGGCTCCGCGGGCAACAGCTTCGGCGCCTTCGTCCCCGCAGGCATCACGCTGCGGGTACTGGGTGACGCGAACGACTATGTCGGCAAGGGACTTTCTGGCGGCCACCTGGTGGTTCGCCCGTCCCTCAACGCACCGGCCGACTTCGTCGCGGAAGAGAACATCATCGCGGGCAACGTGATTCTGTTCGGCGCGACCAGCGGCAAGGTGTTCATTCGCGGTGTCGTCGGAGAGCGGTTCGCCGTACGTAACTCGGGCGCCTGCACGGTGGTCGAGGGTGTCGGCGACCACGGCTGTGAGTACATGACCGGTGGCCGGGTCATCATCCTCGGTGAGACCGGCCGCAACTTCGGCGCCGGTATGTCCGGCGGTGTCGCGTTCGTATACAACCCGAACGGCACCTTCGAGGCCAGGCTCAACCCTGAGCAGGCCGAAGCCGTCGAGGAACTGTCAGGTGACGATTTCACCTGGCTGCGCGACATCATCACGCAGCACCGTGACCAGACGGATTCCGCTGTCGCCGAGCGCATTCTGAGCGATTGGTCGCAGCAGGTGAACTACTTCGTGAAGGTCATGCCGCGCGAGTACAAGAAGGTTCTGCTCGCGATTTCCGAGGCCGAAAAAAACGGCACGGATGTCGACGACGCGATTATGGAGGCAGCACGTGGCTGATCCGCAAGGTTTTATGAAGCACACCAAGCGGGAGCTGCCGATTCGTCGTCCGGTTCCGCTGCGTCTGATGGACTGGAAAGAGGTCTACGAGGCGGGTTTCGAGCACGAGACCCTGCAGCGTCAGGCCAGCCGGTGTATGGACTGCGGTATTCCGTTCTGTCATAACGGCTGTCCGCTCGGCAATCTGATCCCCGAATGGAACGACCTGGTCTACCGGGGTCAGTGGCGTGAGGGCATCGACCGGCTGCACGCGACCAACAACTTCCCGGAGTTCACCGGGCGGCTGTGCCCCGCACCGTGCGAGTCGTCCTGTGTCCTCGGTATCAACCAGGACCCGGTGACGATCAAGCAGGTCGAGGTCGAGCTCATCGAGAACGCCTTCGACGAAGGCTGGGTGACCCCGCTCTACCCGACTCGCCTCACCGGTAAGAAGATCGCGGTCGTCGGTTCCGGTCCGGCCGGTATGGCCGCCGCGCAGCAGCTGACCCGCGCGGGCCACACCGTGACCGTGTTCGAGCGCGCCGACCGCATCGGTGGCCTGCTGCGCTACGGCATCCCGGAATTCAAGATGGAGAAGCGCTTCATCGATCGAAGGGTCGCGCAGATGGAGGCCGAGGGCACCATCTTCAAGACCGGCGTGAACGTCGGCGTCGACATCACCGCCGAGCAGCTGCGCGAGCGGTTCGACTCGGTGGTGCTCTCCGGTGGCGCGACGCTCGCGCGCGACCTGCCGATCCCCGGTCGCGACCTGGACGGCATCCACCAGGCGATGGAATTCCTGCCGTGGTCCAACCGGGTGCAGCTCGGTGACGATGTCACCGACGCCGACGGTCTGCCGCCCATCCACGCCAAGGGCAAGAAGGTCATCATCATCGGTGGCGGTGACACCGGCGCGGACTGCCTCGGAACTTCGCACCGGCAGGGTGCCGAGAGCGTCCATCAGTTCGAGATCATGCCGCGCCCGCCGGAGGAGCGTGCCTCCTCTACTCCGTGGCCGACCTACCCGCTGATGTACCGGGTTTCCTCGGCACACGAAGAGGGCGGCGAGCGCGTGTTCTCCGTGAACACCGAGCGTTTCGTCGGCGTGGACGGCAAGGTGACCGGCCTGGAGGCCCATGAGGTCAAGATGGTCAACGGCCGCTTCGAAAAGGTCGAAGGCACCGACTTCACCCTCGAAGCCGACCTCGTCCTGCTTGCCATGGGCTTCACCGGTCCCGAAAAGCCCGGCCTGCTCGAAGGTCTCGGCGTCGGCTACGACCAGCGCGGCAACGTTCAGCGCGACAAGAACTGGGCCACCAACATTCCCGGCGTTTTCGTCGCCGGTGATATGGGCCGCGGCCAGTCCTTGATCGTCTGGGCCATCGCCGAGGGCCGCGCCGCCGCGGCCGCCGTCGACAAGTTCCTGGAGGGCGAAACCGCGCTCCCCGCGCCCATCACCCCCACGATGCTCGCGCAGCGCTGAGTAGATAGACCCGTCTCCTACCGGAGCGGAAGGCGCCTGTGGATGTGAATCCGCAGGCGCCTTCGTCATTACGCGCTGAATGTTTGCTAGAGTCTCGACGCTGACTGTGTATGTGGCGCAGGCAAACCGAACGGTGCGGAAATTGCTGAGGCGGGAATCGGACAATCCTTCTGGTTCGAATGGCGTTGACGAGGCCGTGGCCTTATTGTGATCTTCGGTGTGCTTCGAATCTAGGGATGTGGATTGCGTAGCACGCGTCATTTTGACGGCTAGCTTTCGTTGACGCGGCGTGCACTGGAACGACATCCTTCGAGGTCAGCATAGGTAGTGACAACTTGTCGGGGATTTGCTCTCACGAGAGCAAGGGTTGAACTGGAGCAATATGCACGTGAAGAAAGTTGCCGCGGCTCTCGGTGCGTGCGCGGTGGTTGCGTCAGGTTTGGTCTTCGGTAGCGGTTCTGTAACGGCCGATCCCGGGTGCCCGAGTCTGTATGTGGTCGCCATTCCTGGCACCTGGGAGACCGGTCATGATAAGAAACCACAGCCCGGCATGCTCGCCGGTGTCACCAACGGGTTGCCCCGTTCGGTCGACGTCGACTATGTGAGTTACGCCGCGACCGCCTTCCCGTGGGAAGGCGATGTCTACGGCGCCTCGAAGAAGGAAGCGACCGACACGGCTCGCGGTCTTGTCGGCGCGATGGGACAGCGCTGCGGTGGCACGAAGATCGCCATCGTCGGTTACAGCCAGGGCGCGGACGCCGCGGGTGACCTCGCGGCCGAGATCGGCACCGGCCTCGGTGTTGTGCCCGCGGACAGGATCTCGGGCGTCGGCCTGATCTCCGACCCCCGTCGTTCGCCCACCGATGTTCAGGTCGGTCCTGTCGCGGCGGGCGCGGGCGCGGGTGGCCCGCGTGTCGGCGGCTTCGGCTGGCTCAGCGACCGCACCAGGACCATCTGCGCGACCGATGATCTCTACTGCGCCACCGCCTCCGACGACTTCGTGACGCGGTTCGCCGGCTTCCTCGCCCAGACCTCCGACGCCAATCCCGCCAACATCTGGCGCTACCAGCTCGAGGCGGGCGCGATCATGAACGACCTGATGGCGCGTGGCGGTGTGCCGCTGTTGCAATCGCAGCTCACCGATTCCGCGAACCAGCAGCGAGCCAAGGACCTGGAAGGGTTCTACAAGTCGCAGGCCCACACGCTCTACGGCAACTACAAGGTGGGTGGCGGCCAGACCGCGACCTCCTGGATGCACAACTGGATCGCGAGCATGGCCTGATCCACGACATATGAACACTGAAGGCCACCTCCGCGCGCTGGGAGGTGGCCTTCAGTATGTCGATTGTCAGCTGCTGCCGGTCGGCGGCAGGATCCCGAAGAACTGATGAGGACCGTCGGGGCCGGGATGATCGCCGCGCTCGTGGAACCGTATCCGCGGCCCGTCATGGCCCGGACCGTCGCGACCCGGCCCATCCGGCCAGTCGTGATCACCGTGCGGACGGCTGATGTCGGTAGCTTCCTGGGGGTTCGGTGTTTCGGCGGATGCGGTGACCGCCAATGTGGCGAGTGGAACTGTGACCAGTGCCCCGGCCACCGCCACCCGGGCCAGGCGACGCCTGAGCGAGGTCGGTGTCTTCGAATTCAACGCGGAATTCCTTTCTCTCGAACCGTGAGTCGCGGTGCGGCTCACCGGTTCCATAGAAGGTTCCGACGCTGAGACGGTGGTGCGATCGCGCTGGCAATCGGCTGTGAGTGACCGTGACCCGAAGGCAAATGCTCAGGCCCGCGCGGAAATATTGCGCGGCAACAGATCCCAGACATGGCCGTTCTCGTTGACGGTCGCGGCGGTGCGGCTGCCGGTGCGCGAATACAGGATTCGGGTGATCGAGCAGTAGTCGATCGGGAAGGTGAGTGGCCGCGCCAGACCGAGCACCTCTTGCAGGACCACATTGATCACGCCGCCGTGTGCGAAGACCGCGACCGTGTCGGTGGGATCGGTGGTCGCCGCGATCTCTAGGACGGCGTCGCGCACCCGGGTGCGGAAGGCGTCGGCGTCGATCTGCTCGGGCAGTTGGCCTGCCTTGATGCGTTCGTAGGCAGCCCGGAACTCGATCTTGGCGTCCTCGATCGGGATGTAGGCGGGCAGGTCGCGATCGTATTCCGCGAGACCATCGAGGACGGCGACGTCGAGGCCGAGTTTCGCGGCCGTCGGCGCGGCCGTGGCGCGGGCCCGCCGCTGCGGGCTGCTCACCACCCGGCTGATCCGATGGTGACTCAGCGCCGCGGGCACTCGTTCGGCCTGCTCGATTCCGATGGCGGCCAGTTCGGGATCGGCGGGGCCATCCGCGTTCAGAACTCGAAGCGGCTGGGCGTGACGGACGAGGATCAACTGCACCCAACCCACTCTGCCGTATCGGCGGTGTCACCTCGCAATCACCGACCGGACACGAAGGGCCCGGGTCGCGGCAAGCGACCCGGGCCCCTTCGCGCCGGTACTACCGGCCAGCGCGGCTAGTTCTGCTTTTTGCGGTTTACCAGCAGGTAGATGCCGCCGATGATCAGCGCGACGACGAGCAGGCAGCAGATGCCGCCCAAGATCAGTCCGCCACTGCTGCGCTTCTTTTTCTTCTTGGCGGCGTATTCCATTGCCTGGGTCCAGGTGTCGCCGGAAGCCCAGGTGTCCGGACTTGCCCACACCGAATGGTCCAGCAGACTCGCGTTGGTCAGCAGGTCAAGGTACATGTGTATCCCCATCTCTCAGGTATCGGCCTCCTCCCGGAGCCGAATATCCAAGGGTAGTGGGCAAATCGGGCACGCGTGCCGCTCATCGTGGTTTCACCAGCGGGAAGGGCAAGGTTTCGCGGATGCTGCGACCGGTGATGAGCATCACGACTCGGTCCACACCCATCCCGAGCCCGCCGGTGGGCGGCATCGCGTGCTCGAGTGCCTGTAGGAAGTCCTCGTCGAGCTCCATCGCCTCCGGATCGCCGTTGGCCGCGAGCATCGACTGCTCGGTGAGCCTGCGACGTTGCTCGACCGGATCGGTGAGTTCGCTGTAGGCGGTACCGAGTTCGACGCCCCACGCGACCAGGTCCCAGCGTTCGGTCACACCGGGGATGCTGCGGTGCGCCCTGGTCAGCGGCGAAACCGAGGTGGGGAAGTTGACGTAGAAGGTCGGCTCCTGAGTGCTGGACTCCACCAGGTGCTCATACATCTCGAGCACGACCTGCCCGGAGTCCCAGCCGTGCTGATAGGGCACCTGCGCGTTGTCGCACAGCTCACGCAGCTGCTCCAGATTCGTCTCCGGGGTGATCTCGGTGCCGAGCGCCTCGGACACCGCACCATGCACGGTCTTCACCGGCCACTCACCGGAGATGTCCACCCGTTCGAACGAGCCGTCCGGATCGGCCCGCAACGCCACCATCGCGCCATTGGCGGCCATGGCGGCGTTCTGGATGAGCTGACGGCAGACGTGCATCATCCGCTCGTAGTCGCTGTGCGCCTCATAGGCCTCGAGAATGGTGAACTCGGGATTGTGGCTGAAGTCCACACCCTCGTTGCGGAAGGTGCGGCCGAGCTCGAACACCTTCTCCATACCGCCGACGCACAGTCGCTTGAGGTAGAGCTCAGGTGCGATCCTCAGATAGAGGTCCAGGTCGTAGGCATTGATGTGGGTGCGGAACGGTGTGGCGTTCGCGCCGCCGTGCACCTGTTGCAGGATCGGGGTCTCTACCTCGAGATATCCCCAGCCGTTCAACGAGTCTCGCAGCGAACGGACCACCGCGCTGCGCTTGGCGAGCACCTCGCGGGCCTCCGGGTTGATCGCCATGTCGACATAGCGCTGGCGCACCTTCGCCTCGGGATCGGCGAGCCCTTTCCACTTGTCCGGCAATGGATGCAGGCACTTGCCGATCATGCGCCAATCCGCGGCGAGCAGCGATAGCTCGCCATTGCGGCTGCGCCCGATCTGCCCGCTGACCTCGATCAGGTCGCCGAGGTCGAAGAACTCGGTGAATTCGGCGCTGTGCTCGGCGCCGACCCGGTCGCGGTCGATGACAAGCTGGATGTCGTCGGTCCAGTCCCGCACCACCGCGAAGATCACGCCGCCGTAGTCGCGGATGCGCAGCAGCCTGCCGCAGACCCGGACGGTGGTACCGCGCGGCGAATGCCGGGCCGCGGCGACGGTGTGGGTGGGCGGATAAGCCACCGGATAGGCGTCGACGCCGGCGTCGGTGAGCCTGGCCAGCTTGTCCATCCGCACCCGCACCTGCTCCGGGCGGCGGTGTCGCTGTTCGGTGGTCGCGATATCGGTCAGGTCCGGCGGGCTACCGTCGGCGTGCAGTCCGGTCATGGTCGACGGCACCGCGCTGAAGATGCCCGTGTGGGTCACAGTGTCGGGATCCTCGCCGAACCGCGGTAGGAAGCCCTCGGCAAGCGCGCTGGCGACCGCGACCCGTGGCAGCTGCCTGCGCTCCTCGAACAGGAAGAACCGCGGCACCCAGCGCGGCTGGTATTTCACATTCGATCGATAGAGTGCCTCCAGCTGCCACCATCGCGAAAAGAACAGCAGCACACCGCGCCACAGCCGCAGGACCGGTCCCGCGCCGATGCGCGCGCCCTCTTCGAACACCGACCGGAAAACCGCGAAGTTGAGCGAGACCTTCGTGATCGCGTGCTGCTCGGAATTCAGCGCCAGCTGAGAGATCATCAGCTCCATCACGCCGTTGGGGCCGTTGGGGTCGCGGCGCATCAGCTCGAGGGAGACACCGGTGCGGCCCCACGGGACCAGCGACAGCATGCCGAGTACGCGATCCTGGCCATTGACCGCCTCGACCAGGAGGCAGTCGCCGTCGAGCGAATCGCCGAGCCTGCCGAGTGCCATGGAGAAACCGCGTTCGTCCTCGGTGTCGCGCCAAGCGTCGGCGCGCGCGATCACATGCTTCATTTCGGCCGGTGGAATTTCGCGCTGCCTGCGGATACGCACGTGTATTCCGTGCTTGCGCAACCGGTTCGCGGCCTGGCGTACCTGCTTCATCTCGGGCCCGGCCAGCGAGAAGGTCCTGGTGTCGAGGATCGCCTCATCGCCGAGACGCAAGGCGGAAAGCCCGGCCCTCCGGTACGCCGTCGCACCGATTTCGCTGGCGCCCATGACCGCGGGTGCCCAGCCGAATTGATCGGCCAACCGCAGCCACTCGTCGATCGCCTGCGGCCATGCCTCCCTGACACCGACCGGGTCGCCGCTGGCAAGGCAGACACCGAGCTCGACCCGATAGGTGACCGCCGCCTTACCGCTCGCCGCGAACACCGCCGCCTTGTCGCGTCGCGTCGCGAAGTAGCCGAGGGAGTCCTCGACGTCGGAGCGTGCCAGCAGTCCACGAATCGCGGATTCGTCGGTGCCCGTCATCGCGTTGGCCGCGCGCTGCGAGCGCAGCAGGATGATCACCGCCGCGAGCAGTGCGATCGCGCCGAAAAGGCCGAGCAGGAAGTTGACGAACGGGCGCGGGTGGCCGTCGAAATGTTCGTTGTCGACGAGGACCGCGGCGGTGACGCGATAGACCGCCCACGCGGGCCGCTGCGCGCCCTGCGGTAGCGAGCCGGGGAACAGTTCCACCAGACCCCAGCCGAGCACACAGCCGATCGTCAGTCCGCCGAGCAGCACGCCGAGCGCCTTCAGACCGGCGCCGCGGCGCACCTTGGTGTAGAACTCGCGCCACGCGGCGATCAGCAGGCCGATCGCGAGCACATGCAACACCATCGCTACCAGCGCGTCGATATCGCCGTCATTGACGAAATCGACCACGTTCGACAGCGTGTACAGCGCGAGGTAGCCGACGAGCAGCCACCAGGCAATGCGCTTGCGACTGGCCAGCGCGCCCGCGAGCAGGCCGATGACCAGCGCCCACATGAGGTTCGTGTCGGGCGCGTCGAAGTAATAGGCGTCGATGTAGCGGCGCGGGGCCTGGGTCAGATAGCGCAGGCCCGGCGAAAGACTCCACAGGAACAACACCACAGCGAAGACACCGAGGATCGTCCCCGCGATGTGCGGGATCTCCCTGAGGCGTCCGTGTCCGCGGTGCGGCACGGGTGGTGTCGGTCTTTCCGAGGGTGGTTCGATATCGATGTGGTGTTCGGCGTGCGTGGAGGTCACCGAACCAGTGTGTACGGTGGCGCGGTCTCGATGCTCCAAGATCGCCCGGGCATGTCGGTTATGAGCGCGTCACAGCCGCGTGTCAGTCGACACAGTGCCCGATCGGCGGTGTTCGCGGGGACCTCCGTCGGCACGCCGCGCGACGGCCTCCGGTCCCGTCGCCCCTACCGCGAGGAGGTTGGCGTTTCGTCATTCGGGGGTCGAAGGGTAAGGATGTACCCATGTCCGATCCAGTCGATGTGCCGATCGATGACGACGTCATTCGACTCGGCCAGTTCCTGAAGCTGGCCAACCTGATCGAGTCCGGTTCGGAGGCCAAGACGGTCATCGCCTCCGGTCTGGTCCGGGTGAACGACGAGGTCGAGCTACGTCGTGGCCGTCAACTGCACTCCGGCGACGTTGTCACCATCGCCGGTCACAGAGCGCGGGTAGCGGGCGTCTGATCAGTTCTCCGCGCGCACCACGACACCGTCGTGGTCGCTGTAGAGCATGTCGCCAGGAGTGAAGGTGACGCCGCCGAACTCGACGGTGACGTCCCGCTCGCCGCTGCCGGTCTGCGTGCTCTTGCGCGGGTTGGTGCCGAGAGCCTTGATGCCGATTTCCAGCGTGCGCAGGATCGCCGAGTCGCGCACGGCGCCATTGACGATCACACCCGCCCAGCCGTTGGTGACGCCGCGTCCGGCGATGATGTCACCGACCAATGCGGTGTGCACGCTCGCGCCGCCGTCGACGACCAGCACGCCGCCGTTGCCCGGTTCGCCGAGGGTTTGCTTGACCAGCAGGTTGTCCTGGAAGCAACGGATTGTGGTGATCCGGCCGGAGAATGCCGCATGGCCGCCGAACTGAATGAACTGCGTGTCGCAGCTGCGAATCTCGGGGCCGATTTCGTCTGCGAGATCAGCGGTGGCAACAACGCTCTGCGATTCGGTCACTGTCTTATTTTGCAGCGCCCGCGGCGCTGCGTGTTCGCGGGGCTGTGTTTTTTTGGCGACGCCTGCGGCGTCGCGTGTTCGCGGCCCCCTTGGTCTCGCGTCCGAGCGTCCGAGACTCGCGCCTGCGGCGCATGCGCTTCG
>NZ_JBKORD010000033.1:0-47141 GCF_046764875.1 Nocardia arseniciresistens
CGGTCCGGCCGACTACACCGGATTAGCGCCTCCGCCGGAAGGGACGGCGGAACCTCATTGATCCGGGCAGCTCACCTGCCCGGCCACTGGACTTATCAATTCGAACGACAGTGACTGTATACCGACTGTCGTGGAATGTCTACACCCGGCACAACAGATTTTCGGCTATCGGTGTGCGGGCTTATTTACGCAGGTAGACGGGATGGTGGTGTCTGATCGAGGCCGCGTTCCGGTCACCCGGGTCACCAACCAGCACATGACACGGGGAATGCTCGTAGCCTGGGCCGCGCTCGATGCGGGCGGGCCACTCGCCGGTAGCGGCTTCGACGTGCATGGGTGAGCCACCCGAATCGTGCGTTTCTGACCGCCGGTAAGTCGGCGTTACCGACGGGGTTCGAGATGGCGGTCGGCACCCACGGCTGGCTCATTTCAATCGAAGGGAGCCCCTCGGTCAGGGCGTTCATCGAGGTCCGGGCCGATCTTGAAACCGACGCTTGCTACATCGTGCCGGGCATCGTGCGCGCGGAGCCGGGCATCTTCCATACGCAGTTGCCGCTGGTCCATTGGCGACCCGATCTGCGCGCGGAGTAAGGAGAAATGGGGTGCAGTAGGACCAAACACAGCACGCGTCGCGGTTACAGTTCGCAATCTTGAAACACCTGCTGGATCAGGGCATCGACACCTCAACCGTCGTCCGTATGTTCTTCCAAGTCCTCGGCGCGATAGTTGAATTCGAGCACGCCCTCATGTCTGAACGCACCCGTGATGGTCTGGCCGCGGCCCGGGCCCGTGTGCGCACCGGCGGTCAGAAGCCCAAACTCGGTACGCGGCAGGTGCAGTTGGCCCGGCAGATGTACGACGAACTCGACGACCACGGAAAGTGCCGCTACACCGTCGCCCAGATCGCGGCCGAATTCGGTGTCACCCGGCCCACCATCTACCGCCACCTCGGCCAGCCAACCCCGTAGCATCACCGCCCTCACCAGCGGCTACGTCATATCCGTTGTTTTTTCGGCGATTACCGGAACCCCGTCCAGCGCTGCTAGGGCGTTGCGGATGCCTTGCTCCAGCACATCGTCGGCGAGCCGTCGGTCGGCGAGGGTGCGGGCGAGCTGCAGGGTCCCGACCATCAGGGCGTAGACGCTGAGCACCTTGACCCGCGCGGACCGCGGATCGCGTGGCGCCAGCCGGGCGGCGATGTCGTCGATGATCCCGAGAACGCTGTCGGTGTACGCCTGTTTGGTCGGATCCGAGCACCGGCTTATCTCATCGAGTAGGGCGGCGGACGGGCAGCCGCCCTCGGGATTGTCGCGATGTTCGGGCGAGAGGTAGGTGCGCACCATCAGTTCGACCCCGGCGCGACCGGGTTCGAACGAGGTGAGCCACTCTCGCTGGCCGCGCAGTTGCTCGGAGACCGCGGTGGCGACCAGGTCCTCTTTGGACTCGAAATGGGCGTAGAAGGCGCCGTTGGTCAGGCCCGCGTCCTTCATGAGCGTGGCGATACCGGAGCCGTCGATGCCATCGCGCTTGAACCGGCGGCCGGCCATCTCGATGATCCGTTGCTTTGTCGCCAGCTTGTGCTCTTTTGCGTACCGCACCACGTGCTCCTCCGCTCGCGGGCCGTGTCAGCCCATTACCCATGCTAGTACGATCATAATTCAAATCCGCTCGAACCTTGCACGCAAGGTTCACTCCGGCTTATGATATTACGATCGTAATCTGAAAGGACGGAAGCCATGAAGACAACATCTCCGCAGGTGGCGCTGGTGACGGGCGCATCCTCCGGCATCGGGAAGGCCACCACGCTCACCCTCGCGCACGCCGGTTTCACTGTGATCGGAACGAGCCGCGACACCTCGCGCATCGCCCCCGGCAACGGCGTGGCGTTCCTGGACCTCGACGTGACCAGTGACGAGTCGGTCGCCAGTGTCGTCGAGCAGGTGCTCGAACGCTTCGGGCGGCTCGACGTGCTGGTCAACAACGCCGGGCTCGGTATCGACGGTGCCGCTGAGGAGATCTCGATGGCCCAGACACAGAGCCTGTTCGACGTCAACGTCTTCGGCCTCATACGTATGACGAAGGCCGTCCTGCCGCACATGCGCACCCGCGGCAGCGGGCGCATCATCAATGTCTCCTCCGTCGCCGGTTTCGTGCCCAACCCCTTCATGGCCAACTATGTGGCGACCAAGCACGCGGTCGAGGGGTATTCCGAGTCACTGGACCACGAAGTCCGGGAATACGGTGTGCGGGTGCTGAGGGTCCAGCCCGGCCCGGTCAACACTTCGTTCGACGCCAACCAGATACAGGCCGACACCCCGCTGGCGGTCTACGCGCACCGACGAGGCGTGTTCGAAGATGTCATGAGGGAGACGATGCGCGGCGGCGAGGATCCCGCCGACGTCGCCAAGGTGATCGCCACCGCAGCCGCCGACCCGAAACCGAAACTGCGCTACACCGCGGGTTCGACGGCCGCCCGCGTCAGCGTGCTGCGCCGCATCGCCCCCGCACGGGCCTTCGACAGGAGCGTTCGCAAACTCAACCGGATGGTGGACTGACATGCGGGCGTTCACCCTCGATCACTACGGAAAAACCAGCAACGACCTACAGGCCGCAGACGTGCCGCAGCCTGCGATGGGCGAACACGATGTGCTGGTCGAGGTGCACGCCGCGAGCGTCAACGTGCTCGATGCCAAGATCCGCAAGGGGGAGTTCAAGCTGATCCTGCCCTATCGCCTGCCGTTGATCCTGGGCAACGACGTGGCCGGTGTCGTGGTCCAGGTCGGCGCCCTGGTGCGGAAGCTCGAGATCGGCGACGAGGTCTACGCGCGACCGGACAAAGACCGCATCGGCACCTTCGCGGAGTTCATCGCCATCCACGAAGACGACCTGGCCGCGAAGCCCACACGTCTCACGATGACCGAAGCGGCCTCCGTCCCGCTGGTCGGCTTGACCGCCTGGCAGGCGTTGATCGAAATCGCCAACCTGCAGAAGGGGCAGAAGGTCCTCATTCACGCCGGCTCCGGCGGCGTCGGAACATTCGCGATCCAACTGGCGAAGCATCTCGGGGCGACCGTGGCCACGACTACCAGCACTGCCAACATCGACCTGGTCACCAGCCTCGGCGCGGATGTCGTGATCGACTATCGCAAGGACGACTTCAAAAACGTGCTCCGCGACTACGACGTGGTGATCAACAGCCTCGACAGCGCGACGTTGATGAAATCCCTGCACGTGCTGAAACCGGGCGGAAAGCTCATCTCGATCTCCGGCCCACCGGATCCCGACTTCGCCCGGGAAATCGGGCAGCCATGGATCCTGCGGCCGGTGATGCGTGTACTGAGCCATCGGATCAGGAAAGCCGCCAAGCGGCGCGGAATCAGCTATTCGTTCCTGTTCATGCGGGCAAGCGGAGACCAGCTCCGCGAGATCACTTCGCTGATCGACTCCGGGATCATCCGACCGGTCATGGACCGCGTCTTCCCCTTCGAGTCGACCAACGAGGCCATGGCCTACGTCGAAAAGGGGCGCACCAGAGGCAAAGTCGTCATCAAGGTGAGGTAGCCCAGCGCGCGGAAGCCACACTGACCTTCAAAGACCCGAAGGAATATCTTTTCTTCACCCGCACGCCCAACGGAAAGGTAGCGGCCCGGCAGTTCGTGAACCGACTCGAGGAACGCGCGGAAAACCGGGACACAGCGATTTCCGTCACCGCATTCCGCAACCAGCTCAAAGCCATCCACACGTGGGGAGGGCAGAACCCGTCCGACCTCAGCCTCCTCCACCATCCGGTCCTGGTCGCCAACGGTGACCAGGACCGGATGGTGCCCAGCGGCAATTCCACCGACCTGGCCCGGCGCCTGCCCAATGCCCATCTCACGCTCTACCCCGATGCCGGGCACGGCGGCATCTTCCAATATCACGACAAGTTCGTCGACGAAGCTGTCAATTTCCTCGACTCGTGATGTCCGGGCTCACGCCTTCGCCCCGATGACGAAGTGCTGCTCTGCCTACGGGAACGCTCAGTATCCACCGATGCCAGTCCTCGTCCGGGGCGTCCGGATCACGCAGCGGCCGGTGGCTGCCGTCGAGATCGGGCAGGTGGAAGCTGTAATGCCCGTCGAGGCGGATGTGGCGGCGTACGAACGCCGACAGCCGGGCACGTCGAGGGGATCAGGCAAGAATATCCCGAGATAACGCACGGTCACCAGCTGTAGACCGAAGCCGAGCTTGTTGTAGTCGCGACGCCGGTCGGCGATCAACTTGCGGTCGTAGCTGGTAGCGCGAGTAGCGGCGGTGCCCTCCGGCCGAGCGTTGCGGGGTCAAAAGTTCGGCGGCGTCGAGGCCGCGCAGAAACGCTTGGGTGACACCGAGGATTTCCGCGGCTCTGCCCATGCTGTAGGCGGGGTAATCATCGTCATCGAGTTTGTCGCGGCGCTGGTGCCGTCGGCGGGGTCGGTGTTCGGTTGTTGCACAGCACCTCTCGGCATTCAACGTCGGCAGGCCCCGGCGCGTGTGCGCCGGGGCCTGGGATCTACGGAAGAGGGGGATTGATATCAATTCTGTTCACCGGCCGCGCGGGCCGATGTTCTACACCGCATCCGGCACGTGCCGGGACACGGAACCGATAAATGACTACTCAGTGACCACCTCCTGGATTACCGGTCTAACCAGCGCGTTACCTCGCTGGCCCTGTTTCTTCGTCCTCCTCGGGCGGTCCGGCCGACTGCACCGGATTCTCTTCTCCGCCGAGGGGACGGGTGGAACTTCGTGTTCCGGGCAGTTCACCTGTCCGGCCTCTGGATCTTGTCTTCGAATGACAGTGACTGTATATCGACTCTCATAAGATGTCTACACCCGACACAACAGATTTTTGTCTGCAGGTGAAGATGTTTATTTCATTGATCTGGACCTCCGCACGACGCGCTGCTGTTCCACACCCGGCGTGGCACCCCGATCCGGTCGGCCTACCTCTACCAAGAAGCGTTCCTGCCCGCCCTGCGTGAGCTGGTCGAGGTCAACGATCAGGGCAACGTGGTGGTGGATCGGCTCGACGGTAGGCGGCCGAGTAACGAGGCGTACCGCTACCCCGTTAACTGCGACTAGCTGCAATACCGACAACACGGTGCGGATCTGGGATCCGATCGGTGGTCGACAGATCGGCGAACCGATCGAGCACGCCGCACCTGCCTTGGCGGCTGTCACCGGCCCCGACGGCCGGGTGCTGCTCGCGGCCGGGAGCCTGAACGGGCCGGTGCGGATCTGGGACACAGCCACCAGGGAAGAATATGGTCCGCCCCTGACCGGGCACACCGCGAGCGCGCCGCTCTCGCGGTGGGTGCGCCCGTATATGCGTTATCGATCGCGGCGGCGCAACAACCGGACGGTCCGCGGTTTCATCGGCTGATCGGGGGGAGGCCCGGGCTTGCCGTTCTCGACGTGGGGTAGGTGGTCGTCGAGGAGTTGCGGACGGACCTCGGTCCGGAGACCGAGGCACGCGCGCGGATTGATTTCGACCGTCAGGCAACGGGTTTCAAATGCACCGGGAGGCACAGCGGTCCGGACGTCATTATCTGGGGCGGGTACGGGAGCTGTTCGGGATCGCAGGCCAGGGTCAATTGGGGGAATCGGGCGAAGAGCGCGGACAATGCGATACGGATCTCCAGCCGGGCCAGCGGCGCGCCGAGACAGACATGCGGCCCACGGCCGAAGGCCAGCTGATCGCGATGGTCGTGGTCGATATCGAAGGTATCGGAATCGGCATAGTGCTCCGGATCCCGGCCGACTCCGCCGTACCACGTGATGAGCGCACCTGCGGGAATGTCGACTCCGGCGATCGTGACATCCTTCAGGGGCCAGCGGAGATTGACGGTGAACACCGACGAGCGGAACCGCAGGACCTCCTCCACGACATCGTTCCAGCGGGCCTCGGCCTGGGCTTTGGCGAGCTGTGCGGGGTGGGTGCACAGCGTGATGATCGCGTTGCCGAGCAGGTGCACGGTTGTCTCGTGCCCGGCTGCGATCGCCAACCACAGCATGCCCACCATCTCGTCGGTGCTGAGTCCGCTGCCGTCGGACTCGAGCAGCGCCGTGGTGAGATCGTCGCCGGGCGTGCGCCGTTTGCGCTCGATCAACTCCGCGAGGTACGCGGTCATCGCTTGCATCGCCGCCTGCATGTGCTCGGCGGTGCTGGTATGCGATACGAGTGTGGTGGTCCAGTCCCGGATCAGTTCTTGTTCCTCTTCGGGTACCCCGAACAGCTCGCAGATCACCCGCACGGGGAGCGGGGTGGTGAAGGCGGAGACGAGATCGACCGGGCTGCTGTCGAGAGGTAAGGCATCGATGAGTTCGGCGGTGATCCGCTGGATGCGCGGTTCGAGCGCGGCCACTCTGGCGGGTGTGAATGCCTTACTGATCGTCTTGCGCAGCCGTCGGTGATCCTCGCCGTCCTTGTTGAGCATGTGGTCCATGTCGGTGAGGGTGCGCATCGGCCAGTCGGCCGCGATGGTGCCATCGTGCAGTGCTGGGCAGTTCTTGGCATTCTTGCTGAAGAGCGTTCCGTCACCGGTGAGCAACTCGCTTACGGCGCGATGACTGACCGCCGCCCAGACCGCGACACCACCAGGAAATTCGATGGGAACGATAGGACCGCGCTGGCGGATGCGTTCATAGGTCTGCAAGACCGTCTCGCCGGGGGTGGGCAGCTGGATGACAGATTCCGTCATGTCGGCTCCAATGGTGTGATCGGCAGGTGGCACGACAGATCGTGTGAGTGCGTGCCAGGTCAGTGTCGATCGCGGACCGATGGGCGGCCCGGCGAATCGGTATCCTGTGCCTTGTAAACGAATTCCGAGACGCAAGAACATAACTCGGTGCTCGGATGTCGAATTGTCGAGGAATGCTTCGGCGAGGCGGCGGAACGCCACCGCCTCGCCGAATATGGGTCAGGACGGCGTGAGCGCCTTCATCAGCGCGGCGGCGGTTACCTGGTCGATGCACGTCGGCTTACCACCGTTGGCGGAGTGGAATTCACCGCCTTTGGTGCTTCCGGTGAAGTAACACAGCGGGAACCCCGGCTTGCCTTCGGTGAAGGTCAGTGGTGGAGCGAGACCATCGAGTGTCTCCTCGTGTAATGCGCGCAGCCCCTTGATCGCATCCACGCTGGTCGAAGCTGGGGAGAGGTCGGCAGCTTCGGCCGCCGCCAGGAACAGCTGCCCACCTGCCCACGGCCACAACAGCGGCGCGCTGAAGTCCCCGCTGCCCCGAAGGCCGGGAATGTATTTGTCGAGGGCGTCGCTGAAGTCCTTGATGGCCGGAATCGAGGTATCGGTGTACAGCGCGTTCGAGCCTGCGAAGATGCTGCCCTCGAAGTTCGGGTCCGTGGCCCATGCTCTTTGCAGGCTCACGCCGGTAGGAGCCTGAATCGGCCTATAACCTTGCTGCGCACAGGACGCCGCGATGCGCGAAATCGCCTCGACCGAGACGCCGGGGAATACGGCGTCCACCCCTTTTTCCTTGAATGCCAGACAGGGCGCGATGTAGTTCGGTGCGGCAATCGCGACTTTCTCCGCTGAGAATCCCAGCCCGGCCTGTTCGGCCATCGGCTTCAGCATCTGCGGAAGCTGCTCGCAGACCGGGATCTCGGCACAATAATAGACGCCGAGGGTCTTCGCGCCCGCCTGTTGGGCCTGAGCCACCTCACCCAACATCAGCACCGGCAGCGTGGTTCCGGAGGCGAAGAAGTTCGGATCGGTGATGAACGGGGCATCGACCGGCTGTCCGCCGATGACCGGAATACCCTTACTGTCGACGTAGTTCTGCCAACTCGAACTGACCAGGCTGGTCTGGCCGACGATTGCGACCACTTTGTCCTGTTCGACCAGTTTCTTCGCGACGGCCAGCGCGGTCGTCGGATTCTGCTCGTCGTCGTAGGCGACGAGCTTGACCGGGTGCCCGTTGATTCCACCACGATCGTTGACCCACGACGCCCAGGCCTGTAGCACATCGGTGGCGCGTCCCACCGATGCGGCGGCCGGGCCGGTGCAACTGCAAATCGACCCGATGACGATCGGATCGCCCGTCAGCCCGCCGTCGGACACCTTCACCGGCCCAACGGATTCGGACCCGCCGTTCGTCGAGTCGGCGGAACACGACGGGAGAGCGAGGGCCGCCGCCAGCACGGGCGCGACCCACCACAGAAACCTTGTCTTCTTCATTACTCCACTCCTATACGGATACGAGTATTCGATTCGCTACGCCCATTGCCCGGCCGCGGTTCCGGGTGGGTGTCCTGCCGGCGACGCCGGCAAGTCTGTGTGGCCGCCGTCGATGCCGAGATAGTTCTGCTGCACGGCATCTCGGTCGATATCTGCGGCGGGCCCGGCGAACGCGACCGTGCCGCGGCTGAGCAACACCACGTGGTCGGCCATCGTCAGTGCGCGGTCGACGTACTGTTCGACCAGCACAATCGCCGAGCCGGTGGTGCGCAATTCGCCGAGCGCCGCGAAGATCTCGTCCACGATCAGCGGCGCCAGGCCCATGGAAACCTCGTCGAGCAGGACAACCGATGGATCGGCCAGCCAGGCCCGCCCCAGTGCGACCATCTGCTGCTGGCCTCCGGACAGCGCGCCGGTCCGCTGATCGAGCTTCGCCCGCAGTGCGGGGAAGACATCGAGCACATCGTCGGCGCCGACCCGGCGCCACGGCGGCGTCATCAGGCGCAGGTTCTCCCGGACCGTCAAGTCCGCGAATACACCTCGGCCCTCGGGGATCAGGCATAACCCGGCACGGGCGCGGCGCACCGGGCGCGCACGGGTCAGATCGGCCCCGCCTATCGACACCGTCCCCGATCGCGTCTGTAGTTGCCCGGCGGCTACCCGCAGCAGCGTCGATTTTCCCGCGCCGTTCGGCCCGAGCAACGCCACGACCGACCGAGGTGCGACCGCGAGGTCGACGTCGTGGAGCACGATCGTGGAGCCGTATCCCGCGGTGATCGAGCGCAATTCGAGCGCGAAGTCGGTGCCGGTCATGCGACGGGCTCCGCCATCGGGCGCTCGTCGGTGATCGGTTCGCCGAGGTAGGCGTGCTGAACAACCTCCGAAGCCTGCACCTGCGCGGGCGAGCCGCGGAATATCAGTCGCCCGAAGTCGAGTACGAAGATCTCCTCGCAGATCTCGAGGACCAGCGACATGTCGTGCTCTACCAGGACGATTCCAATGCCGCGTGCGGCGACGACCTGCCGAAGGAGCTGCCCGAAGTGTGCGGTCTCCGAGCGATCGAGGCCCGCGCTCGGCTCGTCGAGCAACAGGATCCGGTACGGCCCGGCAAGACATCTCGCGAGCTCGACCAGTCTTCGTTGCCCGGTGGATAGTGCGCCGACGGGAGAATCCGCGATGGATTCGATACCGCACAATGCCATCGCGGAGGCCGTCGCGGTGCGCACCCTCCTGGCCTGTCGGTGGGCCGCGACCAGTTGGGCCAACGGGTTTGCCCCGGCGAGCGGACCTTCGGCTCCCATCGCGACGTTCTCGGCGACAGTAAGGGAATCGAATAGTTCGGTCTGTTGAAAGGTTCGCCCGATGCCCAGCCGCGCCCGGCGTGCAGTCGAGGCACGGCTGATCACCAGGTCTTGCAGTCGCACCTCGCCCGCGTGGGCTGGGACGAGACCGGTGCAGGCATCGAACGTGGTGGTTTTGCCCGCCCCGTTAGGGCCGATAAGTCCGGTGATCCGCCCGGTGCGCGCGTCGAACGAGAGGCCATCGACTGCCACTACGCCGCCGAAGCGAACCGAAAGATCGTGGACGTCCAGCACAGTTGTGGGCCGCTCAGTGGCGGGTTCCGTCGCGAAAACCGCAGCGGACCGGTTGCGACGAAACGTGTTGTCCAGCCGGGATCGAATCGAACCGGGAACCTCCAGGCGGCCCGCGGTGGCGGCCCGCAGCACCACCAGGATGCCGAACACGACCTGGAGCCACAGCGACATGCCGACAACTTGGATGTAGGACGGCACAAGGATGAGCGCCACCGCGGCCAGCAGCGGGTACCACGGCTCCCGGCCGACCACGATGACGATGACCGCGAAATAGGTGACCGATAGCAGCGGCTGGTAGTTGGCGGCCGAGGCAGTGGTCTGGGCCATTCCGGCGAGTGCGCCACCCAATGCCGCAAGAAATGCCGAAACGCAGAAGACGAGAACGCGGGTGACTTCGATTGCGACACCATTGGTCCGCAGCGCGGTCGGCGATTCGGCCAGACCCCGGAGCAATCGTCCGAGCCTGCCTTTGTCCAATGCCACCACTATCAGCGTGCCTACCGTGGCCAGTACCAACACCAGACGATAGAACGACGGGTCGGAGTCGAGTCCGAATACGCTGGGGCGCGGCATTTTCAGGCCCAGACCACTGGTGCCGAACATATAGGGCTCGCTGTAGAACATCATCTGAAGTACGACGCCGAATCCGAAGGTCGCCAAAGCCAAATACAGGCCGCTGAGACGAATGGCCGGAATCGATAACATCGCACCGATCGGCACGACTACCAGTCCGCAGCCGATAAGCGCGAGCGGCCACGGCAACCGCCAATCGACAGCCAGGTGTGAGAACGCGCATGCTCCGATCGCGGTGAAGGCCATGTGGCACAGCGAAACTTGACCGGACGTTCGGACCAGCAGGCCGAGTGACAGAAAAACGAGTGTCATCGCCAGCGCCACAGTCCAATCCGTCAAGTGGATGCCCGCGAACAACGGAACCAGCGCGAGCACCACCAACACCACGACCCCACCTGCGGATTGCAACACCGGTGGAGCAGTCCAACCGGACCGAATCCGCAGGACCGCCCGGTCCCGGTCCAACAGGTAGCGACGCGGCATGATCAGCAACACGAGGAACAACGCCAAGAACGGCAGTGCGGCGGGAACTCCCGCGGCCGGCCCGGTGGTGAAGTAGTGCGTTGCGAGCGCGGCGAGCACCCCGATCAGCAGTCCGCCGCCGAAACTCCAAGGCAGACTGGTGAATCTGCCGATGGCCGCCGCTCCGAACGCCTGGACGACCAGCAACGTCAATTGCATGGCATCGAGCGGAATCAACGGCGCGAACAGCACCCCGGACAGCGACGCCAAACCAGTGCCGACACACCAGGCCGATCGTCGCGTGCGCACCGAACTCGTCCCGGCCAGATCCAGCAACGCCGCATTCCCGACGACCGCGCGCATCGCGATGCCACTTCGGGTGAACCGCAGCGCGGCCGATAACGCGACAGTCGCGAATACCGCGACGCCGAATGTTGCTACATCCGACCACTGCACCTGCACACCGAAGGCCGCGAATCCGCCCTGGGGCAGGAAGATCGGAACGATGCGTGTCGTCGTCTGCCCGTAGTGCAGGGTCGTCCCCGCCTGGACAACCAGCAGAATGCCGACCGTCGCGGCGATCCGCAGTGCCAATGTCGCCCGGTCGACGACACGGGCCACCAATTCCAGTGCCAAGCCCATTGCCGGACCGATCCCGAGAACACAAATCGCCAGGGCAAGCTGCCATACGACACCGTCGATGACATGCAACGTGTAGAACGCGTACGCCGACACAGTGGCCATGGCGCCGTGGGCGAAGTTGAAGACCCCCGACGTCTTAAAGGTGAGCACCAAACCCGTTGCGGCCAGCCCATAAACCGAGCCGGATACAATTCCCGCGATCACGAACGGCAAGAGATCTGACACGATGTACTCCAAATTTTCGCTGATCGCCGACCGGCCGCGACCGTGCGGAAGTGCCGGCGTCGACTTGCCTGACCTGGTCGGCCGCTGATCGAACGGCTGGGGCGAGCTGTGCCAGGTCAGTGTCGACGGCTGCTGCACGCCTCGTCACGGGAACCCACGGCTCCTGCCTCGCAACAGAATTCGACGGCACAAAAACAATGCTCAGAATCGATGCGGATGCCGCCGGTGCGACACGAGTCCCCACTATCGAGAAGACCCGGAACCGTCGCCGAACCCTATTCCGTCGCTAGAGTTCCCCCGCACCGCTTTGCTGAAAGGACAGCCGACAGTGACGAATCTTTCTCTTCCAGTGACCTATCTGGTGGGTAGTGCCAACGCTCCGACACGGACGATGGCGATGCGGAAATTCGAATCGCTGTGGCATCATTTGCCCGCATTTCCGGAGGGGGATACGGCTTTTCCCGGCTGGATCATGCCGCGCCTGCGTGCCACCTTCGCACTTCCGGGCATGACGAAAGTCGACGACGGAAATATCGAGCTGGGATACGACGGCATGCCGGCCTACGAGTACAGGGGCGAAGCGGAACTCGAGATCCCTCCCGTGTTGCTCGGCTATCTCGATCAGGCGCAGGCGGCCAAACCGATTCTGGACCGCATGATCAACGAGCGCGGCGAACGGAAGCCCTACCAAGCAAATATCATCGACCCCTACGACCACGCCTTCTTCGCTCTCGGAATGGCTGGCGTCACCGAGCACTACGACTCATTCCGGAAACCGGCACTGGAGGAGATCGCGGCCATCCATCGGTTGTTCCACGGCGATGTGGTTTTCCAACTGGAGAGCCCAGGACGCATGGTGACGATGGAAACCATCGAGTCGGCGGAGGAACGCGCCGCAAAGGCTGTCGCGCTCGCCTCGGATCTGGTCGAGTTCGTGCGCCGTATGCCCGCGGGCGCCCGGGTCACCATCCATCTGTGCCGCGGCGATTGGGAACACACCAGCTGGATGAAGAAGATCAACGGATACGAACCGCTCGTCCTGCTGGCCAATGCGATCGTGGCGCAATGGCCCGAGGGCAGAACCCTGGAAGGAATTCATATCCCGCTTGCGGGCGCCGATGTGCCGCCACTTGTCGACGACCCGGACATCTATCGGCACCTGGAACAGTTGACCACTGACGTGCCGATCTACGCCGGTATCGTGCACGAGAAGGTCGATGCGGAACGAATCGTCACGGCACTAACCCAGGCCCGGCAGTACTACAGCCGCCCATTCGGTGGCCTCAGCACATCCTGTGGGATGGCTCGGATGACCGAAGCCGAGATGGATCGGGCATTGCGGTTGCTCGCGGAGCTCATGGAAAGAGTGACCGGGTAGCGCTCGGTGTCGCGGTGGTCGGGCCGAGAGGCGCTGTCGGCCGGACCGACTCGGCCAACCGCCGTTTCCGAAATTCTCGCGGCGTCTCGCCGTACCGCGCCTTGAAGGCGGTGGAGAACCAGGCGAGGGTGAAGCCGCTGCGCGCGGCGACCTCTCCGATTGTCGCTGTCGTTTCGGGGTTTTCGAGCATGGTCCGGGCCGCCCGCAGCGCTTCGTCCTGGCGCACTTCCCGATAGGTGGTGCCCGCCTGATGCAATGCGGTGCGCAGTTGTCGAGGCGACCAGCCCAATGCCCGCGCCGCCTCGGGCAGCCGGAGATCCGCTGCTCCGATGTGCTGGCGCACGTACTGTCGGACGGTCTCGGCGAGCTCGGTCAAATGAGTCTGCTGCGGGTGGGTATCGCCTACGGTCAAGAGGCACAGCAGCTCGGCGATCCGGTCGCAGACCGCGTTGAACTCCCGGCTCGTCAGCGCGGCTTGTTCGGCATGCAGATCGCGCATCATGCCCGCAGCGATCCTGCCGAGACCCGAGCCGAGATCGAGCACCGGCTGTCGTAGGCCGGATCGTGCGAACTCGGCGCGCGGTACCTGGAAGCCGTAGGCCACCGAGCCGGGGATATGCAGCCGGCACTGCCGATCCAGTGCCAGTACCGCCGCCTGCCCCGGTGCGATACGGGTGACGCCGTGCTCGTCGGCCGCGGCGAACTGTCCCCGCTGCGGGACGACCACCCAGTAGAAGTCCTCAGCCGAGGCCCGACGGATGTTCGACGGAGTGCGGAAGGCGATCCGGTCGCCGGGCTGATCCCAGCGCAGCAGCTGGTAGGTGGTTGTCTGCTGCACGGTCATCGCGACCTGCCAGCGCTCGGGTTCGCGGTAGCGATGATCCATCGGGACGATGCTGTTGGCGGTTTCGGTCCATTCGTCGACATCGTCGATATCCAGCTCGTAGTACTCCATTGCGACACCTCGAACGGTTCAGCCGGTGATCATGATGATGTCGGCTCCGCTGAACAGCAAGTCGGAGGGGCGTGCCCGAGGCGGCTGCCGCGCCGGTACCAGACGTGCGGCCGGTGCGAGAGCGCGCAATTCCCGTAGGAACACCTCGACTGCGAGCAGTGCCAATTGCTTACCAGGGCAGACGTGTTTACCGAATCCGAAGGTCAGCGGAAGTTTGCCCGCGCCGTGCAGATCCAAGGGGTTCGGGAATGCCCGCGGATCCCGGTTGGCGGCGGCGCACATCACCAGGACCGGCCCGGCCGCGAGTACGGTGCCGCTGTGCAGCGTCCGCGGGCGGACGACGTGTCGCTTCCAAGCCACCAGGCCAGGGTCGAGCTGAAGTATCTTCGTCGCGATATGTGTGGCCGACGCCTGGTCGGCGAGAAGGTGCCACCACTGCCGGTCCGGGTCGCTCAGCAGGCGTTGCAGGCCCTGCTGAATACTGCCACTGACGGTATGCACGCCCGCGGCCAGCGAGTTCGCCACCGCGGACACGGCAACTCGACGGGGGATGCGGGCAGCGCGCAGACGGCCTGGCAATCCATCCGGCCGACCCTGTCCCCCGGATGCGATGGCCTCGGCGCTCACCGTGAACAGCCGCCCGAGGCCGCCGACCGCCTCGGCCAATTCGCGGCCGCGCATCCGCCGACCCAGCAGTCCGGACTGGGCACCGCTCCATGCGGCCACCTGCGGCCAGTCCGCGGGCGGCAAGCCGACCGCTGCGCCGACGATCCTGGCCGCGTAATCGATGGACAGGGACCTCACGTCGAGGGTGTGGTCGTCACTCGTGTCGCGTTCGGTGCGCAGCGCGTGGTGGAAATGCTCGGTCAGATCCTCGATCCGTCGCGGGCGTTGTGCTGTCGGCACTGTGAAGTGTCCCGCCGGGCCGGCCATCGTGTCCCACACTCGTTTGTGCAGGACGTCGTCGGTCAGATCCGCGGTCGCCTTCGCAGGCAGCGGGACCAGATGCCGGCAGAGATGGCCGACCGCGCGGGGATTGGCCGCGATGCGCCCGAAACCGACGAGCGGCTCCAGCGATTTCGCGTTCGAGATGTCGGGGTGAGCCGCTTCCATCAATTCCCGCACGTCGTCGTAGCGCCAGACCATCCGCAGGCCGCTGTTGTGCCGATAGGTGGGTTCGGGCCAGTCGTGCAGCTGCCGATATCGCTCGTCGCGTTCGGCGAACGACAGCTGATTGGGGGTCAGCTCGTCGAAAGGGAATTTCATTGTCAGATTATAGGTTTCGTTGAGGTTGGCGGCCAGGTGCAGCACGCCTGCTGACAGGTGGACAGATCTCACCGTGGCCGGTAGCGACCACACAGTGACCGACCGACCGGGCGATAGTCGACTCGGTTGTGGAAGTGCCCGGTGAGCTGTCCGGCTCCGAAACCGGGTGGTGTGTCACGGGCCATCCGCTCCGCTGCGAGCAGGGCGAGGATGCCGGCTCCGGCCAGTATGGCTTCCGAGTGGTGAACTCCGCCGAGGTTTCGTTCGGTGAGGGTCACGCACAGGCCATCGGTCGCCATCTCAACGGCCGCGACCGGAAACAACCTCCGAACCGCTGCCACGATCCCGAATCCCCTGTGCCACTGTGGGATCAGTGCCGGTGTGATCATTCCGGCCATCTTGTCGATCGGACCGGGGCAGGCAATACCGACCGCGGTGATCTCGTCGTCTCCGGCGACATCGAGCAGCAGATCCCGGCAGCTGTCCCACACCGCATCCGCCGGTATCGGGATTCGCTGAATATCCCGCGTGCCTACGCCACTGTCCACCCGGCTCGCGGCGAATTCCGTAGGACCGATATCCAATGCCAGAACGGTCATGAATCAGCCACCACAATGCCTTCCGCCCTGGTTGTGCACCGTGGGTGACCGACTGGCATGATTGCTCATGAGACCTCCAAGGTTGGTCGACCAGTTGTGACCGCGCGGCGTCGTATGCCTGCCCGATCAGTGTCGGCCACCGGAGCCGCTGCTCCTGCCGACTACACATTCCGTGCCGATGAACACAGATTCGCTGCCCCGCAACGGAAAATCGGCGAGCTCCGGCCCGGATTGTCAGCTGACAAAACAGCAGCCCGGCCGTTACAAGCATCAGCGCCGCGGTCGCGTGATGCACACCGAAGGCGATCCTCTTTCTGGAGCAGCGGCGGGCAGGTGCGTCCATGTCGACCGCCGCGCTCGCAGTAAGTGGCCCACTTGTGGATTCGTCAGAGGAGAATCAACGGCATGACCAGCGGGAGACTTGCGCGTATCAAGACGATCATGTTGTGGACCGACCTGGGCTTCCTCGCCTACTGGGCCGCGACTGTGCTCGGTGTGGTCAGCGTCGGCACCGACCCAATTCTGCGGCAATGGAACTGGTCGTTCCTCGGGCTGGACCTGGCAGCGATCGGTATCGGCCTCGGCAGCCTGCTGCTGGCCCGTCGGCGTCCCGCCTCCGGCGAACGGCTGATGCTCGTTGCGCTCACCGCAACCGCGGCCGCGGGTGTGATGGCACTGAATTTCTACCTGGTCCGCTGCGAATTCGATCCTGCCTGGTGGATTCCCAACGGCTGGCTGGTGCTGTTCCCCGCGGTCGCTGTCACCGCCATGCTTGTCTCTACTCCGCCATCGGCAACGCGTTGAATCGCGCGGTATCCAACTGACCATCGCTTTCGGGCACTATCGTGTGCTCACTGTTATTGATCGGAATGGTTTTGAGGAGAACCGATATGGGACGTGTTTTCCCTCGTACGCTGACCGCAGCGGTGTGTTCGGGAGTGGGCGCTATCTGTGTGGCCGCGCTCGCGCCGACCGCCGCGGCAGCTCCCTCGATCTACGAACCGAGCATCACTGCGTGTAGTCACCAGTTCACGACCCCGCTCGAACCCGGCCGTCCGGGTGCGAGCACCTATTGGAGCCCGTTCGGCACCGCCGACATCGTCTGCTACGACGTCGGTTGGCTGCCGGTGAGCTACTACCAGCGCGACCCAGCGGGACAGTGGCACGCGATGAACCAACTGATCCCGGGCAACTTCTTCATCAACATCGTCGGCTACAACCGCCTGCCGGCATAGCGGCGAACACGACGCGTACCGAGGACGACAGCATGCGTGTCGAGAAGCGCGATACACCAACGAGATCGGGCACATTGCAGGTCCTGTGGTCGCAGTGGGTCGCCCGTGCGGCTGCTCCCGGCGAGATCACCGATCCTGAGTAGCGATCAGTTCCTCGCCGCGTCGATCAGTTGCCGGCGCAGCCAGGTCAGCGGCGTGGCACCGTCGGGGCCGATCGAGTACTGGGGGTAGCTCTGGTGGATCCCGGACTTCAGAAAATCATCGATCTGTTGCTTGCGTTCTTCGTACGCGGAGTTGTTGAGCTGGTCGCTCAGCAGCCCGAGACCACCTGCGGCCAGGGCGTCGGCGATGAGGTTGTTTGCCTGCTGCTGATATGAACCGAGTTGGCTGGGGTCGGGGTTGGAGATCTGGGCGAAGAATCCGGCGATGCGACCGGCGAAGTCGCCGTCGGGGATCGCGCAGTACAGATCGCCTGCGGCGCAGAAGGTGTATGTCTTCGCGCCGAGCCAGCCGAAACCGCCGAGGCGCGGCCCACCGGCGCCTGCGCCGACGACGGGCGGGCCGATCAGGTTGTCGGTGGGGGAGCGGCGCGGGTCGGAGATCAGCCCGACCAATTCCACGCGATTCGGCGATACCACACCGAGCCCGGTGCCGATCTCGGCCGCGAGATCACCGGCGGCGTCCGCGCCCTGGCTGTAGCCCACCAGCGCGAATCGTGTGGCACCGCAGCGCTGGGCCATCGCGCTGACCAGGCCACGGGCATTGTCGAGGGCTTCTCGCTTGGAGCGACCGTACACCTCGCCTTCCCATGGGAAGGCGGTCGCAGTGTAGGCGACGTAGTCGGTTCGGACGTCTCCCGGCAAGTTGTCGGAGACTGCGGCGAGCATGCCCTGGCCCGGATCGGATTTCGACGTTTCCCAGGTGCCGGGAACCGCCACGACATACATACCGGGGCACTGCTCCGGGGCAGCTTGTGCGGTCGAGGACACGCCGATCGGAAGGACGGCGGCCACCATTAACGCCGCGCATGTGGCGGTGTTCTTCCATCGAGAAGGCATCGTCAACTCCGAGGTATTCACGGCCGAGCGCAGTCCGGTCGGCGGGGGCTACTCCGCGAGTGTAAATGGCATGTCCGGATAGCGCTGGGGTAGCAGCTCGGGGGTGTCGGCCTGATGGTCGCCGACTCCGGCCACCGGACAACCGCACAACCGAAGTGAGCGGACCCGGGATTCGTCGTCGGACAGGGTCTCGCCGCCTCCCCGAGGCTGGGAAGCGAGTGCAACGCGGCCCTGCTCGCGAGGTCTGTAGGTTGTAGCCGGACTCGAGATTTTCGTGTGCTCGGTGCCCGACGTCAGGCCGACCGAGGAAGTGCCTATGTCGACTCACCCGCTGCCTCATCTGTCGAGGCCGAGTGTCCCAGTGACCGTCCCAGTCACTGGGATGTTTCGCCGCGAACATTCGGCGAACCCCTTCTTCGCCGTGTGTGCGGACCTGATCGAAACCCAACTCGGCGGGTCGTGTGACATCTGCGGCCGAGAAATGAGACTGCGCAACGCAATTCATGGTCGATGTGGATCCTTCCTGCGTTGGCGACCTGCCCCGTTGCCGCCTCGGCGTAATTCGGGTGGCCGTCATCCCCGGAGTGGCCGACCTCCGCCGGGATCAACGAGCCGCCGAAAGATGTGCCGCTATAGGCCGGGCCATCGGTTGCGAGGAACCGACTCGGCTGGCAAGCTAACTCCCAGCAGGCAACTGGACGCATGTCCGGTGGTTCGCTTGGCGGAGAGAGATTTTGAATGAGCACTGATTTCGTCGTCTTGACTGGCGAAGTGCCGACTGCTGGTGTCGAGTCGGGTAGTACCGATGACGTTGTCGGTATGCCTTGCACCACGGTGGAAGGAACGTTCGCATGCACTACATACCAGTAGCCATCGAACAACGTGTTCCTGCCGATCCGCACTTTCGAACTGCTACTGGTCGCGGACTGCACGCACCGGTCGCGATCGAGCCGATTCGCATATCGAATCCTCTCCGAGTCGGCGATGTACGCCCTCGAAGGATCGAACCGGCAACGCCGCCGTGCGGCCGGAAGTTGTTGCGATCGCTGGAGATTCGCATCCCTGAGTTAATCGGATTGCCGACTGCGGCCGAGAGTGCGCGAGAATTCCGCGCGCCCGCGATCGCCGGGCAGGCGAGACATCGCGCAGCCGATCGGCGTCCTTTCGCCGACTCGGCGAGCCGCCGTCACGTTACCGACACCTGACCGAACGAAAGCGATAGCTCGGTGGGCCTGCGTCGTTGCTTGCGCCATTCGGGCGATTTTGGCAACTCGAAATACATCTGGATGTGAGACATGGATACAAGCACTGGCGATTCGTCCGAACGCATGATGATGTACCTGAAGACGGTCACGGTTGAGCTGATGACGACCCGCGACGAGCTGACGCAGCTGCGGGAGCAGATCGCCGAGCCGATCGCGATCGTGGGGATGAGCTGTCGGTATCCAGGTGGTGTCGAGTCGCCGGAACAGTTGTGGGATTTGGTGGCGTCCGGCACGGACGCGATTACGCCCTTCCCCACGGACCGGGGCTGGGACCTGAAGCGGCTGTTCCACCTGGACCCGGACAAGCCCGGGACCACGTATGTCAGCGAGGGTGGATTTCTGACCGAAGCCGGCGCGTTCGATGCGGGCTTCTTCGGTATCGGTCCGCGCGAGGCGTCGGCGATGGATCCGCAGCAGCGGCTGGTGCTGGAGGCAGCGTGGGAGGCGTTGGAGGACGCGGGGCTCGATCCGACGTCGCTGCGCGGCAGTGATACCGGTGTATACGTCGGTGCGGGACAGTCCGGATATGTCGAGCGGGTGGTCGGCGAACACGAGGGTTTCCGGCTGACCGGGAATGCCGACAGTGTGATCTCCGGCCGAGTGTCCTATGTACTCGGATTGCAGGGTCCGGCCATGACGGTGGATACAGCGTGCTCATCGTCGCTGGTAGCGCTGCACTTGGCGTGTCAGGCGTTGCGCAGGGGAGAGGTGTCGCTGGCGCTGACCGGTGGTGTCACCGTCGGAGGGACGCCGGAGCTGTATGTGGACTTCGCGCGTCAGCGGGGGATGGCCGCCGATGGACGGTGCAAGTCGTTCGCCGAAGCTGCGGACGGTGTCGGGTGGTCGGAGGGCGTCGGTGTGCTTGTCGTCGAGCGGCTGTCGGACGCGCAGCGGTTGGGACACGACATCCTTGCTGTTGTCCGGGGTTCGGCGGTGAATCAGGACGGCGCGTCGAATGGCCTTTCCTCGCCGAATGGTCCGTCGCAGGAGCGGGTGATCGCGGCGGCGTTGGCGGCCGCGGGACTCGAGCCGGCCGATGTGGACGCGGTGGAGGCGCATGGGACGGGGACACCGTTGGGCGATCCGATCGAGGCGCAAGCGCTGCTCTCCGCGTATGGGCAGGGTCGGTCGGCCCCGTTGCGAATCGGGTCGTTGAAGTCGAACGTCGGGCATACGGTCGCGGCTTCGGGTGTGGGTGGCGTGATCAAGATGGTGCAGGCGTTACGGCATGGAATGTTGCCGAAGACGTTGCATGTGGACGCGCCGTCATCGCATGTGGATTGGTCGGCCGGTGATGTTCGGGTGTTGGTCGAGCCGCAGCCGTGGCCGGCAGCCGCTGATCGGGTGCGGCGCGCGGGGGTGTCGTCGTTCGGGATCAGTGGCACGAACGCGCACGTCATCATCGAAGAAGCGCCCGGGCCCGCCGAACCGGCTGTCGAGGAGACCGTGGCGGGCGTTGCTGTCCCGGAAGCCCCTGTGCCACTGCTGGTATCGGCGAAGTCGAGCGATGCGCTCCTGGCCCAGGCGAATCGTCTGCGGCAATGGCTGGTCGAGCATCCGGCTGACGATCTGTGGAGCGTGGCATCGTCACTGATCGACACTAGGTCGCAGTGGAACTGGCGTGGCGCGGTCGTGGGTTGTGATCGGGAGCAGTTGCTGGCGGGTTTGGCGGATCTTGCCTCGGGTGTGTCCGCGGGCAGCGTGGTTCACGGAAAAACCGGATCGGGGAGTACGGCATTTCTCTTCACCGGTCAGGGTGCGCAGCGGGTGGGGATGGGCTCGGGCCTGTACCGCACGTTCCCGGTCTTCGCGGCGGCGTTGGATGAGGTGTGTGCGGAGTTCGATGCACTGCTCGAGTGGGTCCACCCGTCGGCCGGCGACCGACCGTCGCCTATCTCCCCGCCGTCGTTGAAGGACCTGATGTTCGCCGAAGATTCAGCGGCACTACTGAATCGGACCGAGTTCACCCAGCCGGCGTTGTTCGCCTACGAGGTCGCGCTGTTCCGGCTCGTCGAATCGTTCGGGATCACCCCCGACGTGCTGGCGGGGCATTCGATCGGGGAGCTCACCGCCGCGTATGTCGCCGGGGTGTGGTCGCTCGCCGATGCGTGTGCGCTGGTGGCGGCGCGTGGGCGGCTCATGGGTGCCCTACCGTCGGACGGGGCGATGCTCGCGGCGGCGATCACCGAAGCGCGGGCGATCGAGGTGCTGGCCGCCGACCGGGATCGGGTGTCGATCGCGGCGGTGAACGGTCCGGAGTCGGTGGTGTTTTCCGGCGTAACGGACGCGGTCGATGCGCTGGAGAAGTTGCTGGTCGCTGACGGCGTCAGGGTCTCCCGATTGCGGGTCAGCCATGCGTTTCATTCGGTGTTGATGGAGCCGATGCTCGCCGAGTTCCGCTCTGTCGCAAAAGGTTTGGCCTATCAATCGCCGTCGATCCCGATCGTGTCGAACACTTCCGGCCAGGTCATCGGTATGGAGGTGACCGATCCCGACTACTGGGTGGACCAGGTACGGGGATGCGTGCGGTTCGCGTCGGGTGTGGACGCGCTCGTCGAGTCGGGGGTCCGGCGTTTTCTGGAGCTGGGTCCGGACGCCGTGCTGGCTGCGATGACGCGGGAGTGCCTGACCGGTCATCCAGAAGTGGAAGCCGGGTCAATGGTGGCGGCCGCGGCGCGTCGGTCGACCGACGAGGCTACCCAATTTGTGACGTTCCTCGTCCAGGCTCATGTCGCGGGCGTCCGCGTCGCGTTGCGCCCGTTGTTCGCGGATCGGGTAACGCGGCGTGTTCCGCTCCCGACCTATGCGTTCCAGCATCAGCGGTACTGGTTGGAGCCGGGGCCGGTCGCCACGCAGTTGTCGGGTCATCTGCTGACCAGTGCGATGCCAGTGGTGGGACGGGACGAGTGGCTGTTCACGGGACAGATTTCGGCGCGGACACAGCCATGGCTGGTCGATCACGCCGTTTTCGGGTCGGTATTGGTTCCTGGCACCGGGTTCGTGGAGTTGGCGTTGTACGCCGGCGACCAGGTGGGCGTGGACGTAGTCGAAGAACTGGTGCTCGAGTCGCCGTTATTGCTCGGTGACGCGGCTGTCGATATTCAACTCGTCGTGGAGCCCGCCGACGGCGCGGGACGTCGGCGATTCGTGGTGCACTCCCGGATCGCGTCCGACGAGTATGCCGACGAGACGGGATGGGTGACGCATGCGGTGGGGGTGCTGGTCCCCGCCGGAGTTGGTGCAGCGGTCAGCGACACGGTCTGGGATGGGCGGGTATGGCCGCCGTCCGGGGCCGAACCGGTGGACACCGTGCAGTTGTACGAGCGGTTGGCGGATGTGGGTTTCGGATACGGCCCGGCCTTCCAGGGAGTCCGCGCGGCTTGGACATCCGATACCGATGTGTACGTGGAACTTTCGCTGCCCGACGATGTCGACGCGCGGCGGTACCGGATTCATCCCGCGCTGTTGGACTCCGCCTTTCACCCGGCGCTGGATCGGGTCTCCGAAACCGAGGCCGGACAGGTGCCATTGCCGTTCTCATTTGCCGGAGTGCGAGTGCACCAGAGTGCGGCTACCGAGCTCCGGGTGCGCGTCAGCGTCGCTGGTACGAACACCCTCCGCGTCGATGCCGTAAACCCCTATGGGGAACCCGTTGTCACGGTGGCCGCCGTTCTCGCCCGTCCGGTCGACACCCGCACCCTGCACCGCGCCAGCGCCACGTCCAACCCGCTCTACACCCTGGGCTGGACATCGATGCAGGCCCCGGGTGTCGTGCCGCAACGCACAGTTTCGGCGCTGGGTTCGGTAACGGTGCCTGGTTTTGCCGATGTGTTCCCGGATCTCGAAGCCCTGTTCGCTGCGTCGCCAACCCCCGATATCGCGGTGTGGCACGTGGACGAGGTACCGGTCAACGGGGATATGGCCCAAGTCGCCCGGCTGCGCGTCGATGCGGCGCTGACCGCAGTGCGGGACTGGACGGCAGACGAACGAACCGAGAAGTCCACGCTGGTCGTGGTAACCCGGAATGCCGCCGAAATACCAGGGGAGTCGTGCGATCCGGCGGCGGCGGCCGTATCCGGTTTGATCGCGTGCGCGCAATCGGAATATCCCGGGAGGATCATCCAGATCGACCGTGACGAGGCGACCGAGTTGACCTCCGACGCGGTGGCCCGAGCTGTGGGGCTCGGTGAGCCGCAGGTCGCATTGCGTGGCCGAGAGGTACTGGTGCCCAGGCTGGTACGGGCCGGTGCATCGGGCGCGGAACCGGTGTCGTTCGGCACTGGAACGGTCCTGATCACCGGTGGTACCGGCGGACTCGGCGCGTTGGTGGCGCGGCATCTGGTTGCCGCGCACGGTGTCCGGCGGCTGCTGCTGGTCTCTCGGCGCGGACCAGCCGCGCAGGGCGCGGCCGAACTCGTCACTGAACTCACAGCGCAGGGCGCGGAGGTTCGGGTCACCGCCTGCGATGTCGCTGACCGCCGGGCGCTCGGTGAGTTGCTGCGGACCATTCCGGCCGAACACCCGTTGACTGCCGTGGTGCACAGCGCGGGCGTGATCGACGACGGCACGATCGAGACATTGACCACCGAACAGGTGAACCGGGTCATGCGGCCGAAAACCGATGCGGCACTGAATCTGCACGAGCTCACCCTGGAGTGCGATCTTTCGGCATTCGTCATGTTCTCCTCCGCCGCGCCATTGCTCGGTGGGCAGGGCCAGGGCAACTACGCGGCCGCGAACCGTTTTCTCGACGCACTCGCTCACCATCGTCGGGAATCCGGCCTGCCCGCGCATTCCCTGGCGTGGGGTCTGTGGACCCTCGGCATGGCGAGCGCGCTCGCTCAGGAAGGTGCGCAGCACACGGTTCGCCAGATCCGTACCCGGCTCGGGCTGGTGCCGATCACCCCGGAGCCGGGATTGGAGCTGTTCGACAAGGGTTTGGCGACCAACCATTCACTTGTGCTGACCGCGTTGCTCGATATGGACGCACTCACCGCGCTGTCACGCTCCGGAGTACTGCCATCGATGCTTCGCGATATCGTGCGCGCGCCGGCCGCTGTGCAGTCGAACAACGAGCGCGGCTCGCTCGCACGACATCTGGCGACACTGCCGGAGTCCGAACACTACGACGTCATTCTGCACCGGGTCCGGTCCGTCGCCGCCGTTGTCCTCGGGCATGCTTCGGCCGAAACCGTAGTCGCCGACGCACTTTTCGCCGAGCTCGGGTTCGACTCACTGGGCGGGGTGGAGTTCCGTAACCGGCTCGCCGTGATCACCGGCCTGGCATTGCCGTCGACCCTGGCGTTCGATTATCCGAACGCCGCTGCTGTCGCGCAGCTGTTGCAGTCGCAACTGAGCATCGCCGGCGGGGCCACCGACGCGGCGCCGCCCGCCGCATCGGGACCGCGCGGCAGCATCACAGAATTGGTCCTGGCGGCGCATCGGCGCGGTGATGTGAAGGCGACGCTGCCGCTGTTGATCGAAAGCGCCAAACTGAGCACCGCTTTCGAGGAGCATGCCGATCCGGAAGGTTCCTCGAAACCCATGCTGTTGGCGCGTGGTGGTGCTGGACCCACACTGATCTGCGTCCCATCCTTCTTGATCGGCAACGGGCCACATCAGTTCGGCCGATTGGCGCGCGAACTCGGTGACGACTTCGGCGTATCAGCATTGTGGTTGCCCGGGACGCGAGCGGGCCAACCGCTGCCGGCTACTTGGAATGCCTTGCTCGACCATCTCGCCGACATCACCCTCGACACCATCGGTGCAGATACGTTCGCGCTGGTCGGCTACTCGATCGGCGGAGCGGTCGCGCATGCGCTCGCCGGGCGACTCGCGGAACGCGGTAGGGGCCCGCTTGGTGTCGCGATGCTCGACACCTATTCGCCCTATGACGACGACGGTAACCGCGCTGTTTTCGCGAGTGCGATGAGATTGGTGCTCGACAGTGGTCACGAATTGATCTCCATAGACGACCGTGCCCTGGTAGTGATGGCCAACTACCTGCGGATCTACGGCGAACGCCCAGCCAGGGAGATAGCCGCTCCCACCTTGGTGCTCCGAGCTACAACCACAATGCCGGGCCTCGACTTGGCCGAGCCGATCCCGGCTTGGCAGCATCACGGCGACACAATCGAGATATCCGCCGATCATGTCTCCCTGATCGACGAGGCGGCACCGGCCGTGGCGGCACAGATTCGGCAGTGGCTCGGCACCATTGCGAGTGAGTCGGGTAAAGGTGAATCGCGATGATGATCCGCGACGAACAGCTGGACAATCCGACCGGAGCATTTCGGCGATGTTTGATTTGGCTGACGAAATCAATTACCGCGTAGTGCTTTACAGCTAATAGGCAAGATTGAGGGAATCCGATGGCTGAACCAGGGCGTGACATCGCTATTGTCGGAATGTCGTGCCGGATGCCGGGTGCGTCCGACCTCGAGGGTTTCTGGGGGTTGCTGCGTGCTGGTCGTGACGCGATCGGTTCGGCTCCCGCCGATCGTCCAGGGATCGACGAGTTGGCCGGATTCCTTGATACGGCCTCGGAATTCGACGCGGACTTCTTCGGTGTGCCGCCGAATGAGGCGCGTTCGATCGACCCCGCGCAGTTGCTCGGCCTCGAGCTGAGCTGGGAGGCGTTGGAAGACGCCGGTTACCGCGACCGTGACGGTGCCAGGGCAGGGGTGTTCCTGGGATGCACCGGAACCGATTTCGCCGAAGTTGTGGCGTCGGAAGGTGAACCCGGTATCGGCAGGCATTCGCTGTGGGCGGTCGGCAGGGGATTCGCCGCGAACCGGATCTCCAATTTCTACGGGTTCACCGGCCCGAGCATGGTCGTCGACAGCGGGCAGTCCTCGTCATTGGTCGCGGTGCATTTGGCGTGTGAATCGTTGCGTAGCGGTGAAAGCGAGGTGGCGCTCGCGGGTGGACTGAATCTCATTCTCTCGCCGCTGAGCGGTGCGCGTTATGAGCAATTCGGTGCGCACTCGCCATCCGGGAAGTGCTATACGTTCGACGAACGCGCGGACGGGACGGTCCGTGGTGAGGGCGGCGGCATTGTCGTGCTCAAACCGCTGGCACGAGCGGTCGCCGACGGCGACCGGATCTACGCGGTGATCCGCGGTAGTGCGGTCAACAGCGGTAATGAGCGGCAGGTATTGAGCGCGCCGAGCATGGCTGCGCAGGTGGCGGTCATCCGGGCGGCGCTCGCGGTCGCGAATGTGGAACCGGCATCGGTGGAATATGTGGAGTTGCACGGTACGGGCACACCTGCGGGTGATCCGGTGGAGGCGGCGGCCCTCGGCGAGACCTATGGCGCGGCCCGGTCCGGGGGCGCGAAGGTGGCGGTTGGTTCGGTCAAGACCAATATCGGGCATCTGGAAGGTGCGGCGGGCATCGCGGGCCTGATCAAGGCGGTGTTGTCCCTATGGCATCGGGAACTGGTGCCGCACCTGAACTTTCACACTCCGAATCCGCGGATCCCGCTCGATGAGTTGGGGTTGCGGGTGCAGACCGCGACGCAGCGCTGGCCTGCCGCGGCGGCGAGCGCCGGGCCCGATGCGGCAGCGGATGGGTCGGCACAGCCGGCCGAAATCGATGCTGCGGCACCGCGCCGAGCGGGGGTGTCGTCGTTCGGCATGGGCGGCACGAACGTGCATGTGATTATGGAGCAAGCGCCTGCGGCCGTCGCGCGCGAAGCGCCGGCCACAGTCGGTTCGCGGCCGCTTGTGTGGGTGTTGTCCGGACAGAGTCCGGAGGCATTGCGGGAGCAGGCTGTTCGGTTGCGGGAGTGGTTGGCCGATCATCTGGAGGCCAGGGCCGCCGACGTGGCGCATTCGCTCCTCCGTTCGCGCACGCCATTGGAGTGGCGGGGTGCTGTGGTTGGGCACGACGTCGACGCGATGACCGCCGGGTTGGCCGCGTTGGTCGATCCGGCGGCGGAACCGGCTGATGGCGAGCCCGCTGCGGTGACCGGTGGCGCCGCGTCCCGTCGGGTGGTCTTCGTGTTTCCGGGGCAGGGGAGCCAGTGGGTGGGGATGGGCGCGCAGTTATTGGCGTCGGGTGGGGTGTTCGCGGAGTCGATCGCGGAGTGTGAGGCGGCGTTGGCGCCGTTTGTGGACTGGTCGTTGACGGAGGTGTTGCGGGAGACCGGAGGGGCCGCGTCGCTGGACCGGGTGGATGTGGTGCAGCCGGTTTTGTTCGCGATGTTGGTGTCGTTGGCGCGGTTGTGGCGGGCCGGCGGGGTGGAGCCTGCCGCGGTGGTCGGGCATTCGCAGGGGGAAATCGCGGCGGCGGTGGTCGCCGGCGGATTGTCGTTGGCGGATGGGGCACGAGTAGTGGCGGTGCGGTCGCGTGCGATCGCGCAGGTGTTGGCGGGTTCGGGGGGCATGGCGTCGGTCGGTTCGGCGGCAGACGCGGTGGCGGATCGCTTGGCGATGTTCGGTGATCGGTTGTCGGTCGCGGCGGTGAACGGACCGGGGCAGACGGTGGTATCGGGCGAGTCGGCCGCATTGGCCGAGTTTGTCGCCGGGTGTGCGGCCGACGGGGTGTGGGCGAAGCTGATTCCGGTGGATTACGCGTCGCATTCGGCGGCGGTGGAGCGAATTCAGGATCGGGTACTGGCCGAGTTGGCCTCGATTCGGCCGAAAGCGGGTTCGATTCCGTTCTTTTCGACGGTGACCGCGGAATTTATGGACACGGCGCGGTTGGATGCGGGGTATTGGTATCGGGGGCTGCGGGAGCGGGTGCGGTTCGCCGAATCGATCGAGGCGTTGATGCGCTCCGAGATGAACGCATTCGTCGAGACCAGCCCACACCCGGTGGTTGCCACGGCGATCGAGTTGACAGCGGACTCGATCGGCAAAGCCGACCAGGTGGCTGTCATCGGCACGCTGCGGCGCGGCCATGGCGGTCCGGAACACTTCGCCGCCGCGTTGGCACGTGCGCACTGCGTCGGGATCGACGTGGCGTCGGATGTGTTGGCCCCACCCGCCGCGCACATGGACCTGCCGACGTACGCGTTCCAACGGCGGCGGAGCTGGACGCCGGGGGCCGTGGCAGGCATGGGTCCTGGAAATGTCAGCAGCGTCGGGCTGATCTCTCCGGATCATCCGGTGTTGGGTGCCGCGGTACCGGTGGCGGGCCGGGACGAGTGGCTGTTCACCGGTCGACTCACGCCCGACACGCACCGCTGGCTCGCCGACCATGTGATCTTCGGATCGACCGCGGTGCCCGCCGCCGTTTGGCTCGAAGCCGCACTGAGCGTGGGCGCGCGCGTCGGCGCCGACACCGTGCTGGATTTGCGGCTGTCTTCGCCCCTTCCGCCGCACGCCGCGGCGTTGAACTTCCAGGTGAGCGTCGCCGCGCCGGATGACCGCGGGCGGCGGACATTCACGATCCACGCCCGTCCGGACAGCGCGGAGTTCGTTGGGAGCCGGCGGTCGGATGATGGGTGGGCTGCCACATCCGAAGGTGACACCCTGCAATGGCGACAGCACGCGACGGGCGTGCTCGCCCCGCACACCGACGATGCGCCGTTGTGGTCGGGCGGCGACTGGCCGCCTGCGGCGGCCGAGCCGGTGGCGGCCGAGGAAATGTACGACCGGCTGGCCGCCCGCGGCTTGGGCTACGGTGTGGCCTTCCAAGGAGTCACGGCGGCCTGGCGACGCGGTCGCGATATGTTCGCCGAAGTGTCGCTCGACGAGACTGTAGCTGATCGCGCCGGGCGTTTCGGCGTTCATCCGGCGTTGCTGGACGCGATGCTGCACATCGCTATCGACGAGCTCGGCCAGACCGGCGGCGGCGTTCCGATGCCGTTGTCGTTCAACGATATTCGACTACATCGCGTCGGTGCGGAAGCGGCGCGAGTGCGAATCGACCGGGTGAGCGCGGACACCATTCGGGTCACGGCCGTCGCCGAGGACGGTGCGCCTGTCCTCACGATCGAACGGCTGGTGCTCGAGCCGGTGGAACCGGTGGAAGATGCGACCGCGGATTCGATTTCGTCGGCCCGGCACGGTGTTTCTCCGGCCCCGAGACGGCGCGCTGGCGCGGCGGGCCCGCTGGCGCCACGGCTGTTCGCTGTTCCCGAGCACGATCGCGGCGCGCTGGTGCTCGCGGTCGTTGCCGAGCAGGCCGCGGCGGTGCTCGGCTACGATTCGTCCGAGGCCATCCATCCCGAGCTGCCGTTCACCGCATTCGGGTTCGATTCGCTGAGCGGACAGCAGCTGCGTAGTCGGCTGGTGACTGCCACCGGCGTGGAATTGCCCACCACTCTGATATTCGATCATCCGACACCGGCCGCGGTGGCACGGCTGGTTCGCGCGCGGCTCGAAGGCGTCGATCTCGCTGTGCCGCGCGTGACCCGGCGCGCTCGCTCCGACGAGCCGATCGCCATCGTCGGCATCGGCTGTCGTTTTCCAGGCGGCGTCGCATCCGTCGAGGATCTGTGGGACCTCGTCGCGGCGGGCCGGGACGTGATCACACCGTTCCCGTCCGACCGGGGCTGGGACCTCGAGCGGCTATTCGATACGGATCCGGACAAGCCTGGCACCGTATACACCAGGGAGGGCGGCTTCCTCACTGACGCAGGCGCTTTCGACGCTGGATTCTTCGGGATCGGACCGCGCGAGGCGGCCGCGATGGATCCCCAGCAGCGGCTGATGCTGGAGGTCGCCTGGGAAGCGCTGGAGGACGCGGGGATCGACCCCGCGTCGCTGCGCGGCACCGACGCAGGCGTGTATGTCGGCGCCAGCTCGTCGGGTTACTCGCGCGGGGTCACCGGCGAGTACGAAGGCTTCCGCCTGACCGGAAACTCGCACAGCGTGATATCCGGCCGCGTTGCTTACGTTTTGGGGCTGGAGGGACCCGCGGTCACGATCGACACGGCGTGCTCGTCGTCGTTGGTCGCGCTGCATCTGGCCTGCCAGGCGCTGCGTCAGGGCGAGGCGAACCTCATTCTCGCGGGTGGTGTGAGTGTCTCGGCGAGCCCGAGTCTCTACGTCGACTTCGCGCGCCAGCGTGGATTGGCGCCCGATGGGCGTTCCAAGGCGTTCGCGGCCGCCGCCGATGGTGTGACCTGGTCCGAGGGCGTCGGTGTGCTGGTGGTCGAGCGGCTGTCGGACGCACAGCGCTTGGGCCACAATGTATTAGCGGTCGTGCGTGGTAGCGCGATCAATCAGGACGGTGCGAGCAATGGCCTGACCGCGCCCAACGGTCCTTCCCAGGAACGGGTGATCGCGGCGGCATTGGCAAGTGCGGGACTGAGACCGTCGGACGTCGATGCGGTCGAGGCACACGGAACCGGGACGGCATTGGGTGATCCGATCGAAGCGCAGGCGCTGATCGCCGCCTATGGATCCGATCGCGCGCAGCCACTGCGGATCGGTTCGGTGAAGTCGAATATCGGTCATGCGGTCGCCGCCGCGGGTGTCGGCGCGGTCATCAAGATGGTGGCGGCGCTGCGGCACGAAACTCTGCCGATGACCTTGCATGTGGACGCCCCGACACCGCATGTGGATTGGTCGGCGGGATCAGTGCGATTGCTGACCGAGGCGGAGCCATGGGTCGCGGGCGACGGGGTGCGTAGGGCCGGGGTGTCCTCGTTCGGGATCAGCGGCACCAATGCGCATCTCATTCTCGAGGAGGCACCTGTCGTACCGGCCGGAAATGATTCCGAGCCGACAGCATCGGTGGATGCCGGTGTGCTGGAATGTGTTCCGCTGGTGCTTTCGGCAAAGTCGGATGAGGCGCTGCGTGCGCAGGCGGATCGGCTGCGGCAATGGCTCAGGCGCCGGCCGGATGCCGATGTCTGGAGCGCCGCGCATTCCTTGATCGAGACGCGGAGTCACTTCGAGTGGCGTGGCGCGGTTGTCGGTGGCGATCGGGAGCAATTGCTGGCCGGTCTGGCGGATCTGGCCTCCAGCTCGGGATCGTCCAGTGTCGTCGAGGGACGGATCACGTCAGGCAAAACGGCGTTCCTGTTTACCGGGCAGGGTGCGCAGCGGGCGGGTATGGGCGCGGAATTGTATCGGAGGTTTCCGGTATTCGCGGCGGCGTTCGACGAGGTGTGTGCGCAGATCGATCCGCTGCTCGGACGGGCTGACCTGTCGTCGGCGCAGGACGAATCGGGGAGCGCGGCGTCTGATGGCGACTTGACCCGGGACTCTCCATTGTCGTTGCGGGAGTTGATGTTCGACGATTCTGAGGGGTTGTTGGATCGGACGGAGTTCACGCAGCCCGCGTTGTTCGCGTTCGAGGTGGCGCTGTATCGGTTGCTGGAGTCGTTCGGTGTGGTGCCTGATGTGTTGATCGGGCATTCGATCGGGGAACTTGCTGCGGCGTATGTGGCGGGTGTGTGGTCGTTGGCCGATGCGTGTGTGTTGGTGGTGGCCCGTGGTCGATTGATGGGTGCGTTGCCGACGGGTGGGGCGATGCTGGCGGTGGCGATCACCGAGGAGCAAGCGGTCGGTGTCATCGCCGAATTCGTTGGGCGAGTGTCGCTCGCCGCGGTGAATGGTCCGACGTCGACGGTGTTGTCGGGCGATGTCGACGCGATCGAGCAGATCGAGCGCAGCCTGTCCGGTGACGGTGTGAAGACGAACCGGTTGCGGGTCAGTCATGCGTTCCATTCGGCGTTGATGGAGCCGATGCTGGCTGAATTCCGTTCGGTGGCCGAGAAATTGACGTACCGGGAGCCGCTGCTGCCGGTGATGTCGAACGAATCCGGCGAAGTCGCGGGGAATGCTGTGGCCGATCCGGAGTACTGGGTTCGGCATGTCCGGGGTTGTGTGCGGTTCGCTCCAGGTGTGCAAGGTCTTGTCGCGCTGGGTGTTCGGCGTTTTGTCGAGGTGGGGCCGGACGCGGTGCTCGCGGCGTTGACGCGTGCTTGCCTGGCCGAGGATCCGAAGATCGAGACACGGTCTGTTGTGGTGGCGGCCGCACGGCGGCCGACCGCGATCAGAGCGGGCAGTGTGAAGTCCGCGGACACCGAGGTGACGCAGTTCGTCACCGCCATGGCTCGGGTTCACGCCGCGGGCGCGCGGGTGGATTGGCGGACACTGTTCGCGGGCCACACGGCACGGCGAGTTCCGTTGCCCACCTACGCGTTCCAGCATCAGCAGTACTGGTTGCGGCCCAGTGACGTGGTCTCGGCATCGGGCGACCATCCGATTCTGACGGCTGTGGTTTCGTTGGCGGACACCGACGAGTGGCTGTTGACCGGTCGGTTCTCGTTGCGCACGCATCCGTGGATCGCCGATCACATGACCTACGGCGTGGTGGTGGTGCCGAGCGCGGCGTTGGCGGAGTTCCTTCTTGTCGCGGGCGGCAGGATCGGTTGCGGGGTGGTCGACGAGCTGACCTCGCAGGCGCCGATCGTGCTGAATGACGACGATGAGGTCGAACTCCAGGTGCTGGTGCAGGCGGCCGATGAGACCGGGCATCGGCAGTTCGAGTGCTATTTCCGTACGTCGCCCGAGGGTGCATGGGTGCACAACGCCACCGGTGGCCTCGCGACCGAATGGGCGGGGGACTCGGTGCTGCTGGAGCGTTTGGCAGCCGAGCAATGGCCGCCTGCTGATGCTGATGTTGTCGACATCACCGGGATTCGGGCGCAGCTCGCGAAGGACAGCGGACTCGAGTACGGTCCCGCCTTCGCCGGTGTGCGTGCCGCGTGGCGACGCGATGACACGGTCTTCTCGGAGCTGGTGCTCGAGCCCGCGGCGGCACCGGAGCCCGGCCGGTACGAGCTGCATCCTGCCCTGCTGGACATGGTGATGCACGCTGCTCTCACCCAGTTGGTGTGGGGCGATATGGACTCCGATCCCGATACCGGGAGGCTGTTGTTCCGTTGGGGCGGTGCACGTTTCCACAAGGGCGACGGCGGACAGTGGCCTGCTGAGGTGACTTCGTTGCGGGTGATCGCGGTGGCGACCGGTGCCGAAACCATCTCGGTCGCGGCTATCGATCCAGCGGGCAACCCGATCGTGTCGGTCGATGCGGTCGTGATGCGGCCCTACGACGTCAAGGAATTCCGGAGCACCTTGCCCGGCGATGAGGCCGGTTTGTACCAGCTGCGCTGGCAGCGCAGCGCCGTAGAACCCACCGACCGTTCGACACCGTCGCTTGCTGTGCTCGCCGCCGCGCCAACGGTGGCCGGAATCGAGGTGAGCTACCCGTCGGTCGCCGATCTCCTCGCGGCCGAGGAGATTCCCGACGTAGTGGTGTGGCGATCGGCAGCGCCCGAGGGCGATCCGGCTGATGATCCGGCTGTGGTGCGGGCTGCTGTGCACCGAGCATTGGCGATGTTGCAGTCGTGGCTTGCCGAAGAACCTGTGGCCGATGCGCGGTTGGTGGTCCTCACCACCGGTGGCGCGGGGCTGCCGGGTGAGGTTCCTCGGTCGGTCGCCGCGGCGGTGGCGGGGTTGGTGCGTACGGCGCAGTCGGAGTACCCGGGTCGGTTCGTTCTCGTTGACGAGGATCCGGCACGGCCGTTGGATGCCGATCGGATCGGATCGGTGCTGAGGCTCGATGAGCCGCAGGTCGCGGTGCGTGGTGGCGAGCTGTTGGCGCCTCGGCTGGTGCGTGCGTCCGTTTCGAACGCCGGTGGTGCATCGATGTCATTCGGTGGTGGGACGGTGCTGATCACCGGTGGTACGGGTGGGCTCGGTGCGTTGTTCGCTCGCCATCTGGTGGCTGAGCATGGTGTGCGCCGGTTGGTGTTGACCTCGCGTCGTGGTCCGCAGTCGCCGGGTGCTGCCGAGTTGGTCGCCGAATTGACCCGCGCCGGAGCTGATGTGCGAGTGGCGGCATGTGATGTCGCCGACCGTGAGTCGGTGCGAAACCTGTTGGGCACCATTGATTCCGACGAACTGGCCATTGTGCACACTGCCGGTGTACTCGACGACGGCACTGTCGCGACACTCACGCCGGAGCAGGTGGATCGGGTGTTGGCGCCGAAGGTCGACGGAGCGTGGCATCTGCACGAGCTGACCCAGGATCGCGCGGTGTCGGCGTTCGTTATGTTCTCGTCCATCGCCGGGGTGCTTGGAATGTCCGGGCAGGGCAATTACGCAGCGGCGAACGGCTTCCTGGATGCGTTGGCGCAGCGGCGGCGAGTGGCGGGATTGCCGGCGGTGTCGTTGGCGTGGGGGCCGTGGAGCTCGGGCAGTGGGATGACCGGTGGTCTGGACCGCGCCGCCCTCGCGCGCTGGGATCGGTTGGGGCTGTACCAACTCGACGAGTCCGACGGCCTGCGCTTGTTCGACGATGCCGTCGCCGGGTCCGATGCCCGGTTCGCACCGATTCGGTTCGACGCGAGCGTTTTGCGCCGTGCGTCCGAGATCGACACGGTGCCCGCGGTACTGCGTGGTTTCCTACGACGAGTGGCGCGTCCCGCCCAGGCCGCGATGAGCCATGCGGCAGGTTCACTGGGTGCCCGGTTGGCCGAGGTGCCCGAAGCTCGGCGCGGCGAGGTGGTACTGGAAGTCGTACGCGACCAGGTCGCCGCGGTGCTCGGTCATGCCTCGGGCGAGCTGATCGAATCCGAAAAACCGTTCAGTGAAATGGGGTTCGATTCGCTGGGTGGTGTGGAGTTCCGTAACCGCCTCGCCAAGGTCACCGGTGTGCAGCTGCCTTCGACGTTGGTGTTCGATCATCCGACTCCGGCGGCGGTGGCGAAGTCGGTGCTGTCGCGGGTGGAGCCGAAGGCGGTCGGTGCGCCGGTCAAGAAGGCGGTGCATCGGGTTCGGGCTGATGAGCCGATCGCGATCGTCGGTATGGCCTGCCGGTATCCGGGTGGTGTCGGGTCGGCGGAGGATTTGTGGGATCTGGTGTCCTCCGGGACCGATGCGATCGGCGGGTTTCCCTCGGACCGTGGCTGGGATTTGGATCGGCTGATCGATCCGGACCCCGATCGCTCCGGCACGTCGTACTCCGGGAAGGGCGGATTCCTTTATGAGGCAGCGGAGTTCGACGCCGGCTTCTTCGGAATCGGCCCCCGCGAGGCGGTGGCGATGGATCCCCAGCAACGGTTGCTGCTCGAAGTGTCGTGGGAGGCGTTGGAACAGGCGGGGATTGATCCGACATCGTTGCGCGGCAGTGATACCGGTGTCTACACCGGTGTCATGTATCAGGACTACGAAAACCTGACGCGCAAGGCCGGTCCCGAGGTGGAGGGATACATCACCACGGGTTCGGTAGGGAGCGTGGTTTCGGGCCGGGTGGCGTATGCGCTCGGCTTGGAAGGTCCGGCGATGACGCTGGATACGGCGTGTTCGTCGTCGTTGGTGGCCTTGCATGTGGCGTGCCGAGCACTGCGACAGGGTGAGAGTTCGCTGGCGTTGGTCGGTGGTGCGACGGTGATGTCGACGCCGATGGTGTTCGTCGAATTCTCCCGTCAGCGTGGTCTGGCCAAGGATGGCCGGTGCAAATCGTTTTCGGCCGCGGCCGACGGCGTTTCGTGGGCCGAGGGCGCGGCCGTGCTGGTGGTGGAGCGTCTTTCGGACGCACAACGGCTGGGCCACAACGTTCTTGCCGTTGTCAGGGGTTCGGCGGTGAATCAGGATGGCGCGTCGAATGGATTGACAGCGCCGAATGGCCCCTCGCAGGAGCGAGTGATCGCTACCGCGTTGGCGAATGCCGGACTTTCGCCGTCCGATGTGGATGCCGTGGAGGCGCACGGGACCGGGACCGCGCTGGGTGATCCGATCGAGGCACAGGCATTGATCACCGCGTATGGACAGGACCGGTCTGCCGGGCCTTTGCGTGTCGGTGCCCTGAAGTCGAATATCGGTCATTCGCAGGCGGCTTCGGGTGTCGGTGGTGTGATCAAGATGGTGCAGGCGTTGCGGCATGAGTTGTTGCCGAAGACGTTGCATGTGGACGAGTTGTCGCCGCATGTGGATTGGTCCGCGGGGTCGGTGCGTGTGTTGCGCGAGGCCGAGGCGTGGCTTCCGGGTGAGCGGGTGCGCAGGGCTGGTGTTTCGTCGTTCGGGATCAGCGGCACGAATGCGCACGTGATCGTGGAGGAAGCGCCGAAGATGCGGTCGCGTCGTGGTGGGTCGGAGGTTGTCGGCGGTGGCGACCACGTGTCGGTCCGCTCGGCCGACGATGCCGCCGGGGTTCTGTCGGCATTGTCGGCAGGACCGGATGTCAGTAGTGGTGTGTTGCCGCTTGTGTTGTCGGCGAAGTCGGCGGAAGGTCTTCGGGCGCAGGCAGATCGGTTGCGGGCGTGGCTGATTGATCGTCCGGATGTGGATCTGTGGTCGGTGGCAGGGGCGTTGCTGGATTCGCGGGCACTGCTGGATCGGCGTGGTGCGGTTGTCGGTGCGGATCGGGAGCAGTTGCTCATCGAGCTCGCGGAGTTGGCGTCAGGCGCCCCGGGCGCGATCGAAGCGACGGCGGGTTCGGGCAAGACGGCGTTCCTGTTCACCGGTCAGGGTGCGCAGCGGGCAGGTATGGGCGCGGGCCTGTACCAGGCGTTCCCGGTGTTCGCGGCGGCATTGGACGAGGTATGTGCCGAGTTCGATCGTGACCTCGGCGGCTCGCTGCGGGAGTTGATGTTCGACGATCCTGAGAAATTATTGGATCGGACGGAGTTCACGCAGCCTGCGTTGTTCGCGTTCGAGGTGGCGCTGTATCGGTTGCTGGAGTCGTTCGGTGTGGTGCCTGATGTGTTGATCGGGCATTCGATCGGGGAACTTGCTGCGGCGTATGTGGCGGGTGTGTGGTCGTTGTCGGATGCGTGTGTGTTGGTGGCAACGCGTGGTCGGTTGATGGGTGCGTTGCCGTCGGGGGGTGCGATGTTGGCTATCGCTGTGCCGGAAGCGCTGGTGGCGGAGTTGATCGCCGATTTCGGTGGTCGGGTGTCGCTTGCCGCGGTGAATGGTCCTTCGTCGGTGGTGGTGTCGGGGGAGCTCGATGCCATCAGCGAAGTGGAGTCGAGTGCGGTCACGGCTGGTCACAAGACGAGTCGGTTGCGGGTCAGTCATGCGTTCCATTCGGCGTTGATGGATCCGATGCTCGATGAGTTCCGTTCGGTGGCAGCGGCTTTGACCTACCATCTGCCGAATGTTCCGGTCGTGTCGAACGCCAGCGGTGCGGTCGTCGGCGCGGAGTTGACCGACCCGGGCTACTGGGTGGAGCAACTGCGTGGTTGTGTGCGGTTCGCTCCCGGCGTCGGCACGCTGGTCGAGTCCGGCGTGCGGCGATTCGTGGAGGTCGGGCCGGACGCGGTGCTTGCGGCGATGGTCCGGCAGTGTCTCGCCGAGACCGTGGACGTCGAGGCCAGGTCGATGGTGGTGGCGGGAGCTCGGCGTTCGATCGATGAGCCGACGCAGTTCGTGTCGGCGCTGACACGGGCGCAGGTGGCGGGCGCCGTCGTGGATTGGACACCATTGTTCGCGGGCCGCTCCGTGCAGCGGGTGACGTTGCCCACCTACGCGTTCCAGCACAACCGCTACTGGCCGCGGCCGGTCGAGGCGCCGGATGTGTGGCGGTCGGGCCTCGAGGAGGCTGGACACCCGTTGCTCGGCGCGATGGTGCGGCTACCGGACTCCCGGGACGTGGTGTTCACCGGCAGGCTGTCGCAAGCCGCGCATCCTTGGCTGGCCGATCATGCCGTCGCCGGGGTGACGTTGCTGCCCGGCGCTGCCCTGGTGGAGTTGGTCCTGCACGTTGGCACGACGTTGGAGTGCCCGGGCCTGACGGAACTGATTCTCGAGGCGCCGCTGCCGCTGCCGTCCACCGGAGCCGTCGAGCTGCGCGTGGTGGCGAGCGGACCGGATGAGACGGGCGCGCGGACGGTATCGGTGTACTCGCGTTCGCGCGTCGACGAAGCCGATGGAGCCGAGCCCGGTGACGAGCAGGAGTGGATCCGGCACGCGGTCGCGACCGTCACCGCGCAGTCGGACACGCCGCCGGTCGACACGGCCATGGTGACTTGGCCGCCGGCCGGATCGACGGCAATGGCGATCGACAGCGCTTATGCGGATCTGGCCGATCAGGGCTATGAATACGGACCGGCGTTCCAGGGGCTGACCGCCCTGTGGCGGCGCGGGGGTGAGGTATTCGCGGAGGTCGCGTTGCCGGAGTCCGCCCAAGGGGCGGGCACCGAGTTCGGGGTGCATCCGGCGTTGCTCGACGCCGCGCTGCACGCGATCCTGCTCGGTGGGCTGGCTCCCGGCACTCGTCCCGGTTCGATCGCCGTCCCGTTCTCGTGGGAGCACGTCGCCCTGCATGCGACGGGTGCGACCGCACTGCGGGTCCGTGCCGCCGCCGAGCAGGGCGGTGACCGGATCGCGCTGACCCTCGCCGACCCGGCGGGCGTGGCAGTCGCCGAAGTGGGGGCGCTGACGTTGCGGTCTCTCTCGGCCGACGCGCTCGCCTCGACGCACAGTCGGGCCGGTGTCACCGGTTACGAGCTCGACTGGGTCGCGTTGCCCGATCCGGTGGGCGAGCCCACCGTGACCGGCCCGTGGAGCCCGGCCGATGACGGTGAAAATGTCACGATCGCGGGACAAGGCGTGACGGTGTTGCGGCTCGACACTCTCGCCGCCGACCGCGACCTACCTGCGACGGTGCGGGATCAGGTGACCGAGCTGTCGGCGCGGATGCAGCGGCTGCTGAGCGCGGATCGGCTGATCGTCGTGGTGACCCGGCGCGCGGTGGCGGTGCATCCAGGCGAGCCGGTCGACTTGTCCGCCGCAGCGGCGTTGGGCCTGCTGCGCACCGCGCAGAGCGAGCATCCGGACCGGATACTGCTCGTCGACATCGACGAATGGGCCGACTATCGACCAAGCGTGGCAATGGCTTCGGCGATGGACGGCGAACCCCAACTCGCCGTGCGGCGCGGTACCGCGCATGCACCGCGGTTGCGGCGCGGTGGTGCGGACGCACTCGCAATCGCCCCGCGCAACACCGCGGCGTGGGCACTGAGCCTGCTCGGCAAGGGCACCTTGACCGCGGACAACTTCGGTCTGAGCGATGACCGGCACGCGCTGGAACCGCTCACACCGGGACAGGTCCGGGTGAGCATGCGTGCGGTCGGTCTCAATTTCCGCGACGTGCTCATCGCACTCGGCACCTACCCCGATACGAGCGGCCGAATCGGCGGCGAAGGCGCTGGAATCGTGCTCGAGGTCGCATCCGATGTGACCGAATTCGCGCCAGGAGACCGGGTTTTCGGTTTGATTCCCGGTGTCGGCTCGGTCTGCGCGACCGACCATCGACTGCTCGCGCCGATGCCGCGCGGCTGGTCGTTCGCCCAGGCAGCCGCGATACCGATCGTTTACGCCACCGCCTACTACGGCCTGGTCGATCTGGCCGGAGCACAACCCGGCGAGACGCTGTTGCTGCACGCGGCCACCGGCGGCGTCGGCATGGCGGCCATACAGCTCGCGCGGCACCTGGGCCTGCGACTTCTTGTCACCGCCAGCGAGCCCAAGTGGCAGGTGTTGCGCGACATGGGATTCGACGACTCGGAAATCGGCGACTCGCGCACGCTGGATTTCGAGCGGAAGTTCCTCGATGCCACCGGTGGTCGCGGCGTTGATCTCGTACTGGATTCGCTGGCAGGCGAATTCGTGGACGCGTCACTGCGCTTGCTGCCACGCGGCGGCCGATTCGTCGAGATGGGCATGATCGACCGGCGCGATCCGGTCGAGGTGGCCGCCGGGCACCCTGGTGTGGACTACCACAGCTTCATGCTGATGGAGGTCGCCGCGGATCGGCTCCAAGAAATCCTGTCGACCCTGGTCGGACTCTTCGATGCCGGGATGTTGGCGCCGTACCCGACCGCCGCGTGGGACCTGCGGCAGGCGCCCGAGGCGTATCGATACCTCAGCCAGGCCCAGCACATCGGTAAGAACGTGCTCACCGTCCCGACCCCCTTCCGGCCCGACGGCACAGTTCTCATCACCGGTGGCACCGGTGGTCTCGGGGCGGTGGCCGCGCGGCACTTGATCACCGAGCACGGTGTCCGCAGGTTGGTGCTGGCGGGCAGGCGTGGCCCGGACGCACCGGGTGCGGCCGAACTCACCGCGGAGCTCACCGCGTTGGGTGCGCATGTCGAGGTGGTCGCCTGCGACGCGGCCGATCGGGCCGCGCTCGACGCGGTGTTGGCGGCGATACCGGCGGACCATCCGCTGACCGGAATCGTCCATGCCGCCGGCGTGCTCGCCGACGGCTTGCTCGCCACCATGACGCCGGAACAGATCGCGAACGTGCTGCGCCCCAAGGTGGATGCGGCCTGGAATCTGCACAAGGCGACTGAAGATCTGGATCTGTCGGCCTTCGTGCTCTACTCCTCGATCGCGGGTGTGATCGGTAATCCGGGACAGGCGAACTACGCCGCCGCCAACACCTTCCTCGACGCGCTGGCGCACCACAGGCAGCTGATCGGTCTGCCCGCGACGTCGCTGGTGTGGGGGCCGTGGGCACAAAGCTCCGGCATGACAAGTGCCCTCGGTGACGCGGACATCGCGCGGTTGCGGCGGGAAGGGCTGCTCGCGCTCGGCGACGAGGACGGCATGGCGCTGTTCGACGCGGCATTGGCGGGCGGCAGGTCAACGGCGGTGGCCGTCCGGATCGATCGCACCGCATTGGCCGAGGCGAATCCCGAGGATCTGCGTCCGGTCATGCGCGGTTTGACGCGACCGTCGCGCCGCCGTGCGGGTGCCGCGACCAGCGAGACACCGGAACTGGCTGCGCGATTGATCGGTCGGCCCGCGAATGAACAGGAGGGCGTCATCCTCGACGTGATCCGCACCCAAGCCGCGGCCGTCCTCGGATACGAGAGTGCGGACGCCATCGCACCGGACAAGCCGTTCGTCGAAATCGGGTTCGACTCGCTCGGCGTCATGGAGTTCCGCAACCGGCTGAAATCGGCGCTCGGCAGTCCGGTCCCCGCGACCGCGATGTTCGACTACCCCACCCCGGCGGCATTGGCCGGTTTCATCCGCCAGGAGATCGCGCCGGTCGACAATCCGGCCGAACGGATCACGACCGAGCTCGAATCGCTGGCAGGCAGTGTCGCCGCAGCCGATCTGTCGTCGGCGGACCGCTCGGATATCGCGAGCAGGTTGACCGCACTATTGCGCGAACTCGAGGGCAACGACGCCGCCGAGATCGACATGGGCGGTAGCGCGGACAGTCTCGAAACCGCAGACGACCGTGAGCTTTTCGATTTCATCGACCACCTCAGCTGAACCAGCACGATCAGGAGCACCACCGATGGCCGATAACGACGAGCTTCGCCGGTACCTCAAGAAGACCGCGAAGGAGCTCTACGAAACCAAGCAACAACTGCGCGAGCTCACCGATCGGTCGCAGGAGCCCATCGCCATTGTCGGCATGGCTTGCCGGTACCCCGGCGGGGTCCGATCACCCGAGGATCTGTGGCGCTTGACCGCCGACGGCGTCGACGCGGTCGGGGACTACCCGGCCGATCGCGGGTGGGACCTGGAGCGACTGTTCAATCCTGATCCGGATGTGCCGGGCACGATCTACACCCGAGCGGGCGGGTTCCTCGACTCCGTAGGCGATTTCGACGCGGCCTTCTTCGGGATCAGCCCGCGTGAGGCCGCCGCGATGGATCCACAGCAGCGACTGGTGCTGGAGGCGTCGTGGGAGGCATTGGAGGATGCGGGGATCGACCCGACGTCGCTGCGCGGCAGCGACACCAGCGTTTTCGCCGGGGTCATCCATCAGCTCTACGGTCCGAGGGTCGGCTCTCCCGCCATCACCGCTGAGACGGAAGGGCATGCCTACCTGGGTGTTTCGAATAGCGTGCTGTCCGGCCGCATCGCATACACCCTCGGATTCAAGGGCCCGGCCATCTCGGTGGATACCGCGTGCTCCTCGTCGTTGGTCGCGTTGCATTTGGCGTGTCAGGCATTGCGGCAAGGGGATACCTCGCTCGCGCTGGCCGGCGGTGTGACCGTGATGTCGGACCCGTCGCTGCTGATCGCTTTCGCCCGTCAGCGCGCGTTGTCGCCAGATGCGCGGTGCAAGGCATTCGCGGCGGCCGCCGATGGGACCGGTTTCTCCGAGGGCCTCGGGATCTTGGTGCTGGAGCGGCTCTCGGATGCGCGGCGGCTCGGGCATGACGTTCTCGCTGTCGTGCGGGGTTCGGCGGTGAATCAGGATGGTGCGTCGAACGGTTTGACCGCGCCGAATGGTCCTTCACAGGAACGGGTTATCGCGGCGGCATTGGCCTCGGCCGGGTTGGAGCCCACCGATATCGATGCGGTAGAGGCGCACGGTACCGGCACGATGCTCGGTGATCCGATCGAGGCGCGAGCCTTGTTCGGTGTCTACGGTGCGCGGCGTACCAACGGGCCGTTGCGCTTGGGTTCGCTCAAGTCGAATATCGGTCACACCTCCGCCGCCGCCGGTGTAGGCGGCGTGATCAAGATGGTGCAGGCCATGCGGCACGAGATGTTGCCGCAAACGCTGCACGTGGACGAGCCGACACCGCACGTGGATTGGTCGGTCGGCACGGTGCGGTTGCTTCAGGACAGCGAGCCGTGGCTCGCGGGTGCGCGGGTGCGCAGGGCCGGTGTGTCGTCGTTCGGTGTCAGTGGCACCAATGCGCATGTGATTCTCGAAGAGGCGCCTGCCGAGCCGGTCGCCGTGCGGGCCGAAGGTACTTCCGAGCCGGTCGCCGTGCCGACGGTATCCGTGGATTCCGTCGCGCTCGAGTCTGTTCCGCTGGTGCTGTCGGCGAAGTCCGACGACGCCCTTCGTGCGCAGGCGGCTCGGTTGCGGCAGTGGCTGATCGAGCGGCCCGATGCCGACGTCTGGAGCGTGGCGTCGTCGCTGATCGGCACCCGGACGCAGTGGGACCGGCGTGGTGCGGTTGTCGGTGGCGATCGGGACCAATTGCTGGCCGGATTGGCCGAGCTCGCCTCAGGTGCGACGGGTGCGTCGGTTCTCGCGGGGCAGGTTGTTTCGGGAAAGACGGCCTTCCTGTTCACGGGGCAAGGCGCGCAGCGTGCCGGTATGGGCGCGGGGTTGTATCGGTCGTTCCCGGTATTCGCCGCCGCCTTGGATGAGGTGTGTGCGGAATTCGATCCGCTGCTCGGCCGGGCCAACCCGTTGCCTGACCGCGACTCGTCGGCAAGCTCCGCATTCTCGTTGCGGGAGTTGATGTTCGACGATCCAGCGGGGCTGTTGAATCGGACGGAGTTCACACAGCCCGCGTTGTTCGCGTTCGAGGTGGCCGTGTTCCGGTTGCTGGGGTCGTTCGGTGTGGCGCCGGATGTGTTGATCGGGCATTCGATCGGTGAGTTGGCGGCCGCGTATGTGGCGGGGGTGTGGTCGCTCGCGGATGCGTGTGTGCTGGTGGCGGCGCGTGGTCGGTTGATGGGTGCATTGCCTTCGGGGGGTGCGATGTTGGCTATCGCTGTGCCGGAAGCGCTGGTGGCGGAGTTGATTGCCGATTGTGGCGGTCATGTGTCGCTTGCCGCGGTGAATGGCCCTTCGTCGGTGGTGGTTTCAGGTGACGAGAACGCGATCGGCGAGGTAGAGCTGCGCGCCGTGGCATCGGGCTATAAGACGAGTCGGTTGCGGGTCAGTCATGCGTTCCATTCGGCGTTGATGGAGCCGATGCTGGACGAGTTCCGTGCGGTGGCACAAGGTATCGCCTACGAGTCGCCGCGTCTTCCGGTTGTGTCGAACGAGTCCGGTGAGCTTGCCGCGGACGCGGTGTGCGACCCGGAGTATTGGGTGCGTCAGGTGCGGGGCTGTGTGCGCTTCGCGCCGGGTGTGGATGCTCTCGTCGCGGCGGGTGTCCGGCGTTTCGTCGAGGTGGGGCCGGACGCGGTACTGACGGCGTTGACGCGCGGCTGCCTTGCCGAGGATCCGGAGATCGAGGCGCAGTCGGTGGTGGTCGCGGCCGCACGACGGCCGGCCGCGATCAGGGCGGCCAGCGGCTCGTCGGAGGACACCGCGGTGACGCAGTTCGTCACCGCCATGGCGCGGATTCATGTCGCGGGTGGCGCGGTGGCTTGGCCGGTACTGTTCGACGGTCGCGCAGGGCGTCGAGTTCCCCTGCCTACCTACGCGTTCCAACATCGCCGGTACTGGTTGCAGCCCGACCACAACGCATCGTCTTCGGCTGCGGATCACCCGGTTCTGACGGGTGTGGTGGGTTTGGCGGGCACCGACGAGTGGTTGTTCACCGGCCGGTTCTCGTTGCGCACCCATCCGTGGATCGCCGATCACATGACCTATGGCGTTGTGGTCGTGCCGAGCGCGACACTGATCGAGTTGCTCCTGGTCGCGGGCGGTCGGATCGGTTGCGGGGCAGTCGAGGAGCTGACGTTGCAGGCCCCGATCCTGCCGACCGGCGACGACGACATCGAACTGCAAGTGCTGGTGCAGGCGGCCGACGAGACAGGGCGACGCCAGTTCGACATCTACTTCCGTACCTCGCCCGAGGACGAATGGGTGCACACCGCTACCGGCGCGCTCGCGGCGCAATGGCACGGCGACTCGGCCCTGTTGGAGCGGCTACGTGCGGAGCAGTGGCCGCCTGCCGACGCCGAGGTTGTCGACAGCGGCTCGATTCCGGATCAGATCGGCAAGGACTACGGGCTCGAGTACGGTCCCGCGTTCATCGGTATGCGCGCGGTATGGCAACGCGACGACACGGTCTTTTCCGAGCTCGTGCTCGATCCCGCCGCCGCCCCCGAACCGGGACGGCACGAGCTGCATCCGGCCCTGCTGGACATGGTGATGCACGCGGGCTTCTCCCAATTGCTGCGGCGCGACGCCGATCCCGACACCGGCAGATTGTTGTTCCGCTGGGGCGGTGCGCGTTTCCACAAGACCGACGGTGGGCAGTGGCCCGCCGAGGTGACCTCACTGCGCGTCATCGCGGTCACCACGGGCCCCGAGACGATATCTGTGGCGACCCTCGATCCGGAGGGCAACCCGATCGTGTCGGTCGACGCGGTTGTGATGCGGCCCTACGACGTCAAGGAATTCCGGAGCACCCTGCCCGGTGACGAAGCTGATCTGTACCAGCTGCACTGGGAGCAAGTCGCGGATCCTGCGGTGGGATCGGCCGACCGGACCGCACCGTCGATAGCGGTACTCGCTGGCACGACCGTGCCAGGGGTCGAGGTCGACTATTTCTCGGTCGCCGATGTTGCCGCGGCCGAAAGTATTCCGGATGTCGTCGTGTGGCGACCGACGGCCTCGCTCGGCAATCCGATTGACGGTTCGGGCATGGCCGGGGCCGCTGCGCACGGTGCGTCGGCGGTCGGCGATGCTGCCGATGGTCCGGCGGCGGTGCGGGCTGGTGTGCACGGTGCGTTGGCGATGTTGCAGTCGTGGCTTGCCGAAGAGCGGGTGTCGAATATCCGGTTGGTGGTGGTCACCTCCGGTGCCGCCGGTTTGCCGGGTGAGATTCCTGGTTCGGTCGCCGCGGCTCTGCGGGGGCTCGTCGGCAGTGCGCAGTCCGAACATCCGGGACGGTTCGTCCTCGTCGACGAGGACCCGTCGCGGCCGCTGGATGCCGACCGGATCGCCGCGCTACTACGAACCGGCGAGCCGCAAACCGCCGTGCGAGGCCGGGACCTCTTGGTTCCCCGGCTGGCCAGGACATCGGTCTCGCCTGATGCCGCGGCACCGCGGGCGTTCGGTGCTGGGACGGTGTTGATTACCGGTGGTACGGGTGGGCTCGGTGCGTTGTTCGCTCGTCACCTGGTGGCTGAACAGGGGGCGCGCCGGTTGGTGTTGACCTCGCGTCGTGGTCTGGAGTCGCCGGGCGCGGCCGAGCTGGTGGCCGAATTGATGGCCGCCGGGGCTGACGCCAGGGTGCTGGCGTGCGATGTGGCGGACCGTGATTCGGTCCGAAACCTGTTGGAGTCGATCGACTCTCAACATGAGCTGGCTGTTGTGCACGCGGCCGGCGTCCTCGACGACGGCACCGTCGACTCGTTGACGGCCGAGCAACTGGATCGAGTGCTCGCGCCCAAGGTCGACGGTGCGTGGCATCTGCACGAGCTGACCAAGGATCGCGCCGTCACGGCGTTCGTCGTGTTCTCGTCGGTCGCGACGCTGCTCGGATCGTCGGGGCAGGCCAACTACGCGGCGGCGAACGGCTTCATGGATGCGTTGGCGCGGCGACGGCGGGCGGCGGGGATGCCCGCGGTGTCGCTTGCGTGGGGACCATGGCACTCGGGCAGCGGGATGACCGGTGGTCTGGACCGCGCCGCGCTCGCGCGCTGGGATCGGATGGGCCTCGGTCAGCTCGATCATGCCGAAGGTCTGCGCCTGTTCGACACCGCCGTCACCGGCTCGCAGGTGCATTTGGCCGCGATCCGGTTCGACCCGGCCGCGTTGCGCCGCGAGTCCGAGATCGACATGGTGCCCGCGGTGCTGCGTGGGTTCGTGCGGCGGGTGGCGCGCCCGGCCCAGGCCGCGGTGAATCATGCGGCAGGTTCGCTCGGCGCTCGGTTGGCAGAGGTGCCTGCGGCCCGCCGCGGTGAAATCGTGCTCGAGGTCGTGCGCGATCAGGTTGCTTCGGTACTCGGATTCGAGTCCGGCGCTGATATTCGGCCTGATCAGCGTTTCGATGAGATCGGTTTCGATTCGCTCGGTGGTGTGGAGTTCCGTAACCGCCTTGCCAAGGTCACCGGTGTGCAGTTGTCTTCGACGTTGGTGTTC
>NZ_JBKORD010000034.1:0-40551 GCF_046764875.1 Nocardia arseniciresistens
GTCACTCCGGTCTCGGCGTGCTCGTCCGGTTCCGAGGCGATCGCCAACGCGTGGCGCATGATCGTCATGGGTGACGCCGATATCGTCGTCACCGGTGGCGTCGAGGGCTACATCGACGCGGTGCCGATCGCGGCGTTCACGATGATGCGTGCGATGAGTACCCGTAACGATGATCCGAAGGGTGCCTCGCGTCCCTTCGACAAGGATCGTGACGGGTTCGTCTTCGGTGAAGCCGGTGCCCTGATGGTCGTGGAGACCGAGGAGCACGCCAAGGCACGTGGGGCGACCATTCATGCCCGGTTGCTGGGTGCGGGTATCACCTCTGATGGTTATCACCTGGTCGCGCCTGCTCCGGACGGTAATGGTGCGGCGCGGGCGATGACTCGGGCGATGCAGACCGCGGGTTTGACGAAGAAGGACATCGCGCATGTCAACGCGCATGCCACCGCCACTCCGATCGGCGATACCGCCGAGGCGCGGGCGATCAATCTGGCTGTGGGTAACCATGCTTCGGTGTACGCGCCGAAGTCGGCCTTGGGTCACTCGATCGGCGCTGTCGGCGCTCTCGAGTCGATCCTCACCGTGCTCAGCATTCGGGACGGGATTGTCCCGCCGACGCTGAACCTGGACAACCTCGATCCGGAGATCGATCTGGACGTGGTGCACGGCGAGGCTCGCCGCCAGGAGATCGAGTACGCGATCAATAACTCGTTCGGTTTCGGTGGGCACAACGTCGCGCTCGCCTTCGGTCGGGCATAGCCGCCCGCATCGACTGCACAACGATCCCGGTGGGGTCGGCCAACTCAATTTGGTCGGCCCCACCGTGGTTCGACATACGCAGCCGCGGCAGCGGCGCACTTCGCAGAGGTGAGGAGTAAACGCGATGACGATCATTGCCCCCGCGTTTCAGCCCGAAACAGCCACCGATCCGCGTGACCCGTTGGGTCGGTTGCAGCGTTTCTTCGACCCCGGTACCGTCTTGCCGCTGCACCCACGGGACAAGTCAGGTGTGCTCGCCGCTATCGGCGAGGTCGACGGCGTGCGCACCGTCGCCTACTGCTCCGACGCGACCGTCATGGGTGGCGCGATGGGCGTGGAAGGCTGCAAGCACATCGTCGATGCCATCGACACTGCCATCGACTCCGCCATTCCTATCGTCGGCATCTGGCACTCCGGCGGCGCCCGCCTTGCCGAGGGTGTCGAGGCACTGCACGCCGTCGGCCTGGTCTTCGAGGCCATGGTCCGGGCTTCCGGCCTCGTCCCGCAGATCTCGGTAGTCCTCGGCTTCGCCGCCGGTGGCGCCGCTTACGGCCCCGCGCTGACCGACATCGTGATCATGGCGCCCGAGGGACGGATCTTCGTGACCGGCCCCGACGTGGTCCGCAGCGTCACCGGTGAGCAGGTCGACATGGTGACCCTCGGTGGCCCGGAGACCCACGGCAAGAAGTCCGGCGTGACCCACATCGTCGCCAACGACGAGGCCGATGCGCTGCATCGTGGCCGTCGGCTGGTGTCGATGTTCGCCGAGCAGGGCGAATTCGACTTGGTCGCCGCCGAATACGGCGATGTCGACCTGAAGGCGATGATGCCGGAATCGGCTAAGCGCGCCTATGACGTCAAGCCGATCATCAACGAGCTGCTCGACAACGTCGACGGTGAGTCGTCGTTCGAGGAGCTACAGGGTGGTTACGCCCGCAGCATCGTCACCGGTCTCGGCAGGCTCGCCGGTCGTACGGTCGGCGTGCTCGCGAACAACCCGATCCGGCTCGGCGGCTGCCTGAACTCCGAAAGCGCCGAGAAGGCCGCGCGTTTCGTGCGGCTGTGCGACGCCTTCGGCATCCCGCTTGTCGTCGTCACCGACGTCCCCGGCTACCTGCCCGGGGTCAGCATGGAGTGGGAAGGCGTCGTGCGCCGTGGCGCGAAGCTGCTGCACGCGTTCGCCGAAGCCAGGGTGCCGCGCGTCACGCTGGTCACCAGGAAGATCTACGGTGGCGCCTACATCGCGATGAACGCCCGTTCGCTCGGCGCGACCGCGGTGTACGCATGGCCCGGTTCCGAGGTTGCCGTGATGGGAGCCAAGGCCGCCGTCGGCATCCTGCACAAGAAGGCCCTCGCGGCAGCCCCCGAGGAAGAGCGCGAGGCACTGCACGATCGCCTAACCGCGGAGCATGAGCAGATCGCGGGCGGCGTCGAGCGCGCCATCGCGATCGGCGTCGTCGACCAGGTCATCGACCCGGCGAAGACGCGCAGCATCATCGCCGCCGCGTTGGCGTCGGTGCCGGCTCTTAAGAGCCACCACAAGAACATTCCGCTGTAGGCGGGACCGAGCACCGAAAGTGGGCCATGGGATTCTTCTCGTGGCCCACTTTCGTACGTATTGTTCGATGCGCACGACCAGGCGAGATAGTCATATATCGATCGGTTTCGGCGTAGCAATATCGGCGAAACACCCTCGATACGAAGCGTTCGTAGGTTGCCGCCATGAACGTGACGATCGAGCCTGTCGCCGACTCGACGGAGTCGGTGCGCAAACCGCCGTGGTACCGCTCGTTATTCATGCAGCTGCTGGCGGCGATCGTGGCGGGCATCGTGGTCGGCAAGTTGTGGCCGGACTTCGGCGCGGATCTCAAACCGCTGGCCGACGGGTTCATCAAGCTGATCAAGATGGTGATCGCACCGATCATCTTCTGCACCGTGGTGCTCGGCATCGCGCATGTCGGCGACATGAAGGCAGTGGGGCGCATCGGGGTGAAGGCGCTGATCTACTTCGAGGTCATCACCACCTTCGCGTTGCTATTCGGTTTGGCGGTCGGCAATCTGGTGAAGCCGGGTGCGGGATTCGACGTCGATGCGCAGACGCTGGCCTCGGGGGCGGACAAGATCGCGCAGAAGACCAATAACGGAGAACTTCCGCACACCGTCGACTTTCTGCTGAATATCATTCCGACGTCGGTGATTTCGGCGTTCGCCGAGAACGCGCTGTTGCAGGTGTTGTTCTTCGCGGTGCTGTTCGGGTTGGCGCTCGCGAAGTTCGGCGAGCATGGGCCGCCCGTCATACTCGAGGCCGTCGATCACATCGGGCGAATCTTCTTCACGATCATCGGCTGGATCATGAAATTGGCGCCGATCGGCGCGTTCGGGGCAATGGCCTACATCGTGGGCCAATATGGGCTGTCCGCGCTCGGCAGTTACGGCAAGCTGATTGCCTGCTGTTACCTTGCGGCGCTGCTGTTTCTGCTTGTGCTCGCGGTGGTGGTGCGGGTGTTCGCGGGGGTGAATCTGTGGAAGCTCGTCAAGTACATCAAGGATGAGCTGTTTCTGGCGCTCGGTACCGCGTCGACCGAGGTCGTGCTGCCGCGGATCATGGTCAAGCTGACGGAAGCGGGGTGCTCCCGAGCGACCACCGGATTGGTTGTGCCGACCGGATATTCGTTCAATCTCGATGGGGCGACGCTATATCTGTCCATCTGCGTGCTGTTTCTTGCTCAGGCGCTCGGGGTGGATCTGAGTCTGGGGGAGCAGATCACCGCGGTCGGGGTGCTGATGCTGACGTCCAAGGGCATGGCGGGTGTGCCGGGGTCGTCGTTCCTCGCGCTGTCGGCCACCATCAGCGCGATCGGGCATGGCGCGATTCCGGTGGCGGCCGTCGCGCTGCTGCTCGGTGCGGACCGGCTGATGGATTCGATGCGCGTGACGGTGAACCTGCTCGGCAACTGTGTTGCCACGTTCGTTGTCGCGAAGTGGGAGGGGCAACTGGATGCGGAGCGGATGCGCAAGGTGCTCGACGGCGAGCAAGCGCCGCCGCTGGAGGATGCCGACCCGATGGCCGACTACTCCCTCGACCTGGACACCGCCGATGCTCGCCAGTGAGTCCTGGCGTTGACAGCGCAGTAGCATCGAGGGGTGCGTTACGAGGAACTTGCTGAGGTCCCGTGCTCGATCACGCGCCCGCTCGTGATCTTCGGCGACCGGTGGACCTTGCTGATCCTGAAGTATTCCTTCTCGGGCATCCGCAGGTTCAATGCCTTCCAGAGCACACTCGGCATCTCCCGTAGTCGGTTGCAGGACCGGCTCGACCGGTTGATCGAGCACGGGATTCTGGTGAAGCAGAAGGCGGCTGCGGGGGCCCATGAGGAGTACCGCCTCACGCCGAAGGGGCACGATATCTACCCGATCCTCATGGCGATCCGGGATTGGGGCGACGCTTACATGGCGCCGGACGGTCCGCCGGTGGAATACCGGCACCGCGAGTGCGCCGGTGAGGCGCATTCGAAGCTCGAATGCGATGTGTGTGGGACCGAGCTCACCGCTCGTGACGTGACTCCGCTGCCGGGGCCGGGGCTCGGGGTCGCCGAAACCTCGGCCGATGCGCACAGTCCGGCGCGGTAGTTCAGTCGGCCCAGATCGCAACGTGTTCAGGGTCTTCGCGCGCGGTGCGGAAGGCATTGATCGGGTGGTCGAGGTCGGGGTACCCGAATGAGATGCCCGCGACTACTCGCCGAGTGTCCTGGATGCCGAAATACTCGCGCAGGAATGGTGCGTAGGACGCGAGCGCGGCTTGCGGAGCGGCACCCAGTCCGAGGCTTTGCGCGCCGAGTAGGAAATTGCCGATGTAGAGGTCGCAGTCGATGGCACCGTATACGCCGAGGTCGGCTTCCGAGGTGACGATCGCGACATGGGGTGCGTCGAAGAGTTCGAAGTTGCGCAGCGCTTGGCGCATGGTCTTCTCGTGGTCGCCCTTGGTGATTCCGACACTGTCGTAGAGCTGCATACCGCACTCGCGTCTGCGGTCTCGGTAGGCGCCGGTGTACTGCGCGGGAAATGCGAAATCCGGTTCCGGCGCGGACTTTTCGATGTGCGCCAGCAGTTCTTTGCGGAACCGATCGGTGCCGGACCCCGCGGTCACCACGACCTGCCATGGCTGGGTGTTGCACCACGAGGGGGTCCGCTGTGCCAGCCGCAGCAGCGAATCGATCGTGTCCCGCGCTACCGGTTGCGCGAGAAACTGCCGACAGGTCCATCGGTCGTCGAGGATTCGGGACAGTACGGCGAACTGGTCGGGGGAATTGCTGGTCGGCGTCACGGCTTCGGACCTCGCTTCATTCAGTCTCATTTTAAGACTGACGCTAACATTCAAAGTCTCGTTTCGGAACCGCGACTTCGTGCCCGCCGCTCGCGTCCTCGCGTTGCCGGGACTGTCGCGCCCCGACCGGGCACAATCCCTGGCATGGGTTCCGAGATCGCCGCTGCGCGGGATCGTAAACGGCACGGCAGGCACTACACGCCGCCCGCGTTGGCCCGATTTCTGGCACAGCGGCTACTCGAGCACGTCCCTCGATCGGGGGTTTCCGGCGTGCTGCGGGTGCTCGATCCCGCCTGCGGGGATGGCGAATTGCTACTGGCGCTGCATCGGGAGGCTGCTATCGGGCTGCCGGGGGTGCAGGTGGAGTTGGTCGGTTATGACCTGGACGACGAGGCGTTGGCGGTGGCACGGGAGCGGGCGCGCGACGCTGGGATCGGTGTCGACTGGCACGTCGGCGACTTCCTCGCGGTCTCCGGCGGCATCACGGACGGCTGCTTCGACGCGATTATCACCAATCCGCCGTATGTGCGGACCCAGCAACTGGGCGGGGTGACAGCGCAGCTGCTCAGCAAGCAGTTCGGGTTGCGGGGCCGCATTGATCTCACTCATCCGTTCGTCGCGATCGCACCGCGGTTGCTGTGCCCGGGTGGGGTGCTCGGATTGCTGTGCGCGAACCGCTTTCTCACCACCAAGGCGGGCGCGAACATTCGGGGATTGCTGCTGTCGGAGTTGGCTCCGGTAGAGCTGTACGACCTGGGTGACACCAAGCTGTTCGAGGCCGCCGTGCTACCCGCCGTCACGATCGCCAAGCGTACTTCGCACCGCGACACCTGCCGCTACGTGTCGGCCTATGAGGTCGCTACGTCTGAAACCATCGGCAGGACAGGACTATTCGAGGCGCTGACCGAGAATCAGGGCGGTTTCATCACGCATGGCGGGCGCACCTTCGCGGTAGAAGTGGGCACACTGGCGACCGGCGAACTCGGCTCCGATCGCGCAGCTGCCGCGGCGGAGTCGTTCGAGCCCGGCGTGATGGTCGCGGACGTGGTCGATGCACCCAGGGGCGCCGGAGCGGGGGTTGAGCTCGGCCGTCGCGCGGCGGAGGTCGCGAGTTCGGAATCGGGGGCGCTCGGTATCGGCGGGTTGGTCGAGAGTGGCTGGGGCGGTGGGCAGTTCGATGGTGGTTCCGGATGGGCTTGGCGGATGTCGCGGCCGGGCTTAGATGACTGGCTGGGGCGGGTGAGGGCGGGGACGTGGAAGACATTCGGGGAGGTGGCGCGGATTCGGGTGGGGATCAAGACGACGGCGGATCGGGTGTTCATATCGGATCGGTGGGGGGAGCGGGAGCCGTGTCCGGAGGCGGAGTTGTTGTTCGACTTGATTACTCATCATGATTTCGAGCCTTGGCGGATCCCCGGTGGTCGTGGCATTCGTGTGCTGTATCCGTACGACACCACCAGGTCTCGTCGCATCCCTGTTGATCTGAGCAAATATCCCAGTGCCGCAGCATATTTGCGTGGTCATCGGGAAACGTTGGCCGGGCGGAAGTATGTGGCGGCGAGTGGGCGGGAGTGGTTCGAGATCTGGGTGCCGCAGCGACCGCATTTGTGGCGGGTGCCGAAGGTGGTGTTTCCCGATATCAGTGAGCGGCCGCGGTTCGCCTTGGATCGGTCGGGGGCGGTGGTGAATGGGGATTGCTATTGGATGTCATTGGCGGACATCGGTCTTCGGGGGGATGCCGAGCAACTGGCGTATCTGCTGATGGGCGTGGCGAATTCGGCGCTCGGCCTGCACTTCTATGATGCGGTATGCGGCAATCGGCTGTATTCGGGTCGGCGGCGGTGGATTACCCAGTACGTGTCGCGGCTGCCGCTGCCCGACCCGGCGCGCTCGGCCGGGATCGTCGAGTTGGTCACCGAATTCGTCGACGGCGGGCGGGTGCCCGACGCCGACTCGGTGCGCGTGTTGAACGAGCGGGTGGCCGCGGCGTTCGGGCTGCGGTCAGGCTGTGGTGCGGACCCCGACCATCGGCAGCAGGATTCGGCGGGCGAAGACGCGTCCGGCTTCGACATCGTCGAGCGGGATGAGCCCGTCGGGAGTCAACGCCAGCGAGAGGGCGAGTCTGGCCATGATCTCGGCGACCAGGTCGGCGTCGAAATCGTCGGAGCCGTCGTCGGTCCGTAGTTCGCGCAGCTTCACGGCCAAGTAGGTGCGGCCGACCGCGATGATCGGCGCGGCCTCCGTGGTGAGTCGTGGCAAGATGAGGTCGGGTTCGGTGCGCAGCAACCTGCGCAGCAGTTCATTACTCGCGATCGCGCTGATGAATGCGGCGAAGATCTCCACGAGCTGGTTCTCGCTACCCGCGACGGTGCGCACCCGCTCGTCGATCGCGGCGACGAAGCGCTGTGCCTCCCGCACGCTCACCGCTTCGACCAGTTCGTTCTTCGACTCGAATCGGCGATACAGGGTTGCCGGACTGATGCCGGCGCGTCGGGCGATCTCGCCCATGCTGGTGCGCTTGATACCGAAGTCCAGGAATGCCGATAGCGCGCTCTCCAGTAGCTTCTCGCCGTCCTTGACGGGGTTGTCGAGGATCCGCTGGAGCATGGGAGGGACGGTGGGCATCTGGTCTCCAGTCGATTCGGCGCGGGCGCCGAAGAGTGCGCGGCGCCGCGACGGTGCGGGTGATGGGCGTTCATTATTTCACCGTGTTGCGGCGGGATGGCTGAGGATTCGCGAATACGTGAGTGAAATGCGTATGAATCATCTCACTGCATCGTGCTCGGCGCTGACGGTGTCCGCGTCGAGCACCGATCTGCCCGCCGCGAATTGTCGTCTATTCCGGTGTCAACGGCCATCGGTCGCACGGGCCGAATCGAGGCGGATGCAAACGGGAGTTCGCATTTATGCTTTTGTCGCGGGGATAATCTGGCAGGTGAAAGTTCCTGTCGGACTTGATGTCGCGCGGGGTGCTCGGCCGCCGCCCATCGGTTCGTATCGCGAGTTGGTAGAGGGCTCGGCATTTCGTTTCCGAGCGGGAGGCCGCTGCGGAAGATGATCGCCGCCGCGCCGGAACGATGGTGCGGTGACCGGGGGATCACTGGCGCGGTAGGTCTAGCGCCGCCATCTCTTGTTCGATCGCATTGGCCGCGAAATCGACTCCGCTGGAGCGTAATTCGTGAACGCGGCGCTGTAGCGCCTCGATTCCACCTGGCTGGGCCGCGATGTCGGCCACGCTGAGCCGCCTGTTCGGCCGGTGCATACTTGTCTGTACGTACGCCACCGTGATACCTCCTGCCTGCACGCTCCGCGTCCGCTATCTCTGCGGATCGACTCTGCTGTTACAGACCGCACGTCGGCGATGTCGGCAGGCAATCCCCGGATACCGGGCACGCTGGCAAAATGTTATCAGCGATTCGTGTTGGACGCTTGATCAGTGTGCGCTGACTCACAGGATCTTCGCAGCCCGGTGGTCGGCCATGTTGTGAAGGTACACAGCGCCATTGAGCCGAATGCCATCTTGCTCCGCCGCGCCGAGTTCGCGCCGGACCTTGCCGGGCACACCGGCGACCAACGAACCCGGCGGAATCTGCGCACCCTCGGGAATGAGCGCGTTGGCCGCGATCAGACTGCCCGCGCCGATCACCGCGCCATTGAGCACGGTCGCGCCCATGCCGACGAGCACGTCGTCACCGATGGTGCAGCCGTGCAGAATCGCGTTGTGCCCCACCGAAACCCCCGTGCCGACGGTCAGTGGGAAGCCGGGATCGGCGTGCAATACGCAACCGTCCTGAATGTTGGTGCGAGCGCCGATGCTGATCGCCTCGAGGTCGGCACGCACCACAGCGTTGTACCAAATGCTCACCTCGGCCGCGAGCTGCGCGCGCCCGATCACGGTCGCATTGGGTGCGATCCACGCACTGTCGTCGATCTCCGGCGCAAACTCGCCCACCTGAATCCTCATGGGGAAAACGTAGCGATGCCTCCGCGGGGCCTGTTCAGCGCCCCGAGCCGGCTTGCTGAATGTCCGGGACGGCGGTCTGGAACATGGCTCGATGGGCGGCTGGGCTGGTGCCGAGGATGCGGTGGAAGTGGTGGCGCAGGCTGACGGCGGTGGCGAAACCGGTTTCGGCGGCGATGCGGTCCATGGTGTCGGCGGTGGATTCCAGGAGTAGCCGGGCGCGGTCGGCGCGCTGGTGCAGCAGCCACTGTTGCGGGCTGCTGCCGGTGCGGTCGCGGAAATGACGGGTGAAGGTGCGCCGTGACATCAATGCCACGGCGGCCCAGCCGTCCAGATCGATCGGATCACCGAGATGTGTTCTCGCCCAGACCATCGCGTGTTCGATGGGGTCGTCGTCGGCGTCCTCGGGTACCGCTATCGGGATGTATTGGGCTTGGGAACCGCTGCGATGCGGTGCGGTGACAAGGGTTCTGGCCAGTTCGGTTGCCTCGCGGCTGCCGAAATCCCGGCGCACCAGGTGCAGGCAGCAGTCGAGCGCGGCGGCGACCCCTGCGGAGGTGACGATGTCGCCCAGGTCCGACCAGAGCCGGTCGGCGTGCACTTGGACCGCTGGGTAGGCGCTGGCCAGGGCGGCGGCCGCGGACCAGTGCGTGGTTACTTCGCGGCCGTCGGCAAGGCCGCTCGCGGCGACCGCCCATGAGCCGAGGCATAAGCCGACGATCCTGGTCCCGCGCGTGTGCGCGTGGTGCAGTGCCGCACGCAGGTCATCGGATACCCCGCCGCCGCGCGGCCAGCTGGGGATGACCACGGTGTCGGCATGCTCGAACGTCTCCAGTCCGTGTTCGACGACGATGTCGAATCCGGCCGGAGTGCGCAGAATGCCTGGGCGCTCGGCACATACGCCGACCCGATATGGTGCGTGACCCTCCGCGCCGACGCGCCCGAACACCAGGGTCGGCACCGACAGGTGGAATGGGCTGACGTTGTCGAAGGCGAGAACCGCGACGGAGTGCATGGCCTGATCTTAGCGTTAGATGACTCTCGGGCCACTGGTCGCTGCGCCGCGTATCCACAAATATCGACCTCATGAGCGAAACGATCGAACGGACCACCCTCGAGGCCCTGCACGTCGGTGGCCCAACTCTGCGCTTCCGATACGCCGGCCGCACCTGGCTGACCGACCCCACCTTCGATGCGCCCGGTGACTACGAGGGGCCGATCCCGCTGCACAAACTCACCGGCCCCGCGGTGCCGCAGGAGCGGGTCGGACCGGTGGACGTGGTGTTGCTCTCGCACGACCAGCACGCCGACAACCTCGACAACTCCGGTCGTGAGTTCCTCACCACTGTCGAAACCGTGCTGTCCACGCCCGATGCGGCAGGACGGCTGAACGGTGTTCGGGGACTGGCGAATTGGGAGACCGTGCCGATCGGCGATGCGCGCGTGACGGCGGTTCCCGCGCTGCACGGACCCGAAGGCTGCGAACCGGCCACCGGTGTCGTGACCGGCTTCGTGTTGCAGGCCGACGGACAGCCGACGGTGTATGTCTCAGGCGACAATGCGTCGGTCGCCCTGGTCGAGCAGATCGTGCAGCGAATCGGCGGCATCGACATCGCCATCCTGAACGTGGGCGCCGCGAACGTCGGCCGCTTCGGCGACACCGACCTCACCCTCAATGCTCGCACCGCCCTGCAAGCCGCCGAACACCTCGGCGACGCGGCCATCATCCCGGTGCATGCCGAGGGGTGGGCCCACTTCACCGAGACCCTCGACCACCTCACCCGCGTCTTCGCATACGGCGGCCGCGCCGAGCAACTCCACATCCCACGGCCGGGGGAGTCGTTCACGGTGTAACCGCGAATCTGCACCGCGCGGCTGCACCAGCGGTGCGTTCGTCCTGGACTCGCGCATGCTCCCGATTTGTGCTGCGGCCGCCGTCCTGACCGGCTCGAGATTCTCCGGCAGGGCGGCAGTTCGGCACGACACGGGCCGCGGCGGAGTGACCTCGGTGAGTGGCACCCGCTTGCGGCAAAGGCGAGTGCGGGTCTCGGCGGTTCGCCACTCGCGGAGGTCGGCCGAGGTGGACCGCGCGGCGGTCACGGCCTCGGGCCGGTGTGTGGTCCACGATGGCGATATGAGGATCGGAGTACCACGGGAGGTCAAGGAACAGGAGTTTCGGGTGGCACTGACTCCGGCGGCGGCCGCGGAGTTGGTGCGGCACGGGCATGAGGTGGTGGTCGAGGCGGGGGCCGGGGCCGGGTCGGGGTTCGCGGATTCCGACTATGCCGCGGCCGGGGGGCGGTTGGTGGCCGTCGACCAGGTGTGGGGGGACGCCGAGCTGGTGTTGAAGGTCAAGGAGCCGATCGCCCAGGAGTATCCGCGGATGCGGCGGGAACAGGTGTTGTTCGCGTACCTGCACCTGGCCGCGTCCAGGGAATGCACCGATGCGATTCTGCGGTCGGGGATCACCGCCATCGCCCTCGAGACGGTGCGTGCGGCCGATGGCTCGTTGCCACTGCTCGCGCCGATGAGCGAGGTCGCCGGGAAGCTCGGCAGTCAGGTCGGCGCTTATCACCTGATGGCGCCGCTCGGTGGCGCCGGGCTGCTGCTCGGTGGGGTGCCGGGGGTGCGACCGGCCGATGTGGTGGTTCTCGGTGGTGGCGTCGCGGGGACCAACGCGGCCGAGGTCGCCGCCGGGATGGGCGCGAAAGTGACTGTGCTCGATACCAATCTGGCCCGGCTGCGCGAGCTGGACGCCCGATTCCACGGGCGTGTAACCACTCTCGCGTCGAACTCGGCCGCGATAGAGCAGGCCGTACTCGCGGCCGATCTGGTAGTCGGTTCAGTGCTTGTGCCGGGAGCGCGTGCGCCGGAACTGGTCTCCGACGAGCTGGTGAAGGGCATGCGCCCCGGCTCGGTGCTGGTGGATATCGCCATCGACCAGGGTGGGTGCTTCGCGGGCTCCCATCCGACCACACACGCGAATCCCACTTTCCGCGTGGCAAATTCGTTGTTCTACTGCGTGGCGAATATGCCGGGCGCGGTACCGCACACCGCGACCGTCGCCCTCATCAACGCGACACTGCCGTACGTGCGTGCCGTGGCCGACCACGGCTGGCGCGAGGCCTGCGCCGCGAACCTCGACCTGGCACGCGGACTCACGGCGGATGGCGGACGGCTGCTCTCGTCCGAAGTCGCTGCCGCGCACGGATACACGGCATTGAATCCCATCGGTCTCGTCGGCTGACCCACTGTGGGAATCCAGTCGCCGCCCGGTAGCCACGTCCCGTTCGCGGGGTGGCTCACCTGGCTGAATGCGCTTCGGAGAAGGAAAGCTCGTCGGAGTGTGCCGGCGAACGGGCCGCGGCCCGGCGAGGGGAGCCGCCCGTTGGCGTAGCGGGTTATTCGGTGCTGGTCGGCCCGGCCTCATCGGGGCTCGCGCCGAGGTACCAGTCCGGGGCGCCGGTGGTCGGCAGGTCGTGCAGCTTGTCCGGGTTGCGGACCACGTCGATGGCGACGATGCGACCTGCGTCGACGGTGAACGCGAAGACGCCGGTGTGGGTGCCGTCGAAGACGACGAGACCGGGCTCGCCGTTGACCAGGACCGCGCGGCCCCACGCACCCGCCGTCGACGGCGCGTGATACCAGCCGAGCAGCAGCTTCGCCACCAGTTCGGCACCGTGCACCGGCTGCCGGATCGCGGGCACCTTGCCGCCGCCATCGGCGGTGAGGCTGACCGCGGAATCCAGCACACCGAGCAACGCGCTGAGGTCACCGGAGCGCCAAGCCACCGAGAAGGCCGATACCACCTTCTCCTGCTCGTCCGGCGATGCGGGGAAACGGGGTGTCCCGTCCTGGATGCGTTTGCGGGCCCGTGAGGCGAGTTGGCGTACGGCCGCCGGCGTGCGCCCGACCACTTCGGCGACCTCGGGGCCGGTCATGCCGAACACGTCCTGGAGTACGAACGCGGTGCGTTCGGCGGGAGAAAGGGATTCGAGGACCACCAGCAGGGCCGTGGTGACGCGCTCGTCCTGGGTGATGCGGTCGGAGGGATCGTCCCAACTCGTCACCTCGGGCTCGGGAAGCCATTCACCGACGTACTGTTCGCGGCGGACCCGTGCGGAGCCGAGGTAGTCCAGCGCGAGCCGACCGGTAACTGTGGTCAGCCAGGCCCGCAGATTATCGATCTCGCCCGCGGTTCCGGCGTCGTGCTGACGCTGTAGCCGCAGCCACGCTTCCTGCACAACATCGTCGGCATCGGTCAGGCTGCCGAGGTTGCTGTAGGCGAGCCGACGCAGATACGGCCGATGCTCCTCGAACTGCCTGGCCAGCTCGGCCTGGTCGATGGGCTCGGATGCGGGGGGCTGATCAGAGGTCACTGGTCTCGCCGTTCGGTCGTGCGGCCCCCGGTGGGGGCGAGTCTATGAGGGAGTCGCCAAGTTGACGATCCAGGGGAGCAGAGTGTGACATACAACGACACGCCGGGCGGACACGCGGGTTGCGCAGAGTGCGCTGTAGTCGGCGCGGTATGAGAAGTGGCAAGCCGCGATTTTGTGGCGCGGTTCGACGGACAGCCGACGTGGTCGTCGATGTGGCGCGCGTACCGGCTACCCTCGCCGGGTGCAGACGGGGACCTCGACCGCTGCCGGGCTGCTGCTCGGCTTCGCGCTCGACCGCGCGTTCGGTGATCCGCGTCGGTGGCATCCGGTGGCCGGGTTCGGTTCGGCGGCAAGCGCTCTCGAATCCTTGACCTATGCCGACAGGCGGTCGGCAGGGATGCTGCACGAGGCGCTATCGGTGGGCGCGGTCGTCGCGTTCGGTGTCGGTGCGCGCCGCGGTGGAATGGTGGCCACGGCGCTGGCCACCTGGACAGTGCTCGGCGGGCGCAGCTTGGCGCGGACCGGTCGGCAGATGGCCGACCGGCTCGAATCCGGCGACCTCAGCGCCGCGCGTGCGTTGCTGCCCTCGCTGTGCGGACGTGATCCCGAGGTCCTCGACGCGGACGGATTAGCCCGCGCCGCACTGGAATCCATCGCCGAGAACACCTCCGACGCGACCGTCGCGCCGCTGGTGTGGGGCGCGGTCGCCGGAGTGCCCGGCCTGCTCGGCTACCGCGCGATCAACACCCTGGACGCCATGATCGGCTACCGAAACAGCCGCTACGAACGGTTCGGCTGGGCCGCCGCCCGCACCGACGACCTGGCAAACCTATTGCCCGCCCGCCTCACCGGCCTGCTCACCGCCGCACTGTCGCCATTGGTCGGCGGCCGTCCTTCCGCTGTTCTGCGCGCCTGGCGTCGCGACGCCGCCAAACATCCCAGCCCGAACGCGGGAGTCGTCGAGGCATCGATGGCCGGCGCACTCGGCGTCCACCTCGGCGGCCGAACTCAATACCACTACGGCACCGAACTGCGCCCCATCCTCGGCGAAGGCCCGCCCCCCGCCGTAGCGGATCTCCGCCGCGCCGTGCGTATGTCGGAAGCCGTCCAAATTGCGGCCGCCGTCAGCACAGCCCTGTGGTTGTTCCTCCGCCCCTCCCGCTGACGCTCCCACGGCCCAGCCGTCAGACATCGCAGCGCCGCAGGTTCGGAGATGTTCGGGGCTGATGAGTGGTTGCGGTGACACGCAGGATCACTCCGCTATGTGCCACTCGTGAATTCGAGGGGTGGTAAACGCCGGTGGGTGTCCAGCTGCTGGTTGTGCGCTGGGACGAGGGCGGCTTGCCGAATTGTTCCGCGGGCGATGTCGGGGCGGCTCGGCGGTCGGCGTCGGTTACCGGGGTGCGGTCAGCGGTTGCCGCCGTAGCGGTCCGCGAGTCGTTGCTCTTTGGTGGAAGGTGTTTGGGTGGTGGAGGTTTCGGTGGTGGAGGCAGGGGTGGTGCTGAGGGCTTTCTCCTTGCGGCGTTCGCGGATCTCGGCGTAGACGAGGTAGCCGAGGCCGAGGGGAGCCATGAGGCCGAAGGCCAGCCATTGGAGGCCGTAGGAGAGGTAGGGGCCCGCGTCGAGTTGGGGCAGGGGGGTGGGGGTGAAGGCGCCGGGCTGGTTGTCGTCGAGTTGGAGGTAGCCGCCGCGTTCGCCAGTGGGGATGGCGGTCAATGGTTGCTGTAGAACGGCTGCTTCCTGGGTGGTGTCGATCGAGTAGACCTGGCGGTAGCCGTCTTGGACCGACGGGTCCTTGCCCGGGGTGATGCCCTCGGACATGCGGACCCTCGCCTCGATGTGCTCGGTCCCGGCGGGTGGGTCGGCGATCGGGGGTGGGCGGGTTCCGTCGACGGCGGCGACGAGGCCGCGATCGACGAGCAGGACTCTGCCGTCGTCGAGCCGGAAGGTGGACAGCACGGCGTAGCCGGGAGCGCCGTCGAGGTGGCGTAGCCGGACCAGCACCGTCGAGTCCGGGAGATAGGTTCCGGTCGCGGTGACCCTGCGCCACTCGTCGTGCGAATCACTGGCGGTGTTGTCGAGAACAGAGGTGATGTCGATCGGCGCGGCATCCACCGAGTCGGCGATCAGCTGATTGCGATGCGACGTGGAGGTGTTCTTGCCGAGCTGCCACGGCGCGAGCACCGTGAAGCACAGGTAGGCGAACGCGGCCACCAGCACGGCCAGGATCAGCCAGCTCGGGCGCAGGAGGAACGTCAGTCTTCGGATCATGAGCGTCCGTCGGTGGCGGGGTATGCGTCGTGTCCTGCGGCTTCCAAGGTGGCGCGGACCCAGTCCAGCAGGGCCGGGATGGCCGCTTCGATCTGGTCGCGGACGAGTTCGAAGTCGGCGGCGTCGCCGTAGTACGGGTCGGGGACGTCAGGGCCGTCGGCGTCGGGGTCGAAGCTGCGCAATAGGCGGCGGCGATCGGCGGGCACGCCAAGGCGGGCGAGTTCGCGTTCGTGGCCGGTGTCGAGGGCGATCACCAGGTCGGCGTCGCGGTGCTCGTCGCCGAAGACGGCAGCGACGTGACCGGTCGGGTATCCGTGGCGGCGCAGCGTCGCGGTGGTGCGCGGATCGGCGTCGTCACCGACGTGCCATGCGCCGGTGCCCGCGCTGCTGACCCGCACCTGGTCGGACAGACCAGCGCGGTACAGATGTCCCGCGAACATCTTCTCCGCCATCGGCGATCGGCAGATGTTTCCGGTACAGACGAACGACACGTGCAGCTCACCCACGACAGCCATTCTGGCCGGTGGTCCGCGGCAGCCGCCACGTAGGGTGTTTTCTCGTGCCCGAAGACAGCGTCGACCACGCGAAACTGCGCCATCACGGCGACGTGGACGCGCGGCCCGGCATGCTCGATTTCGCGGTGAATGTGCGGGGCAGCGCGCCGCCGGACTGGCTACGCCTGCGTCTGGCCGCGCGGCTGGATTCGCTCGGGCGGTATCCGAGCGTCGCGGCGGATCTCGCGGCGCGGTCCGCGGTGGCGCTGCGGCACGGTCGCGCGCCCGAGGAGGTTCTGCTGCTGGCGGGCGCGGCGGAAGGCTTCGCGATGTTGCCCCGGCTGGCACCCGAGCTGGCCGCGGTGATCCATCCCTCGTTCACCGAGCCGGAGTTGGCGTTGCGGGAAGCTGGCGTCCCGGTCAGCCGGATACTGCTCGAACCGCCCTACCTGCTGTCCGCGGCAGCGGTGCCCGCCGCCGCGGACCTGGTGGTCCTCGGCAACCCGACCAATCCGACCTCGGTACTGCATCCCGCCGAAGCGATCCGCGCCTTGCGCAGGCCAGGTCGGATCATCGTGGTCGACGAAGCCTTCGCCGACGCGGTGCCGGGAGAAGTGGAATCACTGGCGCACGCCGCCTCGTCCGATGTTCTGGTACTCCGCAGCCTCACCAAGACCTGGGCGTTGGCGGGCCTGCGCTGCGGCTATTTCCTCGGCGCTCCCGAACTGCTCGCCCGTCTGAGCCACGGTCGCCCGCACTGGCCGCTCGGCACACTGCAACTCGAGGCCATCGGCGCCACGGCCGAGCCGGTCGCGGTCGAGCAGGCGCAGGAGCGGGCGCGGGAAATCGCGGTCGAACGAGCGTCGATGATCGAACGGCTGAGGGCAGTCGGCGTCGATGTCCACACACCCGCCGAAGGACCGTTCCTGTTGCTGCGCGTAGCCGATGGCGAACTGCTGCGAAAGTATCTTTCGGACAAGGGAATCGCGGTACGCCGCGCAGACACCTTCCCCGGACTCGGCCCCGACTACCTGCGAGTCGCGGTGCGCGGTACCGCTGAGGTGGATCGGCTCATCGCCGGAATTCGCGCGGCGAGCCTATGACAAGCGACGTGATCCGGCACGGGATCGGTTGTGAGATGAGCGAACTGGAGGAAGGCGGATGGTGACCACGCTGGCGGATGTGATCGGGGTGCTCGATTCGGCGTATCCGCCGAAGCTGGCCGAGTCGTGGGATTCGGTGGGGCTGGTGTGCGGGGATCCTGCCGATGAGGTGACCAGGGTCCTGTTCGCGGTCGATGCCACGGCCGACGTTGTCGATGAGGCGATTGGTTGGCGGGCACAGGCTTTGGTGGTGCATCATCCGCTGCTGTTGCGTGGTGTGGATACCGTTGCGGCCGACACCCCGAAGGGGGCGTTGCTGCATCGGCTGATTCGGTCCGGCTGTGCGCTGTTCAGTGCGCATACCAATGCGGACTCCGCCGATCCTGGAGTCTCCGACGCACTGGCAGCGGCGCTGGGTCTCACTGTCACCGGCCCACTGGACGCGAAACCGCGAACCGCCGTGGACAACTGGGTCGTACAGGTGCCGCGACCGCACACCGAGGCGGTACTCGCCGCCTTGTTCGCGGCCGGTGCGGGTGGCAACGACTCATACCGGGACTGTGCGTCGCGAGTGCGGGGGATCGGCCAATTCCGGCCGGTGACAGGGGCGAATCCGGCGGTCGGTTCGATCGGTGAGTTGCAGCAGGTCGAGGAAGACCGCATCGAAGTGATCGCGCCGTCCACCGCCCGCGCCGCCATCCTCGCGGCACTGCGCGCCGCGCACCCTTACGAGGACCCCGCCTACCACGTCACCGAACGCGCGGCCGTGCCATCCGGTCTCGGTATCGGCCGCGTCGGCACCCTGCCGGAACCGGAGTCGCTGCGCACCTTCACCACCCGGGTCGCCGCCGCCTTACCCGCGACCGTCTGGGGTGTCCGCGCCGCCGGCGACCCGGACCGGATGATCCACACCGTCGCTGTCTGTGGCGGCGCAGGGGACTCCTACCTCGACACCGCCGCACGCCTCGGTGTCGACGCCTACGTCACCTCGGACCTGCGCCACCACCCGGTCGACGAACACCTGCGCAGGGGCGGCCCCGCCCTCATCGACGCAGCTCACTGGGCCACCGAATTCCCTTGGTGCGCACAAGCCGAAACGGTGGTGCGATCCGCCCTACCCGACGTCGAGACCCGGGTATCGACGCTGCGCACCGATCCCTGGACAGTGAGCGCTACTGCCTGACCGCCGCATCGGAAATCCGCCTTGCGGCGAGCCCGATTCGGGGTGCGCCCGGCGTGTCCATGGAGTGTCGGTTGGTTCGGGCGAATCTGTTGGGCGCAAAGGGGTATAACGACCGCATGAGTTTCCCGGTAGATCTGGGGATCGTGCAGATCGGGCTGATGCTGCTCATCCTCGTCGGAATAGCACTGTTGATATCGGCGCTGGTGATGGTGCGCCGAGTGGGATTGCGAGTGCTGCTCGGGCGGGGCGCGACCGGGCTCGGGCTCTTGGTCGTGGCGGCGGTGCTGCTGTGGATTGCCACCTTGATGCAGACTTACCTCGGGCTGAGCGGAGAGATCAAGGCGGCCCACGTTGTGGTGAGTCCTGTTGCGGGGCAGGAACATCGGCTCGAAGTGGATCTCACGCTGTACGGGGACGACGATCACGGCGAGAAGCACGACAAGTATCAGGTCGAAGGGGACCTGATGGTGCTGCAGGCCAATATCGTCGAACTGGAGCCGTGGGTGAACGCGCTCGGCTTCCATTCCGGTTACAAGGTGACCCGCCTCTACGGCCAGCGCCTCGACGGCATCGCGACCAGCCAGAACCAGTTCTTCGTCAACGGCGACGACCAGGACTTCTTCGCCGACATGAGCAAAGGCCGTTGGTGGACAGAACCCTTCGTTCGTTCCGCCTACGGCAACGCCGTCATCGCCACCCCGGGCGAATACGACGTCCTCATCTCCCGCGACGCCATCAAAGTCCGCGCGGCAGGTCGGTAACCCGTAGCTGACGGGACGTGGGGCGACTCGCCTGGAGCTTTTGTCGCGCGCTGTCCCGATCGTGATGCCGAAGTGGTTGTGGCTGTTGGATTATCGGGCGGCGGCTCCCGTTCGGCGATGCTGGACGGTGTCGATACGGCCTTGGAGTGGTGCATGAGCTCCTGTGAAGGCCCGGGGGCGATGGTGAAGTCGTTCTGGTTGTGGTTGTGGAGCAGATACCGGCCGTCGTCGGGGTAATCCAGCCAGATGAACGGGTGGCCGTCATCGGTGGGGCGGGCGTCGTAGGCGATGCCCGGATAGACGGTGATCTCGCCGGTGCTGGTGTGCGGGCGGCGGAGGAACTGATTGATTTCCTCGGTGGGGGACAGGGGAGTCGGATGACGCGAGTAGATCGGATGGTCGAGGTCGGACCGGCGCGCGGAGAAAGCGGGATGGGTGCCGCCACGGGACTGCGGCAGGTTGGCTGCGATATCGGTGACAAGCGTGTCGGCGTGGCACTCGCCGACGACGATATCGAGGCCGTGGTCGCGAGTCGGGCCGTGCTGCTGAATGGCAAGAGTCGCAATCCGATCCACGATGCCTGCGTGCATCCGCACAACCCGGGAAAGATCCGGGCCGTAGAAACCGTGGATCTCGATGCGGACCTGCGGTTCCAGCAAGACGGTGAGTGCCTTGTAGAGGCGCTCGTCGAACACCGCCTGCAATTCCCGCGCTCGGCGCTGACGCAGCCGCTCGAAATCGCTCAGGCGTTCCATGAACTCGGGTTGGTAGCTCAATGGATACGGCAGACGATCCCGGTCCATCGCCTCCAGGGCGATGGTGAACGCGAGACCGTCCAGCCGCCAACGGGTTGCGCTCATCCGCCGATTACTCCACCCGGCGGAAGCACCCGTGGCTGCTCGCCGAGCAGTTCGGTGGTGCGATCCTGGATGAGGTAGTCCGGCGAATGGTGCTCGTCGTCGTCCTCCCCGTTCTTGCCACGGCTGCCCGGCGCGCCCATGCCGGGTGCGCCCGCTCGACCAGCGGCGGCCTTGCTACCGCGATTGCCGGGTCCGCCCGCGCCGTTGAGCTGGCTCGCCGGATTGCCGGGGACGCTTTTGCCGGGACCGGAAGGCGTTCCGCCGGGGATGCCACCCGGTGAGCCGGGGCGCCCGAGCGGATTCTCCAGATTGGACTTGTCCGGGAGCCCGGGGGTGTTGGGCGTGCCTGCCGGGGTGGTCGGCGTGCCGGTGGGAGTAGGGGTGGTGGCTGCCGGGGTGCTGGCTGGACTTGTGCTCTGCGGGTTGTCGTCCGAGGCGTTCGGATCGTTGGTCGTCGGGTTCTCGGTGGACTTGGGGTCGTCCGTGGTTTTGCCGTCTGGTGACTTCCCGCTGGAGGGCCACTCGCTGGTCGGCTTCTCGGACGGCTTTGGCTTGTCGTCGGGTTTGGACACCGCGTTGAGAGGTTCGGGCAGCAGCGGAGTCTTGCCGTCGACGAGATCGGCACCCGCCGCGTATTCCTTCATCCGCTCCTGAGCGGAGGCCTGAGCCTCATTGGCGCGATGCTTACCGAGCTTCAGGACTCCATTGCCGGGGATATGACCGACGAACTCATCGAATCCGGACACGTTCTCCGGCGGGGACACCGAACGCTTCGCCTGATCGAGGTAGCCCTGGATGAGGTCGATGCCGTTGGCGACTTCCTGGAAGCTCACGTGCAGCTTCTTGAAATCGTCGGTGTAGGTGCGGGTGGCTTCCATCGCGCTGTTGGCGGCGCGGCCTTTCCATAATGATTCGATGTCCTGGTCGACGCCTCGGCGGAACGTGTCGACCGCGTCCCGGGCTTGCTTGGTCAGTTGACGCCAGCCGTCCGCGCCGCTGTTGATGTCAGCCTGTTCGACCCCCTTCGTCTTACCGTCGCCGTTGAGCGCCTTCCAGATCTGCTCGTGGCTCCAGGTCGCGAAGGGTTCCTTGTTGTGTTCATTGAGCACCGTCGGCGCGGGCTTGTTGTACTGCCCGTTCAGCAGATTCCATTCATTGTTGATGGTCTGCCGGTCGTCTTTCCAGGTGTTGTCGCCGTCGTCCTTCAAGTTGCCGTCGCGGGAATTGTTGTCAGAAGACTGGATCCGCGCGTCGATGAGCTTGAAGGGCACGTCGGTAGCACCGCCGGACACGGCATTGATGACGTTCTTGGTGACATCCCAAGGGTTGACCATCACTTGACCTCTTCGGTGTTCGCGTTCATCTGACTACCTGCCGCCTGATCGGTCTCTTTGAGCTGGCCGATGGCGGCGGCGTAAGTGTCCTGCATCAGCTGAACGACGTCGATGTTCTGCTGTAGCCGAGTGACGGCGGAGTCATTGGTGTCGTGCGAACCACCGTTGGCTGCTTTGTTCTGGAATTTCCCCTGCAGTAGCTGGGCCGATGGGAGGCCGCCGTACCCGGCGAGGTGGTCGAGGTCCTTCGCCTTTTCCTTCATGTCCTTGAGCTCGGTGAGGAACGTTTCGCAACGACTGCGAAGAGCCTCGCCGATGCCTTCCTGCATCTTGAACTCGCCAACCACTGCCTGCTGTTTGAGCTGCTCCCAGCGCCTCATCTGGCTCTGAATGTCATCCGCCATTGTGTTCTCCCCTTACACGGATCTGAGGCACTGCTTTCAGTTCACGGGTGGTTACTTGGGTAGGTGGGGTTCGAGATCTTTTGCGTGCTTGACGGCTGTCTCACACATATCCAGAGTGCGAGCGCCGGTACCGGTCCAACTCGCGCTGACCTCGAACATGCCTTGTTCTGCCGGGAAACTCGCGTAGCAGCGATCACCCTGCGCATCGGACTTGTCCTGGTAGGTCATTCCACTGCGAGGCCCGATCGTCACATCGCGAAATCCCGTGTTCTTTTCGTTGGCCTTGGATTCTGCGACGGTGTGGCTGGAGGAGTAGACCGTCATCTTGTAGGCGCGCCCCGGTGGGTACCAGCCGCAAATCCGCCACGCCGCAGGTCCCTGCGGCGGATCGGTTGTGACGCTCTTGGTAGCGGGGTCCACGCCGGTGGACAGCAGAACACCGTCCCCGAGTTGCGTACACGGATTCCAGACCTGGATGTCGTCGAGGTTCCTGGTCGTCGTCGCCGGAGACCCGGATACGGTCGACCCGCAACCGGCAGCCAATGCCATCACAGCCGCTCCCGCGAACGCGGTGCGTAGGACGTCGGCGGTTCGCGTATGTCTCCCTGGCGTCGGCCTCAGTGATCCCCGTTTTCGATCCCCGTCGCTACTATATGACGCACCGGGTGGCCCTCTGGTTCCATACGAGTCGTGGCCGGTCGAGCATGAGCTCGGCCCTGTTCGAACCTGGATTCGCTCCGTTCGCCGCCGTCACTCACCACTAACGCCCGTTGACCATGGCCTCGGACATATTCGCCGGCTGCCCGGGGTACGGTTGAGCACTGGTAATCGTGGGCCGAGGGCGCGCGTTGCCTCCCATCCATCCATAGCGTCCAGGAGTTTGTCCGCGTTGAATGTCGAACCCCAGATCCAGGCCAAGCTGCTGCAGCTCGCCGCTGTCGACGCCGAACTGACGCGGATTGCGCACCGGCGCACCGTGCTGCCCGAGCAGCGGGAGGTGGCGCGGCTGGAGGCGGAGCGCAATGGTCACAAGGATGCCGCGGTGGCTGTGGAGATCATGTTGGACGACCTCGACCGCGATATCCGCAAGCTGGAGGGTGAGGTCGAGGCGGTTCGCAAGCGCGAGGAGCGCGACAGGGGCATGCTGAGCGCGGGTTCGGTAGGCGCCAAACAGCTTTCGGAGATCCAGCACGAGCTCGGCAGCTTGGAGCGGCGTCGTTCGGTGCTGGAGGACGAGCTGCTGGAGGTGATGGAGCGCCGTGAGGCCTCCGCCGCCGATCATGAGCACGCGGGCGCGCGGCTGGACAAGACCGAGCAGGATCTCGCCGACGCGCAGCGCATGCGGGATGAGGCACTCGCGGATCTCGATGTGGCGCAGGGCCGTTGTGATGGCGACCGGGCGGGACTCGTGGGGCTGTTCCCGGACGAGCTGCTGAGCATCTACGACCGCCAGCGCATCAAGAACGGTGTCGGCGCAGCGCTGCTACAGGCCCGTCGTTGTGGCGCGTGCCGGATCGAACTGGATCGTGGTGAGATCGCGCGCATCGCGAAGGCCGAGCCCGACGCGATCGTGCGCTGCCCGGAATGCAGTGCGGTGCTGGTGCGTACCAAGGAATCGGGTCTGTGAGTTTCCGAGCCCGCGTTTCGGCGTGTGGATCGTGACAGTGATGGGTCGAGTACAGCGAGGGGAATGATGGCCCAGCTCGAGGTGATCGTCGAAGCCGACGGTGGTTCCCGTGGCAATCCGGGGCCCGCCGGTTACGGTGCGGTGGTTTTCGATGCCGCCCACGCCAATGTCCTCGCCGAGCGCCGTGAGTACATCGGTGTCGCGACCAACAATGTCGCCGAATACCGCGGGCTCATAGCGGCTTTGGAGGCGGCGACCGAGCTCGGCGCGCGCGTGGTGTCGGTGCGGATGGATTCCAAACTGGTCATCGAGCAGATGGCGGGACGCTGGAAGATCAAGCACCCGGCCATGATTCCGCTGGCGGACCGGGCCCGCAGGCTGATCGCCGGTTTCGATCGGGTGAGCTTCACGTGGATTCCGCGCGCGGAGAATTCGTATGCGGATCGACTCGCGAACGAAGCCATGGACGACGCCGCACTGGTTGGCGAGGTGCGTACCGCGCTCGATGCCGGGCCCGCACCGGCGGCCGATCGCAGCAGCAGCGTGGATAACGCCGATAGTACTGCTGGGCAATCGGATTCAGCGGCCGGTGTCGAACGAGAACTGCCGAGCTGGATCGACGAGGTCGCAGACGCGCAAGCGGCGGATACCGCCGAAGACGCCGCTCCGAATTCCGCGGACACGGCCTCGAATTCGCCTGCTACGGAGGGCAGTACGCAGACCGCTCCCGGCTGGACCGGTGCCACCGGCCGCCCGACCCGGCTACTGCTGTTGCGCCACGGTCAAACCGAACTCTCGATCCAGCGCAGGTATTCCGGCCGCGGCAACCCACCGCTCACCGAACTCGGTCGCGAGCAAGCCGCACGCGCAGCCAAGATGCTGGCATCCAAGGGTGATATCGCCGCCGTGGTGTGCTCTCCGCTCGGTCGCGCGAGGGAAACCGCACAGGCCGCGGCGACAGCGCTCGATGTGCCCGTGCATGTCATCGACGGCCTGATCGAGACCGACTTCGGTGACTGGGAGGGCCTGACGTTTTTGGAAGCGGCACAACGTGATCCGCAGCTGCACGCCCGCTGGATGGGCGATCCGTCGGTGGCAGCACCGGGCGGCGAGAGTTTCGATCAGGTGCGCGAGCGGGTGGAGGCGGCGCGGCGTGATCTGATCGCGCTGTATCCCGGCGCGAACCTGGTGGTGGTCAGTCACGTGACCCCGATCAAGACGATGTTGCAGCTGGCGCTCGGTGTCGGTCCATCGCTGCTGTATCGCTTGCATCTGGATCTGGCGTCCTTGTCGATCGCCGAGTTCTATCCCGACGGTGGCGCGTCGGTGCGGCTGGTGAACGACACCTCGTATCTATGACCTGATCATGCCCCGGATCCTGAGCGGTGGCCGCAGAATTGTCCGGAGCGGTTCTCCCTCACGTGCGGGTGGGCCGTCGTGAGGCCGATTCCGATGTCGGCCGGCGGGTTTCGAGAAGGAGTTCACAGGGTGAAATTCAAGTGGATGGCGGCTGCGGCGGTAGTTGTCGCGGGCGTCGGTCCGGTCGGTTCCGGTACCGCGCAGGCGGCGGGTAACGCGGAACTCGGCGGCGGCTCGGGCCTGGTATTCGACAACAATTCGGCATGTTCGCTCACCGCCATCGGGTATGACGGCGCGGGCAGGCTGGTCGGGCTGACCGCGGGGCACTGCGCCCCGGCGGGTGCGCGGCTGGGCGCCGAAAAGACGATGGATGCCGGGGTGGTCGGAGTGGTGGCCTACTCGGATAACGGTGCGGGACTGGACTTCGCGGTACTGCAATTCGATCCGGCACGCGTCACCCCGGTGCGCACCGTCGGTCCGACCACTATTTCCGGGCTCGGTGGGCGGCCCGCACCGGGTACCACCGTCTGCAAGAGCGGTCGTACCAGCGGAACCGACTGCGGTGTGGTGTGGGGTGGGCTGGAAGGTTCGACGATCAATCAATCCTGCTCGAAGCCGGGCGATTCCGGTGGTCCGGTGACCGTCGGTGATCGACTGGTCGGGATGAACCAGGGGCGATTGACCGGCATGGGCGGTATCGGCTTCGACGTGCCGTGTGTCGGCGCGGGCAATCCGATGCACTCACCGGCCTTCTTCGCGTCGATCGATCAGATTCTGGATGCCGTGAACGCCACCGGTGGCGTCGGGGCCGGATTCCGTCCTCTCTGAACCCGATTCGGCCGATGTCTTCGCCGCCGCGAGCCCACGCAGGGCCGCGGCGGTGAATTCGTCCAGGGGATAGAACAATGGCGGCCTGCCTCGAGTACATGGGCTCGCGGCGGGTAGGGCGGTAAGAGCAGCCGGTTACACCACCGACAGCACACATCCGACAACGGAGAACGCCTGATGCACAACACCGAGCTCGGCGAAGTGAACGCGAAGCTGGAAGAGGTGGACCCGCACCGCGAGGACAAGGAGGCCATCACCGATCTCGCCCGCAAACAGACCGATGCCTGGGCTCAGGGCGACGGTGCGGCCTTCGCCGCCACTTTCACCGAGGACGCCGACTTCGTATCGGTGATCGGCGAATTCGTCCAGGGCCGAGCCTCGCTCGGCCGAGCCATGCGGGAGGGGTTCGACGGCTTCATGAAAGGGACCCGGCTGTTCGCACCCGAGGTGACCACCTTTCGATTCCCCACGCCGGATGTGGCCGTCATGGTCACCAGCGGCGTGTGGGTGATTCGTCCCGAAGCCGATGAAGAACGGCCGGAGGAGCTGTCCATCCAGACCCGTATCGCGGTGCGCGACAACGACACCTGGCTGTTCACGTCGTTCCGGAACACCCGCATTCTGCCGCATCCGGGTGCCAATCCGACAACTTCGGTCAGCGCGACACACTAAGCCAGGGGCGGTGCACGACAACACCTGCTGCGGTGTGCTCGCGGCGATCCTGATGCACGCGATGATCAACGTGAGCGCCGCACTGACACCCGACTACGACAAGACCACCAGTCTGATGCTCGCGTGCTTGTTCATGCTGGTAGTGGCAGTGCTGAGTCGAGCTTGGCGAGGAAACGGGGGAAGTGCGGGTCGGGGTCGGGGATGATGTCTGTGTCGATGTCCCACCAGCGCCCCTCGCTGAACTCGCTCGGGTCGAGGGCGTATTCGCAGGTGCGGTCGCCTCGGATGAGATACCAGAGGCTGATGTCCTCGTGGCCGCTGGTTGTGCCGACCGTGGTCGTGACGGTGAGGAAGAGTGGTTCGTCCCCGACGACGGTGAATTCGGCGTCGATACCGAGCTCCTCGGCGGCCTCACGCCTAGCGGCGACCCGCGGGTGTTCGCCCGGCGAAATGTGACCGCCGGTCGGCAGCCACAGTCCGGCGAGGAGGTGTCGGCCGAGCAGGACGGCGCGGGCATCCGGGTCGACGAGCACCACATACGAAACCAGATGACGTGGGGGAGTGTCGGGTTTGATGCGACGGAACACATCATCGGTCGACTCGAGCCAGGTCAACGTTTCCTCGATGTGGCGCTGCTCGAGCGCGTCGAACGGCACTATCGCACCGATGATTTCGGCGACGGTGGCGGTCGCGAGGTTCATGGGAAAAGTATGAGCGATAGATGTCGCCACGGGAGGTCCGGCACGACGGGCGCACGTCGCATGGTCGCGGTCGATCAGCACAGCCCGGAGAGTTTATAGAGCACCAGCGACCCGGCGACCGCCACGTTGAGACTGTGGCCGGTGCCGACCATGGGGATTTCGACGGTGATGTCGAGGAGTTCGAGGCCCTCGGGTGGGATGCCGCTGCTTTCGTGGCCGAGGACGATGATGGTGCGTTTTCGTGCGGTGGGGAGGTCGGCGAGCCGGATGGATTCGTCGGTGAGCTCGACGCCGACGATCGCGGAACCTCCGGCGCGCTGGCGATCGAGCCACCTTTCCACGGGACCGTCGATCCAGTGCACGCATTGCCGACGGCGCAATGTGTTGCCCTGCGCGAGCGCTTGCGGAATCCAAGGGCGGCGCGGCACCGCCATGCACGCGCCGACCGCATCGCAGGTGCGCAGCAGGGTGCCGAGGTTGACGCCGTGCATCGGCCACAGCGGTGCGATGAGCAGGTGATTCCAGCAGCCGTGTGCCCGCTGCCTGCGTTGACGCCGGAGCTCGGGACGGGTCCGTACCCGCGCGGCGGTCAACGGCGGACGGGAAGGTCCTTCCCGGGGAATGCGGGGGAGATAACAAGATTCATCATGAGGAATGCTTCGCGGCGCATCCGGGCCATCATTGGTGGCGGCCGTCGAACCGGCCGAACCGTACGGTTCGAGCATACCGGCGTCGAGACCACCGGCAGAAGTCCCGACGCCGGACTCGGTCAGGGACGCAGTACCGAGACCAGGAATTCGGTCTGATCGTAGACGGCGACCTCGAAGTGGTCGTCGAAATAGACATCGAAATGTCCTACCGGATAACGCTTCACGACGGCGTGCTTGGTGCGTTCCGCGGCACGCAAGGTCGGTTTGACCGGTGCGATCGAATCGTTGTCGGCGATGACGTACATGACCGGCATCTTCAGTGACTTGGCTCGGCGGCCGGGAGAGTCGAACAGCGTCGAGAGCGCAACCCGTGCGGCGACTTTCGGTTCGTAGCTTTCGCTTTCGTCGGCAAGCCTGCCGAAACCCTCCGGCACATCCTTCGCGCTCATCAGCGCGGCCGAGCGCTTGCGCCCCGCGAGCCGGATGCGCACCGGCTTGCGGCGCAGCGACCCGACGAGCAGGTCGGTGGCGGCGATGGTCGCCACCTTGGTCAGGCTGGTCGGCCCCTTCGCCCATGCCGAGGCTAAGCCGCTGGTGAAGGGCACCTGTGCGACGACGGCCGCGATGTAGTCGTCGTCGGGTGCCACCGATAGCACGTGGCCGCCGCCGAAGGAGGTGCCCCACAGGGCAATTCGGGTCGCGTCGATACCACGGAGAGTGCGCGCGTATGCGATGGCGGAGCGCCAGTCTTCGCGCTGGCGCGCGATATTCAGTAGCTGACGCGGCGTGCCCTGGCTGGCGCCGAAATGTCGGTAGTCGAAGACCAGTACTGCCATCCCAGCGGCGGCGAACCGGCGCGCATATCTATCCAATCCCATTTCCCGATTGGCCCCGAGACCGTGCCCCATGATGATCAGTGGGCGAGGCTTGGGGACACCGTCGGGCGGGTACAGCCAGGCGGCACACTGCTCGCTACCCGACGGAAAACTGACCTCGACACGTTCCATGGCACCCCACCGTACTGTTCTGCTCCGACCAGCTGCGAGGTCAGGCCCGTGAACAACGTACCCTGGACGCTGCGGACGAGTTGGCCGGGCGACCGCGGCGAAGGGAACGGGCACAACTGTGCCGCCGCCCGTCGCCGAGGAAAGTCCGGACTCCACAGAGCAGGGCGGTTGCTAACGGCAACCCGGGGTGACCCGCGGGACAGTGCCACAGAAAATAGACCGCCGATGCGCGAGCATCGGTAAGGGTGAAACGGTGCGGTAAGAGCGCACCAGCGCCCCGGGCGACCGGGGCGGCTAGGTAAACCCCGCCCGGAGCAAGGTCAAAGGTCGCATCGCTCGCGTTGCGGCTGCGCAGGTGTTCGAGGGCTGCTCGCCCGAGCCTGCGGGTGGATCGCTCGAGGCACCCGGCAACGGTGTGTCCAGATGGATGGTCGTCACCCGGTGCGAACCGGGGACAGGATCCGGCTTACAGGCCAACTCGTCCGTTCGCACAGTGCATACGGTGCCATCATGGAGGTGGGCCGGGAGCCCGGTTTTCCGGCGCGGTGGACGATTCGCCTTGGCGGTGTAGCTATGGACATTCTTGCCATTATCGGCAGTATTTTCGGTGCGGGGGCGATCATCGGCGGTGTTTTGACCGCCATGAGCGCGCGGGTGGTCACGCAGTACGAGAAGGGACTGGTGTTCCGATTCGGCCGGGTGGTGGGGGTACGAGACCCCGGACTGCGCATGCTGATTCCGTTCGTCGATCGGATGCGTAAGGTTTCCATCCAGATCATCACCACGCCGGTTCCCGCACAGGACGGCATCACGCGCGACAACGTCACGGTGCGGGTGGACGCGGTGGTGTACTTCCGGGTGATCGACCCGATCGCCGCCGTCGTCGAGGTGCAGAACTATCTGTTCGCGGTTGGCCAGGTGGCCCAGACCTCGCTGCGCTCGATCATCGGCAAGAGCGAACTCGACGATCTGCTGTCCAACCGCGAGGAGTTGAACAAGGGCCTGGAGCTGATGATCGATAGTCCAGCGCTGGCGTGGGGCGTGCACATCGACCGGGTGGAGATCAAGGATGTGGCGCTGCCCGATTCGCTGAAACGCTCGATGTCGCGGCAGGCGGAGGCGGAGCGGGAGCGCCGCGCCAGGGTTATCTCGGCCGAGGGCGAGTTGCAGGCCTCGCACATGCTCGCCCAGGCAGGCGCCAAGATGTCGGAGCATCCCTCGGCATTGCAGCTGCGGCTGCTGGAAACCGTGGTCCAGGTTGCGGCGGAGAAGAACTCGACGTTGGTGCTGCCGTTCCCGGTGGAGCTGCTGCGCTTCCTGGAGCGCAGTAGCCCATCGGCGCAGCCTTCGGACGACGCGCCCGCGGGCGGTCAGGGCGCAACGCACACGTAGTTCAGCAGAGCAGCTTGGCCATCTGATAGATCGCCTGCGCTTCTTCCTTGCTCGCCTCGGTCGAACCGGTCCTGGTGCGCTTGATGATGTTCAGCACGACCGCGTCCTCGGCTTTGCCGTCCTTGACGTCTTTGCAGGTGTCGACGAGCAGGTCGCGAATTTTGTTGTCGTCCTTGCCGTCGGCGAGCTTCGGGAAGGCGCTGCGGAAGCTCACCACGAAGGTGCCCGCTTTGATGTTGTCGCCGGGGTCGCTGCCCGCGGCGGAGGCACCCGCGCTCGCCGTTGTCGAGGGGGCGGCGCTGCCGGCGGTGTCGTCGTTGCAGCCTGCGAGAAGCAAGGTGAAGAGGGTGACGCTGGCCGCGATAGCGGCGGAAGTTCTTTGCACGGGCGGGATGCTAGCGGCACTTGACGAACGTCGCCTCCCATGTGGTTAACGGGAGGCGACGAGGCCGCACGGGAGGCGGTGAGGTCAGACCGGCGAGACCATGAAGACCTGCGCCCAATACGCGGCCTGCTCAGGGCCGAGCAGCGGCATCAGGTAGTCGAAAAGCAGCGATGACATGAGTGCGTAACTCCCAATTGTCGACGTACGGGACATCTAGAAATGTGCGGGAGATCGAAACCTCCGCTACGCCCGGCAACGCTAGCAGTCGGTCGTGGTGGGCGGTGCTCGGCGTGTCCGGCATGGCGATTCGGCGGGGACTGGCTTATAACGTGAGCGACGTCATAGAGTGGTCGCCGTTGGCACGGCCCGCTGCCGGGCAGCAGGGCCGTTCATTCTTCGATCGCGGGAAAGTAGGTCTCAACTCTATGCGGATCGCTCGTTCACTGGTCACCGGCGCGTTGATCGCCGGGGCTGCATCGGTTTTCGCACTGCTGGGTGCCGGGTCCGCTAGCGCGGTCGCGGTGACCCCGCTGGCAGGTGGGGTCCAGGTCGACCTCAGCCCCGCCGACACCACCTGGGTGTACCAGAGTCACATCGGGAAGACGGTCATCGCGGGTCTGCCGCACCCGTCGGCGGCCTCGTTCGGTCAGGCGCTCGACGCGGCGGCCGGAGTGTCGTCGAACGTCCCCAACGGGCGCGTGACTTTCACTGTGTACGGACCGTTCAATGAATTGAGCGGCACCATGTTGGCGCTGCAGTAGAGCTCGACACCAACAGCGTGGAACTGCACCAGCGGATCGTCTCGGCGCCGGTTGATTTCGGCGCCATCCGTTCCGAATTCGGATTAGCCTCGGCGTATCCCGCCGAGGCAACCACGGAAGCCCGCGACGCGATCGACGCGTTCGCGGGCAACCGCGTTGATCGCACGGACATCCCGTTCGTGACGATCGATCCGCCCGGCGCGATGGACCTCGATCAGGCATTGCACCTGGAGCGCTCCGCCTCCGGCTTCACATTGCACTACGCGATCGCCGATGTCGGCGCCGTGATCGTCCCCGAAAGCGCACTCGCCGCGGCGGCGGGCGCTCGGGGCCAGACCTTCTATCTGCCGGACAGCACCGTGCCGCTGCATCCGCCGGTCCTGTCGGAAGACACCGCGAGCCTGCTGCCGGATCAGACCAGGCCCGCCGCGTTGTGGACCATCGAACTCGACGAGAACGCCGAACCGCGGCGGTTCTCGGTGGTGCGTGCGCTCGTTCGATCCAGGGCCAGGCTCGACTACGCGGGCGTGCAGGCCGACGCCGACGCGGGCCGCCTGCACCCCTCGATCGCAGCCCTGCCGGAATTCGGCACGCGGCGCATCGAGGCGGGACTGGTGCGCGGCGCGATCGGGCTGCGCCTGCCCGCGCAGAGCGTGATCGGCGACGACAAGGCCGACGGACACTGGCGACTTGTGCTGGAGCCGCGCACCGCCGCCGACGACTGGAACGAGCAGGTGTCGCTACTGACCGGAATGTGCGCGGCCAGGATCATGCTCGATAACGCGCCGCCGTCGGGAGAACGCGTCGCGCTGCTGCGGACCATGCCGCCGCCGCCCGAATCGGCGATCGATTCGATTCGCAGGACGGCCGCGGCGGTGGGCATCTCTTGGCCCGCCGATCAGTCGGTCGGCAGGATGCTGGCCGGGCTCGATCCGAATACGCCCGCGGCACTCGTGCTCATGTCCGAGGCGACCGGGTTGCTGCGCGGGGCCGGATACACCGTGCTCGACGGTGCGGCCGCGGACCGATCGGACACCGCCTCTTCGAATGGTGCGCGGCCATGGGCCGCGCGGGCGGATGCCGAGCCTGATGCGCGGCGGCCCGAGCAGCCGGACGACCGGCGCGCCGACGACGGCCATTCGAACACCAGAAGGCCGGGCGAGCCGAACAACTTACAGCACAGCGCGATCGGCGCGCCCTACACACATGTGACCGCGCCGCTGCGTCGCCTTGCCGACCGCTTCGCCACCGAGATCTGCCTTGCCCTGTGCGCGGGAGTCGAAGTCCCGCAATGGGTTCGAGATGGACTGTTGCCGACCGCCGATTCGATGAAGCGCAGCGACGCCCTCGCGAACAAGGTGGAACGCGCCTGCATCGACCTGACCGAGGCCACCCTGCTCGCCGAGCGAAGCGGTGCGGAGTTCGACGCGGTGGTGGTGCGTGAAGCAACCAGCAACCGGCCCGCCGAGGTATTCGTCGCCGACCCGCCCGTGGTCGGGCCGTGCATCGGCGCACCGCCCGAAGGCGCGGCGGTGCGCGTTCGCCTGGTATCGGCCGACCCGGTCGCCCGCAAGATCAGCTTCGCTTTCCCGGTCTGAGCCCGCGACCCGCGCGGTCCGGAGTCAGTCGGTCGAGACGAATGCGGCGGCGGCCGGGTAACGCGCGAGTGCTTTGCCCGCCGCGATTTCCTCTGCGTCGGCGAGGATTTCGTAGAGCGCCCTTGCCGGGCTTCGTGCGGCGGCTTCGGCGGCGCGGACGAGGATGGCTTCGCGGGACTCGACGGCGTCGCGGTGGTCCCCTAGAACGGTTTGCAGTCGTTTCGCGCTGCTGCCGAGCTCGGTGGCCGCCTCGCCGAGTGTCTGCGCCGCACCTTCGCAGGAATAGCGTAAGCGCTTGGCGCCCTTGCGGATATCGTGCAGTAACTCGACTCGCTCGGTGGCGGGGACGACAGGCTCGGCGAATACCAGGCGGCGCAGTCGTTTACGGTCGCGGCGCAGTATGCGCTCGAAGGCTTCCGGTGCGGGCCGGTCGGCCTTGGTGGGGTGCAGCGGGGGATCGGTGCGCCAGATCGACAATTCCTCGCGCAGTTTGCGATACCGGTCGCCGTCGAGTTCGGTCAGGATTTCGGCATGTGCGCGCGCATACCTCGCTTGCTCCGCGCCGACCAGTTCGGTCGTGAGGAAAACGATGTCGGCGGCTGTGAGTTCAGCTCTGTTCGCTTCGGCTTCCGTAGCCGGCTCTCTTGCGGCCGTGCCTGATTCGGTGGGTCGGGCATGCTCGGCCACCAGAGCGGTGAAGCGTTCGGCGCGCACCTCGGCGTCCCTGGCTACGCCGAGGAGTCCGGCGAGCCACTTGAGTTCATCACCCATCGTGGCGGCGGGCGCCTGTTCGAACAGGCTGCGATACGAACGCAGCACGCTGCGCAGACGGCGGGTGGCCACCCGCATCTGGTGCACCGAATCATCATCGTTCGCACGGACTTCCGGTTCGGCGGCCAGCAGCCGGTCCACGTCGTCGCCCAATGCCGTGACGAGGGCGTTTGCGGCGCCGACCATGTTCAGCTCACTTTCGCGAATCCGTCGGTTGCCTCGACGAGGTGATGGGTGATGCCCGGCTCATTGGCGGCGTGCCCCGCGTCGTCGACGATGTGCAGCCGCGAGCCGGGCAGTGCGCGGTGCAGGTCCCATGCGCTGACGGCGGGGCAGACGATGTCGTGGCGGCCCTGCACGATGACGGTGGGAATGTGGGCGACCCTGTCGATATCGCGCAGCAGCTGGCCTTCTTCGAGGAAGCCGCCGTGTATGAAGTAGTGATTCTCGATCCGAGCGAAGGCAAGCGCGAAACGCGGATCGGCGGTCTGGGCCACCCGATCCGGTTGGAGCAGTAGTGAACTCGTCGCGCTCTCCCAGGTGGACCAGGCCACGGCCGCGGCGAGGGCGACCTGCTCGTCGGCGGAGTGCAGCAGCCGGTGGTAAACCTCGACCAGATCGTTGCCGCGCTCGGCTTCCGGCACCGGGGCAAGGAACTTCTCCCACTCGTCCGGGTAGACGTAACTCGCCGCGCCGTTGTAGTACCAGTCGATTTCCTTGCGCCGCAGCAGGAATATCCCGCGAAGCACCAACTCGGTCACCCGTTCCGGATGCCGCTGGGCATAGGCGAGCGCCAGCGTCGAACCCCAGGAGCCGCCGAAGACCTGCCAGCGATCGACGCCCAGATGGGTACGCAGCGCCTCGATGTCGGCGATCAGGTTCGGCGTTGTGTTGGTTTCCAGGCTCGCGCCGTCGGCGATGTGCGGGCTGGAGTGGCCGCAGCCGCGCTGGTCGAGCAGCACGATGCGGTAGGCGGCCGGGTCGAAGAACTGCCGGTGATACGGCGAGGTACAGCCGCCGGGACCGCCGTGCAGGAACACCACCGGCTTGCCGTCGGGGTTGCCGCTGACCTCCCAGTACACCGACTGACCCGAGCCGACATCGAGCATTCCGGTCTGGTGCGGTTCGATCGGGGGGTACAGGGTTCGCATCAGAAGGCGAGCCCGGCGGCGAGGTTGGGAATTCCGAGCGCCTCGATCGCCTGCTGACGTACATCGGAGCAGCTCTTGGTTGTGGTCCGGTCGAGGATCGCCTTGTCTGCGAGCACCTGGCCGTTGATGCCGCCGTTTCGCAGCGCCCACTCGTGTACCAGCGCGTTGAGGCCGATCTTGCCCAGCGTCCCGCCCTGGATCCGCCAGTTCGACAGCTCCTGGCGGAGCATGTCGCACAGCTGGGTTGCCGAGGCATCGGAGACCGTCGGGGCAGGCTTGCCGGTCGAGCTGCCCGGTGCGCTGGTCGCGGCTCCCGTTGTCGATGCCGAGCTACCGGTCGGTGCCGGGTCCGAACTTGTTCCGCAGGCGGTCAGCGCCGCGGCGGTGAAAACTCCGGCCAGCAGCAGTGTGCTACGTGAAATCCAACGGGGCTGCGGCATCGGTACCTCTGCTCGTGTCGACATTGTCCGCATCGAGTCTGCCATTGTTTGCGTTATCGGGCCCGTGCGAATCGGTCGGGCCCTTGCGCCTTGCCCGATCCGGCCTAACGGAAACCGGCCTGTAGTCCGTCCAGCAATTCCTGGACCATCCTGGCGAATCGTGGTTGGGAGGTGTCGATGGTGCGCCACGGATGCAGCGATACCAGGGGGGCCAGGCGTTCGGCGAGGGTGATTTCCAATTCGGAGACCGGGCCGCGCCGCCGCCAGTGCGCGAGGTACTGCGTGCGGTACGGGCCGTTGAGCATGCGCTGGGACAGGAAGGCGTGGGTGATCACCGCGTCGCCCCAATCGAACAGCATGCCGGTGCCCGGAGTGGCCCCTGCGAACACATTGCCGGGGTGTAGATCGTTGTGTTCGATGCTGAGCCTGTCGAATTCGGCCAGCGCGGCGGCCGTCTCCTCGATCGCGGCAGTGAGTCCTGGAATGCGCGGCTCGAAGTGCCGGTAGACGGTAACCAGTTGTGTCGGTGGCAGATACGGTGTGCCGGTCGCTCGCAGGTCCTCGATGTGCGCGGCGAGCGACTGCTGTAGATCGACGTAGCTCTCGATGAGCCCGGTCCACTCGGCGTCGACGTCCTTGGCGGTGTCGCCGCCGTCCTTGCTGAGCAGCCAGCCGTGATCGGGTCGCACCGCAATGGGTTCCAGCACACTGCCGGGGCGAAGCTCCGCGATTCGCTGGAGCAGTGGACCTTCGTGTGCGAAGGCCCGCGCGTTGGCTTTCAGCCATACCGGGCCCGCGTCGGTCGGTATGCGGACGATCAACGACCACGCGCGCCGCCGCAATTGCGCAGGAGGGCCGGTGATTTCGATGCCACGCGCCGCGAGGATTCCGGTGGCCCATTCCAGCATCGGTTCCACCGGTTGACCGAGCAGTGCCACGGGTGCGTGCACTGCTCGGCCGATCATCGATGGTCCCGGATCAGAAGCTGTGTTCAGGGCCCGGGAAGGTGCCTCGACGAACCTCGTCGGCGTAAGCGGCTGCGGCAGTGCGCAGTTCGTCACCGATATTGCCGAAGCGCTTGACGAACTTGGCGGTCTTGCCACTGGTGAAGCCCGCCATGTCCTGCCACACGAGCACCTGCGCGTCGCAGTCGACGCCCGCGCCGATGCCGACGGTCGGGATCGTCAACTTGCGGGTGACCTGACCGGCGAGCTCGGCGGGAACCATCTCCATGACCACGGAGAACGCGCCGGCCTCCTGGACGGCGATGGCGTCGGCGACGAGTTGTTCGGCGGCGTCACCGCGCCCCTGCACTCGGAAGCCGCCGAGGGTGTTGACGCTCTGCGGGGTGAAGCCGATGTGCGCCATCACCGGAATGCCCGCCGAGGTGATCAGCGCGATCTGCTCGGCGACGCGCTCACCGCCCTCCAGTTTGACCGCGTGCGCCTGGCCTTCCTTCATGAACCGTGTCGCGGTCGCCAGCGCCTGCTGCGGCGAGGACTCGTAGGTTCCGAACGGCAGATCGGCGACGACCAGTGCGTGCGGTGCGCCGCGAACCACGCCGCGAACCAACGGGATCAGCTCGTCGACGGTGATCGGCACGGTGGTGTCGTAGCCGTACACCACGTTCGCCGCGGAATCGCCGACAAGCAGCACCGGAATACCGGCCTCTTCGAACAGCCGCGCCGAGGAGTAGTCGTAGGCGGTGAGCATGGACCAGCGCTCACCCTCGGCCTTCATCTGCTGGAGGTGGTGGACCCGCGTCTTGCGCTTGGCTGCCTTGGGAGTGGTGGGTGCGCTGCCGTACGCGGGAGTTTCCGAATCGGACACGGACATCATCGTCCCTTTCGTCGTGTCTCCTCGAGGCCCATACGGGTCCCCGGGTTTGTCTGACACGTTCAGTGTGCCACCGACGCTTCAGCTGGATCAGGGCCGTGACCGGTGCGATTGGTCACATCGCCCTAGCGGCGAAACGACTGATTTCGCGCGTGGCTGCGGCCCTGTCAGGATTTCACGCATGGCGTGGATGCGGAGTGGGCGTGGTGTGCTCGTTGCGGCGGTGCTGGCGATGGTGCTGGCAGGGTGCAGCGTCACCGAGGAGGAGCCGAACGGTCCGCTGCCCGCGCCGCCCGGCGGGTTGGAGAAGTTCTACGCGCAGGTTCCGCAATGGGGCAGTTGCGAGGGCTTCGGCGACCTCGAGGACAAGCTCGCCCCGAAGACGCAGTGCACCCGCATCACGGTGCCCGTCGATTACGAGAAGCCCGACGGTCCGACCGCGCAGATCGCCCTTTCCCGACTGGAGGCCAGCGGCAAGCGCATCGGTTCGCTGCTGCTGAACCCCGGTGGTCCGGGGGTGTCCGGCCTGTCGATGTCGAGCATCGCGGCCAAGACACCGCTCGCCGAGCGTTTCGATCGAGTCGGGTTCGACCCGCGTGGCGTCGGCTCCTCGCTCCCCGCCATCGCCTGCCAGACCGCGCAGGAGTCCGACAGCGAGCGCGCCGAGCCGCCGACGGACAACACGCCGGAGGGCATAGCCAAATCCGAAGACGAGAACCGCACGTACGCCGGGCACTGCGCCGAGCGCAACGGCGCCGAATTGCTCGCCCATGTCGGCACCCGTGAGGTGATCCAGGACATGGACGTGATCCGCGCGGTGCTCGGTGACCCGAAGCTCACCTATCTCGGTTACTCCTATGGCACCAAGCTCGGCTCGGCCTACGCCGAGAAGTTCCCAGGCAATGTGCGCGCGCTGGTGCTCGACGGCGCCGTCGACTCCGCGGCGGATCCTGTGCAGGAGTCGTTGCGCCAGGCCGCGGGCTTCCAGAAGGCGTTCGACGGCTATAGCGCCGACTGCGCCAAGGAAGCCGACTGCCCGCTCGGCACCGACCCCGCGCAGTCCGTCGCGCGGTTCCGTGCGCTGGTGAACCCGTTGCGCGACAAGCCGGCCGTGACCAACGACCCGCGCGGGCTCGGCTACAACGATGCCATCACCGGCGTGCAGCAGGCGCTCTACACCGATGAATTCTGGCGGGTGCTCACCCTCGGCCTCTCCGAGTTGCGTGACGGCCGCGGCGACACTCTGCTCCAGCTCGCCGATATCTACGACGGCCGCCGCGACGACGGCACCTACAACAACACCCAGGACGCGTTCAACGCGATCCGGTGTGTCGACGATCCTCGGATCGCCGATCCCGCCGTGGCGGCCGCGCAGGACGCCGAATACCGCAAGGCGGCGCCTTTCCTCGACGACGGGCGCGGCACGGGCGCGGCTCCGCTCGAGGTTTGCAACGCCTGGCCGGTGCCCAACACCAGCGGACCACACAAGATCGCGGTGAACGGGCTGCCGAAGACGGTGGTCGTTTCGACGACCGAGGACCCGGCGACGCCCTACCAGGCCGGTGTCGAGCTCGCTGGACAGCTCGGCGCGGCATTGGTGACCTTCCGTGGCACCAGGCACACCGCTGCCCTCGTCGCCGGCGATGCCTGCCTCGACGATGCGGTCATCGCCTACCTCACCGAGTTGAAGGTTCCGGAGCAGGGGCTCACCTGCTGATCGGTGCGTGCGGGTGCGATCCGCCGCCATGACGGCCTCACAGACCATGTTTGCGCGGCGGTGCGATCTATTTCAAAACATCGGATTGCAATCCCTAGACGCGTATGTAACACGGATTTAACTCCAGGTGCTTACGCTCGCGTTCATGGATCGCCAGAAGGAATTCGTGCTGCGGACGCTCGAAGAACGGGATATCCGCTTCGTGCGGCTCTGGTTCACCGACGTATTGGGCTACCTGAAGTCCGTCGCCATCGCGCCGGCCGAGCTAGAGGGCGCCTTCGAGGAGGGCATCGGCTTCGACGGCTCTGCCATCGAGGGCTTCGCTCGCGTGTCGGAAGCGGACATGGTCGCCCGACCGGATCCGTCGACATTCCAGGTCCTGCCGTGGGCAACCAGCAAGGGCCACCAGCACTCCGCGCGGATGTTCTGCGACATCACCATGCCGGACGGCTCGCCGTCATGGGCCGACCCGAGGCACGTGCTGCGTCGTCAGCTCAACAAGGCCGCTGACGTCGGCTTCAGCTGCTACGTGCACCCGGAGATCGAATTCTTCCTGCTGGAGAACGGCCCGCAGGGCTCCGAGCCCCGCCCCGCCGACGCCGGCGGCTTCTTCGATCAGGCCGTGCACGATTCGGCGCCGAACTTCCGCCGCCACGCCATCGACGCGCTCGAGTCGATGGGCATCTCGGTCGAGTTCAGCCATCACGAGGGCGCGCCGGGCCAGCAGGAGATCGACCTGCGTTACGCCGACGCGCTTTCCATGGCCGACAACGTGATGACCTTCCGCTACCTGATCAAGGAAGTCGGCATCGACGAGGGCGTGCGCGCGACGTTCATGCCCAAGCCGTTCGCCCAGTACCCGGGTTCGGCGATGCACACCCACATGAGCCTGTTCGAGGGCGAGGCGAACGCCTTCCACGACCCGGACGACCCGATCAACCTGTCGGAGACCGCGCGGGCGTTCATCGCGGGCATCCTCGAGCACGCACCGGAGATCAGCGCTATCACCAACCAGTGGGTGAACTCCTACAAGCGGCTCATCCACGGTGGCGAGGCGCCGACCGCCGCCTCGTGGGGCAGGTCGAACCGCTCCGCGCTGGTTCGCGTCCCGATGTACACCCCGAACAAGTCCTCCTCGCGCCGCGTCGAGATCCGCAGCCCAGATTCGGCGTGCAACCCGTACCTGACCTTCGCGGTGCTGCTCGCCGCCGGCCTGCGTGGCATCGAGAAGGGCTACACGCTGCCGCCGGAGGCGGAGGACGACGTGTGGTCGCTCACCGTCGCGGAACGTCGCGCTATGGGCTTCCGTGAACTGCCGGGCACCCTTGACGAGGCACTGCAGGCCATGGAGCGCTCCGAACTGGTCGCCGAGACCCTCGGCGAGCACGTGTTCGACTTCTTCCTGCGCAACAAGCGCAGGGAGTGGGCGGACTACCGCAGCCAGGTGACGCCGTTCGAGCTGAAGGAATACCTCGGCTTGTAGTCGAACACGGCCGACGACTGCTCGCAGGTCCATAACGGCTACGTTTGCGCGTCTTTCCACCCGCCCGCGCGGAAAGACTTCCCGGGCGAACTAAGTTGGACATATGGTCCGGCCGCCGTCTGCTCGTTCAGCTGTTCCCGGCGTCGGGGGGGGGGGGGGGGGGGGGCCCCCCCCCCCCCCCCCCCGGGGGGGGGGGGGGGGGGGGGGGGGGGGGGGCCCGCTCGCGGTGCATACCGACCGGGGTGAGCGGATCGCTTGCGATGCAGTGGTATTGACGACCGAACGCCATCGGGCCTACCAGTTGCTCACCCACCGCTCCCGACGCCCGGTCGCCGTGCGG
>NZ_JBKORD010000035.1:0-34306 GCF_046764875.1 Nocardia arseniciresistens
GCCCCCGCCGCCCCCCCCCCCCCCCCGCCCCCCCCCCCCCCCCCCCCCCCCCCCCCGCCCCCCCCCCCCCCCCCCCCCCCCCCCCGCCCCCCCCCCCCCCCCCCCCCCCCCCCCCCCCCCCCCCCCCCCCCCCCCCCCCCCCCCCCCCCCCCCCCCCCCCGTTCGGCTCCCTGGCCGACCATGACTTCAAAATCCATCGATACGAAGACCCTCTGGTCCGCGCCGTCGTCGAGACCCGCGGACAGACCGACGCACGCACGACGGGCAGCGGCGCGGGCTGAAGCTCTCCGATCACGTCTGCTCCGTGATGCGGTCACGGATGTGGCCATGGCCGGGGTGCTCGGCAACGGCGCCCCGGCCGGAATGTGGGGCGCCGCCCCGGCCGGCGTCATCGTGCTGCTCGACAGCGCTCGAGCCGGCCGGTGCCGCTGCCGTGGGGATGGCGTTGTCGACGAGGACGGCTGCGATGGCGGCGGCGGTGGTGAACGCGTCGGTGTTGAGGACTCGGCTGCGGGCCGAGGCGCCGTCCAGCAGCAGCGCCAGTTGCTCGCCGAGCTGTTCGGGGTTGGTGGCGCCGGCCTCGCGGGCGGTATCGGTGAGCCGGGCGGCAAAGCCTATTTTGTAGTCGCGGGCGTGTACGCGTGCCGGATGGCCCGGGTCGGGGATTTCGACGGCCGCCGCGATGAATGGGCACAGGGGCGCGTGCACGTCGAACGCGGCGAGGAGCCGTTCGCGAGGTGTGAGGTCGGTGCGGTCGAACACTTCGGGCAGGATGTCGGGATCGAATCGGCGTAGGCATTCGGCGATCAGCTCGTCCTTGCCGGTGAAGTGCTGGTAAAGCGTGCGCTTGGACACCTCGGCCACCGCGCAGAGCTGGTCCATGCCGGTGCAGTTGATGCCTTGATCGCGGAACAGTTGTTGTGACGCGCTGAGGATGCGCTCTCGTGCGCCCCTGCCGCGGCGCAGGCCTCGCGGCCCCTTCTCCAACTCTCTCACACGCCCAGCGTAACCCACTTGGGTACCGCTCGGTGTGCATAGCTTGCGCCCCAGGCGACTGTTCGATACGTTAAGTACGCAGATCGGTGTACATAACATCGGCACGGCAGGTGAATGGAGTGGTCGTGGGAAAGCTCGATGGCAAGGTTGCGGTGATCACAGGCGCGACAAGTGGGATGGCGCTGGCCGGTGCGAAGTTGTTCGTTGACGAAGGAGCTCACGTTTTCATTTCGGGCCGGCGGAAGGATGCGCTGGACGAAGCCGTCGAGCTGATCGGCCGGAACGTGACCGGCGTGCAAGGCGATTCGGCCGACCTCGATGATCTGGACCGTTTGTTCGAGACGGTCAAGCAGGAAAAGGGCACGGTCGACGTGTTGTGGGCAAGTGCTGGGATGGGCGAGCAGGGCAGGCTCGGCGAGATCACCGAGGAGCAGTTCGATGCCGCCTTCTCGCTGAACGCGCGCGGCACGCTGTTCACGGTCCAGAAGGCGCTGCCGCTGTTCAACGATGGAGGCTCGATCTTCATGACCGGGTCGAACGCGTCGCTGCGGGGCTACCCCGATTGGAGTGTGTACGCAGCGAGCAAGGCCGTGCTGCCCGCCTACGCACGGGTGTGGGTGTCCGAGTTGAGGGACAGGAGGATCCGGGTGAACGTGCTGACCCCCGGCCAGGTAGCCACGCCGATTCTGGAGCAGGTGATGGACGAGCAGATGAAGGCGCAGTTCGAATCCGTGATCCCGCGGCGAGAGATGGGCCGCCCTGAAGAGATCGCGTCGGTCGCGTTGTTCCTCGCCTCGGACGACTCGAGCTACGTCAATGGCATAGAGCTGGTTGTCGACGGCGGCACCACAGCGATCTGAGCGCGTCGCTGGTAGTCGTCAGCGCCGCGCGCGGATCCCGTCTCCGATGTGGCCGGTGTACGACTTGGCGCTGGAGGCACGAGAGATTGCGGTCTCGTGTCGGTTCCGACCGCGTCGGGTATTCGCCGCCGCTGGAGATGGCTGTCGTGACCAATCGGCGGTGATCGGATCGCATGGGCGCACAACCGTGCTGCGCACTCGTAGTGTGGCCACTGACGTTCGTAGGCTCGCTATCATCGGGCCGTGCCGATTCGCCGACAACAGGAGTGCAGATGATCGCCGTTATTGCCGAGTTGACCGTGCAGGATGGCAAAGGTGCCGAGTTCGAGTCCGTTATCGCTGGCCTGGTGGAACAGATCAAGTTGAACGAACCGGGGAATCAGGTTTATCGACTTGTGCGCGCCAAAACCGACCCGAATTCGTATCGCATATTCGAGCTGTATGACGACCAAGCTGCCCTCGAGCTGCATGGGAAGTCGGACCACTTCCGTGCTGCGGGCAAGCGCCTCGCCACGTTGCTGGCCGGCGCACCAAAGATCGAGTACTTCGACGCCGTGTGATGCGTTGAGGCGGCGTTGGAACGGATACGGCGGCGGCCAGCCGCCGCTGGTATCCGGCGCGGAATTCTGACGTTGCTAATGGTGTGAGTCGTACGAAGCAGATCTGTAATTTGGCGGTGGCGATGACAGCGGCCACACACCCTCGTGTGCGAGCCGAGCGTTATCGGTTTCAGTGAGGTGCGTTCGGCAACTGCCGCAGGGGCGTAGGTCGGACAGTTCTCGAGTTCTCCGACGAGGCAAGGTTGATCAGTGAGTTGTGGCTCGTTTCGTTTGCCCCCGCGACCGACCGGAGACAGTGCGTTGGAATGCCCGCAGGTCGTCCTCCAGTTTCCGGTGCAACCAGTAATTGCCGATGAATCCGAAGACACCCGCGATGGCCAGCCAGCGGATCGATTCGGTGACGAGGGGGACTTCCTCCGGTTTCAGGAACATGAGGCCGTGCACGACGCCGATGAGCGGAATCGAGGCGGCCACCGCGAGGTAACGGGTGCTGCGGCGGCTCAGGGCGCGGAGGTTGTCGTAGTCGGCGGCGGTGGTCCCGTGTAGGAGCAGGCGCGGGTAGATGGTGCGGACAACGAAGAGTGTGACGAGGAAAAACGGGTACGCGACCGCGATCGCGCCACAGACGAGCAGCGAGGTGGACAGGTGCACCACCTGCGCAGGTGCGAGATCGGTGCCGCTGCGCAGCGCGAAGGCGGTCACGATCGCGCCGGTGGCCCATCCGGCGAAGGCGACCCAGGCGACCCTGTCACCCACCGTCAGGCTGTCTCTGCGGGCGAGTGCCAGCATTTCCGGGGTGAACGTCCGACCCTTCCGCAGTCCGCGCCACACCACCAGAAAAACCCGGCGGCACAGGTAGTTCGTCACGACGAGAACCAGCAGGGGGACGATCAGTTCCAGCACCGGGTTGATACCTCGCAACGACTCCCGCTGATCGTCCGGTATCCATGCCTCGATCAGCGCCCTGTTGTGCACATTGCCGTAGAGCACGCCGAGCATGCCGCCGGTCGAGCTCGCCAAGGTGACGATGGCCGCCAGCGACCATGGCCCGACCTTCGAACGTAAACTGCCGCGCTGCGGGTCGACGAGATCGCGGGCCCGCCGGTCCAAGCACAGCTCGAATTGCTGTGCCACTTCGGTACCGGTCGACCAACGGTTGTCTCGCTGTGGCGCAAGACATTTCAACAGCGCGCGGCGCAGGGTCGGCGGGCAGTCCGAGGGGAGTTCGGACAGATAACGCGCTTCGATGTCGTTCTTGCGAAGTTCGAGCATCCGCCCCAGCGAGGTCTCCGATTCCCCTGCCTGCGGTTCGTCGTCGAAGGGTCTGCGTCCGGTCAGCAGCTCCCATAGCATGACACCGAGCGCGTAGATATCACTGCGGACATCCAGATCTCCGGCGGTGGTCGGCAACTCCGGGTGACAGGCCGCGAGTTGTTCGGGGGACATGTATGCCAGCGACCCGCCGAAGTACGCCATCGGATTCGTCCCGGCGACGTGGTGGCTGAAGCTGACATTGAAGTCGGCGAGTTTCGGGACGCCCTCCGCGGTGAGCAGCACATTGGCCGGTTTGATATCGCGGTGCAGTACTCCGGTGCGTGCGGCGTAGTCGAGTGCTTCGGCGAGTCGGCTGCCGAGCCATGCGACCGTTTCCGGCCAGCTGTAGCTGATGATGTCGCTGCGGGTATCGGAGTCGTTCGGGATGATTCCGCCGGTATCTTCGATCGCCTGATCGACCGCGTCGAGCAGTAGGGCGCCAGTGCGGCCGTTCGATGATCGGGAGCGCACCAGATTCAGCACCCCGAGCAGCGTGCCGCCAGGAAGGTACTGCATGTACATCAATTTGAGTTCGCCGTCGCGGATCAGCCGATGATCGAAGACCCTCACGATGTACTCGTGATCCAGCTGCGCAAGTGTCTCCGGCTCGGTGCCACGGTTGTACGAGATCTTCACCGCGACCAGCCGCTGCATCGACCTTTGCCGCGCCAGGAATACCCGTGCGAAGGCGCCGCTGCCCAATCCGACGAGCAGATCGAAATCGTCGACACTCGTACCGACGCGGACCCCGTCGAGCGCCTCCTGGGCCCGTGGCGGCGCGATCAGTGTGCTGCGGTAGTCGATTTCCGACCATACGGTGGCGGTCGCCTCCATCTCGGTCGGCTGGTCGTCTCGATCCTGGTCTCGCCCGGATCGGCGCCGCACATGGAACTCTTCATAAGCCAGATCCGGCGGCGTCGGGCCGGTACGCAGCTCGGCGTATTCGGCGCGGTACTGAGCGAGCCGTTTCGGATGGTTGTAGCGCAGCCATCGGTACTCCAGATCGACCTTGATCAGCTCGATAAGACACATCCGCCGCAAACCCGGCGTGTCCGGTAGATACTCCGCGAGATTCGGGGGTTGACCGGTTTTGTCCCAGGTGTCGGCGAACTCCGTGACGACCGATGCCAGCACCAAGCGAGTCCGGTGCACAGCGTCCGACTCGTTCATCGTCGGTTCCAATTCCGCTCCGATCAAATCTCGGCAGGCATCTGCAAGTGAGTCTGTCATGCCCGTGTGCTGGCGAACACGGTTTTCCCTGGTGGCACGGCCCTGGCCGTGATCAGCGGGTTTCGTGCCAGGCCGACTCGGTCGGCGATGAGTGTGGAGGAGCGTCAGCGTCCTCGGTTGGAGCCTCGTGAACGGTTTCATGTGGCGGTGGGCCGAGGCGGGGTCTGGATCGGGGGGCGATCGAACCTGTGAAAATGGCCCCGGAACAAAGTGCTCAGTCGCGTTGGATGGTGAGTATGTCGCTGAGCGGTCGTCTGGGCGAAGGTGGCACTTCTTGTTCATCGTCCGGCGCGGAGCCGACACGGATCACAACCTGCGGGAAGCCGGGGTGTGGGATCAGCTCGGTGAGGGCGCTGCGGCCGGCGGGGAGTTCTGTGATGTGGGTGAGCGCGCAGGTGGCCAGGCCAGCGGCGGTGCACTCCAACAGCACGGCGGAGAGTGCTTCACCGGCGTGTAGCCATGCTGTGACAGATTCGTTCTCGGAGCTCAGTACCACGAGGCGGGCGTGGTCTTCGAGGGTGCCGCGGCGCGCCGAGTGCGGTGCTGAAGGGAACGTGCGTCCGACACTGACGCGGGCGAATTCGGCGTCGGAAACCAAGGCTTCGCGCGGAATGCCCTCCGTGACGTCGGAATGTCCTGCCCACCAATGCAATTCGGCTTGGTAGTCCATATCGTAGTGGCGGGTGGCGGTGGCCTGTTCAGAGGCAGCCGCCAGCCGGGGGCGGGCAGTTTCATCGAGGACGTCGAATTCGACATCGTGCGGTGTCACCAGCATCCGCGCGGCGTGTGCGAGTTGCGGCCAGTCGGTGGGCTCGGACAGCGGCAGTCGGTCGGTACGACGCACGTCGATGGCGCTGGCTCGGGTCAGGACACCTGCGGGCGGATCGGGCCACGGTCGGAACCCGATAGTCGCCAGGCGATCGGAGTTTGTTGCGTCCGGCAGGCGTGTCGTGTCGGTGTGCCAGCCTTGTGCGGCGAGGGCTGTGCGTGCGTGGTGCAGTACCGCGCCGCAGCTGATCACCAGTTGTCTGCCCGCCGGGTCTGCTGCGGTGAGTAGCCGGTCGTTGTCGCGGTACAGGTGCAGGTGGGTGCCGTCGAAAATCCAACGCCAGGGTTGGGTGTTGTGGACCGACGGAGCACGACTGGCGAGCCGGACGGCCGCCAGTACCGTCGGCTGATCTGGGACGGCAGGTTCGGGGAAAGAGCTGTTGTCGGTCATATCATCGAGTGTCGTCGGCCGATTCGTTGCGCGGTATGGGCCTTGCGCCCGTTCTCGAGGGTCCATGGTCACTGACTCGCGAGTGCGGGTTGGGCCGATTGGTCGGTCTCACCGCTGACGGCAATGCGGCGTTCGGCTGGGTGTGGGCGTTCGGTCTCGGCACAAGTGCCCGCTCTGGTTCGAGAGTGTCGACGCGCAGTCGTGGGCCATTGTTTCCGAGTGCGAAAGTATCACCGACAGAAAGGTTTTGGGACTGCGGCAGGATGGTGTCGGCGCTGCGGCCGCTGTTCTCATGCCGGGTACGGTCCGATGAAATTCGTCGGTGTCGCCGGGCCTGTCTTGCGTCGAGGTGCGTCCGTCTTCGACCTTTATGGCTTTTCCGTTGTGCTGCGAGCGATGATGAGGGGAATCTCGGTCGCGTGCAGCACCGCCTGGCTGACCGAGCCGAGGGTCATACCCGCGAATCCGCCACGACCGTGGCTTCCCACGACGATCAATTGGGCGTGCTCGGACTCCTCGAGGAGTCGTCTGGTGGGGCTCGCTTCGGCGACTATGCGCCGGACGGTGACATCGGGATACTTCTCGGTGTAACCCGCGAGGCTTTCGGCGAGGAGTCCTTCCGCCTCGATCTGCATTTCGGCGCGGGGAATGAAGCGATTGAATTCCGACCAGGTGAGTACTGCGGTGAGGTCGGTGCCGCGGCGGGACGCTTCGTCGAAGGCGATCTCGACCGCGCGGGTGCTGCACTCGGAGCCGTCGACGCCGACCACGACCGGACCCTCGGTGGGGTGCTTGCTGGTTTCGGGAATTATCGCGACCGGGCAGGATGCATGTCGAGCGACCGAGGTGCTCACCGAGCCGAGCAGGCCGCGTCGGAAGGCGCCGAGGCCGCGGGTTCCGACGACCAACATCCGGGCTGTCTCGGCGCGGTGGATCAGTATCGGTATCGGTGCTCCGTCGGTGACCTCGCCGGCGGCCTCGATCATGTCGATAGGCGCGGCGGCTTTGGTAGCGGTTCGTATTGCGGCGGAGACTATCTCGGCGCCCTCGTGCCGGTAGGGCGTCGGGTCGATCGGTACGACACCGAGGCCGGGCCCGTAGTCGATAGGGATGTCGATGGCATTGATCAGCTGCAGTGGGGCGTGGTTGCGCGCGGCTTCTGCGGCAGCCCAGCGTATGGCCGCCGCAGCGGTGTCGGAGCCGTCGACACCGACGACGATCGGGGAATTCGGTTGAGTGGTCATGTGTGCCCCTTTGCTACTTTGGATGTACGACCATGACCGGGCAATCAGCGTGCTGTACAAGCCAATTGCTGGTGGAGCCGAGCAGCAGACCCCGGAATCCGCCGCGGCCGCGGCTGCCGACCACGATCAGCTGGGCCGTTTTCGAGCAGTTGGCCAGGTGTCGGCGCGGTCCGTCGGCGAAGACCTTGCGAGTGACCTGCACGTCCGGGTACTTCTCCTGCCAGCCGGCGAGCCGCTCGGCCAGTAGCGCGTTTTCGGCGTCCTCGAGAGCGGCGGCGGGGACCTCTAAATAGGATCTCCCGGCGAATTCACCGGCCGACAGGTCACTCCAAGCGTGCACCGCGACGAGTTCGACGTTTCGTTCGGACGCCTCGGCGAACGCGGCCGCGACAGCTGCTTCACTGATTGGGCTGCCGTCGACACCCACTACGACCGGCCGGCTATCGGTTGGCTGCTCACCGGCGCCATGCACGACGACCACGGAGCCGTGTGCGTGAGCGGTTACCGCGAGCAGCGTCGACCCGAGGTGCAGGACGGTGCCGACACCAGGGGTGGCGCCGAGAGCGACGAGGTGCGCGTCCTCCGACAATGTGATGAGCATTTGCGCGGGTTTCGCTTCGGAGAGTTCGGTGGTCACCGTCAGCTTTGGGGCGATCGCGCGTGCCGATCGCATGGCCGCGGCGAGAATCTGGACGCCGTGCGCGTGCATCTTCGCGATGACCGAGGGTTCGACGACGTCGTAGCTGCCGACGACCACACGCATGGCGGCAAGGTCGAGGCCGTGCACGATGCGCAGCCGCCGTCCCTTTGTGGCGGCGGTTTTCGCGGCCCACCGAACCGCGATGTCGGAGTTTGCTGAACCATCGGTGCCGACGACGATCGCGGCCGATGCCAGCCGATGGGATTGGTCGGTCTCCTGAGCGGCCATGGTTTACACCCTTCTGTTCGTTGGGGTTACTCCATACGGTAGGAATTCGGCGGCCATCGGGCTGCTGGCGTTGGTCCTCGACCTGAGGGCCGATAGGCCACCGGCCGATACCGACACGTCAGAGTCGCGCTGATCCGGGCAATCGTCCGGTCCACCGGAGGTCACCGGCTCGTAGGTCGCGCGGAATGGTGAAACCGGGCGGCACCGGCAGTGCCGCCGCTACCAGTTCGCCGAGGTGTGCACATAGGCGCGGGTTCGTGTCTGCGAGCCCGAGTGCGTCGAATTCTGCTACGCACTCTCCGCGGATCGATGGTGTCAGGGGACCTTCGTCGTGCGGCATGCGTCGAATCCGGTTACGGTGCAATGGTGTTCGGAGTCGCACCGGGCCGCCGGAATGCCTAGGGCAACGGCGCCGACCAGCGCAGCACCGAGCCGCCCTCTGGACGGTTCTCGATGCTGAAACTGCCACCGGCCGCACTGGCCCGGACCGCGAGATTCGCGAGTCCGCTACGCCGGGTGATGTCCTCGGAAATGCCGATACCGTCGTCGATCACCTCGATGGTGACATCGTCGCGGATCTTTAGTTCGACCGAGACTATTTTCGCCGAAGCGTGGCGCACCACATTGCTCACCGCCTCCCGCAATACCGCTTCGACATCGTCGGACAACGGTGGTGCGAGTACCGTCACCGGACCGGCCAGCCGGATGGTGGTGCGTAACCCACTGTCGGCGGTCATGTCGACGATGATGCCGTGCAGGTGCTTTCGGTACTTCGAGGAATCGGCCGAGGTGTTGCTCTGTAGGTCGAAGATCGAATGACGGATGTCCTGCACGATCGACTGCACGTCATCGATGGTCTCGGTGAGCCTTGCCTTGATCTCCGGTACGCGCGCTCGCTGCGCGGTGCCCTGCAGCGACAGTCCCACCGCGAATAGCCGCTGGATGACGTGATCATGCAGTCCTCGGGCGATCCGATCACGATCGGAGAGCACATCGAGTTCGCGCACTCGGCGTTGAGTGTCGGCCAGTTGGAGCGCGACCGCCGCTTGGTCGGCGATCGCGGCCATCATCGACTGCGCCGCAACATCCAGGGGCTGCGCCCCGGCGGGCTGCATCGTGGTCAGCTCACCTATGACCGAGCCGTCGGCTCGCAACGGCAGGATCAATGCCGGACCGAATTCAGCCGCGGAGCCGAAAAGCGGATTGTGCACGAACTTGTCCACAGCGATCGGGTGGCCGTACTGAAAGGCCTCGCCGGAGTGGGATCGGTCCAGGGGAAGCCGTTGCCCGATGAGCGCCTCGGCGTCGATTCCCGCGGCCGCGACAACGATCAATTCGGTGACATCCTCGTGTGGAATATCGGGGTCTTCGGGCAGCGCGAGGAAGGTGCACGCCGACCCGGTGAGGGTCAGCGCCCGGTTGGCGACCAGTGTGAGGACTTCGTCCGGCTCGCCGCCGGCGAGTAATTCGGTGGCTACATCTTTGGTCGCTTCCAGCCACTGCATCCGCAGCCGGGATTGTTCGTAGAGTCGCGCGTTCTCGATGGCGATGCCCGCGGCCGCGGCCAAGGCCTGGACAACGACCTCATCGTCGTCGGTGAATTCCTGGCCGCCCGCCTTCTCCGTCAGATACAGATTGCCGAATACTTCGTCGCGAACCTTGACCGGGACGCCGAGGAAGGTGCTCATCGGCGGATGGTTGGCGGGAAAGCCCACCGAGGACGGGTGATCCGAAAGATTCGACAGGCGAATGGGTTTGGGTTGTTCGATCAGTAACCCGAGCACACCATGGCCGCGGGGCAGGTCGCCGATCATGACGCGGGTGCGGTCGTCGATGCCCTCGTAGACGAATTCGGCGAGTTGCAGGCTTGTCCGATCGGTTTCGCGGACGCCGAGCGCGCCGTATTCGGCGTCGACCAACTCGATGGCGGTGTGCACGATGGAGCGCAATGTGTTGTCCAGGTCCAGGCCGGCGGTGATCACCAGCATGGCCTCCATGAGTCGATCCATGCGGTCGCGCACGTCCACGATCAGCGCAATGCGGTCTTGCACCTCGAGGAGAAGTTCACGCAGACGCAGTTGCGACAGTGTTTCGGTCACCGGCGTCCGCTCGATCGGCGTCGCGTCGGAACGCTGCCCATCCATGCCAACATTCTTCCACGATCATTCGGACACCGAGGTGATCGAGCCCGATGGAAGGGCGGCCTAATCTTGACTCTCGGGCTGGTCGAGCTTGGAGGCGATGACGGCGGCTTGCGTGCGTCGCTCGACCCCCAGTTTGGTCAGGAGTCGGGAGACATAGTTCTTCACCGTCTTCTCGGCCAGGAACATACGGCCGGCGATCTGTCGGTTGGTCAAGCCTTCACCCAGCAGCGCGAGCAAAACGCGTTCCTGATCGGTGAGGCTGGCCAACGGTCCGGTCTTGGCCTCGGCTTCGGAGCGAAGCTTGGCCATCAACGCGGCTGCGGCACGGTTGTCCAAGAGGGACTTACCGGTGCCGACGTCGCGGATGGCGTCGATGAGTTCGAGGCTTTTGATGTCCTTGACGACATAACCGCTCGCTCCGGCCAGGATGGCATTGAGCATGGCCTGTTCGTCGGTGAAGGAGGTCAGGATCAGGCAGCGTAGTCGCGGATCGACCGAAAGCAGTTCGCGGCACAGTTCGATGCCGTTGCCGTCGGGAAGCCTTACGTCCAGGACCACGACGTCGGGTTGTAGCGCCGGAATTCGGGCCAGCGCCTGTGAACAGTCACCGGCTTCCCCGGCAACCTCGAGGTCGGGCTCCAATTCGATGAGGTCGCCGATACCGCGCCGGACGATTTCGTGGTCGTCGACCAGGAAAACTGTGATCATCAGGCCTCCTTCGATGTCCTCAGCGTATGGAGCAATCCCGCGTGGGTGGCCGGACTCGGACTCTGGTTCGGTGACCTGAGTCCCTTGCGGGCCCGCCTCGGCCGCGGCCATCGGTTTGTGTGACCATTCTCCGCCGGTTTGCCAGGCTCGACACGCGACGGAGACGCTGTCGTCGAGCGGTCGGCCGGTATCCAGCCTTTCGCTGAAAGCTGTCGCACTCGGGCTTCCGCAATGACACGGCACGGGTGATGGCCGAAGGTCCTTGATCGGCAGAGCATTCCGGTTCCACCTCGAAGCTCGGCGTCGGCAATCGAAAAGCGTCCGAAGTCCCAGCACAAGGGGCCGTCCTGCCCTAACCGGTGACATCGCGCCACTGGAATTGTGGGATCAACCGGAATGGAGGACGCGAGATGGACCACGGGTTGCCTGACGACAACACCATAAGGACAGCGTTGGCGCTCGCGGTGCGGGCGCCGTCGGTACACAACACTCAGCCCTGGCGGTGGCGGATCGGCAGCCGATCCGTGCACCTCTACCTGGACCCGGCCCGCGCATTGCCGATGTCGGACCCCGACCGGCGCGACATGATCCTGAGTTGCGGCGCGGCGCTGCATCACTTACGTATCGCATTGGCGGCGCTCGGATGGTCGGCGGTGGTGCACCGGCTGCCGAATCCGGCGGAGCCGAACCATCTGGCTGCCATCGAGCTGGTGCGGCATCGGCCGACACCTTTGGAAGTCGCACTGAGCGACGCGATTTCGCGCCGAAGGACCGATCGCAGGCATTACTCGTCGTGGCCGATCCCGCTGGGATATCTCGGTTTGGCTACCGAGCGTGCCAGCGCATTGGGTGCTGTCGTTCGACAGACCAGCGGTAGGGCTCGCGAACATCTGATCGCCGCCGTACATGCCGCTGCCGTTCAGCACGCTATGGATCAGGACTATTGCTTCGAACTGGCGAGCTGGAGCGGCAGACACACCGCCTCGGACGGTGTACCCGCGCGGAACACGCCGAGTCAACAGCCGGATGACGAACTGCCGGCCCGGAGCTTTGCCGCCCCCGAATTGATCGACACGGCGCACGAACCCGACTTCGCCGACCTGTTGGTGATCGGCACCTCGGCCGATGATCGGATGTCCCGGTTGTGTGCGGGGGAGGCGATGAGCGCGGTCCTGTTGACCGCCACCAACGTCGGGCTGGCTACCTGCGTGCTCACTGAACCACTAGAGATTCCCAAGCTACGCAGCAGGGTGCGCATGCAGGTCCTGGGTGACAGCGTCTATCCGCAAGCGATTATCCGGATCGGCTGGATACCGAAGAGTGCGCCGCCGCTGCCCGCCACATACCGCCGCACTGTCGAGGAGGTACTCGACCCGATCGAGACTCCTACCGGCTGATGACCTCGGTCGGGCATCGTTTGCCGGCGATCGGACCGCGCCTGCCACGGTTCGGTCAGCTCGGCTATCGCCTGTTGCCCCGCCAACGGATTGCCGGTCGGAATGCTCGCGGACCGCGTCGAGTTGGGCCCGTGTGCCGAGGATGATCAGGACCGTGTCGGCGGCAAGCTGGGTTTCGCCGGTGGGGTTCGCGATGAACTGGCCAGTCGACATTCGGATGGCCAGCACTCGCCGGTCGGCCGGCGCAATGCCGCTTCTTTCAGAGAGTTGTCGATTCTCGCACTGTCAGAACCGGTGCGCGATCCGGTCGGCTTCGGTGTGGGCCAGTCGCTCGGCCCACGCATGGGCACGCTCCAACTCGCCCTTCGTGAGCGGTCCGAGCATGCCGTCGACCAGGAAGTCCATCGGCTTGTCGGCGAGTTCGTAGCCCAGGCGCCGTAATCGACGTCCCGCACCACGAGCGGCCGAGCCCGGCAGCCAGGACGGCCTGGCGATTCGGGTGCCGAAAGCCACTGCTCTGGCACCCGGTGCCGGGGGGAACGCCGCGTCGAGCCATTCGCGAATGCCGATGTCGACCACGACCGGTGCATCGGTCCGAGTCTCGGCGTCGCGTCGCGTCCGGGTTCTGCTCAGCCCGAGGGCGTGCGTCGGACCACCCACAAACAGCAAGTCCACCGGTTGTGCGGGCACCTCGGCGGCAGCTACTACCGTGAGAATCTCGACCGAGGCATGTTCGGCCAACCCTTGTGCGATGGCTTCGGCGATGGCCGCGGTATTGCCGAACATTGATTCGTAGACGACCCGGGCACGCATTGCGATCTCCTATGCGCTGTCGGAACTGCGGAAATTCTATCGATCTTGACGCTACGGACCGGCAATGGTGCCGCGACAGTGCCGAACCGACACTTGCTGTGGGACTTTTGACAGTCCCGCGGGCGAGCGGAGCCCGCGCGACGTGGTGGATCCGTTCGGGACGACCGCTGGCCGGTGAACTTCCTCCGCGGCGAAGCGCGGCGACGAGATCCCGGTGTGGCTCACCTCCGACGGCAGCCAGACCGGCCCACCGCAACCGTGGTTGACGGCCTGCTCGGTCTGGTCCTGTAGCCGGTCGGCCGGGGCTGACCACCGAACGCGGGTTCGGCGATAGAGGGTTGATCCCGGCGTTGGTGCACCGCCGCCCGGTGTGGGCCGCTCAGCCGTCTACCAGCGAATCGATTGCGGCGAGGAGCTTCGTGGCGGCCTCAGCGGCGACGGGTACGAGGGCAGGTTCGTTGGTGACCTGGACCATCAGCTCCGGGTTCATCGCTTCGACGATGATGGTGTCGTCGGTTGTCGGGTCGCGGCGGACGATCACGTTGCAGGGCAGCAGCAATCCGATCTGGCGGTCCACCTCGACCGCGCGGTGGGCAAGTGACGGGTTGCAGGCGCCGAGGATCAGGTAGTCCTCCAGGTCCGCACCGAGCTTATCCTTCAGCGTCGATCGCATGTCGATCTCGGTGAGAACGCCGAATCCCTGTTCGGACAGGGCTTTTCGAGTTCGCTCGACGGCATCGTCGAAGCTGGTGTCAAGGGTAGTGGATAGTGCCAGTTTCATAACGCGTCCCTTTCTGTTGGGTGCCGGATTCGTTCGGTTTGTTCACGCGAGGGCGAGGAAGAGTTTCTCCAGTTCGGCTTCGGTCATGGTTTCGGAACCGTCGGGGGTTTCGCCGGTCAGGCATTCGCGCAGCCCGGTCGCGACAATCTTGAATCCGGCGCGGTCCAGCGCTCTTGATACGGCGGCGAGTTGGGTGACCACGTCCTTGCAGTCGCGGCCCTGCTCGATCATGGAGATGACTCCGGCGAGTTGGCCGTGTGCGCGGCGCAGGCGATTGAGCACCTGGGCGATAGTCTCTTCGTTGCCGACCATGGCTTGTTCCCTTCGTTGAATACCACCCTCCAGGATACCCATGGGGGTATGTTCCTGGGCTCGGCTCACGCCGCGCCCGGGAGTATGGTCGTATACCCTAGGGGGTATACATGGCCGATGTCCTCGTCGAGACCGAGCTGGACCACGTTCCGAGTGTGAGGAGAACCGCTGATGTGCTACCCCGTCACCTGCCGCGCCTGCGGGAAGACGACTTGGTCCGGCTGCGGAGCCCATGTCGACCAGGTTCGGGCCGCGATACCGGAATCACAGTGGTGTCCAGAGCACCCGAACCAGCCTGCCCCGCGACGTTGGTGGCAACGCCGGTGACTCGCACCGCCGCGCGGCGGGCTGCCGTCAACCAATCCCCGAGTGCGACCTCCTGCCACTCAGGGTGGACCTGTTCAGCGCTGAGGCGACTCCCGTTGTCGAGGCGGTCCCAGGAATACCAGCCGGCGCGGTCGTAGCCCATCTGCGCCAGCCATGGCCGGACCCGACCTGCCGGTGCCTCCCCCGTCACCGCCATGGTGGCGGGCCGGCTGCCGGTCGCAACGATTCCAGCGCCCGGATTTGGCCGCACCACTTCCGCATCGGCCGCGCCCCAGCGGACCAGCCGCGATCACATCGGCCTCCACCACCAGGCTGCGCGGGGACTGCGGGACCCACCGATCCGCCTGGGTGTGGTGGGCCACTGGACCGTGCTGATCATGACTTCCGACTCTTGATCGGGTGGACGGCCCGATTCAAGCTCGAGGCGTGGGAGTTATCCAGCGGGCCGGGCCGGTGATCGACGCACGCCACCACGATGCGGTGATCTTCGACATGGACGGCGTGGTCACCGACAGCGCGTCCATGCACGCCGCCGCATGGACCGAACTTTTCGACGCCTTTCTCGCTTCCCGCCCGGCCGGGCCCGGCCAGGACCGTTCGCCGTTCACCGCCGCGGACTACCAGCGCTTCGTCGACGGAAAGCCGCGCTACACAGGAGTCGCGGACTTTCTTGCTGCGCGCCATATTTCGCTGCCATGGGGTGATTCGTCCGATCGGGAGGACGCCCTCACCGTCTGCGGTCTCGGCAACAGGAAGGATCATCTGTTCCGAGACCGGATGGCCCACAGCGGGGTTCCGGCATTCGACTCGACGGTGGCACTGGTTCGCGAGTTGCGTGACGCTGGGATCGGTACGGCGGTCTTCTCCGCCAGTCGCAACTGCGCCCAAGTCCTCGAAGCGGCCGGAATCGGTGATCTGTTCGCGGTGCGCGTCGACGGTATCGTCACCGAAGACCTGCGGTTACCAGGAAAACCCGATCCGGCGATGTTGATCGAGGCAGCACGGCGACTCGGCGCGAATCCGGCAAGGACCGTCGTCGTCGAGGATGCCGAAGCGGGCTTGACGGCCGGTCGGCGGGGCGGCTTCGCCTTGGTGATCGGTGTCGATCGAACCGGCCACGCTAATCGTTTGCGTTCGCACGGAGCGGATGTCGTAGTCACCGATCTTGCACAAGTGCGGGTGCGGGCGGGGTTCCGGCAGATGTCGGAGATTCCGGGAGCACTGGAATCCTGGCAACGGATATCCGTGGTGCTCGACACCGCGAAGGTGGCCGTACTGATGGATTTCGACGGCACGGTCTCCGAGATCGTGCCCGACCCGGACGCCGCCACCCTCGTCGACGGCGCGGCGACCGCGATTACCGCTCTCGCGGGTCTCTGCCCGGTCGCGATCATCAGCGGTCGCGATCTGGCGGATCTGCGTAAACGGGTCGGGCTGGAGGGTGTCTGGTATGCGGGCAGCCACGGCTTCGAACTGACCGATCCCGACGGCGGCTATCACGTGCACGACGAGGCACCGGTCGCCGAACATGCAATCGCTTCCGCCGCAAGCGAACTCGCCCGTCGGGTGGGGAGTATTTCCGGAATTAGTGTGGAGCACAAGCGTTTCGCCGTCGCGGTGCACTACCGCAATGCGGAGCCGGACGTCGTCGCCGGAGTGATAGGCGTGGCGCACGCGGTCGCGCAACAGGGCGGCCTGCGCATCTCGAACGGTCGCAAGGTGACCGAGTTGCGCCCCGACGTGGAATGGGACAAAGGACGAGCGCTGGACTGGATACTCGATCACCTGCCGGGCCCGGAGCTGCCGATCTACCTCGGTGACGATCTTACCGACGAGGACGCGTTCGACGCCGTCGCTTCCCACGGGATCGCAATCGTGGTGCGCCACAACGAAGATGGTGATCGGCGTACCGCCGCCCGATTCGCGGTGGACAGTCCGGGCCGGGCCGGGAATCTGCTCGACCGGATGGCCGAGACCCTGAATCGGGCAGCACAGGCGAATGCCGCCGATCCCTGGACCCTGGTCTTCGAGGGCTACGACCCGCCGACGGAAAAACTCCGCGAAGCACTGTGCACGGTCGGCAACGGCTATTTCGCCACGCGTGGTGCCGCGCCGGAGGCGCTGGCCGGGCTGCGCCATTATCCCGGCACTTATGCGGCCGGTATCTTCAACCGGCTCACCGACGAGGTCGGCGGGCACACGATCGCCAATGAGAGCCTGGTGAACCTGCCGAATTGGCTGCCGGTATCGCTGCGGATCGAAGACGGTGCGTGGTTCGATATCGACACCGCCGAATTGTTGTCCTACCGGCAGGAACTGGACCTGCGCCGGGCGGTGCTCACCCGCCGGTTCCGGTTCCGCGACAGCGCGGCCCGGATCACGACAGTCGCTCAGCGCAGGTTCGTCGCCATGCACCGGCCGCATGTGTGTGGGCTGGAGATGACGGTCGTACCCGAGAACTGGTCGGGTCGGCTGGTGATCCGGTCGGCACTCGACGGTTCGGTGCGGAACTCGCTGGTCGAACGCTATCGAGGGCTGTCCGGCGAGCACCTCACGCCGGTGCGGGCAGCCAAACTGTCGGCGGACTCGGCGTTGCTGGTGGTACAGACCAACCGGTCCCGGATCCCTATCGCGATGGCGGCGCGCAGCGCGATCTCGCAGAACGGGGAATCCACCGTCGGCGCGGGGGAGTTCGTCGACGAGGGCAGCACGATCGGGCATGACTTCACGATCCAGGTTGCCGCCGGGACGTCGGTCACCCTGAAGAAGGTGGTCACCGTCTGCACCGGGCGCGATCACGGGATCTCGACCCCCGAGGAAGAGGTCGTGCGCTGGCTGAGTGAGGAGGACGGATTCGAGCGATTGCTCGAAGGTCATGTCGCGGTGTGGGAACGCCTGTGGGATCGGCTGTCCATTGAACTAGAGGACCGCGAGAACGCGGTGCGCGTGCTACGTCTGCACCTGCTGCACCTGTCGCAGACGTTATCGCCCAATACCATTGACCTCGACGTCGGTGTTCCGGCCCGCGGGCTGCACGGCGAGGCGTATCGCGGACACGTGTTCTGGGACGAACTGTTCGTCCTTCCAGTACTGAACTTGCGGTTGCCCGCCTTGACCCGATCGCTGCTGCGGTATCGGTTCCGGCGGCTACCCGAGGCACGGCGGGCGGCGCACGACAACGGTTACGCGGGGGCGATGTTCCCGTGGCAATCCGGCAGCGACGGCCGTGAGGAAAGCCAGCAGCTGCATCTGAATCCACGGTCCGGGCGCTGGAATCCGGACCCGAGCCAGCGAGCCCATCACATCGGCATCGCGATCGCGCGCAACGTGTGGCAGTACTACCAGGTGACCGGCGACCGAGAATTTATGCGCGAATGCGGCATCGAATTGCTGGTGGAGATCGCGCGGTTCTGGACGAGTATCGCCGCCTACGCCGCCGAACGCGATCGGTACCGCATTCGCGGTGTGATCGGTCCGGATGAATTCCACACCGGTTATCCGGCACGGCCTTACGAGGGCATCGACGACAACGCCTACACCAATATTATGGCGGTGTGGGTGATCCAGCGAGCCCTGGATGCGCTCGATCTGCTCGCGCCGCGCGAGCGTGGCGAACTGTTGGAAACTCTCGGTGTCGCGCCGGCGGAGCCCACGCACTGGGCGGATGTCGCCCGCCGCATGTATGTGCCGTTCCATGACGGCGTCATCAGCCAGTTCGAGGGCTATGACCAACTGGTCGAGCTGGATTGGGTGCACTACCGGCAGCGCTACGGCGATATCCAGCGGCTGGACCGGATACTCGAGGCGGAGGGTGACGATATCAACCGCTATCAGGCCGCGAAACAGGCCGACGTGCTGATGCTGTTCTATCTGCTGTCCGCCGACGAATTGCGGGAGTTGCTGGGACAACTCGGCTACGAATTGCCCGCAGCGATGATTCCGCGCACCATCGACTACTACTCGGCCCGCACATCTCATGGTTCGACCCTGAGCAGTGTCGTGCATACCTGGGTGCTGGCCCGCGCCAACCGGGACCGCGCCATGGAGTTCTTCGAGAACGTCCTCGAGTCCGATATCGGTGACATCCAGGGCGGCACCACCGCGGAGGGCATCCACCTCGGTGCGATGGCAGGCAGTATCGATCTGTTGCAGCGCTGTTTCACCGGGCTCGAAACCCGGGGCGAGCGTTTGATATTTGCGCCGAGCTGGCCGGAATCTCTTGGCACGCTGGCATTCCCGATCGTGTATCGGGGCCATAGGCTCCGGGTCCGGATCAGTGGCTCCAGCGTGGAGGTCCGGTCGGACCCCGTCGATGTGCCACCGATCGAGATCGAGTGCCGGGGACAGATCGAAAGCCTCGCCCCCGGCTGGACCTTCCGGAGCCGCGGATAGGCGCGGCCATGGGCCACGGAACGAACCGTTGGCTCTGAGCTCAGGGCTAGGCGTGCTTTCGTGCGGTGATCGCGCGGGCCAGCCATTTGCCGCCAGCGGCGGCGAGCAGGGCGGACACGGGTACTAGGACGTCGATCCAATGGTTGTGGATCGGGCGGTAACGCGCGGTGCCGTTAGCGATTTCGATGAAGCCCAACGGCCTCGCGTCAACTCCGCCGCCGCCCCCCGCGCCCCCGCCGGACTTCTCCACGCCGACCTCGTGTCCGGATCCGCCACCGAAGCCGAAACCCACACGCGCGACAGGGATTACAGTGACTCCCTCGCATGTGACCGGTTCGCCGAACACCGCTGAAACGGAGGCTCTGCCGCCGAGTCTGTCGGTGAGCCGCTCCAACAGCGTTGCCGCGGAGGCGGTTGCATCGTCGGCCTCGCCGATCGCGACCTGGGTGGTGGTGTCCTGAACGGTCATAGCTTCCTACTTTATCGAAGTTGTTCGGATGCCGGGCTGCGCGAACGCATTCAGCTGTCACTCTGCTTCGGACCGCACCGGCGGACGACGTTGGGCGAGTTGGCGCAGGCGTTCGTGTTCGAGCACCAACAGCAAGACAGTCGGTCTGCGCCAGGGCGACAACGATGCGTTCTTCGGTGGGATCGGCGAATTCGCCACGGCTGGCTACCAGCGTGTCACCGGCTGACCCGTGACCCGATGTCATCGTGCCATCAGCGGTGCTGCCGATCGCCGGAGCCAGGTGGCCGATGACATCCCGGTCCGACAATATGGGTCCAATGGCCCCGCGATGAAGGTCACTTCGGCCCTCTGCCGACAGGCCGACTGCGGCGATGCTGAGAGGGAAGAGGCGATCAGGGCCCATGCGATCCCGCCGACCAGGCCGTGCTCTGACCACGAAACCGGCGGGCCTCTACCCAGTCGGACCCGGCGGTTGCCAACAGTTAGCGGCTGAGTGTGCCGGGATCGGTTGTGACCGGCGCGGATGAGAGGAGGGCGTTGGCGTGGCACAAACGTCGATGCGGGCATGGCGAGTGCGCACGCCTGGTCGCCTGGAAAGCAATCCGGTGTGGATGCGGAGCGAAGCGATTCCCGAGCCCGCTGCGGACGAGGTGCTGGTTCGGGTGCTTGCGTGCGGGGTATGTCGGACGGATCTGCATGTCGTGGAGGGTGACCTGGCGGTCCACCGTCGCGGGGTGGTTCCGGGTCACGAGATAGTCGCGGAGGTGGTGGGTGTGCCGGATTCGATCACCGGTATCGCCGTTGGTGACCGCGTCGGCATCCCGTGGTTGCGGCACACCTGTGGGACGTGCCGTTACTGTCGCCGCGGCATGGAGAACCTGTGTCCGAACTCGCGCTACACCGGCTGGGACGCCGACGGCGGATACGCCGAATTCGCCACGGTACCCGCAGATTTCGCGCTGCCACTGCCCGCCGGGTACACAGACGAGGAGGTCGCACCGTTACTGTGCGCGGGCATCATCGGGTACCACGCGTTGCTGCGTGCGGACGTGCCTGCGGGCGGTGTACTGGGGATTTATGGGTTCGGCGGCAGTGCGCACCTCACCGCACAGGTCGCGATTGCCCGTGGTGCCCGGGTACATGTGATGACGCGCGGTGCGGCGGCGCGCGCACTGGCGCGCGACCTCGGTGTGACCTCTGTACAGGGTGCGGCCGACGCACCGCCGGAACCGCTGGATTCGGCAATCCTCTTCGCACCTGCGGGTGAGTTGGTGCCCACCGCGCTGGAAGCACTCGATGCCGGTGGCACTCTCGCACTGGCGGGCATCCACCTCACCGACATACCGCCACTCAACTATCAACGACATCTGTTCCGGGAGCGAGAGCTCCGTAGCGTCACTTCCAACACCCGGGCTCGAGCCAGGGAATTCCTCGACTTCGCCGAACAACACCACCTCGATGTAACGACGCACCGCTACGCACTCGACCACGCGAACCAGGCTCTGGACGATCTGTCCCATGGTCGATTCGACGGCGCCGCGGTCCTTGTTCCATGAGGCCGACCATGCCCGGCCTCGACCGTTCCGCACACCTGAAACGGCAGATTTCGGCCTGCCGCTACCCGAATGGTGTAATCAGCCCATAGTGGCAGTCGTAGCGGTGGTAGAGCACGCGGGCGCGGTCCAACTCGCGGTGGTGGCGAGCCGCAGAACAGAGAATCCGATTGCGTTCCTAGGTCAGCGGGATGCGGGTGTGCCCCGGCCATGGTGTGCGTCCTGCGTGGGCGCGTCCGCATCGCTCTGGCGCGGCAGACGACAAATGGCGGTGTGGGCGACCAGTTCAGCTATGCCTGCGCGGATGCCGTCGGCGATCACGTCGATATCGGGTGCGCTGTCGTAGTCGCCGGTGATGCCGAAGGCCAGGTTGTCGCCGTAGCTGAGGATCGCGATCGCGGTGCGTAGCCGCATCGCGATCGGAATGCACGGCAGCAGTTCCAGCACCGCGCTGCCCTGCATGGTGAGCGGTTGTCGCGGTCCTGGGACATTGGTCGCCAGCGCGCCGACGCCGCGCTGCGGGAAATGTGCCGCGAGCCGGACGGTCCAGGCGATGGGGGCGAATGGGAGCCGCGCGGCCACCGCCAAGATCGAATTCTCTGCCTGCGCTCCACCTTTCGCTTTGTGTTCGGTCATCCGGTCATGGATCGTGCCGAGCCGTTCGACCGGGTCGGCAATGTCGATCGGTAGATGCGGCAGCAGGACCGAGACTCGGTTGTCGAGTACATATTTCGCATCCGTCGGGCGCATCGACACCGGCACCAGGATGCGGAGTTTATCGCCGGTCAGCGCCTCGCCGCGGTCCGAGAGCAGGGCGCGATAGGCCGAGGCGACCGCGGCAAGCACGGTGTCGTTGACTGTGACGCCGAACGCCTCGCCGATGTCGCGCACCTCGGCGAAAGAGGTACGCACAGCGACGTAGCGGCGTTGTTGTCCGATGGGACCGTTCAGCGAGGATTCGGCGGCCGGGCCGATGGCCGCCATCGCGATCGGGGCGAGGCTGCGTAGCGTGCCGACTACGAAGCGGGGAGCGTCGATCGGCATTCGCAGGGTCTTGACCGCCAACTCGAATAGTCCAGTTGCAGAACTGGGTTCGTGGTCCCTAGTGGGTGGACGGGCCAGTGTCTCGCCAGCGGGGGGATCGCAGAAGCCCTCGAACAGCGAGATCCCCGACACTCCGTCGACGAGGCTGTGGTGTGCCCGCACGATCAGCGCCCAACGGTCGTCGGCGAGATGCTCGACGACGGTGCACTGCCACAGCGGATGGTCGCGGTCGAGCCGTTCCGCGAGTTCGGTCGCGATCAGTTCGAACAGCGTCTTCTCATCGCCCGGCTCGGGCAGCGCGGTCCAGCGGATATGGCGCGCTACATCGAAATTCGGATCGTCCTCCCAGACGGGTGCGATGAGGTCGAAGGGGGCGCGGTGGATCCGCTGGCGCAGCCGGGTGTTGTGGGCGAGACGCTCGGTGATTGCTTCGGTGAATTCGGCTCGCTTCGGTGCAGCGCCGGAAATGATGGCGACCGCACCGATTCCGAGACTGATGTGCCGGTCGGAGTCCTCCAGTTCTATAAACCCGGAATCCAGCGGATGTAGTTCGGTCATGCGAGCCACCTATCCCGGCAGCCGCCGACCTCGGCCGTGGTCGTCTGAAAAACCGCCGCTACCACGACACAAATTGTCGCGTTTCCCGACCGAGCAGCCGAGATGCGAAGGTAACCGCCCGAGGTGACTGTCGTCACGAATCCTGGCGGATCCGAGGGCTGATGCTGCGCAACCCCCGGGTCCGGCGACTGCCACGACGGGCTCTTCGCACCAGATCCGGGGTCCATCGGCACTGATTTCGATGCGGAACCTGAGTGGAGGTCATGTGCGGTGTCGAAGGTGTGGATGTGATGCACGCTGCGACGTAGGGCCGAAAAGTCTGTTGTAGGCGTCGATCCATTCGTCGCGAGTGGCAAGGAAGGGGAAGTCGGTGGGAGCCATATGGCGTACGGCGAGGATAGGCAGGGGCGCGTCGAGAGCTGGGAATTCCGGATTGTGCAGTCCGGGGGTTGTGCAGCCCGGATAGAATTGGCCGAGCATCAGGCCTTCCTCGACGAACCGGGTTTTCAGGTGCCGTTGAACAGTTTCGATCGCGGCGTAGTCGGCGAGGTCGGGGAATACCGCAAGGACAGCTTTGAATTTGGACTCGGGTTCGTCCCGGGGGTGCAGGGCGGGAAACAGCTCGTACATGTCGTCGACAATGGCGGTTATGCGCCGGATATCGATATCGCGACCGTTGGTGAACACAGCCCAAAGGTATTGGCGTTCGATGGCGTGGCTGGTGTAGGGGCACACGGGGCCGGACCGGCCGAGGGCCGGATGGGGTCGGCACAAGTATTCGTGAGCCCACCGTCGGAGTTCGGCAGCGCTGGGGTGCTCGGTCGCACCAGTTGCGGGGTGGAGGGCGAACAGGTTGGTCGGCTCGATGCCGGTGCGTGTCCCGATGATTCGGTCGGTGTTCACCATTGGCTTGTCCTTGCCTGGGTGGGGGTCTCCGTCGAAGGGGTAGTGGTGGACCGGAAATGATCGGCGAGGACAAGTCCGATGGCGCGGAGTGCGTCCGGGTCGGTCATCCGTTCGTGCCGGGCGGGAATGCGGTGTTCGGTGATGTGGCCGGTGATGTGGTCGTTCCATGCGAGTGCCGGCGAGGGACCGTCGTCTGTGTGGTCCGCGGCGGAGCTGAAGTAGATCAGGTCACCGTTGAAGGGGGCCGGTCGATGGTTGCGGGTGAGGTCGATGAGCCTGGTGTAGTCGTCGTGCAGGATCAGGAGATGCTCGGGGGTCAGGGCGGTAAAGAGTCCGCCTTGCCGGTGCAGCAACTCGGCTGCTGCCTCGATGGTGAGGTCGGCGGGAAGATCGGAAACGGCGAGGCCGCCGAACTCGGTAAGCAGGTCCACGATGGTGGGTGTGGGAGTGTGCAGGCTGTCGGCGGTGATGACACGGGTGTCCATCATGGCCAGGGTCTCGACGGGGTCGTCATCGTGGCGGAGCTGGACGGCGATCGCGTGGGCGATGGTGCCGCCGAGCGAGTAGCCGAGCAAGTGGTAAGGACCGTGCGGCTGGACCGAACGAATCTCCCGCACGTAGCGGGCAGCGAGTTGGTCGAGCGTGTCGAACTGTGCGGTGGGGTCGGTCAGCGTCGGGGATTGCAGCCCGTGGACGGGACGGTCGGGGTCGAGGTGCTGTACGAGCCCGCTGAAACCCCAGGCCAATCCGATGGCCGGGTGGACGCAGAACAGCGGTGGGTCGGTGCCGGCGGCACGCAGCGGGAGCAGGACCGAGAGCGCGTCGCCGGGATTCTGTTCGTCGAGGCCGCGGAGGCGGGTGTCGATGCGGCGGGCCAGCGATTGTGGTGTGGGGTCGGTGAAGACCCACTGAACCGGCACGGTGGCACCGGTCGACTCCTTCAGCCGCGCGACCAGTTGGGTGGCGGCCAGCGAGTTGCCGCCGAGGGCGAAGAAGCCATCGTCGACGCCGACACGTTCGATGTCGAGAGTCCGAGTGAAGGCGTCGCAGACGGCGGCCTCGAGTGGGGTGGACGGCGACCGGAACCGGGAGGGTCGCGGGTCGGGAGCGGGCAGGGCTTTGTAATCGAGTTTGCCGGTGGGGGTGAGGGGGATTCGGTCGAGGGTGCGGATGGTGGTGGGGATCATGTGGGTGGGTAGTCGGGTGGCGAGGTAGCTCGTCAGCGCGGCGATGTCGGGTGCGGTTTCGGAGGTGGGGACGACGTAGCCGGTGAGTTGGTCGGCGCCGTTGGGTCGGGTGTGGACTGTGACGGCGGCATGGGTGATGTCGGGGTGGCTGCGTAGGGCGGCTTCGATGTCGCCGCGTTCGATGCGATGGCCATGGATTTTGATTTGTAGGTCGCTGCGGCCTTTGTATTGCAGTGCCCGGTCGGTGGTCCAGGCGACCAGGTCGCCGGTGCGGTACATCCGTGTCCCAGGCGGCCCGTATGGGTCGGGGACGAATCGGGCCGCCGTGGTTGCGGGCTGCTTGTGGTAGCCGCGGGCGAGACCTGGTCCGGACATGTACAGTTCGCCGACTACTTCGGTGGGGACAGGGCGCAGTCTGCGGTCGAGTACGACGGCGGTGAATCCGCGGGTCGGGCTGCCGATTGTCATCGGGCTGTCTGTGGTTGTGGTCAAGGGAGCGTCGGCGCAGCTCGTGATAGTGGTTTCGGTAGCCCCGTAGCAGCTGATCACCGTGCGGTTCGGTGTCCATTGTTTTGCCAGGGCTGGTGGGAATATCTCGCCGCCGATGATCACGGTGGTGAGGGTGTCGAGTTCGTCGGGGGGCAGCGATGCGAGCACTGTCGGGGTGAAGGCGGCATGGGTGACGTGTTCGGCCTTGATCGATTCGGCCAGTTCGGCGCCGGCGACTACTGGTGCGGGGGCGAGGACCAGGGTGGCGCCGGCAGCTGCGGCACTGAGCCATTCGAGGATCGAGACGTCGAAGCTCACCGAGGCGGCGGCCAGCATTCGAGAGTTCACGGTGAGGCCGAGCCTTTCCCGTGTGTCGGCGGCCAGGTTCGCTATACCGCTGTGGGTGACCACGACTCCTTTGGGGGTCCCGGTGGAGCCCGAGGTGTAGTTCAAGTAGGCCGGGTGCTGTGGCCGTAGCGTTGTCGTGCGATCGGCGTCGGTGATCGCGGTGGGGGACGCCGACGCTGTCGTCGCGGCGAAGGCGGGGTCGTCGAGGGTGAGCCATCTGATGGTGTCCGGCAGCTGGTCCCGGTGGATCCCGAGTGTCAGCCCGACAGTGGCACCGGAATCGGTGACGATGCCTGCGATCCGGTCGGGGGGATAGGTGGGGTCGATGTGGACGAACGCGCCGCCGGATTTGGCGACCGCCCACACGGCGATCACGGCGTCGATGGAGCGCGGTAACGCTATGGCTACGAACGATTCCGGTCCTGTTCCGGTGTCGATCAGTACCCGAGCCCACCGGTTCGAGGTTTCATCGAGTTCGCGGTAGGACAACCGTATGCCGTTGCAGACCACCGCTTCCGAGTCCGATGTCATCGCGGCCGTCAATACCTGCGGCAACAACGACATCACCACACCGGGCCGACCGCGAACGGGTACCAGTGTGGCTCGCTCGACCGGGGATAGCAGCTGTAGCTCGGTCAGCGGGAGATCGATGTGTTCGATGATGGTGTCGAGCACTCGCAGCATTCGGTCGGCGATGGCGTCGATCTGGTGTTGTGCAAACAGTTCTGGCAGATATTTGAAGGTCAGGTGCACTCGGGTGTCGTGGTGGACGACCAGGCCGAGCGGATAGTGCGCGGCGTCGTATCCGTGCACGTCGAGGACGTGCATTCCCGCGATGTCGGTGTCTTCGGACAGCCCGGCCCGATCGACCGGGTAGGACTCGACAACGGTGACGGTATCGAACATCGCGCCTGGACCGGCTATATGTTGGATCTGAGCGAGCCCGAGGTGGTGATGGTCGAGCAGCGAGGCTTGTTCGGTTTGGATTCGCTGTAGTAGTTGGGCGAGGGTTTCGCGGTGGTCGAGTCGGACCCGGACGGGCACCGTATTGACGAACAGCCCGATCATCGATTCGATGCCGGGGATCTGCGGAGGGCGCCCGGAGACGGTGGTGCCGAAGACCACGTCCTCGCGGGCGGTCGAGGTGGCAAGCACGATCGCCCAGGCGGCCTGTATGACGGTGTTGAGTGTGGCCTCTTGCTGATGGGCGACCGTGATCAGGGCCGTGGTGCGCTGTTCGCTCAGCTGCACCCGGACTTCGCGCGCGGCGATGGTGGGCCGGCGGCCGCGGTCCGCGGGCGCCAGCAGGGTCGGCTCGGTTACGCCTTCGAAGGCCATCGCCCACGCGGCTTCCGCCGCGTCCTGGTCCTGGGTGTTCAGCCACACCAGGTAGTCGCGGTAGGGGCGCACCATGGGCAGCACCGTGGGGTCGCTGTCGCTGGCGTAAAGGGTCAGCAGTTCCCGGATCAGCAGTGGCGTGGACCAGCCGTCTATCAGGATGTGATGCATGCTCACCAGCAGCCGGTACTGCTGGGGCGCGATGCTGATCAGGGTGAGTCGCAGCAGCGGCGCCGCGGTCACGTCGAAGCATGTGCGGCGCTCGGTGTCCATGAGGTGTTCGAGCGCAGCGTCGGTGTCGTCGCGCTCGGTCAAGTCGATCTGGGTGAACGGCACCTCGACGTGCTGGTGCACCACCTGGACCGCTTCGCCGGCGCCGGCGCGCACGAACGAGGTCCGTAGGTTCGGGTGCCGTCCGATGAAAGTCTGCGTGGCGTGGCGCAGCCGGTCCGCGTCGACGCGCCCGCCGAGTTCCAAACAGAGTTGCACGATGTAGGCGTCGAGGGTGCCGTCGGCGAGCTGGGCGTGGAACAGCAACCCCTTCTGTAGCGGCGTGAGCGGCCAGATGTCGTCGAGTGTCGAACGTTTGGCTTCGAGCCGGTCGATCGTGTCTTGGTCGAGGTCGATGAGGTCGACGTCGGCGGGGGTCAGCCCGCCGACACCGGGCCGGGACGCGTGGGCGGCCAGCGCGGTCACCGCGTCGCGCCACAGTTCCGCCAGGTCGGTGACCTCGGCGGAGGTGAGCAGGCCGGTCGGATACTCCCAGGCGGCGGTAAGAGTAGGCCCTTCCGATGTGCTGATGGTGACCGCGTTGATGCCGAGCAGGGCTGCGACGGGTGCGTCGGGGTTCTGGACGCCGCCGCCGCCGTCGTCGGTGTCGGTGGGCATCCACCCGATATCGCGCAATGAGGCGGGCGTGGTGTCGAACCGACCGAGATAGTTGAAGCTCACTCGAGGGGTGGGTAGGTCACGCAGGATGCGGGCGGTATCGGCGTTGAGGTAGCGCAGCAGCCCATAGCCGATCCCATGGTTGGGGACCTGCCGGAGTTGTTCCTTGATCGACTTGATGACGGCCGCGGCGGCGGCCCCGGCGGCGAACGCGTCGTCGATGTCGATATCGGACAGGTCGAGCCGCACAGGATAGGTGGTGGTGAACCATCCGACGGTACGGGTGAGGTCGGCACCGGGGAGTACTGTCCCGTGGCGGCCGTGGCTTTCGAGGGTGAGCAACGATTCGGTGACGGTGTTGCCGTGGCGGTACTGCCATCGAGTCAGCGCCATCGCGAGCCCGGCGATGAGGGCGTCGTCCACGTTGCCGTGGAACGCCCCCGGCAGGGTAGTGAGCACGGCGCGGGTCACCGCGGTAGGTAAGGCCACCTCGACAGTGGCGACGGTGGCTTGCACGTCCACGACCGGGTCGATCGGGCGGGCACCGATCGGCGGATCGGCAGCGCCGAGCGTGGACCGCCACCAGTCGAGTTCATCGAGGCTCTCGGCGGCGGCGGCGGTGTTCAGAGCATGCGCCCAGCGTCGCATCGAGGTGCCGACAGGCGTGAGTCGCGGCCGTTGCCCGACACTCAGCTGCGTCCATGCCGCGGCGAAATCGGGAACGAGGATCCGCCACGAGACGCCGTCGATTACCAGGTGGTGTGCGACGACCAGCAGCCGTCCCGGCTGTCCGACCCGATCGAACCAGACCAGCTGGAGCATGAGCCCGGCTTCGGGGTCGAGGCGTTCGGCCGCCGCGTTCGCCTCGGCGTCGACGAGCGCGGCGAAGGCGCTGCTGTCGGGTGCCGCATCCACCGACACGCGCCGGATAAGACCGGCGGCGGGGATCGCGGTCGGCTGCACCTGCAGGGCCCAGCCCGACGGGTGCGCGGGATCCGGTTGTAGTCGGGCCCGCAGCATGTCGTGGTGATCGGTAACTGCCTGGACGGTGGCGCCGATTCCGGTGATGTCGATGCCGTTGGGCAGAGTAAGCATCACCCACTGGCAGAAACGGTCGAAGCTGCCGCGCTCGAACATCCAACACATGATCGGCGTCACCGGTATCGGCCCTACACCCCCGCCGGGCAGTTCCGCCGGAAGGGAGGCCGCCGCGGCACTGTCGTCGAGAACAGCGATCTCGGCGAGCCCGGCAACCGTTTTGCGCTCGAACACTTCGCGCGCGGAGAACACCAGACCCGCCGCCTTGGCCCGAGTCACCAACTGGATCGACATGATGCTGTCGCCGCCCATGGCAAAGAACGAATCATCGAGACCGACCCTGTCGATACCCAATACTTCGGAGAACAGGCTCGCCAGAGCCTGCTCCACCTCGGTGGCCGGTGCCCGGAATTCGCCCCGGCCTGTGGTGAAGTCCGGCGCGGGCAGAGCGGTGCGATCGAGCTTGCCGTTCGTCGTGAGCGGCAGCGTGCCGAGCACCACCACGGTCGCGGGCACCATATGCGAGGCCAACCGCTCCCCGGCGAACGCGAGGACCGCGGCCGCGTCGAGGTCGGCGCCGAGCTCGGGCACCACGTACCCGATCAACCGGTCGCCAACGTCGGGGTCCCGGTGCACAGTCGCCACAGCGGCGGTCACACCCGGGCAGGCCAGTAGGGCCGATTCGACCTCGCCGAGCTCGATGCGGAAACCACGAACCTTGACCTGGAAATCCGACCGGCCCACATAATCCAGCGCCAGACCCCCGTCCGGTAGCCGCAGCCACCGCATCAAGTCGCCGGTCCGATACATGCGCTGCCCTGGGCCTGCGAACGGATCGGCGACGAACCGCGACGCCGTCGGACCCATCCCGTTGCGGTAACCGCGAGCCAGACCCGGGCCCGCCAGATACAACTCCCCGACGACCCCGACCGGCACCGGCCGCAACCATGCGTCGAGCACGACCTGACCGACTCCGCGGATCGGTCCGCCGATCGTCACCGCCTCACCTGCCACCATCGGCGCACAGACATCGGTCATGATCGTGGCCTCCGCCGGACCGTAGGTATTGAAGAATCTCCGGCCCGGCGCCCACCGTGACACCAGTTTGGAGGAGGGCGCCTCGCCACCGACCACGACGGTCCTGAGGTCCTCCAGCCCGTCTGGATCGACCGTCCCCAAGGCTGCGGGCGTCAGCGCGATATGGGTCACCTTCGTGCGCGACAGGATCTGCGCCAGCTCGCCCCCGCCGTAGACGGTCGGGGGCGCAATCACGAGTCGCCCACCCGTCGCGAACGCCCATAGGTGTTCCAGGACTGCCGCATCGAAGCTCGGAGACGCGAATTGCAGCACCCGCGCGCTCGGCCCGATGTCGAACCGCGAAGATTGTTCGGCCACCAGGTTCGCCAACCCTCGATGCGATACCACCACACCCTTGGGCACACCTGTCGAGCCGGAGGTGTAGATCACGTACGCGGCACTGTCGACACGCACCGGCGATGTTCGCTCCGCATCGGTCACCGGCATCACCGACAACCCCGCCGCCTCCGCTTCGACCGCGGGATTGTCGAGGGCCAACCACCGCACGGCCCCGGGCAGCCGATCGCGCCACTTCGACAGTGTGATTCCTACCGCCACACCCGAATCAGTGAGCATCTGCTCGACCCGGCTAGCTGGGTACAGCGGATCCACCGGTACGAACGCTGCCCCCGACTTAGTCACCGCCCATACCGCCAGAACCTCTTCGACCGACCGAGGCAACCCAACCGCGACATTCGTCTCCGGCCGCACACCCCGACCGATCAACAGTCGAGCCAACCGGTTCGACTCCGCATCCAGCTCGCCGTACGTCAACTGTCGATCCCCGCACACCACCGCGACAGCCTCTGGATCCCGCTCCGCCGCTGCCGACAACAACTCCGGCAACACCTGCTCCGGCACAGCCGGATCACCCGCCACCGGCGTCAACTCCCGGTGTTCGGCCGGGGAGAGCAGATCGAGCCAGGCCAGCGGCAGATCCGGGTCGGCGGCAACGATGCCGATCACGCGCAGGACCCTCTGCAGGGTCGCATCCATCGTGTCCTGGTCGAAGAGTTCGGGCAGGTACTTGATAGTGAGGTGCAGTCGCGTGTCGACACGCGCGACCACTCCGATCGGATAATGCGCGGCGTCGGTGCCGGTCACATCGAGCAGCCGCATGCCAGCGATATCGGTGTCCTCGGTCAGCCCGCCACGATCGACCGGGAAGGACTCGAACACCGTGATCGTGTCGAAGACCGCTGCCGGCCCGGCCACACGCTCGATGTCGGTCAGACCCACGTAGTGGTGATCGAGCAGCGCGGCCTGTTCCGCCTGAATCCGGTCGACCAGCTGGCCCAAACTCTCGGCGGGGTCGAGACGGACGCGCACCGGCAGTGTGTTGATGAACATCCCGATCATCGATTCGATGCCCGCGACCTGTGGGGGCCGTCCGGACACCGTGGCGCCGAACGTCACATCCTCTCTGGATGTCAACGCGCCCAACACGATCGCCCATGCCGTCTGGATCACGGTGTTGAGGGTGATTCCACGGGCCCGCGCGAAGCTGGTCAGTGCTGCGGTCTGTTGCTCGGTCAGTTCGCCGAGCACCTCACGTGATTCGGTGTATGGGCGGCCGGGATCGGCCGGAACCACCAGGGTCGGCCCGTCGGCGTCATCGAACGCACGGGCCCAGGCGTCGAGCGACGCAGCGGGGTCCCGCCCGACGATCCACGCGAGGAAGTCCCGATAGGGACGTATTCGAGGCAGCATCGTGGAGGCGCCGTCGGTGGCATAGAGGATCAGAAACTCCTTCAGGAGCAGCGGCGTCGACCAGCCGTCGAGCAGCAGGTGATGATTGGTCAGCATCAGCCGGTAGTGCTCCGGCCCCGTGGTGACCAGCATCCAGCGGAGCAGTGGGGGCCGAGCCGGGTCGAACCGGGTCGCCCGGTCTGCGGCCATCAGTCGATCCCACTCGCGATTGCGTGCACCGTCATCCAGCGCGGATAGGTCGAGCTCCGACCATGGGGCCTCGATGTTTTCATTGACCACCTGCACCGGTCCAGCGGCGGTGTCGGTGACGAATGCGGTGCGCAGATTCGCATGCCGGGCGAGCAGCAGTTGCCCGGCTCGGCGCATCCGCGCCGGATCGACTTGCCCACGCAACTCGAGGACCAACTGCACTAAGTAGGGTTCGGTCGACTCCTCGGACACCAGCGCATGGAACAGCAACCCCTCCTGCAACGGAGTCAATGGCCAGACGTCGCTCAACGCCGGATAGCTGTCTTCGATTCGCTCGATCTCGGACTGTCCGATCCTGATCAGATCCAGATCCGACGGCGTCCGTCCCCCGGCCCCGGCACGGTGGACATGTGCTGCCAACGCGGTCAAGACCCGGCGCCACGACTGCGCCACCTCGCGCACCTCGTCGACGGTGAGCACCCCGGCGGGATACGACCAGACTGCCCGCAACTGCGTCTGGCCCTCATTTTCGAGGGTGAAGGCATTGACGTCGAGCGCCGCCGACACCGGCATTTCCGCATTCTGCGCACCGGCGAGCTCGGCACTCACAAGGGCGCCGTCGTTGTCCACCGGCATCCATCCGGCCGACTGTATTCCTTCGGGAATCCTCGTGGAGACGAAGTTGAACCCGATCTGCGGCGTCGGCAGAGTCTGGAGTATCGGTCTGGTGTCCGCGTTGAGATACCGCAACAAGCCGTAGCCGATTCCATGGTCAGGGACAGCGAGGAGCTGTTCCTTGACGGACTTGACCGCTGCCCCCATGGCCGGCCCACCAGCGCACGCATCGTCGAGATCGATGCCCGACAGATCGAGGCGCATCGGAGACCTCGTGGAGAACCAGCCGACCGTCCGGGCCAGATCCGAGCCGGGGACGGCGTCTTCCGCACGGTCGTGCCCTTCGAGACCGATCAGCATGTCCGCTAGCGGGCCACCGGCGGCTTCCGACTCATGCTCACGCCGCCACTTCGTCACCGCCACCGCCAGCGCGGCCAGCAGCCCGTCGCCGACGTTGCCGTGGAATGCCGCGGGCACATCGGTCAACAGCGCCGCGGTCACCTCGGGGGACACGTCGACCACCACTGTGCGGGTAGTGGCAGCCACGTCGATCGCCGGGTCGAGCGGCCGGGACCCGATCATCGGATCGTCCCTGACGGCCATCGCTTGCCACAATCCGAGTTCGGCGGTCCGCTCCGAATGTAGGGCTGCCTCGACCAGCCCGTGCGCCCACATTCGCATTGATGTCCCGACCGGGGCCAGATCGGGTGGCTCGCCGGACGCTATCCGCGCCCACGCCATCGCGAGGTCCGCGACCAGCACCTGCCAGGAGACACCGTCGATCGCCGATCGATGCACCAGGACCAGCACCCTGCCCGGCTCCGCCACGTCCACCGGATCGAACCACACGATCTGCACCACGATCCCGGCCCCCGGATCGAGCCGGTCCGCGGCGGCATCCAACGCTGTCGCTGTCGACGCACGGAACTCGACGCTTCCCGGTTTCCCTTCCATCGCCACCCGGTGGACGAGGTCGTCGGCTCGAACCGTCCCGACCGGCAGCACCTCCCACGTCCAGCTCCCATCGGAGCCAGGGCGCAGCCGCGCGCGCAGCATGTCGTGCCGATCGAGCACCGCCTGCACCGCGCCCGTAAGTCTCTGCTGGTCGATCCCCGACGGCAGAAGTAGCACCACTGCCTGTGAGAATCGGTCGAATCCCGACTCCGCGCGTTCGATCAGCCATCGCATGATCGGCGTCACCGGTATCTGTCCAACGCCGCCGCCTGGTAGGTCCGCCGGAATGGATGTCGTTGCCGCGCTGTCGCGAACGGCGACCTGGGCCAGCCCCGCTACCGTTTTGCGGTCGAACACATCACGCGCGGAGAACACCACACCCGCCGCCCTGGCCCGAGTCACCAACTGGATCGACCTGATGCTGTCGCCGCCGATGGCGAAGAATGAATCGTCGATACCGACTGCATCGGTGCCCAATACATCGGCGAATGCCCCGGCGATGATGTGTTCGGTGGGTGTCCGGGGTGCCCGAAACGGCTTGGTGTCGGTAAAGGCCGGATCCGGTAGTGCCTTGCGGTCCAGTTTGCCCACCGGAGTCAACGGGATGCGGTCGAGCACCATGATCGCCGAGGGGACCATGTAGGACGGTAACCGATGGGCGAGGTACTCGGTGAGGGTTGCGGTGTCGATCGAGTTATCAGGTGCCGCAACGACATAC
>NZ_JBKORD010000036.1:0-32821 GCF_046764875.1 Nocardia arseniciresistens
GGTGGTGGGGCATTCGCAGGGGGAGATCGCGGCGGCTGTGGTGGCGGGTGGTTTGTCGTTGTCGGATGGGGCGCGGGTGGTGGCTGTGCGTTCTCGGGTTGTGGCGGAGGAGTTGGCGGGTTCGGGGAGTATGGCGTCGGTCGGTTTGGCGTCGCACGCGGTGGCGGATCGCTTGGCAGTGTTCGGTGTTCGGTTGTCGGTGGCGGCGGTGAACGGGCCGGGGCAGACGGTGGTATCGGGCGAGTCGGCCGCTGTGGCCGAGTTTGTGGCCGGGTGCGCGGCCGACGGGGTGTGGGCGAAGCAGATTCCGGTGGATTACGCCTCGCATTCGGTGGCGGTGGAGCGTATTCGGGATCGGGTGCTTGCCGAGTTGGCGTCGATTCGGCCGCGAACGGGTTCGGTTCCATTCTTTTCGACGGTGACCGCGGAATTTGTGGACACGGCGGGTCTGGATGCCGAGTATTGGTATCGGGGGTTGCGTGAGGGGGTGCGGTTCGCTGAGTCGGTGGAGACGTTGCAGCGTGCGGGGGTGAATGCTTTTGTCGAGGTGAGTCCGCATCCGGTGTTGACGGTGGGTGTGGAGGGGGTGGCGGAGTCGATCGGTTTGGCTGACTGTGTGGCTGTTTTGGGGACTTTGAAGCGTGATCGTGGGGGTTGGGAGCAGGTCACTGTCGCGTTGGCGGAGGCTTACTGTGTAGGTGTCGAGGTAGCGGTGGGGGCGTTGGCTCCGGCCGCCGCGCGGTCGCTCGGCAAACCTCACCATGGTCGCCCGGCAAGCTTCGCTCCGCGCCCCGCCGCGATGGTGGACCTGCCGACGTACGCGTTTCAGCACAAGCGGTATTGGTTGCAGCCGGACGACGCGCCGAATGCGTGGCGGTCGGGCCTGGACGAAGCGGGGCATCCGCTGTTGGGCGCGATGGTGCGGCTGCCGAACTCCCGGGATGTGGTGTTCACCGGCAGATTTTCGCTAGCCGGTCACCCGTGGCTGGCCGATCATGCCGTCGCCGGGGTGGCGTTGTTGCCCGGCGCCGCTCTCGTGGAGCTGGCCCTGCACGTGGGATCGATGGTGAAGTGCCCGCATTTGGCGGAGCTGGTGATCGAGGCGCCCCTACCGGTTCCGGCCGCCGGAGCCGTCGAGCTGCGAGTCATGGCGGGCGGACCGGATGAGACGGGCGCACGGCCGGTGTCGGTGTACTCCCGCGCGCGCGGTGACGAAGAGTCCGATCGGTCCGAGATCGGTGATGGTTCCCTATCGGAAGAGTGGGTGCGCCACGCGGTCGGGTCGGTCACTGCCCAAGCGGACGCGCCCTTGGTCGACCCGAGTATGGCGAGCTGGCCTCCGGCCGGTGTGACGGCGATGCCGATCGACGACGCTTACGCGGATCTGGCGAAGTTGGGCTATGAGTACGGGCCGGTGTTCCGGGGACTGACCGCGTTGTGGCGGCGTAATGGTGAGGTGTTCGCGGAGGTCGCGCTTGCGGAGCAGGCCCGGTCGCAGGTTACGGAGTTCGGTGTGCATCCCGCCCTGTTGGATGCTGCGCTGCACGCGATCCTGCTGGGTGAGTTGGTTGCCGCACCGCAGGCCGGTCAGGTGGCCGTCCCGTTCTCGTGGGAGCACGTTGCGCTGTACGCGACGGGGGCGACTTCCCTGCGGGTTCGAGCGGTGGTGTCGGGGAGTGAGCGGATCGCGGTGACGGTCGCCGACGAGGCGGGTGTGGCAGTGGCCGAGGTGGAGGCGCTGACCATGCGCCCGCTCTCGACCGACGCGCTCCTCGGTGCTGCCGGTTGTCGGAGCGACGGTATCGGTTACCGGGTGGATTGGGTCGCGCTGGCCTCCCCCGAGGACGAACTCACCGAAGCCGAAGCCTGGAGTCCCGCAGACGACGGGGAGGTCGTCACGATCGCGGGACAGAGCGTGACGGTGGTGCGGCTCGACGCAGCTCCTTCCGACCACGATCTCCCGGCGGCGGTGCGGGATGCGGTGACCGCGCTGACGGTGCGAGTGCAGCGGCTGCTGGTGCAGGACGGGCTGATCGTGGTGGTGACTCGACAGGCGATGGCGGTGCACCCGGGGGAGTCCGTGGATCTGTCCGGTGCGGCGGCGTGGGGTCTGCTGCGCACGGCGCAGAGCGAGCACTTGGACCGGATTCTCGTCGTCGACGTCGGTGATTGGGCCGATTATCGGCACGGTGTGGCCCTGGTTGTGATGATGGGTGGCGAACGCCAGCTGGCGATACGGCGCGGGACGGCGTACGCACCCCGGCTGAACTTCGGCGTCGGCGACAACGTGGGTGCGAGTGACCTGGTGCAGACGCCGGCGTGGGGCTTGACCTACCTCGGCAAGGGCACGCTGACCGGAGACAACCTCACGCTGACCGCGACGCCGGCCGAGCTGCGGGCGCTCGAGCCCGGCCAGGTCCGGGTGGCGGTGCGCGCGGTAGGCGTGAATTTCCGTGATGTGCTGATCACTCTGGGCATGATAAGGCCTGGTTTGGGCATAGTGACGGAAGAGGATGCCGCGATCTGTGTCGAGGGTGCGGGCATCGTGCTCGAGGTGGCACCCGATGTGACCGAATTCGCGCCAGGTGACCGGGTTTTCGGGTTCATCACCGGTGCCGGATCGGTGTCGGTGACTGATCGGCGAGTGCTCGCGCGGATCCCGCAGGGATGGTCTTTCGCCCAGGCCGCGGCGGTGCCGGTGGTGTACGCGACCGCCTACTACGGTCTCGTCGACTTGGCCGGTGCGCAATCCGGTGAGACGCTGCTGCTGCACGCGGCCACCGGTGGTGTCGGCATCGCAACGATACAGTTGGCTCGGCACCTGGGTTTGCGTCTGTTGGTGACCGCCAGCCGGCCCAAATGGGATGTGCTGTGCGACATGGGATTCGACGACTCGTATATCGGCGACTCGCGCACGCTGGATTTCGAGCGGAAGTTTCGCGACGCCACCGATGGTGGCGGCGTGGACATCGTGTTGAATTCGCTGACCGGCGAATTCGTGGACGCGTCACTGCGACTGATGCCGCGCGGCGGCAAGTTCATCGAGATGGGCCACCTCGACGAGCGTGATCCGGTGCAGGTGGCCGCTGAACATCATGGGGTGGATTACCACCATTTCATGCTGATGGAGGTAGGGCCGGATCGGTTGGGGGAGATCCTGGCGACTGTTGTCGAGCTTTTCGACGCCGGGGCGTTGGCGCCTTCGCAGATCACCGCGTGGGATGTGCGGCAGGCGCCGGAAGCGTTCCGGTATATCAGTCAGGCTCGACATATCGGCAAGAACGTGCTGACTGTGCCGACCCCGTTGCGGCCCGATGGCACTGTGTTGATTACCGGTGGCACCGGGGGATTGGGTGCGGTGGTCGCGCGGCACCTGATCACTGCCCACGGCGTCCGGAGGCTGTTGTTGGCGGGCAGGCGCGGCCCGGCCGCGCCCGGCGCGGCCGAACTGGCCGCAGAGCTCACCGAGCTGGGCGCGCATGTGGACGTGGTCGCCTGTGATGCGGCCGATCGGGTGGCATTGGATGCGGTGTTGGCGGGGATACCGTCGGAGCATCCGTTGACCGGTGTGGTGCATGCCGCGGGCGTGTTGGCCGACGGCCTGTTTGCCGCCATGACGCAGGAGCAGATCGCGGATGTGCTGCGGCCCAAGGTGGATGCGGCGTGGCATCTGCACGAGGCGACGAAGAATCTGGATCTGTCGGCGTTCGTGCTGTATTCCTCCGTCACGGGTGTGATCGGCAATCCGGGGCAGGCGAACTACGCCGCCGCCAACGTTTTCCTCGATGCGTTGGCGCAACACCGGCATGTGAACGGTCTGCCCGCGACGTCGATGGCGTGGGGGCTGTGGTCCGAGCGCACCGGTATGACCAGTGCCCTCGGCGCGGCCGACCGCGCCCGGTTGCGACGGGAGGGCTTCCTGCCGATCGGCGACCAGGACGGTATGGCGCTGTTCGATGCTGCCCTGGCGGGCGGCCGGGCGGCGTCCGTGACTGTCCGGGTCGACCGGTCCGCCCTGGCCGAGGATGATCTGCGCCCGATCATGCGCGGTTTGCTGCGGCCGTCCCGCCGTCGCGTGGGTGGCAGGGCAAGCAAGTCGTCGACGCTGGCGGCGCAGGTGGCCGGCCGGTCGGTGGCCGAGCAAGAACGCATCATCCTCGAGGTGATCCGTGCCCAGGCGGCGGCGGTGCTGGGTCACGAGAGCGCCGAGTCGATCGCCCTGGATATGCCGTTCAAGGATATCGGGTTCGATTCGCTCAGCGTCATGGAGTTCCGCAACCAGCTGGTCAAGGCCACCGGTCTCCAGTTGCCGTCAACCCTGGTATTCGACTATCCGACCGCGGAGGCGATGGCGAAACTGGTGCATTCCCGAGTCGCGCCGACGATCGCGGATGGACCCGCTGAGAAGAAGGCTCCGCGCCGGGTTCGGGCGGACGAGCCGATCGCCATCGTAGGGATGAGCTGCCGGTATCCCGGCGGTGTCGCATCACCGGACGATCTCTGGGATCTTCTTGCTTCCGGAACCGACGCCACCGGCGAGTTCCCGACAGATCGTGGTTGGGATCTGGAGCGGCTGTTCGATGAGAATCCGGACAAGTCCGGTACCTCCTACACTCGCCGCGGCGGATTCCTCTATGACGCAGGCGATTTCGATGCCGGTTTCTTCGGCATCAGCCCGCGGGAGGCCTCCGCGATGGACCCGCAGCAACGTCTGTTGCTGGAAGCGTCCTGGGCGGCGCTGGAGGAGGCGGGCATCGACCCGATCTCGTTGCGCGGCAGCGATACCGGAGTGTTCGCTGGAGCGTGCCAGTCGGGTTACTCCGATCGGGTGACCGGCGATCTGGAGGGCTACCGGCTCACCGGCACCTCGAACAGCGTGATCTCGGGCCGCGTGTCGTATGTTCTAGGCCTCGAAGGGCCCGCCGTCACCATGGACACCGCATGCTCGTCCTCACTGGTCGCGCTGCACCAGGCCTGTCGAGCGCTGCGCCAGGGGGAGACCTCGCTGGCGTTGGCGAGTGGCGTGACGGTCGCGGCAGGTCCCTCCATCTACGTTGATTTCGCGCGGCAGCGTGGTCTGTCTCCCGATGGGCGCTGCAAGTCGTTCTCCGCCGCGGCCGACGGCGTCGCCTTCTCCGAGGGCGTCGGCGTGCTGGTGCTCGAGCGGCTTTCCGACGCCGAGCGCCTGGGTCACAACGTCCTGGCCCTCGTGCGCGGGTCGGCGGTGAATCAGGATGGTGCGAGTAATGGTTTGTCGGCGCCGAATGGTCCCTCGCAGGAGCGGGTGATCGCGGCGGCATTGGCCGATGCCGGGTTGGCGCCGTCGGATGTGGATGCGGTGGAGGCGCACGGTACCGGCACGACATTGGGCGATCCGATAGAGGCGCAGGCACTGATCAACGCCTACGGGCAAGACCGCCCGGGACAACCACTGCGGATCGGGTCGATCAAGTCGAACATCGGACATCCGATCGCCGCGGCCGGCGTCGGTGGCGTGATCAAGATGGTGCAGGCGCTGCGGCACGAAACTCTGCCGAAGACGCTCCATGTGGATGAGCCGAGCCCGCATGTGGAGTGGGCGGAGGGCAACGTCGAGCTGCTGACCGAGGCTCAGCCCTGGCCACGCAACGGGCGTGTCCGTCGTGCCGGAGTGTCGTCATTCGGCATCAGCGGCACCAACGCCCATACCATCCTGGAAGAAGCGCCTGCCCGATATGTGCGGTCGAGCCCGGAGCAGGTAGCGCAGCGTGACGATGGAGGGCTCCGCACAGACCGCATCGGACACCGACGAGTTCCGGCGTCGCAGCCTGCGCCCGCGGAGCCCCACATCGGGGCAGCCGTGCCGTGGTTGGTGTCGGCGAGTTCCGAGTCGGGTCTGCGGGCGCAGGCGGATCGGTTGCGGCAGTGGGTGATCGACGCCCCAGACGCGGACGTGTGGGATATCGCGCACTCGTTGGTGACGTCCCGGGCTGCGTTGGACTGGCGCGGCGCGGTCGTCGGGCGCGACCGGAACGAGCTGCTGGCGGGATTGGCGGCCCTTGCCGATGATGCGTCCGGCGGCGGCGGTGCCGTTACCGGCAGCGTCGGCTCGGGCCGCACGGCGTTTCTATTTACCGGTCAGGGTGCTCAGCGGGTGGGGATGGGTGCGGGCTTGTATCGGGCGTTTGCGGTGTTCGCTGCAGCGCTGGATGAGGTGTGCGCCCAGTTCGATCCGCTGCTCGGTCGGGGGTTGAAGGAATTGATGTTCGATGATGCCGAAGGGTTGTTGGATCGGACGGAGTTCACCCAGCCTGCGTTGTTCGCGTTCGAGGTGGCGTTGTTCCGGTTGTTGGAGTCGTTCGGTGTGACACCGGATGTGTTGGTTGGGCATTCGATCGGTGAGTTGGTTGCGGCGTATGTGGCGGGTGTGTGGTCGCTGGAGGATGCGTGTGTGTTGGTGGCGGCGCGTGGCCGGTTGATGGGTGGGTTGGCTGTTGGTGGGGCGATGCTTGCCGTGGCGATCGGTGAGGAGCGGGCGGGGGATGTGGTTGCCGCGTTTTTATCGTCGGGCACTGTGGGTGGTCGGGTGTCGATCGCGGCGGTGAACGGTCCGTCGTCGACGGTGTTGTCGGGGGATGCCGATGCTGTTGAGGAGATCGAGCGGGCGTTGTCCGGGGATGGGGTTGAGACGAGTCGGTTGCGGGTGAGCCATGGGTTCCATTCGGCGCGGATGGAGCCGATGTTGGCGGAGTTCCGGGCGGTGGCCGAAGGTATCGCGTACCGGTCGCCGGAACTTTTGATCGTGTCGAATGAGACCGGTGAGTTTGCTGGTGATGGGGTGATCGATCCGGAGTATTGGGTGCGGCAGGTGCGGGGGTGTGTGCGGTTCGCGCCGGGTGTGGCGACCGCGGTCGCGGTGGGTGTGCGGCGGTTTGTGGAGGTGGGTCCGGATGCGGTGTTGGCGGCGATGACTCGGCAGTGCCTGGCGCGGAATCCGGAGGTCGAGTCGGCCTCGTGGGTGGCCGCGGCGGCCCGGCGGACGGTGGATGAGGTGACTCAATTCGTCACGTCACTGACACAGGTCCATGTCGCGGGTGTGCGGGTGGAGTGGGGGCTGTTGTTCGCGGGTCGTGGGGTGCGTCGGGTTCCATTGCCGACGTATGCGTTCCAGCGTCGGCGGTTCTGGTTGCCGCCGAACAATGATGTGCCGCAGTCATCGACGGAACATCCGATTCTGACGGGTGTGGTCCGGTTGGCGGGGTCTGATGAGTGGTTGTTCACCGGTCGGTTCTCGTTGCGTACGCATCCGTGGATCGCCGATCACATGGCCCATGGTGTGGTGGTTGTGCCGGGTGTGTTGTTGCTCGAGTTCCTTCTTGCCGCGGGCGGCCGGATCGGTTGCGAGGTGGTCGAGGAAATCATTGTGCAGTCGCCGATCCGGCCTGGTGACGACGAGGTCGAGTTGCAGGTGTTGGTGCGGGCGACGGATGAGCTCGGGCGGCGTCAGTTCGAGTTCTTTTACCGGAAGTCGCCCGACGCGGAATGGGCACCCAACGCGACCGGTGCGCTTGCGGCGCGGTGGGACGGTGACTCGGCGTTGGTGTCTCGGCTGCGGGACGAGGAATGGCCGCCGGTCGATGCCGAACTCGTTGACAGCACACAGCTTCCGGAGCAGATTACGCAGGACACCGGGCTCGAGTACGGTCCGGCGTTCGTCGGTGTGCATGCGGTGTGGCAACGTGGCGACACGGTTTTCTCGGAGGTCGTGTTGGACACCGACGCGGCGCCCGAGCCGGGGCGCCACGATCTGCATCCGGCTCTACTGGAACTGGTGATGCACGCCGGGCTTTCCCAGCTGATTTTCCGTGGGGTGGATCCCGATCCGGAGACCGGCTGGTTGTTGTTCCGGTGGGGTGGTGCGCGTTTCCACAATCCGGAGTCCGAGGCGGACGGCGGGCAGCGTCTGTGGCCTGCGGTGGTGACGTCGCTTCGGGTGATTGCGGTCGAGACCGGAGCGGATACCATGTCTGTCGCGGCCGTCGATCCGGACGGCAATCCGATCGTGTCTATCGACGCGGTGCTGATGCGTTCGTATGACGTCGGGGAATTCCGGCGCAGCCTGTCCGATGACGAGACCGGACTGTATCGAATTCATTGGGAGTCCACCCTGGTAGGGCCCCCGATAAGAGCACTCGAGGGCAGGTCGGTCGGCCCGCCCTCGCCTGCGATGGCCGTACTCGGGGACACGACGGTGTCGGGGATCGAGGCGTCCTTCGCGTCGGTCGCCGATGTTGTTGCCGCCGAATGGATTCCGGGGGCAGTGGTATGGCGAATTTCGGAGCAGGCCGTTGATGATCCGGGAGTGGTGTCGGCGAGCGTGTACAGCACGCTGGCCACGCTGAAATCCTTCCTTGCCGAAGAACGCCTGTCCGATGCCCGGATGGTGGTGGTCACCACGGGTGGCGCCGGGCTGCCCGGGGAGGTTCCGGATTTGGCCGCGGCCGCGGTGTGGGGGTTGGTCCGCAGTGCCCAGTCGGAGAATCCGGAGCGGTTCGTGCTCCTCGACGAAGATCCGGCCGAGCCGCTGGATGTCGATCGGATCGCGGCCGTACTGCGGGCGGATGAGCCGCAGGTCGCAGTACGCGGTGCGGAGATTCTGGTGCCCCGGTTGACGCGCGCACCCATGTCGGAGGACACCGTGCCGCCGTCGTTGGGTGACGGGACGGTGCTGATCACCGGCGGCACGGGTGGACTCGGGGCGTTGTTCGCCCGGCATCTCGTCGCCGAGCACAGTGTGCGCAGGCTGGTGTTGGCGTCGCGGCGGGGACCCGAGGCGGCCGGTGCGGACGAGCTGGTCGCGGAACTGGCACAGGCCGGCGCCGATGCCCGGGTGGTCGCCTGCGACATCGCGGACCGTGACGCGGTGCGGGCGCTGTTGGACACGATTGATTCCGATGGTGGGTTGACTGCCGTGGTGCATTCCGCGGGGGTTCTCGACGACGGCACCATCGAGTCGTTGACCGGTGAGCAGGTGGATCGGGTGTTGGCGCCGAAGGTGAACGGGGCGTGGTACCTGGACGAACTGACCCGTGACCGCGATCTGTCGGCGTTCGTGCTGTTCTCGTCGATTGCGGGGGTGCTGGGGTCGGCCGGGCAAGCCAACTACGCCGCAGCGAACGGATTCCTAGACGCGTTGGCGCAGCGGCGGCGAGCTGCGGGGTTGCCTGCGACGTCGCTGGCGTGGGGGCCGTGGAACTCCGGTAGTGGGATGACCAGTGGTCTGGGGAGTACGGCGATGGCGCGGTTGGGTCGGTTGGGGTTGGGTCAGCTCGAGAATGTCGACGGTGTGCGTCTTTTCGACGATGCCCTCGCCGGTGCCGATGGGTGCCTGGCTCCACTCCGGTTCGACGCGAGCGTGCTGCGGCGAGAGTCCGACGCCGATGCTGTTCCTGCGGTGTTGCGTGGATTCGTGCGGCATTCGGCGCGTCCGGCGAAGGCTTTGAGAAAGTCCGCGGCGGGCTTCGCGGCGGGGTCGTTGGGCGACCGGTTGGGGCAGGTGTCGGAGGCTCAGCGCGGTGAGGTGGTGTTGGAAGTGGTGTTGGCGCAGGCGGCGGCGGTGTTGGGGCATGATTCGGCCGCCGACATCCGGCCCGATCAGCGGTTCGACGAGATCGGTTTCGATTCTTTGGGTGGTGTGGAGTTCCGTAACAGGCTGGTCAAGGCCACCGGTGTGCAGTTGCCGTCGACTCTGGTGTTCGACTATACGACCGCGGCTGCGGTGGCGAAGCTGGTGCATTCCCGTGTCGAGCCGAAGGCGGTGGGGCGACCGGTCGAGAAGGTGGTGCGCCGGGTTCGGGCGGGCGAGCCGATCGCGATCGTGGGGATGGGCTGCCGCTTCCCCGGGGGTGTGCTGTCGCCGGATGAGTTGTGGGATCTACTCGTCTCCGGAATCGACGCGACCGGTGAGTACCCGTCGGATCGGGGTTGGGATCTGGAGCGGTTGTTCGATGAGGATCCGGACAAGCCCGGGACTGTTTATGCCCGCCGCGCCGGATTCCTCGACGATGCCGGTGATTTCGATGCCGGCTTCTTCGGTATCAGTCCGCGGGAGGCGTCGGCGATGGATCCACAGCAGCGTCAGCTGCTGGAAGCGTCCTGGGAGGCTCTGGAGGACGCGGGCATCGATCCGGTGTCGTTGCGCGGCAGTGATTCCGGGGTGTTCGTCGGAGCGTGCTATTCGGGTTATTTCGATCGGGTGCCCAGCGAGTTGGAGGGTTATCGGCTCACCGGAACCCAGGGCAGTCTGACGTCAGGCAGGCTGTCGTATGTCTTCGGTGTGGAAGGGCCTTCCATCACGGTGGACACCGCGTGCTCGTCGTCGCTGGTCGCGCTGCATCTGGCGTGCCAAGCGCTGCGTCAGGGGGAGAGTTCGCTTGCGTTGGCGGGCGGTGTGGCGATTTTTGCCGATCCTTATCTTTCTGTCGAGTTCGCGCGGCAGCGTGGTCTGTCGCCGGATGGGCGGTGTAAGTCGTTTTCCGCCGCGGCCGATGGTGTTGCTTTCTCCGAGGGTGTCGGCATGCTGGTGCTCGAGCGGCTGTCGGATGCCCGGCGTCTGGGCCACGACGTGTTGGCGGTGGTGCGGGGGACGGCGATCAATCAGGATGGTGCGTCGAATGGTTTGACGGCGCCGAACGGTCCGTCGCAGGAGCGGGTGATCGCGGCGGCGCTGGCCGATGCCGGGTTGCGGCCGTCGGATGTGGATGCGGTCGAGGCACACGGTACCGGGACACCATTGGGTGATCCGATCGAGGCGCAGGCGTTGATCGCGGCCTATGGGCAGGATCGTGCGGATCGGCCCTTGCGGATCGGGTCGCTCAAGTCGAATATCGGCCACACCTCGGCCGCGGCGGGCGTGGCCGGAGTGATCAAGATGGTGCAGGCGATGCGGCACGAAACCCTGCCGATGACGTTGCATGTCGATGCGCCGAGCCCGCACGTGGAGTGGTCGGCCGGGGATGTGCAGCTGTTGACCGAGGCCCAGCCGTGGCCGGCCGACGGGCGTGTTCGCCGGGCTGGGGTGTCGTCGTTCGGTGTCAGCGGGACCAATGCCCACGCCATCCTGGAAGAGGCACCTGCGCAACACATCTCGGTGCCGCAGCCGCAGCCGCAGCCGGTGACGCAGCTGGTGTCGCCGGCGGGGGTTGCGGCAGCCCCGCCGTTGCCGCTGCTGGTGTCGGCCAAGTCCGAGGTGGGGTTGCGGGCGCAGGCGGATCGTTTGCGTCGGTGGGTGATCGATAATCCGGAGGCGGGGGTGTGGGATATCGCGTATTCGTTGGCTGGTTTCCGTTCTCATCTGGAGTGGCGGGGGGTGGTTGTCGGCGCGGATCGTGAGGAGTTGCTGTCCGGTCTGGCGGGTCTGGTGGCAGGGCAGGTGTCTTCCGGTGTTGTGGAGGGAGTTGTCGGGTCGGGTAAGACGGCATATCTGTTCACTGGTCAGGGTGCGCAGCGGGTGGGGATGGGTGCGGGACTGTATGCGGCGTTTCCGGTGTTCGCGGTGGCGTTGGACGAGGTGTGCGCCGAGTTCGATCGGCACCTGGGTGGGGTGTTGCGGGAGGTGATGTTCACCGATGTCGACGGGGTGTTGGATCGGACGGAGTGGACGCAGCCGGCGTTGTTTGCGTTCGAGGTGGCGTTGTTCCGGTTGCTGGAGTCGTTCGGGATCACCCCGGATGTGTTGATCGGGCATTCGATCGGTGAGTTGGTGGCGGCGTATGTGGCGGGGGTGTGGTCTCTGTCGGATGCTTGTCGTCTTGTTGCTGCGCGTGGTCGGTTGATGGGGGTGCTGCCTGAGGGTGGGGCGATGGTGGCGGTGGCGGTGTCCGAAGATGAGGCGGTCGCGTTGGTGGCCGGGTGTTCCGGCAGGTTGTCGGTGGCTGCGGTGAATGGTCCGTCATCGGTGGTGCTGTCCGGGGATGCGGACGCTGTCGACGAGGTGGAACTGCGGGCCGCCGCGGAAGGTCACAAGACCAACCGGTTACGGGTCAGCCACGCGTTCCATTCGGTGTTGATGGAGCCGATGCTCGCCGAGTTCCGTTCGGTGGCCGAAGGGGTGACATACCAGCAGCCGAACATTCCGATCGTGTCGAACGTCAGCGGCGCGGTCGTCGGCGCGGAGTTGACCGACCCGGGTTACTGGGTGGAGCAGGTGCGTGGTTGCGTCCGCTTCGCGCCCGGGATAGACACCCTGGTCAAGGCCGGAGTGCGGCGGTTCGTGGAGATCGGACCGGATGCCGTGCTGTCCGCGGTGACTCGGCAGTTTTTTGCCGATACTCCGGACCTCGAGGCCACATCGACGGTGGTCGCGGCCGCCCGGCGCTCGATCGACGAGCCGACCCAGTTCGTGTCCGCCTTGGCGCAGGCCCAGGTGGCGGGTGTGGGTGTGGACTGGAAGGCGCTGTTCGAAGGCCGCGCGGTGTCGCGGGTTCCGCTGCCCACCTATGCATTCCAGCACCAGCGGTATTGGCTGCAGCCGGTCGTCCGGGCGTCGCAGACGGCGTCGGGTCACCCGGTGTTGACCGGTGTGGTGCAGGTCGCGGGCAAGGACGAATGGATGCTCAGCGGACAGCTCTCGTATCGGACCCATCCCTGGCTTGCGGACCACGCAAGCTACGGCGTCATGGTCGTGTCGAGTACGACGCTGGTGGAGATGCTGCTGACGGCGGGACAGCGGTTCGGCAGTGTCGGTGTGGATGAGCTCATCATGGAGGCCCCGATCCTCCCGCCCGAAGACGGCAGCGCCGTCGACCTGCAAGTGCTTGTCGACGAGATGGACGACACAGGGAGGCGGCACTTCACCTTCCACTACCGCCTCGCCACCGACGGCGAGTGGGTACGCAACGCCAGCGGTGTGCTGGCGGGCGACCAACCGGCCGCCGAGCCGCTGCTGGAACAGCTCCGGGCTGAGTCGTGGCCACCGCCCGGCGCCGACCCGATCGACCCGGAATGGATTCCCGCGCACATCGAAGCCGCGTCGGGACTCGAGTACGGTCGTTCCTTCCGAGGCACCGAACGCGCGTGGCAGCGCGGCGACATCGTTTTCTCCGAGGTTGTCTTGGATCCGGCCGTGGACCCGGAGGGTTTCGCGCTGCATCCGGGCTTGATGGACGCTATCGGGCATACCGGGCTCGCCTGTCTGATGTGGCCGGAACTCGGCAATGACCCGAACCGCGGCAAGCTGCTGTTCCGTTGGGGCGGCGCCCGATTCCACGACGTCGTCCGGCCCGGACTGCTGCGGGTCATCGCCGTGTCGAAGGGCGAGGACGCCCTCGCCATGGCGGCGGTGGACGGTGATGGCAACCCGGTCTTCTCCGTCGACGAGGTTGTCATGCGGTCCTACGACGTCGCCCAGCTCCGTGGTTCGCTGTCCGGCGGCGACGCCGGGGCGTACGAACTGCATTGGACGGAAGTCGGCGCTTCGTCCGCCGACCTGGTTTCCGGTGGGATTGCCGCACTGGGCTCGATCTCGGTTGTCGGTGTGCGGGAACACTATCCAGATCTCGACAGCGTGGTGGCGACCGGCGGGGCGGCGGTGCCCGAGGCGGTGGTGTGGTCTGTCGCCGCGGACGCGATTCCCCGAAACGGTGACGCCGCGGCCGCCACACACGAGCAGGTGCGGTCGACGTTGCGCACGCTTCAGGCGTGGCTCGACAAGGATGCGCTGGAGCAGTCGCGATTGGTCGTTGTCACCCACAATGCGGTCGGGCTGCCCGGTGAGACACCGGATCTCGCCGCCGCCGCGGCGGCGGGGTTGGTTCGCAGTGCGCAGACCGAACATCCCGGTCGGATTGTCCTGCTCGACTGGCAATCCGCGCCCGGCGTGGAACCGCTCTCGATCGACGCCGTCCTGCTGGTTCTGGCAGCCGAGGAGCCGCACGTGGCCGTCCGTGGGGGTACTGTGCTGGCCCCGCGGCTGAAGCGCTCAGCGGCGACCCCCGAGGCGAGACCGTCGTTCGGGTCCGGCGTCGTGCTGATCACCGGAGGCACCGGCGGGCTCGGCGCGATACTGGCTCGGAACCTGGTCGTCGAGCACGGTGTCCGGCAGTTGCTCCTGGTGTCCCGCAGCGGCGAAAAGGCCGCGGGTGCTGCGAAATTGGCGGCGGAACTGAGTGAACTCGGCGCGCACGCGCGCATCGCTGCCTGCGATGTCGCGGACCGGACCGCATTGCGGGCTCTGCTCGATTCGGTCCCGTCCGACCAGCCGTTGACGGCGGTGATCCACGCGGCGGGCACGCTCGACGACGCCACAATTCGCACACTCACGACCGAACAGCTGGATCGTGTCCTCACGTCGAAGGTGGACGCGGCGTGGAATCTGCACGAGGCGACGCGGGACGCGGACCTCTCGGCATTCGTGTTGTTCTCGTCGATTGCCGGTGTCCTCGGGGCGGCGGGGCAGGCCAATTATGCCGCCGCCAACAGCTTCCTGGACGCATTGGCCGCCCGGCGTCGCGCCGACGGGCTGCCCGCTGTGGCACTCGACTGGGGGCTGTGGGAGCAGACCGGAACGGGATCGGGCGGCATGGCCGACACCCTGGACGAAGCGGCAGTCGCACGACTGGCCCGCCTGGGTATGCGTCCACTGAGCCAGGCCGACGGCCTTCGACTGTTCGACACCGTCGCAGGCGTCGGATCGGACCCGGCAGGAGTATCGGCGCTCGTGCCGGTTCGCCTGGACCTGAACGACTTGCAACGAGCGGCTCGCGCCGACACGATCCCCGCGGTATTGCGCGGGCTGGTTCGACCTTCGCAGCGCAGCGCTGGGAGCGAGAGACAATCGCGCGGCTTCGAGCTGGGTCGGGTACCGGAGGCCAAGCGGGAGCAGGCCGTACTCGATCTGGTTCGCGAGCACGCCGCCGCCGCATTGGGCCATGCGTCGATCAAGGATATCCGGCCCGACAAGGGATTCGACGAGCTCGGATTCGATTCGCTGGGTGGAGTGGAGTTCCGGAACCGGCTTTCGAAAGTTACCGGCCTCCAGTTGAACTCGACGCTCGTGTTCGACTACCCAACGGTGGTTGATCTGGCCCAGTACCTGCACGACCGAATGGCTCTTGCGGTGGCCGCGGCACCGCCCGCGACCGACGATCTCGCCCGCCTGGAGGCGATGGTCGAACAGATCCTGGCCGTGGCGGGTAACGACGATGCGACGGTCACCGCATTGCTCGGCATCAGCGACCGTCTTCGGTCCCACCTCGGCGACAGCCGGCAGACCGACGAATACCGCGACTTTGCCGCGCATTCCGGCCGCGAGCTTTTGAACCTGATTGATGAGGAGTTCGGTCAACCATGAGCACTGAGGAACAACTCACCCGATATCTGCAGAAACTCGCTGCAGACCTGCGCACCGCCAACAAGCATATCCAGGAGTTGGAGGGGAGTGCGCGGGAGCCGATCGCGATCGTCGGGATGAGCTGCCGCTTTCCCGGTGGCGTCGACTCCCCCGCGCAACTGTGGGATCTGGTCGACACCGGCACCGACGCCGTCGGTGGTTTTCCGACCGACCGAGGGTGGGACCTGGAAAAGCTCTACGACCCCGATCCGGATGCGCCCGGCACGATCTATACGCGTGAGGGTGGGTTCATCCATTCGGCGCCCGAGTTCGATGCGGGTTTCTTCGGAATCAGCCCCCGCGAGGCAGCAATGCTGGAGCCGCAGCAGCGTCTGATTCTCGAGGCGTCCTGGGAAGCCCTGGAAGACGCGGGTATCGACCCGGTGACATTGCGCGGCAGCGACACCGGCGTCTTCTCTGGAGTCTTTCACCAGGACTATGGCCCCCGCATCGGCTCCCCTACGTTGACGGCCGAGTCGGAAGGCCATGCCTACCTGGGCGGGGCGAACTGTGTGCTGTCCGGCCGGGTCTCCTACATATTCGGTTTCAAGGGCCCCACGCTGTCGGTGGACACCGCGTGCTCCTCGTCGCTGGTGGCGTTGCATCTGGCATGTCAGGCTTTGCGGCAGGGTGAAACATCGCTCGCACTGGTGAGCGGTGTCACCGTGATGTCGGATCCGTCCCACCTGATCGCGTTCGCGCGCCAGCGTGCGCTGTCGCCGGATGCGCGGTGCAAGGCGTTCGCGGCGGCTGCGGACGGGACCGGCTTCTCCGAAGGGCTCGGGATGCTGGTCGTCGAACGGCTGTCGGATGCCCGGCGTCTGGGCCACAATGTTCTCGCCCTGGTGCGCGGGTCGGCCGTGAACCAGGACGGCGCGAGCAAGGGTTTGACCGCGCCGAATGGTCCGTCGCAGGAGCGGGTGATCGCGGCGGCGTTGGCGAATGCGGGTTTGGCGCCGTCGGATGTGGATGCGGTGGAGGCGCACGGGACGGGCACGACGTTGGGGGATCCGATCGAGGCGCGTGCCTTGATGGCGGTCTACGGCGCGCGGGGTGAGAGTGGGCCGCTGCGCTTGGGTTCGCTCAAATCGAATATCGGTCACACCAATGCTGCGGCGGGGGTCGCGGGTGTGATCAAGATGGTCCAGGCGATGCGGCACAGTGTGTTGCCGAAGACGTTGCATGTGGATGTGCCGACCCCGCATGTGGATTGGTCGGTGGGCACGGTGCGGTTGTTGACCGAGGCTGAGCCGTGGCCTGCGGGTGAGCGGGTGCGTCGTGCGGGTGTGTCGTCGTTCGGCGTGAGCGGTACCAACGCCCACGTGATCATCGAGGAAGCGCCCGCCGATCCGGTCGCCGTCGAGTCGGGAGGCGAGGCCGCTGCGAAGCCCATCGTGTCGGATTTCGTTCCGCTGTTGATATCGGCCAAGTCCGACGAAGCCCTCCGCGCTCAGGCGGATCGACTGCGGCAGTGGTTGATCGACGCTCCAGACGCGGACGTGTGGGATATCGCGCACTCTTTGGTGACGTCGCGGGCGCTGTTGGACTGGCGCGGTGTGGTGGTGGGGCGTGACCGGGAGGAACTGCTTGCCGGTCTGGCCGATGTGACAGATTCTTCAGGGGGGTCGCCGAGAGCGATCGAGGGCTGCGCGGGTTCTGATAGGACGGCGTTTCTGTTCACTGGTCAGGGTGCGCAGCGGGTGGGGATGGGTGCGGGACTGTATGCGGCGTTTCCGGTGTTCGCGGTGGCGTTGGACGAGGTGTGCGCCGAGTTCGATCGGCACTTCGGTGGGGTGTTGCGGGAGGTGATGTTCACCGATGTCGACGGGGTGTTGGATCGGACGGAGTTCACGCAGCCGGCGTTGTTTGCGTTCGAGGTGGCGTTGTTCCGGTTGATGGAGTCGTTCGGGATTACCCCGGATGTGTTGATCGGGCATTCGATCGGTGAGTTGGTGGCGGCGTATGTGGCGGGGGTGTGGTCTCTGTCGGATGCGTGTCGTCTTGTTGCTGTGCGTGGTCGGTTGATGGGGGTGTTGCCCGAGGGTGGGGCGATGGTGGCGGTGGCGGTGTCCGAAGATGAGGCGGTTGCGTTGGTGGCCGGGTATTGCGGCAGGTTGTCGGTGGCTGCGGTGAATGGTCCGTCGTCGGTGGTGCTGTCCGGGGATGCGGACGCTGTCGGCGAGGTGGAGCGTTTGCTCGGTGACCAGGGTCGCAAGACGAACCGGTTGCGGGTGAGCCATGCGTTCCATTCGGCGCGGATGGAGCCGATGCTCGCCGAATTCCGTTCGGTGGCAGCGGGTGTGACTTATCGCACGCCGACGATTCCGATTGTGTCGAATGTGACCGGTGAGTTGGTGGACGGTGAACTGACCGATCCGGAGTACTGGGTGCGGCAGGTGCGGGGGTGTGTGCGGTTCGCGCCGGGTGTGACGACCGCGGTCGCGGTGGGTGTGCGGCGGTTTGTGGAGGTGGGTCCGGATGCGGTGTTGGCGGCGATGACTCGCCGCTGCCTGGCCGAGGACCCGGAGGTGGAAGCCGTGTCCACGGTGGCCGCGGCGTCGCGGCGGCCGGTCGCGAGCCGGGACGCGGACCGGGCGGACGGGCCGGTGTCCGACAACACCGAGGTACGGCAGTTCGTCACCGCTGTGGCGCAGGCCCATGTCGCGGGGGCACAGGTGGATTGGGCGAGGTGGTTCGCCGGTCGCGACCCGCACCGGATCACCCTGCCGACCTATGCCTTTCAGCGGCGGCGGTTCTGGTTGCCCGCCACCGGCGAGGTCTCGGCGTCGTCGCTGGAGCATCCGATCCTGACCGGTGTGGTCGGGCTGGCCGGAACCGACGAGTGGTTGTTCACCGGTCGCTTCTCGCTGCGCACCCACCCGTGGGTCGCCGACCATATGACCTACGGCGTGGTCGTCCTGCCGGGCGCGACGCTGATCGAAATGCTGCTGGTCGCGGGCGCCCGTATCGGGTGCGGTGTGGTCGAGGAGCTCACCTTGCAGGCGCCGATCCTGCCGACCGGCGACGACGAGGTCGAACTGCAGGTGCTGGTGGAGGCGGCCGACGAATCGGGTCGGCGGCGGTTCGAGTTCTACTTCCGGACCCCCGGTGACGCCGAGTGGGTGCACAACGCGACCGGTGCGCTGGCGGCGCTGCCCGAGGGCGAACCGGACCTGCTGGCGCAGCTGCGCGACGAGCAGTGGCCGCCGGTCGACGCCGAACCCCTGGACGCCGCAGGGCTCGCGGCACTGATCGCCCAGGACACGGGGCTGGAATACGGTCCGGCTTTCGTCGGGGTGCGCGGTGCCTGGCAACGCGGCGACACGGTGTTCTCGGAGATCGTGCTGGATACCGCCGCGGCACCGGAACCGGGACGCCACGATCTGCATCCGGCTCTGCTGGATCTGGTGATGCACGCCGGGTTCTCCCGTCTGCTGTGTGGTGACGCCGCCGCCGGCCCGGATACCGGGCGACTGCTGTTCCGTTGGGGTGGTGCGCGTTTCCACAAGCCGGCGGCCGAGGGTGGGCGATGGCCCGCGGAGGTCACGTCCCTGCGGGTCGTCGCGGTGGCGACCGGTTCGGAGACAATCTCGGTCGCGACCCTCGACCCGGCGGGCAATCCGATCGTGTCCGTGGACGCGGTGGTGGTGCGGCCCTACGACGTCCAGGAATTCCGGAGCACGCTCGGCGGCGCCGCGGCCGGCCTGTACCAGGTGCGGTGGGAGCCTGCCGGTGTGATCGGCCGGTCCGACCTCTCGGCGGCGGTTCTCGGGGATGCGGCAGTGTCCGGGATCGCGGCGCGCTACGCGTCCGTCGCCGAGGTCGCGGCCGCGGAGAACCTTCCGGATGTGCTGGTGTGGCGGGCTGATGCGTGGCCGGGCGGCGAGGCCGCCGGTGTACCGGACGGTGTCCGGACCGGGGTGCACCATGCGCTGACCACAATGAAATCGCTGCTCGCCGAGGAACGCCTGTCGCAGGTCCGCGTGGTGGTGGTCACCCCGGGTGGAGCCGGTGTGCCGGGAGAGACGCCGGACCCGGTCGCGGCGGCGGTGTGGAGTCTGGTCGGCTGCGCGCAGGCGGAGAACCCGGAGCGTTTCGTGCTCGTGGACGAGGATCCGGCGGCTCCGGTGGAGGCCGAGCGGATCATGACCGTGCTGGGGAGCGGTGAGCCGCAGGCCGCGGTGCGCGGCGCGGATGTTCTGGTGCCCCGGTTGGTGCGCGCCGCCGCGTCCTCCGACGGCGGCGACCCATGGCTGGCGGATTCGACGGTCTTGATCACCGGAGGTACGGGCGGGCTCGGCGCACTGTTCGCCCGGCATCTCGTCGTCGCCCGCGGGGTGCGGCGGCTCGTGCTCACCTCGCGGCGCGGTCTCGACGCGCCGGGTGCGCCGGAACTGGCCGCGGAACTGGCGGCCGCCGGGGCCCACGTGCGGATCGAGCGCTGTGATGTCGCGGACCGCGCTGCCATGCGGGATCTACTGGCGGATATCGATTCGGATTCGCCGTTGGCCGTGGTGCATACGGCGGGTGTGTTGGCGGACGGGACGATCGAGTCGTTGTCCGTGGATCAGGTGGATCGGGTGTTGACGCCGAAGGTGGACGGGGCGTGGTATCTGGATGAGTTGACGCGGGACCGGAGGGTGTCGGCGTTTGTGGTGTTCTCGTCGGTGGCGGGGGTGTTGGGGTCTGCGGGGCAGGGTAATTACGCGGCGGCGAATGGTTTCCTGGACGCGTTGGCGCAGCGGCGTCGGGCGGTGGGGTTGGTGGCGACATCGTTGGCGTGGGGGCCGTGGAATCAGGGTTCTGGGATGACCGGCGGCCTGGACCGGGTGGCTGTGGCGCGCTGGGGCAGGTTGGGCTCGAGTCAGCTGACGGACGACGAAGGACTGCGTCTGTTCGACGAAGCGCTGGCCGGATCATGGGCGCGGCTGGTGCCGATCCGGTTCGATGCCGCCGGTGTGCGCCGGGAGTCCGATCCGGCGGCAGTGCCCGCTGTACTGCGCGGGTACGTGCGGCGGGTGGCGCGCCCGGTCCGGGCCGAAGCCGCTGGCGCGGCCGTGCTCGCCGCCGGGTCGCTGGGCGCCCGGCTGGTGGAGGTGCCCGAGGCGCAGCGGGCCGATCTGGTTCTCGAGGTGGTCCGCGACCAGGTGGCCGCGGTGCTCGGGCACGATTCGGGCGGCGATATCCGTCCCGGTCAGCCTTTCGATGAGATCGGTCTGGATTCGCTGGGCGCGGTGGAGTTCCGCAACCGGCTGAGCAAGGCGACGGGCCTCACCCTGCCCTCGACATTGGTGTTCGATCACCCGACCCCGGTGGCGGTGGCGAAACTGGTGCAGGCGCGAGTGGCTCCGGAACCGGGTGGACCGGTGAAAAAGGTCGTGCGTCGGGTGCGCGCCGACGAGCCGATCGCGATCGTTGGTATGGCGTGCCGTTTCCCGGGTGGGGTGGATTCGGCGGAGGACCTGTGGGATCTGGTGTCGTCGGGCCGGGACGCGACGGGTGATTTCCCGGCGGATCGCGGCTGGGATCTGGATCGGTTGTTCGATTCCGATCCCGACAAGCCGGGCACCATCTACACGCGCCGTGGCGGGTTCCTCTACGACGCGGGTGATTTCGATCCAGGGTTTTTCGGGATCGGTCCGCGGGAGGCTTCGGCGATGGATCCGCAGCAGCGGTTGTTGCTGGAGGTGTCGTGGGAGGCGTTGGAGGACGCGGGAATCGACCCGGCCGCACTGCGCGGCAGCGATACCGGGGTCTTCGCCGGAGCCGGCTACTCCGGCTATATCGACCGCGTCGTGGGTGATCTGGAGGGATATCGGCTCACCGGCACCACCAGCAGTGTGGTGTCCGGGCGGGTGTCGTATGTCTTCGGCCTCGAGGGGCCCGCGGTCACGGTGGACACCGCATGCTCCTCGTCGCTCGTCGCGTTGCATCTTGCTTGCCAGGCGCTGCGCCAGGGAGAGAGTTCGCTGGTGATGGCCAGCGGCGTCACCGTCGCCGCCAGCCCTTATCTTTACGTCGATTTCGCCCGGCAGCGCGGCCTGTCGCCGGACGGCCGGTGCAAGTCGTTCTCTGCTGCGGCCGATGGTGTCGCTTTCGCTGAGGGTGTGGGGGTGTTGGTGTTGGAGCGGCTGTCGGATGCCCGCAGGCTCGGTCACAATGTGTTGGCCCTTGTCAAAGGTACGGCGGTCAATCAGGACGGGGCGAGCAACGGGCTCACCGCGCCCAACGGTCCGTCGCAGGAGCGGGTGATCGCGGCGGCGCTGGCCAACGCGGGACTGGCACCGGGCGATATCGATGCCGTGGAAGCGCACGGCACCGGGACCGCCCTGGGGGATCCGATCGAGGCGCAGGCGTTGATCGCCGCCTATGGGCAGGATCGTGCGGATCGTCCGCTGCGGATCGGGTCGCTCAAATCGAATATCGGGCACACCGTGGCCGCGGCGGGCGTGGCCGGAGTGATCAAGATGGTGCAGGCGATGCGGCACGAAACCCTGCCGCCGACCCTGCACGCGGACGAGCCGAGCCCGCATGTGGACTGGTCATCCGGCGATGTCGAGGTGCTCACCGAGGCGCGACCGTGGCCGGCCGACGGGCGTGTTCGCCGGGCCGGGGTGTCGTCGTTCGGTGTCAGCGGGACCAATGCCCACGCCATCCTGGAAGAGGCACCTGCGCAACACATCTCGGTGCCGCAGCCGGTGTCGCCGACCGGGATTGCGGTGGCCCCGCCGTTGCCGCTGCTGGTGTCGGCCAAATCGGAGGAGGGGTTGCGGGCGCAGGCGGATCGGTTGCGTCAGTGGGTGATCGACAATCCGGATGCGGGTGTGTGGGATATCGCGTATTCGTTGGCTAATTTCCGCTCTCATCTGGAGTGGCGGGGTGTGGTTGTCGGTGCGGATCGCGAGGAGTTGCTGGCGGGTCTGGCGGGTCTGGTGGCAGGGCAGGTGTCTTCGGGTGTTGTGGAGGGAGTTGTCGGGTCGGGTAAGACGGCGTTTCTGTTCACTGGGCAGGGTGCGCAGCGTGGCGGGATGGGTCGGGGTTTGTATGCGGCGTTTCCGGTGTTTGCGGCGGCGTTGGACGAGGTCTGTGCTGGGTTCGATGTCCACCTTGGTCGGTCGTTGAAGGATGTGGTGTTCGCGCGGGATGACGATGCGGTGCTGCTGGATCGGACGGAGTTCACGCAGCCGGCGTTGTTCGCGTTCGAGGTGGCGTTGGTCCGTTTGTTGGGTTCGTTCGGTATTGCGGCGGACATGCTGATCGGGCATTCGATCGGTGAGTTGGTGGCGGCGTATGTGGCGGGGGTGTGGTCTCTGTCGGATGCGTGTCGTCTTGTTGCTGTGCGTGGTCGGTTGATGGGGGTGTTGCCCGAGGGTGGGGCGATGGTGGCGGTGGCGGTGTCCGAAGATGAGGCGGTTGCGTTGGTGGCCGGGTATTGCGGCAGGTTGTCGGTGGCTGCGGTGAATGGTCCGTCGTCGGTGGTGCTGTCCGGGGATGCGGACGCTGTCGGCGAGGTGGAGCGTTTGCTCGGTGACCAGGGTCGCAAGACGAACCGGTTGCGGGTGAGTCATGCGTTCCATTCGGCGCGGATGGAGCCGATGCTCGCCGAATTCCGTTCGGTGGCAGCGGGTGTGACTTATCGAACGCCGACGATTCCGATTGTGTCGAATGTGACCGGTGAGTTGGTGGACGGTGAACTGACCGATCCGGAGTACTGGGTGCGTCAGGTGCGGTCGGCCGTGCGGTTCGCTCCGGGGGTGCGGGCGTTGGCGGTGAGCGGGGTTCGGCGGTTTCTGGAGGTGGGCCCGGATGCCGTGCTGGCGGCGATGACAGGCCAGTGTCTGGCCGAAGAACCCGATGTGGAGGCGCGGTCCGTGGTGGCTGCTACCGCTCGGCGCGGCGCGGCGCGATCCGCTATTTCCGCTGCCGCGAATGAGGTTGCGCAGTTCACCGCGTTCCTGGCCGCTGCGCACACCGCGGGTCTGGAGGTGGATTGGCGTCCGCTGTTCGCGGGACGGCCGCTGCGTCGAATCGCTGTGCCGACCTATGCGTTCCAGCACACACGGTATTGGCTGCCGGCAAGGGTCGGCGTCGGCGATGTGAGTCGTGCCGGTCTGATGCCGGTCGATCACCCCATGCTGGGTGCTTCGATCGCGGTGGCTGGTAAGGACGAGTGGCTGTTCACCGGCCGGCTTTCGGTGGCGTCGCATCCGTGGATTGCCGATCACACGGTATTCGGCGGGGTGCTGTTACCGGGGACCGGTTTCGTCGAGCTGGCTTTGGCGGTCGGTGCTCGGGTGGGCGCCGAGATCGTGGACGAGCTGGTGCTGGAAGCACCGCTGCGGTTGGATGGCAGCCTCGAGATCGACATCCAGATCGCTGTCGAAGCGTCGGATGCCGACGGGCGGCGACGGTTCGTCGTGGCGTCCGGGACAATGGGCGAGCTGTCGGACGGCGGATCCGGAATCACATATGCGCGTGGCATTCTCGTGCCTGGGGCGGTGATTTCCGGACAGAGTCTGTCCCCGCGTGCTTTCGGCCGGGATCATTCCGGGGCGGGCGACGCTCCGATGTCCGGCGCTGCCGGCGGGCCGTCGTCGGACGACGATGTGATGCCCGCGGACACGCTGTACGACCGGTTGGCCGCGCGCGGCCTCGGTTACGGACCTGCGTTTCAGGGGGTGCGTCGGATGTGGCGTGACGGCGGTGACGTCTTAGCTGAGGTGCGGTTGGCCGCTGACGGCGGTGTGGAAGCTTCTCGGTTCGGTGTGCATCCGGCGCTCTTGGACGCTGCTTTGCATGCTGCTGTGGAGGAGTTGGCGGCCGACATTCCGGACGATCACGTGCCGCTGCCGTTCTCGTTCAACGGGGTGCGGCTGTTCCGCCCTGGGGCGGCGGCCGTGCAGGCGCGAATCCGGCGCGCCGGAGCCGACGGTGTGCGGCTCGAACTCGTTGACGAAGCGGGCGCTCTCGTTTTGACTGTCGAATCGCTGCAGGCGCGTCCGGTGGACAGTCAGGCTTTGAACGCGGGTCGATCCGTCGGCCGCCATGGCCTGTACGACGTGAGCTGGATCGCGGTCGACCGTCCGCGGGTCGGTGCGGACGTCCGGCGGATCGCGGTGGTCGGCTCGACGACTGCGTCCGGGTTCGAGGAAACCTACTCGGACATGGCCGCGCTGGTCGGGGCCGCCGGGGATACCGGCCCGGATGTGGTGGTGTGGTTCGCGGATTCTGATGTGACGGACTCGGCAGACGTTGTGCGCCGATGCGTGTACACGGTGCCTGTGACGGTTCGATCGTGGTTGCGCCTCGACGCGCGACTGGTTGTGGTGACGCGCAACGGCGCGGGTCTGCCGGGCGAGAATCCCGATCTGGCCGCCGCGGCCATCTGGGGTGTGCTGCGCAGCGCCCAATCGGAGCATACCGGCCGGATTGTATTGCTGGACATCGACGCCGACGGTGCGGTTACCCACGAACTGATCACGGCGGCACTGCACGCCGAGGAGGCGCAGTTGGCGGTGCGCGCGGGTGCGTTGCTCGCGCCGCGGCTGACCCGTCGCGACGCACCCGCCACCGGGTCGGGTATGGCGATCGGCTCGGGTGCGGTGCTGATCACCGGCGGCACTGGCGGGTTGGGCGCGCTGGTCGCCCGGCACCTCGCCGTGGCGCATGGTGCGCGTGATCTGGTGTTGGTGTCCCGGCGCGGCGAACGAGCCGACGGCGTCGCGGAACTCGTCGCCGAGCTGGCCGAACTCGGGGCGCGGACGCGGGTGCTGGCCTGTGATGTGAGCGATCGCGCTGCTGTGGCGAGAATGCTCGACGATATTTCCGGTGGTCCCGCGTTGACGGCTGTCATTCACGCGGCGGGTGTGTTGGCCGACGGCACTGTCGAGTCGCTGACGCCCGAGCAGATCGACCGGGTGCTCGCGCCGAAGGTCGATGCGGCATTGAATCTGCATGAGCTCACTCTGGATCGCACATTGTCGGCGTTCGTCCTGTTCTCCTCGGTTGCGGCGGTGCTCGGGTCGGCGGGGCAGGGCAACTACGCGGCGGCGAACTCGGTATTGGATGCGTTGGCGCGCCGCCGCGCCGACGCGGGTTTGCCCGCGGTGTCGGTGGCGTGGGGTCCGTGGAACTCCGATGGTGGGATGACGGCCGAATTGGGAGCGGCAGGCCTGGAGCGGTTGGCGCGGATGGGTTTTCGACCGCTGACCCAGGCCGATGGGCTTGCGCTGTTCGACCTCGCTGTCGCCGCGGAGGCGCCGTGTGTGGCTGCGGTCGATTTCGACATGGCAGTGTTGTCGGTGCAGGCTCGTGCGGGCCTCGCGCCTGGGCTGCTGCAGTCGTTGGTGCCCGTGCCGGGCCGCGTCGACAGCGGTGGTGGGGATCTGGCGACGCTATTGGCGTCGGCAGCGGGGTCGGACAAACACGACGCAATCGTGCTCGATTTCGTGCGGGGCCAGGTTGCCGCCGTACTGGGTCATGCCTCCGGCGAGCAGATCGATGTCGAGAAGCCGTTCAATGACATGGGTTTCGATTCGCTGGGCGCGATGGAGTTCCGCAACCGGATCGCCGGGACCACAGGTTTGCGGCTGCCTTCCACGCTGGTCTTCGACCACCCCACCGTCCGGGCGGTGGCGGCGTTCATCGTGTCCCGGGTCGGGGCCGAACCCCACGCCGAACGGCGGACGACAAAAACCGTGCGCCGAGTGCGAGCCGACGAGCCGATCGCCATCGTCGGCATGGCCTGCCGGTATCCCGGTGGTGTCGAATCCGCGGACGAACTGTGGGATCTGGTGTTCTCGGGAACGGACGCCATCAGTGAATTTCCGTCCGATCGCGGTTGGGATCTGGATCGCCTGATTCATACGGACCCTGACCACTCGGGCACGTCCTACACCCGCGAGGGTGGGTTCCTGACGAATGCGGCCGATTTCGACGCGGGATTCTTCGGGATCGGACCGCGTGAGGCGGTGGCGATGGACCCGCAGCAGCGATTGCTGTTGGAGGTGTCGTGGGAGGCGTTGGAGCACGCGGGGATCGCTCCGACGTTGTTGCGGGGCAGCGACACCGGTGTCTACACGGGGGTGATGTACCAGGATTACGACGCCCTGACGCGCAAGGCTGGGCCCGAGGTCGAGGGGTACGTCGCCACGGGCGCGGCGGGCAGCGTGGTGTCCGGACGAGTGGCCTATGCGTTGGGTTTGGAGGGGCCCGCGATGACGGTGGACACGGCGTGCTCGTCGTCGCTGGTGGCATTGCACCTGGCATGCCGGGCGCTGCGTCAGGGGGAGAGTTCATTGGCGTTGGTTGGTGGTGCCACGGTGATGGCGACGCCGACGGTGTTTGTGGAGTTCTCGCGGCTGCGCGGTTTGGCTCCCGACGGTCGGTGCAAGGCGTTTTCGGCGGCGGCCGACGGGGTGGCTTGGTCGGAGGGCGCGGCGGTGCTGGTGGTGGAGCGGCTGTCGGACGCGCAGCGGCTGGGCCACAACGTGTTGGCGGTGGTGCGTGGCACCGCCGTCAACCAGGACGGCGCGAGCAACGGCCTGACTGCGCCGAATGGTCCGTCGCAGGAGCGGGTGATCGCGTCGGCGTTGGCCGACGCGGGCCTGCGCCCGGTGGATGTGGATGTGGTGGAGGCGCACGGGACGGGGACGGCGTTGGGTGATCCGATCGAGGCGCAGGCGTTGCTCGCCGCGTATGGCCAGGATCGCTCGGAGCCGCTGCGTGTTGGTGCGTTGAAGTCGAATATCGGGCATTCGCAGGCGGCTTCGGGTGTGGGCGGGGTGATCAAGATGGTGCAGGCGTTGCGGCATGAGACGTTGCCGCGGACGTTGCACGTGGATGCGCCGTCGCCGCATGTGGATTGGTCGGCGGGGTCGGTGCGGTTGTTGACCGAGGCGGAGCCGTGGCCGGTGGGTGGTCGGGTGCGGCGTGCCGGGGTGTCGTCGTTCGGGATCAGCGGCACGAACGCGCACGTGATTCTCGAGGAACCGCCGACGATGCCGGTGTCCCGTGTCGGACCTGCGTCTGCCGGGTCGGACGCTGACATCGCTGATATCGCGGTGGTGCCGTTGGTGGTGTCGGCGAAGTCGGAGGAGGGATTGCGGGGGCAGGCGGACCGGTTGCGGGCGTGGTTGGTCGACCGTCCGGATGTGGATGTCTGGGCGGTGGCGCGGTCGTTGCTGGACTCGCGGTCGTTGCTGGATCGGCGCGGGGTCGTTGTCGGGCGTGATCGGGAGGAGTTGCTGGCAGGTCTGGCCGCTCTGGCGTCGGGCTCGGTGCTGCCGGGCGTGGTCGACGGCGTTGCGGGGTCGGGTAAGACGGCGTATCTGTTCACTGGTCAGGGTGCGCAGCGGGTGGGGATGGGCGCGGGCCTGTACGAGGCGTTTCCGGTGTTCGCGGCGGCGTTGGACGAGGTGTGCGCCGAGTTCGATCGGCACCTGGGTGGGGTGTTGCGGGAGGTGATGTTCACCGATGTCGACGGGGTGTTGGATCGGACGGAGTGGACGCAGCCGGCGTTGTTCGCGTTCGAGGTGGCGATGTTCCGGTTGTTGGAGTCGTTCGGGATTACCCCGGATGTGTTGATCGGGCATTCGATCGGAGAGCTTGTCGCGGCGTATGTGGCGGGGGTGTGGCCGCTTGCGGATGCGTGTGTGCTCGTGGCGGCGCGGGGCCGGTTGATGGGGGCGCTGCCCGAGGGCGGGGCGATGGTGGCGGTGGCGGTGTCCGAGGACCGAGCGGCCGCGGTGGCGGCCGAGTTCCTGGGTCGGGTGTCGGTGGCCGCGGTGAACGGTCCGGCATCGGTGGTGCTGTCCGGCGATACGGACGCCGTCGAGGAGGTTGAGCGGCAACTTGCTGCCACGGGAGTGAAGACGAACCGGTTGCGGGTCGGTCATGCGTTCCATTCGGCGTTGGTGGAGCCGATGCTCGACGAGTTCTTTACGGTGGCAGTGGGTTTGACCTATCGAGGGTCAACGGTTCCGATCGTGTCGAGCGTGACCGGCGAGGTGGTGGATGGTGAGCTGACCGATCCGGAGTACTGGGTGCGTCAGGTGCGGTCGGCCGTGCGGTTCGCTCCGGGGGTGCGGGCGTTGGCCGCGACCGGAACTCGGCGGTTTCTGGAGGTGGGCCCGGATGCGGTCCTGGCCGCGATGACGCGCCAGTGTCTGGCCGAGGAGCCCGAGACGCGATCCGTGGTGGCCGCCGGCGGTCGGCGCGGCACCGACGAGGTTGTGCAGTTCACCACGCTCCTGGCCGCCGCGCACACCGCGGGACTCGAGGTCGACTGGCGCCGCATGTACGCGGGACGGTCGCCGCATCGAATCGACTTGCCGACCTACGCATTCCAACGCGCACGATACTGGGTGTCGGCAGGCGTCGGCGTCGGCGATGTGAGTCGTGCCGGTCTGATGCCGGTCGACCACCCCCTGCTGGGTGCGGCGATCTCGCTGGCGGGTAAGGACGAGTGGTTGTTGACCGGCCGACTCTCGGCGGCAGTGCATCCGTGGGTGGCCGATCACACGGTATTCGGCGCGGTGCTGTTTCCAGGAACGGGTTTCGTGGAACTGGCGTTGGTGGTCGGTGCTCGATTGGGCGTCGAGATCGTCGAGGAACTGGTTCTGGAAGTGCCGCTGCGGGTGGACGGCGAGAGCGAGGTCGACGTCCAGATCGCGGTGGAAGCGCCCGATGTCGAGGGGCGGCGGCGGTTCGTGGTGGCGTCCCGGACCGTCGACGAACAGTCTGCGGACGCGATCGGGATCACGCATGCGCACGGAATTCTCGCTTCCGGCTCGGCGACGGATGCTCCGGTGTACGACATCGACATGCCGCCGGACGATGCGACGCCCGGCGAAGCGATATACGACGGGTTGGCCGCGCGCGGGCTCGGTTACGGCCCCGCTTTTCAGGGTGTGCGTCGGCTGTGGCGAGACGGCGGCGGTGATGTTCTGGCCGACGTGCGGTTACCTGCCGAGGCAGGGACGGCAGGCGCCCAGTTCGGCATCCATCCCGCGCTGCTGGATGCCGCGCTGCATGCCGTCGTGGAGGAGTTGGCCGTCGACCTGTCGCCCGGCCAGGTGCCGCTGCCGTTCTCGTTCACCGGCGTGCGGTTGTACCGGCCCGGGGCGAGGGCCGTGCAGGTGCGAATCCGGCGAAACGGAGCCGACAGCGTCATGCTCGAGCTCGGCGACGACACCGGCGCTCTCGTGTTGACCGTCGAGTCACTGCGGGCGCGTCCAGTGAACAGCCAGGCACTGCACGACGGTCGATCGGCTGCTCGTCATGGGCTTTACGATGTGCAGTGGAGCCCAGTCGAATCCTCCAGTGCGGATAGCCGGCGGATAGCCGTCGTAGGCTCGTCCAGGTTCGACGAGAGCTACCCAGATATGGCCGCGTTGGCCGAGACTACCGGGGACGACGGCCCGGATGTGCTGGTCTGGTTCGCTGATGATCTCCTCGAGGAAAGTAGCAGGTCACAGTCAGCGGACGCGGTCAGTGGACGCGTGCACACGGTGCTGGCCACGGTGCGATCGTGGTTACGCCTGCCCGCGGTTGATGCTCAACTGGTGGTGGTGACGCGCAATGGCGCGGGACTGCCGGGGGAGGATCCCGATCTGTCCGCTGCGGCCACCTTGGGTCTGCTGCGCAGCGCGCAATCGGAGCATCCAGGTCGGATTATCTTGCTGGACAGCGACAGCGATGGCGCGGTGACTCCGGAACTGATCTCGGTGGCGGTGGCCGCTGAGGAGGCGCAGTTGGCGCTGCGTGCTGGTGTGCTGCTGGCGCCGCGGCTGACCCGTCGTGGCGTGCCCGAGGACGGGTCGAGCATCGTGCTCGGCCCGGGTGCGGTGCTGATCACCGGCGGCACCAGCGGGCTGGGCGCGCTGGTGGCGCGGCACCTGGCCGGGACTCATGGGGTAAATGACCTGGTGTTGGTGTCCCGGCGCGGCGAGCGGGCCGACGGCGTCGCCGAACTCGTGGCCGAGCTGACCGAGTTCGGGGCTCGAACCCGAGTGCTGGCCTGCGATGTGAGCGATCGCGCTGCCGTGGCGGCGATGCTCGACGATATCTCCGACGGCCCCGCGCTGACCGCCGTCTTCCACGCGGCCGGTGTGCTGGCCGACGGCACTGTCGAGACGCTCACGCCTGAACAGATCGACCGGGTGCTCGCGCCGAAAGTCGATGCGGCGCTGAATCTGCACGAACTGACCTTGGATCGCGATCTGTCGGCGTTCGTCCTGTTCTCCTCGGTCGCAGCGGTTTTCGGGTCGGCGGGTCAGGGCAACTACGCGGCGGCGAACTCGGTGCTGGACGCGCTGGCGAGACGCCGCGTCCATGCGGGCCTGCCCGCTGTGTCTGTGGCGTGGGGTCCGTGGAGCCAAGACAGCGGGATGACCGCCGAACTCGACACGGCCGCAGCGGATCGGCTGGCGCGCCTGGGCTTGCGCTCGCTATCCGAAGCCGACGGGCTGGCGCTGCTCGACCTCGCAGGCGGTGCGGGCGCTCCGTTCGTCGCCGCGGTCGACCTCGATATGGCGGCATTGTATGTTCAGGCCCGTGCGGGCCTGTTGCCCGGGTTGCTGCAGTCGTTGGCGCCGTCTGCGCGTCGCGCCGATAGTGGTGGTGGGGATCTGGCGAGGCTGTTGGCGTCGGCATCGGGGTCGGACAAACGCGGCGCGATCGTGCTCGGTTTCGTGCGCGATCAGGTTGCGGCGGTATTGGGGTATGCCTCCGGTGACCTGGTCGATGTCGAGAAGCCGTTCAATGACATGGGTTTCGATTCGCTGGGTGCGGTGGAGTTCCGCAACCGGCTCGGCAAAACCACAGGTTTGCGGCTGCCCGCTACCCTGGTCTTCGACCACCCCACCACTCGGGCGGTGGCGGCGTTCATCCTGTCCCGGGTCGGGGACATCCCCGACGCCGCACGACGGACGCGGAAAACCGCGCGCCGAATGCAAGCCGACGAGCCGATCGCCATCGTCGGCATGGCCTGCCGGTATCCCGGTGGTGTCGCGTCCGCGGACGAACTCTGGGATCTGGTGTCGTCGGAAACGGACGCCATCAGTGAGTTTCCGTCGGATCGCGGTTGGGCGTTGGATCGCCTGATTCATTCGGACCCCGACCACCCGGGTACCTCCTACGTCCGGGAGGGCGGATTCCTGACGGGCGCGGCCGATTTCGACGCGGGATTCTTCGGGATCGGACCGCGTGAGGCGGTGGCGATGGATCCGCAGCAGCGGCTGCTGTTGGAGGTGTCGTGGGAGGCGTTGGAGCACGCGGGGATCGACCCGGTGTCGCTGCGGGGCAGCGACGCCGGCGTCTACACCGGAATGATGTACCAGGACTACGACGCCCTGACGCGCAAGGCGGGCCCGGAGGTCGAGGGGTATGTCGGAACCGGCGTCGCGGGAGGCGTGGCGTCCGGACGAGTGGCATATACGTTGGGTTTGGAGGGGCCCGCGATGACGGTGGACACGGCGTGCTCGTCGTCGCTGGTGGCATTGCACCTGGCATGCCGGGCGCTGCGTCAGGGGGAGAGTTCATTGGCGTTGGTTGGTGGTGCGACGGTGATGACGACACCGCTGGTGTTTGTGGAGTTCTCGCGGCTGCGCGGTTTGGCTCCCGACGGTCGGTGCAAGGCGTTTTCGGCGGCGGCCGACGGGGTGGCTTGGTCGGAGGGCGCGGCGGTGCTGGTGGTGGAGCGGCTGTCGGACGCGCAGCGGCTGGGCCACAACGTGTTGGCGGTGGTGCGTGGCACCGCCGTCAACCAGGACGGCGCGAGCAATGGTTTGACTGCGCCGAATGGTCCGTCGCAGGAGCGGGTGATCGCGTCGGCGTTGGCCGACGCGGGCCTGCGCCCGGTGGATGTGGATGTGGTGGAGGCGCACGGGACGGGGACGGCGTTGGGTGATCCGATCGAGGCGCAGGCGTTGCTCGCCGCGTATGGCCAGGATCGCTCGGAGCCGCTGCGCATCGGTGCGCTCAAATCCAATATCGGCCACACTCAGGCGGCCGCCGGTGTGGGGGGCGTGATAAAGATGGTGCAGGCGATGCGGCGCGAGACGTTGCCGCGGACGTTGCACGTGGATGCGCCGTCGCCGCATGTGGATTGGTCGGCGGGGTCGGTGCGGTTGTTGACCGAGGCGGAGCCGTGGCCGGTGGGTGGTCGGGTGCGGCGTGCGGGGGTGTCGTCGTTCGGGATCGGCGGCACGAACGCGCATGTGATTCTCGAGGAAGCGCCGCCGACACCATCGCCCGGTCAGCAGCCTCGACGAGCCGTATCGGTACCTGACGGAGGCGGCGAACACACGTCGGCGGAGTCGGGCACTGTTGCGGTGCCGTGGGTGGTGTCGGCGAAGTCGGAGGAGGGTTTGCGTGCGCAGGCGGGGCGTTTGGGTGAGTGGTTGGTGGCGCATGGGGATGTGAGTGTGGGGGATGTGGCGTATTCGTTGTTGC
>NZ_JBKORD010000037.1:0-27237 GCF_046764875.1 Nocardia arseniciresistens
GGTGTACGCAGATACCTATGGCACGCACTTCGACCACTACCTGTCGCTCGAAGAGACTGCGAACCGGTTGTCCACCTTCCAACTGACGCTTCTGCCCGGCCTGCTCCAGACGCCCGGCTATCGCCGGTCGGTCGTCCAGGCGGCCTATCGAGATATCTCGCTTGTTGAGCTGGAGCGCCGCGTTGAGCTGATGACCCGCCGTCAGCAACGCTTGACCGAGGACACCGACTTTCAAATGAATGTCGTGTTGTCCGAATCGTCGCTGCGGCTGCCGGTCGGCGGCCCGGACATCATGACCGAACAGCTGGCGTCGCTGATGAAGGCTGGACGGCTTCCCAACGTGAACATCCGAGTGGTTCCGACCAGCGTCGTAGGGCATCCCGGCCTGGTGATCGGCAGCTTCACCCTGTGCGAATTCCCTCCAGTCGAAGGGCTGAATCTGTCACCTGTGGTCTACATCGAAGGACACGAGGGCGCACTGTTTCTCGATGAGCCTGATGACAACGCTCGGTATCGAAGTTCCTGGCAGGAACTCCAGCGTGTAGCGTTATCAGCACAGAAATCCAGGGAATTTATCCTGGAGATTTCCAAGAGCTAGAGGTGATCATGAGCCTGTCGAATGCCCGGTGGTTCAAGAGCAGCTACAGCGGCTCCGAGCATGCGTGCGTCGAGACCGCATTCCTGGACGATGGCCGAGTTGCCGTCCGCGACACCAAGAACCGCGACGGCGGCACGCTCATCTTCACGCCCGCAGAGTGGGATGCCTTCACCGCTGACATAGCGGATCACAAGTTCGTTGGGTGAGGACAAATCAAGGAGCGTCATCGTTCAGATAGCAAGGAAGTACGAAGCGTGAGCGTTGACCTGTCCGGGGCTCAGTGGTTCAAGAGCAGCCGCAGTAGTGGGGGCCAAGACTGCGTAGAGGTCGCGCACCTGGACGGCGGGCTGGTCGGTGTGCGGGACTCCAAGAATCCTGGCGGGCCCGCGTTGGTCTTCACGCCCGCCGAGTGGGACGCCTTCACGGGCGGCGTGACCGACGGGGAGTTCAACCGACCGGCGTAGTCGAACTTGTAGATGATCGCCCCGCTTGGTGAGCAGGCAGGGTTTTCTATACCTGGACCAGGCGGTATTGGGCTGCGGCAACAGCAGACCGAAGAAGCCCGGCACCACGGCCGGGCTTCTCTGGACGCTCAGAACCCTGCGGCGCTCAGAAGCTGACGCGCTGGTTCTCCGGCATGAACAGCTTGTCGCCTTCCTTCACGCCGAAGGTGTTGTAGAACTCGGCGAGGTTTCGGACCACCTGGTTGCAGCGGAATTCGCTGGGGGAGTGGGAGTCCTGCAGCTGGCTGATGGTGGCTTCTTCGGTCTGCTTCTCGCGCCAGCTGCGGGCGTGGGAGAAGAACATCTGCTGGTAGTCGGGTTCCTTGCCCTCGCGTTTCGCGGCGATTCGGTAGGCCTCCAGTGCGATCTGAAGTCCGCGCAGGTCCGCGAGGTTCTCGCCGACCGTAAGCGCGCCGTCGACGTGGTACTTCGGATCGAGTCCTTCCGGGACCAGCGCGTTGTACTGGTCGATGAGCTGCTTGGTCTTGGCTTCGAACGCGGCGAGGTCCTCGGGGGTCCACCAGTCGCGCCGATTGCCGTCGGCGTCGTACTTGGAGCCCTGATCGTCGAAGCCGTGCCCGATTTCGTGGCCGATGGTCGCGCCGACCGCGCCGTAATTGACCGCGGTGGTGGCGTCCTTGTCGAAGAACGGCGGCTGCAAATAGGCTGCGGGGAAGGTGATTTGGTTGTTGGTCGGGGAGTAGTAGGCGTTCACCGTCTGCGGCGACATGCCCCATTCGGACTTGTCGACGGGGGTGCCGAGCCGATTGAACGCCTTCTTGGATTCGAAAGTGTTGACCGCGCGCAGGGATTCGATCAGCTTGCCCCTGGTGATCTTCAGGCCGGAGTAGTCGTCCCACTTGTCCTGATAGCCGATCCTGGCCTCTATCTTGTCGAGCTTGACGATCGAGGCTGCCCGCGTCGGCGGTGACATCCAGGTGGAATTGGTGAAGTTTTCCTTGTAGGCGGCCACGAGATCGGCGACCATTTCCTTGGCGCGATCCTTGGCTTCGGGCGGAAAGTGCTCGGCGACATACAGTTTGCCGAGCTGCTCGCTGAGATTCTCATCGACGACGCCGACTGCCGACTTCCACAACTCCGGCCGTTCGTCGAGCCCGCTGAGCACCCTGCCGACGAAGTCGAACCTGGCATCGGAGATGGCCTTCGGCAGGAAGCGGCCGTAATTCGCGGTCACACTCGTGCGCAGGTATTCACGCCAAACAGCGATATCGACGTCGGCCCACAGCTGCGCGGCCCCGGTGACAAAGGACGGCTGGGAAACCACGATCTTGTCGAACAGCTGCCGTGGCCGGTCGGTATTGCCCGCCATCCACGGTTCCCAGTCGAATTGCGGTCCGAGCGCGGTCAATTCGGACCAGCTCATCAGGTTGTAGGTGGCGTCGGTGTTCCGATTACGCACACTGTCCCAGTGCACGGCCGCGATCTTGGTCTCCAGCTCGACCACCCGCTGCGCCAGCCCGGCCGGATCGGCGAAGCCCGCGCCCGCGGCCATCTTTTCCACGTAGGTCTTGTATCCCGTGAGCTGCGTCGTGTACTCGGGTTTGCGATAGTACTGCTCGCTGAGGCCGAGACCCGACTGGCTGATGGTCGGGATGTAGGCGTTGGAGTCCTTGCGATCAATCCCGACGCCGATCGCGATCAGACCCGAGATGGGCAGCTCGGCCATCACCTTGGCCAGGTCCGGCTTGGTCGCGGCGCCGTCGATCTTGGCGTACAGGTCGGCGAGCGGGGTCATCCCGAGCTGCTCGATGGTGTCGAGATCCATCCGCGCGTCATAGAGATCTCGAATCTGCTGCGCCTCCGAGCCGGCTTTCGGGTCTTTGACGCCATCGATGATCGCCCGCAGCTGATCGAGGGTTCGGTCGCCCGCCTCGCTGATCGCGCCGACGGCGGCCTTATCGGGCGGCAGTTGGTATTCCCGCAGCCAGGTGCCGTTGACGTGCCGATACAGATCGTCCTGCGGCCGGATCGCATTGTCGGCGCCGCCCAGATCGACGCCGGCGAGCCGCACTGTGTCGTTGTTCGAGCACGAAACCAACGCGACGGCGGCCGGTACGACCCCGAGCGCGACCAGGAAGGCACGACGGTCCAGCTGACCGGGACCACCGGTTGATGTCACGAGGATTCCTCTCCCGATGCGGTCTGGCCGCATCCTGGTCAAATGCGTATTGCTCGCCCGAGGCTACCTGCCATCGGTCGCACAAGCCTGCCCTATCAGAGCGCGACCCGTTGGTCCTGCGCGAGGAACAGCTTGTCGCCATCCCGCACCTCGAAGGTGGCGTAGAACTCGGGGATGTTGCGGACAACCTGATTGCAGCGAAACTCGTTGGGTGCGTGCACATCCTGGGCGAGCGCTAATTCCTGCCGCTGCCTGGTCGCTTTGGACCGCCAGACGCGCGCCCACGACATGAACATGGTGCGGTAGTCGGGATCGCCCCCACCGTCACGCTCTTGCGCGATCCGCAGCGCGGCCAACGCGATGCTGAGACCACGTAGATCGGCGAGGTTCTCACCCACCGTCAGCGCGCCGTCGACGTGCTTGCTCGGGTCGAGGCCCAGCGGTACCAGCGCGTTGTACTGCTCGATGAGTTGCTTGGTCTTGATGTCGAAGGCCGCCTTGTCCTGTGCGGTCCACCAGTCGCGTATGTTGCCGTCGGCGTCGTACCTGGCTCCCTGGTCGTCGAAACCGTGGCCGATCTCGTGGCCGATGATCGCGCCGATCCCGCCGTAGTTGACCGCCGCTTGTGCATCTTGGTCGAAGAACGGGGGCTGCAGAATGGCGGCGGGGAAGGAGATGTCATTGACACTCGGGTTGTACATCGCGTTCACCGTTTGCGGCGTCAAGCGCCATTCGGACCGATCGACCGGGGTGCCGAGCCGCGCGAAGGCGCGCTTGGATTCGAAAAGCTCTACGGCTCTGATGGATTCGATCAATTTTCCCCTGGTGATCCGCAACCGGGAGTAATCGATCCAGGTGTCCGGATAGCCGATTTTCGCGTCGATCTTGTCCAGTTTGACGATCGCGGCGGCCCTGGTCGGCGGCGACATCCACGACGATCGGGTAAAGCTGTCCCGGTAGGCAGCCATGAGATCTGCGACCATCGCCTTGGCCCGATCCTTCGCGGCAGGCGGAAAATATCGGCCCACATAGAGTTTCCCGAGCTGCTGGCCGAGATTCCCGTCGACGGTCTCGATACCGTCTTTCCACAGCTCTTGCCGCTGTTGTAGCCCCTGTAGTGCCTTGCCCGTGAAATCGAACGCCGCATCGGAGATGGCCCTCGGCAGCTCGGAGGCGTATTTCTTGACCACCGCCATGCGCAGATACTCCCGCCACAGCGCGATATCGACCTCGGCCCACAATTGCCCCGCCGCCGTCACGAATGACGGCTGCCCGACCACTACCTTGTCGAACAGGTGTTTCGGTTGGTCGGTATTGCCGGCCAGCCACGGGTCCCAGTCGAATTGCGGTGCGAGCGCTGTCAATTCGACCCAGTCGAGCAGGTTGTAGGTGGCGTCGGGATTGCGCAACCGTACGTTGTCCCAGAATCCGGCGGCGATTCTTGTCTCCAATTCGAGCACCCGCTGGGCGGTGCCGGGAGGATCGGCCAGGCCCGCACCGGAGGCAACGCGTTCCAGATAGGTCCGATAGGCCGCAAGCTGCTCGGCGTATTCAGGCTTGCGGTAGTACTGCTCTCCCATATTCGGGTCGATGCCGGACTGAGAGACTGTGGCGATGTAGTTGCCCGAACTCTTCTCGTCGACGCTGGCCCCAAGGGCGATCAGGCCGCCGATCGGCAATGCGCCCATTACTCGGGCGAGATCCGCCTTGGTCGCCGCGGTGTCGATGGCGGTGAACAGATCGGCCAACGGTGTCACCCCGAGCCGTTCGATACCGTCCAGATCGACCTTGGCATCGTAGAGATCGCGTATCTGCTGCTCCGCGGAACCGGGCGCAGGGTCACGGATGCCATCGATGATCGTGCGCAACTGCTGCTGGACGCGGTCGTTGACCTCGTCGAACGAACTGTAGGACGGCTTGTCCGGCGGAAGCTGATAGTCGCGCAGCCAGACGCCGCTGACATGCCGGTACAGGTCGTCCTCGGGACGGATCGCCGGATCCGCGCCGCTCACATCGGCACCGGTGAGCGCCACCGTCTTGTGCTGCGTGCAGGAGGCCAGCGCCGTGGTGGCCGGAATCACCCCTAACGCGAGCAGGAAAGCGCGACGGTCGAACCGGAAAGGACGAGCGGATGAACTCAAGAGGGCCCCTTCGCCAGCGATGATGCCGAATATGAATAGCCTTTTCAGTGATCTTCCCGGCACCGAGGGTAGTAAGTCGATTGGCCGCAGGCGCTGATCGGCGGGGCTTTCACAGGCGAAGTTCAGGGTTGGGGCGCGGACCCGATTTGGGTACGACCTGGGGATTCCCCTACACTGAACCGGTTGCCTGCGGGAGCTATGCCCGCAATCCGGCCGTGAACCCCCAGTGGTTGGGTCCTTTTGATCCAGATAACCGCTGGCAGGCGCGCGTTCGGGTGGTTACACGACCATGCCCGTCGGGTCGGCAATCCGGCGTGCGTATACATCCAGGTCAAGGAGGCTGAAGTGATTCAGCAGGAGTCGCGACTGCGTGTCGCCGACAACACGGGTGCGAAGGAAATTCTTTGCATCCGCGTGCTCGGTGGCTCGTCACGTCGCTATGCCGGCATCGGTGACATCATCGTCGCCACCGTCAAGGACGCTGTCCCCGGCGGCAACGTCAAGAAGGGTGAGGTCGTCAAGGCCGTCATCGTGCGCACCACCAAGGAGCGCCGTCGCCCGGACGGTTCGTACATCAAGTTCGATGAGAACGCCGCCGTGCTCATCAAGCCCGATAACGATCCGCGTGGCACCCGCATCTTCGGCCCGGTCGGCCGCGAGCTGCGCGAGAAGAAGTTCATGAAGATCGTTTCGCTGGCCCCGGAGGTGCTCTGACATGAAGGTGCACAAGGGCGATACCGTGCTCGTCATTTCGGGCAAGGACAAGGGCGCCAAGGGCAAGGTCATTCAGGCCTACCCGGCGATCGGTAAGATCCTGGTCGAGGGCGTGAATCGGATCAAGAAGCACGTCGCGGATTCCGCGAACCAGCGTGGCGCTTCCTCCGGTGGCATCGTCACCCAGGAAGCCCCCATCCAGGTCTCCAACGTGATGGTCGTCGATTCCGATGGCAAGCCGACCCGTGTCGGTTACCGCACCGATGAGGAGAGCGGCAAGCGGGTCCGGATCTCCCGTAACAACGGGAAGGACATCTGACATGAGCACTTCTGAGAAGACCCAGCCGCGCCTGAAGGCGCGCTACCGGGCCGAGATCAAGGACGCGCTGAACGGCGAGTTCGAGTACGCCAACGTGATGCAGATCCCCGGCGTTGTCAAGGTTGTCGTCAACATGGGTGTCGGCGACGCCGCCCGTGACGCGAAGCTGATCAACGGCGCCATCAAGGATCTGGAACTGATCACCGGTCAGAAGCCCGAGGTCCGCAAGGCGACCAAGTCGATCGCGCAGTTCAAGCTGCGTGAGGGCATGCCCATCGGTGCGAAGGTCACGCTGCGTGGCGATCGCATGTGGGAGTTCCTCGACCGGCTCGTCTCCATCGCGCTGCCCCGTATCCGTGACTTCCGCGGCCTGTCGCCGAAGCAGTTCGACGGCAACGGCAACTACACGTTCGGCCTCAGCGAGCAGTCGATGTTCCACGAGATCGACGTGGACTCCATCGACCGCCCGCGCGGTATGGACATCACCGTCGTGACCACCGCGACGAACAATGAAGAGGGCCGCGCCCTTCTCAAGCACCTCGGCTTCCCGTTCAAGGAGAACTGAAGATGGCCAAGAAAGCACTGAGGATCAAAGCCGAGGCTAAGCCGAAGTTCGGGGTCCGCGCCTACACCCGCTGCCAGCGTTGCGGCCGTCCGCACGCGGTCTACCGCAAGTTCGGCCTGTGCCGCATCTGCCTTCGTGAGATGGCGCACCGCGGCGAGCTGCCGGGCGTGCACAAGAGCTCCTGGTGAGCTTGCTCTCCTCGTGAGTGCACTCGCGTAAGCGAAACTGAACAAGGGCACGGCCTCCAGCGGAGGCCGTGCCCTTGTGCGTTGGTGCGCGCTTCAGGATCGCCGCGGCGATGTCCGGTCAGTTCATTCCTGGCCCGTCAACGCCGTCAGCTGCGGTCATCGTGGCCGAGGTCGCGCATCGTCCGAAGCCGGAAGTCCTCGTCCAACACAGTTTCAACGCTTATGCGTTGCCATGGATGGGAATGCCGAGGAAGGTGTTCCCCGCCCCGCCCCCGCGTCATATCATTCTTCCCGTTCTTGGGAATGATCGCCAGGTTTGAGCAGTCGCATACTTGTCGGCACGAGTATGAGTCAAGGCCCTCGGGGCCCGGTTAATAGTCGACTGTCCAGATGGTTTTACGTTGTCAACCGTTGACAGATGACCCAACTCCAAATTCTGTCGAGGAACATGTCCGGCCCCGGTGGTCCGGCTTCAAGTGGAGGCACCGTGCAGCGACACGTGATCGCAATCCATCGACTGCGCGGCGTCGACGTTCCATACCTCGATGCTATCGACCACCTCGTCGCGCCGGCTGGGATTTCGGCATCGCCCGCGGTCGCACCGAATTCCATTTTCGATGAATAATCTGTATCGCGATAAATCTCGGGTACATGCAGAGAAGGAATCAACGATCGACATGGAACCGAAGATTGATATTCAGCTCACCGAAGCAGAAATGCGGGCCATGCTGTGCGCGGACGTCCGGCGCGGGTTGTCCGGGCCACGAAAATGGCTACCGTCGAAATGGTTCTACGATGCGCGGGGCAGTAAATTGTTCGACGCGATCACCGAACTACCCGAGTACTATCCGACGCGGACTGAGCGCGCGCTACTGCATACCAGCGCGGTCGAGATCGCGATCGCGGCCGCCGGTGCCGCGGAACTGGTCGAACTCGGCTCAGGTTCGTCGGAGAAGACCCGGCTGCTGCTGAGTTCGTTGAGCGAGCGCGGATCGTTGCGCTCGTATGTACCACTGGATGTCTCCGAATCCGCTCTGCGAGCCGCCGTCGGCTGGATCAACGAGGAGTTTCCGCAACTCGAGATCCACGCCATGGTCAGTGATTTCACCAACAAGCTGGATCGTCTCCCGTGCCGTGGCCGACGGATCATCGTGCTGCTCGGCGGCACGCTCGGCAATCTGACGCCTGCGGAGCGGGCGGAGTTCTTCGGCCGCATCCATGAGGTACTCCACACTGGGGAACAGCTGCTGCTCGGGGTGGGCCTGGTGACCGATCCGGCGGTGATGGTGCCCGCCTACGACGATGCCGCCGGTGTCACCGCCGAGTTCAACCGAAACATCCTGCAGGTGGTGAACAACCGGCTCGGTGCGGACTTCGAACCGGACCGGTTCGCGCACGTCGCGCTGTGGGACGCCGACAACGAGTGGATCGAGATGCGGCTCGAGGCGACGGTCGATATGACGGTCACGGTGGCGGACCTGGATCTGGTGATCGAATTCGCCGCCGGTGAGCAGCTGCGCACCGAGATCTCGGCGAAGTTCCGGTTGACGGCGTTTTACGACGAACTCGCGGCGGCCGGGTTCCGGGTGCAGCGATCCTGGACCGACCCCGCCGACCGCTTCGCTGTGGTGCTCGCAGGCAGATGAGCGCGGGTAGCGAAGCGACCGAGCAGTTGGTCGGGCCGGCATGAAAGATGTCATCGCGGCGAACGTAACGCTGTCCGCCGAGCGGGCCCGGCTGCGATCGAGTGCCGGGCGGTGGATTGTCGCGGCGACCGTGCTCGGCTCGGCGGTGGTGTCCCTCGATGCCACGGTGGTCACCATTGCAGCACCGCGGATCGGGTCGGACCTCGGCACCGATATGGTCGGCTTGCAGTGGGTGGCGAGCGGTTACACCCTTGCCTTGGCATCGCTGATCCTGGTGGGCGGGGCGCTCGGCGACCGATTCGGTCGGCGCACGGTATTCGTATGGGGCTGTGTCGGTTTCGCGGTGTCCTCGGCGTGGTGCGGCGTTGCATCGGACATCCCGATGCTGGTGGCGGCGCGGGTGGCGCAGGGTATCGCGGGCGCGCTGATCACCCCGGGCAGTTTGGCGCTGATCTCCGCGTCGATAGATCCGCGTGATCAGGGTGCGGCGATCGGAATATGGTCCGGTCTAGGGGGCGTGGCGGGGGCGGTCGGGCCGGTCGCAGGCGGGTGGTTGGTAGAGCTGGCCGGGTGGCGTTCGGTGTTCCTGATCAATGTTCCGCTTGCGGTAGCCGTTGCCGTCATCGCGGCGCGACGCGTACCGGAATCCCGGGATCCGCACGCGCCCCAGCGACTGGATGTGCTCGGAACCGCTGCGGTCGTCGCGGGGCTGGGGATGTTGACCTATGGTTTCATCGCCGCGCGGACCTGGATGGAATTGGTCGGTGTTGCGCTGCTTGTCGTGTTCGTGATCGTGCAGGCGCGCAGCCGCTACCCGCTGGTGCCGCCGACGCTGTTCGGTTCGCGAGTGTTCACCGTGGTCAATCTGGTCACGTTTCCGGTGTATGCCGCGCTGGGGTGTGTCTTGTTCCTGTTGCTGCTCCAGTTGCAGGTCGCCGCCGGATACTCTCCCCTTGCTGCGGGGATGGCGACGGTGCCGATCACCGCGATCATGTTGCTGTCCTCGACGTGGGTCGGGCAGTGGGCGCAACGGCACGGTGCGCGCGCCCCGATTGCGATCGGGTTGCTCCTGGCTGCCGCCGGATCGGGGCTGCTGGCCAGAATCGGCACGCACGGTTCGTATTCGACCGCGGTGCTGCCCGGTGTCGTGTTATTCGGCATGGGCATGGCCGTATTCGTGGCTCCACTGACCGAATCGGTATTCGCCGCTGCGCCGACCGAGGAGGCCGGGGTCGCATCCGGCGTCAACAATGCCATCGCACGCATCGCCCAGTTGCTCGCCGTCGCCGCGGTCCCCGGCTTCGTCGGCATCTCCCACGCGCCGCTCACCGACACCGTCGCCTTCAGCGCAGGCTACCGGGCCGCCATGTGGATCTGCGTCGGCCTTTTCGTTGCCGGTGCTGCCCTCGCCGCCATTCTCATGCCGAGATCGCGGAAGGTCTGATAAACCTCCGCCACCGGGGACCGGCCCTCAGCGGTGTACCAGGGCGTTGGCGATGGATTCGCGCACCACGGTCAGCGGGACGCTCGGGAGGGCGATTCGGAGCAGGCCGAATTCCAGCTCTTCCTCGCGGTTCCACCCGGATTTTGCCCCCAGCTGGGGCTTGTCTACACTAGAGCGGTTGCCTGGGCACGAGTGTGCCCGCATGTCCTTGATGCAGTGACTGCATCGGCCTTCGGGCAGGCTCAGGCACCGAGAACTCTTATGAGAACTCATCCGGTCGGCAAGCGTCGACCGGACCAGCCCAATTGCTGTAGGCCCACGACCGGCATGTCGTTATTTACGCCGGTGTTGAATGGGAACCGCAGCGAGAAAGGTGTCGAGGTCTAACCATGACCATGACAGATCCGATCGCGGACTTCTTGACACGTCTGCGCAATGCCAACTCGGCGTACCACGATCAGGTGAAGAGCCCGCACTCGAAGCTCAAGGTGAACATCGCCGAGATCCTCAAGCGCGAGGGCTACATCGCCGACTACCGCACCGAGGACGCGACCGTGGGCAAGAGCCTCATTGTCGACCTCAAGTACGGCCCCAGCCGTGAGCGCAGCCTTCAGGGCCTGCGCCGCGTCAGCAAGCCGGGTCTGCGCGTGTACGCAAAATCCACCAACCTGCCCAAGGTCCTGGGCGGCCTCGGCGTGGCGATTATCTCCACGTCGACCGGTCTGCTCACTGATCGCCAGGCGGCCAAGCAAGGTGTAGGCGGGGAAGTCCTCGCCTACGTCTGGTAAGGGGAGGTAGGACAATGTCGCGTATTGGCAAGAAGCCCATCGCAATTCCCGCAGGCGTCGATGTCACCATCGAGGGCCAGAACGTGTCGGTCAAGGGGCCCAAGGGCACCCTGTCGCACACGGTCGCCGAGCCGATCACCATCTCCAAGGGTGAGGACGGCCAGCTCGAGGTCGTGCGTCCGGACGACGAGCGTCGCAGCCGCGCGCTGCACGGCCTGACCCGCACCCTGGTCTCGAACATGGTCGAGGGTGTGACCAAGGGCTACGAGAAGAAGATGGAAATCTTCGGCGTCGGTTACCGCGTGCAGGCCAAGGGTTCCAACTTGGAATTCGCCCTCGGCTACAGCCACCCGGTCCCGATCGAGGCGCCGGCGGGCATCACCTTCGCGGTGGAGACGCCCACCAAATTCTCCGTGTCCGGTATCGACAAGCAGGCGGTCGGCCAGATCTCCGCTGTGATCCACGGACTGCGCAAGCCCGACCCGTACAAGGGCAAGGGCATCCGCTACGCCGGCGAGGTCGTTCGCCGCAAGGTCGGAAAGACAGGTAAGTGATCATGGCGCAAACCGAAAATCAGAAGGCCAAGCGCATTCCGGTTGGCAAGGACGCGTCGACAAGGCGTCGTCTGTCGAAGACGCGTCGCCACTTCCGTCTGCGCAAGAAGGTCGTCGGCACCACCGAGCGTCCGCGTCTGGTGGTCAACCGCTCCTCGCGTCACCTGCACGCACAGCTCATCGACGACTCGATCGGCAAGACCGTCGCCGCCGCGTCCTCGATCGAGGCCGATGTGCGCGCGCTGGACGGCGACAAGTCGGCCAAGGGCAAGAAGGTCGGCGCCCTGCTGGCCGAGCGCGCCAAGGCTGCCGGTATCGAGGCCATCGTGTTCGACCGTGGTGGTCACGACTACCACGGCCGCATCGCGGCGCTTGCCGATGCCGCTCGCGAAGGTGGGTTGAAGTTCTGATGACTGCAAACATTTACGGAAGGAACGTCTGATGCCGGGACGTCAACGGCGTGACGGCGGCAACGGACCCGCCGGACAGCAGAGTGGCCCCGCTGGGGGTGGCGACACCAACGCTCGCGGCGGTGGCCGTGATCGGCGTGGCGGCGGCGACAACCGTCGCGACAACGCTGCCGAGAAGAACCAGCTCGAGCGCGTCGTCGCGATCAACCGCGTCTCCAAGGTCGTGAAGGGTGGTCGTCGCTTCAGCTTCACCGCCCTCGTGATCGTCGGTGACGGCAACGGTTTGGTCGGCGTCGGCTACGGCAAGGCCAAGGAAGTTCCCGCGGCCATCCAGAAGGGTGTCGAGGAGGCTCGCAAGAGCTTCTTCCGCGTCCCGATGATCGGCTCCACCATCGTCCACCCCGTTCAGGGTGAGGCGGCGGCGGGTGTCGTCATGCTGCGTCCGGCTTCGCCGGGTACCGGTGTGATCGCCGGTGGCGCGGCTCGTGCCGTGCTGGAATGCGCTGGTATCCATGACATCCTGGCGAAGTCGCTCGGTAGCGACAACGCCATCAACGTCGTGCACGCGACGGTTGCGGCGCTCAAGATGTTGCAGCGTCCCGAAGAGGTCGCGGCCCGTCGTGGTCTGCCCCTCGAGGACGTTGCTCCTGCGGGCATGCTGCGTGCGCGCCAGGTCGCTGGAGGTGCCAGGTAAATGGCAGATCTCAAGGTAACCCAGATCAAGAGCACGATCGGTGCGAAGGCCAACCAGCGCGCCAGCATGCGCACGCTGGGTCTGCGCAAGATCCGCCAGACCGTGGTTCGCGAGGACACCCCTCAGAACCGTGGGCTGATCAACGTCGTGCGCCACCTCGTAACAGTTGAGGAGGTCTGACATGACCATCAAGTTGCACCACCTGCGTCCGGCTCCCGGCGCCAAGACCGAGAAGACCCGTGTGGGTCGCGGTGACGGCTCCAAGGGCAAGACCGCGGGCCGCGGTACCAAGGGCACCAAGGCTCGCAAAAACGTTCCCGCCTCCTTCGAGGGTGGGCAGATGCCGCTGCACATGCGGCTGCCCAAGCTCAAGGGCTTCACGAACCGGTTCCGCACGGAATACCAGGTCGTGAACATCGGCGCGATCGCCACGTTGTTCCCCGAGGGTGGCGAGATCGGCAAGGCCGAGCTCGTTGCCGCCGGCGCGGTTCGCAAGAACCAGCTGGTCAAGATCCTCGGTGACGGCGAGATCGGTGTCGCGGTCCAGGTGACCGTTGACAAGGTCACCGGTGCCGCCAAGGAAAAGATCACCGCGGCCGGTGGCACCGTCACCGAGCTGGGCTGACGTACTCTGCATAACGAGTGGCACCGGACGAGTGAGAGCTCGTCCGGTGCCACTGTTAGAGTTCAAGTTGTTGTCTGCCAAGCCTAGTCATGGGGTTTATTTCCATGGCATGACCATGTCGTTCGCCAGGAGGATCTGTGCTTTCCGCCTTCGTATCGGCCTTCCGGACTCCGGACTTACGGCGGAAGATTCTCTTCACGCTGGGGTTGATCGCGTTGTACCGCTTGGGTGCCGCGCTGCCGTCCCCCGGTGTTGATTACAAGGCCGTCCATGAATGTATAGACCTGGTTTCCGGTGGTGATTCGGCCGGTATCTATCAGCTGATCAACCTGTTCTCCGGTGGTGCCCTACTGCAGTTGTCGGTTTTCGCGATCGGCATCATGCCCTACATCACCGCCAGCATCATTATTCAGCTGCTGACTGTCGTCATCCCGCGGTTCGAGGAACTGCGAAAAGAAGGCCAATCCGGCCAGAACAAGATGACGCAGTACACCAGGTACCTGTCGATCGCGCTCGCGATCCTGCAGGCCACCGGTCTGGTCGCGCTCGCGGCCCGTGGGCAGCTGTTGCAGGGCTGCCAGAAGGATATTCTCGCCGACACCAGCATCTTCGGCATGATCATCATCGTGCTGGTGATGACCGCCGGTGCCGCGCTTGTCATGTGGTTCGGTGAGCAGATCACCGAGCGTGGCGTCGGCAACGGTATGTCGCTGCTGATCTTCGCCGGTATCGCCGCCCGTATCCCGTCGCAGGGCAAGGGCATTCTCGACAGCCGTGGCCCGCTGGTCTTCAGCCTGGTCTGCCTCGCCGCGCTTGCCATCATCGCGGCGGTGATCTTCGTCGAGCAGGGGCAGCGCCGGATTCCGGTGCAGTACGCCAAGAGAGTCGTCGGCCGCAAGATGTACGGCGGCTCCTCGACCTATCTGCCGCTGAAGGTCAATCAGGCCGGCGTCATCCCGGTGATCTTCGCGTCATCGCTGTTGTACCTGCCGAATCTGGTCGCCCAGCTGACGACGTCGAAGTCGTCGACCGACCAGGCCTGGTACCAAGAGATCATCCAGAAATATCTGGTGAATCCGGGCAACCCGGTGTACATCGCGATCTACTTCGGTCTGATCGTGTTCTTCACCTACTTCTATGTCGCGATCACCTTCAATCCGGAGGAACGCGCCGACGAGATGAAGAAGTTCGGCGGATTCATTCCGGGCTACCGCCCCGGAAAGCCGACGGCTGACTATCTCAATTTTGTGCTGAGCCGCATTACCCTCCCCGGCTCGATCTACCTCGGTCTCGTCGCGGTCCTGCCGAATCTGTTCCTCGACATCGGTTCCAACAGTGGTGCCCAGAACCTTCCGTTCGGCGGCACTGCGGTACTGATCATGGTGAGCGTCGGCTTGGACACCGTGAAGCAGATCGAGAGCCAGCTGATGAATCGAAATTACGAAGGGTTCCTCAAGTGAGAGTTGTACTTCTCGGTCCGCCGGGTGCCGGCAAGGGCACCCAGGCCGTCCTGCTTTCGGAAAAGCTCGGCGTGCCGCACATCTCCACCGGCGACCTGTTCCGTGCGAACATCAGCCAGCAGACCCCGCTGGGGCGCGAAGCGCAGAAGTACATGGATGCGGGCGATCTGGTGCCCAGCGATGTCACCAACCGCATGGTCGAGGCCCGGGTTGCCGAGCCCGACGCCGCCAACGGCTTCGTGCTCGACGGCTACCCGCGCACGGTCGATCAGGCCGACGCGCTCGAGAAGATCCTCGCCGACATGGATACCAAGCTCGACGCGGTGCTGTGCTTCGTCGTCCCCGAGGACACCGTTGTCGCGCGGATGCTGGCCCGTGGCCGCGCCGACGACAACGAAGACGTGATCCGCAACCGGCTTCGGGTGTACCGCGAGGAAACCGAGCCGCTGCTGGAGCACTACGACGGGCTGGTCGTCACCGTGGACGGTGTCGGCGAAGTCGACGAGGTCAACGCCAGCGCGCTGCGCGTGCTGGGACACTGATGCCGCGCACCGCACCAGCGATGGGACACTGAACCGTCATGGTCTTCGGTCGTAAGAACAAGAAGGTGGTGCCCTTCCGCACCGCGGGCGAGTTGGACGCCATGGCGGCGGCAGGGGCCATCGTCGGTCGCGCGCTCGTCGCGGTGCGGGATGCCGCCAAACCCGGGGTGAGCACCCTGGAGCTGGACGAGGTCGCCGAGCAGGTGATCCGCGACGCCGGTGCGGTGCCGTCCTTCAAGGGCTACCACGGCTTCCCCGGTTCGATCTGCTCGTCTGTGAACGACCGCGTGGTGCACGGGATTCCGACGTCCGAGGAAATCCTCACCGACGGCGATCTCGTCTCCATCGACTGCGGCGCGATTCTCGACGGCTGGCACGGTGATTCGGCATGGACGTTCGGCGTCGGCCCGATCATCGACGCCGATCGGCTGCTCAGCGAGGCGACCAAACTGTCCATGGAGGCCGGTATCGAGGCAATGCTGCCCGATAACCGGCTGACGGATATCTCACACGCCATCGAACTCGGCACCCGCGCCGCGGAGCAATTGCACGGCCGCGTCTACGGCATCGTCGACGGTTACGGCGGCCACGCTATCGGCCGCGAAATGCACATGGATCCCTTCCTCGCCAACGAGGGCGAACCCGGCAAGGGGCCGAGACTCGTTGTCGGATCAGTCCTCGCGATCGAGCCGATGCTGACATTGGGCACGACTCAGACGAAGGTGCTCGACGACGACTGGACCGTAGTGACCATCGACGGTAGTCGCTCCGCACATTGGGAGCACACGGTCGCCGTCACCGAAGACGGCCCGCGAATTCTGACGTTGCGGCCCGAATAGTCGGACCCCCGTTGAGTGCCTCGACATTGACGAGGCATGAACGTTGCAGGTGCTCCGACGTTTTCGGAGCATATGTGCTCCGACCTTGACGGAGCACATCCACGAAGCGGCACATTGGCGGATGCGCCGACATTGACGGAGCACCGATCTCGTCCGCCGACATCGACGACGGAGCGATCCGGACTACACACCGGTACCGAGAGCGCCGACATCGCAAGTGCTCTGAGGTGGGGTGCCGCGACATTCGACGACGAACGGCATGGTGACGTTACGCGGCGAGGCCCGATACGCACTGACGCCGCGGGTAGACCCGCAGGGCGATCACGCCTCGCGACACCGACCTCGACACAGTGGTCGATCAGCCGGTGTCACCGGGCGATACCCCAGCTCGTCGCTGGATCGGTGACGTCGTTCCTTCCACCCGCGTCTGCACGTCTGACCTTGCCTTTCGGTCAAGCAGCCGGTTCGAACGCTGTGGTGTGTCAGTGGTTTTCCTTCCCTGCTCGAGATGAACTCTTGACGATGTAGAGATCGTATGTCGCACCGGCGACCGCTCACCTGAGTAGGGACTACTCGAATTCCGCTGGGCTGCCACGCATTTTGCCAACGAGTGCCCTCGGTTGTGTTGGGGCGCAGGTGTTTCGGGACAGCGCATAGCGTGGATGGTTCGGTGATAATCGGCAGGTCGGAGTCATCTCCGGCGGTCTCGGGCCCGCTGTGCAGGTAGTCGAGGATTCGGCCCAGCAGATCGGCGGTTCGCCTTTGTGTGTGCGGGAACTCGGGGTTCGAAGTCGAGCAACAGCGGATGGTTCGGGAGGTTGTCCTCGTCCGGTTTCGGCGGTGCAGACAACTCCGCGGTCCATGTCTGCACCACAGGGACCTCCTCCCTGCTTGGGGCTTGCTCGTCATCCGATGCCTGTGCCGAAACTAGTTGGGTTTATCGGTGTTTCGAGCAGCCGTCGTTTCGGTGGTGGCATTCGACTGGTCGATCGGAAACATGATCGGGCTGAGTAGATATTGCGAACGCCCCGGCGCCGGAGCGTTTTTCAGCCGCGGAACGATCGCGGCCCGCATATCGGAGATCAGCTCGACGACCTCGTCGTGGTCGAGCCATACGGCATGCTGCCGATAGCCGACCATGTCCTCGGTCGGGTGCGCCTCGTCGCGGTCGAGGTAGGTGCTGAACTCCGCGAGCAGCGTGGCCATCGCGGCCGCGAAGATCCTGCGATGGTCGTCCTTGGAGGCCGACGCGGCCGTATCGGCGTCGATCACGGCGCGTTCCCTGCGTAGCCGGTAGTGGCGCTCGACCGCACCGCGCACCCGCTGCTCGCTGTCCACCTCGAGGATGCCGCCACTCGTCAGCAGTTCGACGTGGCGGTAGACGGTGGCCTTCGATACGTCGGGCATTCGGGCGCACAGCTGTGCCGTTGTCAGGGCCTGTCCGCCCGACATCGCGTGCACGATCCGCAACCGCACCGGGTGGACCAGCAGCTCCAAGGAGTCCATTACCGAATGTTCTCACTCATGATACCGTTCTCAAAGTTGAGAACGTTGAGTTTGGAGGGCATATGGATGAAAGCGATTCGGCCGTCACGGAGCTGGCGTCGTGGCAAGCGCCGGACTACGCGAACCCCGACGTGTTCGGTGAGCGCGAGGTGATCGTCGGGTCCGGAGAGTTCGCGGTGTCGGGCACGCTGAGCATCCCGCTCGGCGACGGTCCGCATCCCGCCGCGGTGCTGTTGGCAGGCGGTGGACCCTTCGACGCCGACGGAACCGTCGGGCCCAACAAGATCTACAAGGACATTGCGTGGGGTTTGGCCAGCCGGGGGATCGCGGTGCTTCGGTTCGACAAGGCCACCTTCGCGCATGCGGAAAAGGTCTCCGCGACGCCAGAATTCACGCCGCGCGAAGAGTATGTGCCGCCCGCGGTCGCGGCGGTCGAGATCCTCGGCGGGCTACCGACCGTCGATGCCGCGCGAGTGTTCGTGGTCGGCCACAGCATGGGCGGGAAGCTTGCGCCGCGAGTGGCCGCCGCGGCTCCATCGGTCGCGGGCATCGTCATTCTCGCCGGTGATACGCAGCCGATGCACTGGTCCATCGTGCGCGTCCTGCGAGTCCTCGCCGACATCGCTCCGGCGGCTCTCACGGCGCTGCCACCGCTCGAGACCGCCATCGAGCAGGCCGAAATGGTGGACAGCCCAGAACTTTCACCGGCCACGCCCACCGACAAGCTGCCGTTCGGCATGCCCGCACGGTACTGGCTCGACCAGCGCGCCTATGACCCGGTCGCGGTCGCGGCCACGCTGCACATACCCATGCTGATTTTGCAGGGTGAGCGCGATTATCAGGTCACAGTGGCTGAGGATCTGGCCGGATGGCGGGCGGGGCTCGCTGATCGCGCCGACGTCACCATTCGTATCTGCCCAGCCGATGACCACCTCTTCTTCCCGGGGGCCGGTCCGTCGCTGCCCGACGATTACGCGCGGCCGCAGCACGTCGATGCCGACGTCGTCGCGGACATCGCCGATTGGCTCATGTCCGCGTGAGGTTCGGTGGCAGATCAGCCTTCCAGAAGTACGGTGACGGGGCCGTCGTTGTTGAGATCGATGTGCATGTGGGCGCCGAAGCGGCCGGTGGCGACGGTCGCGCCCAAATCGCGCAGGGTCTGGGCGAACGCGTCGACGATGGGCTCGGCGACCGCGCCGGAGGCCGCGGCGTTCCAGGAGGGTCGCCGCCCCTTGGCGGTGTCGGCGTAGAGGGTGAACTGGCTGACCACCAGGATGGGCGCGTCCAGGTCGGCCGCGGAGCGTTCGCCGTCGAGTATGCGCAGCCGCCACACTTTGTCCGCCAAGGTTTTCGCGATCGCTTCGGTGTCGCCGTGCGTGACACCGACCAGAGCCACCAGGCCGTGGGGTGCGCTATGGGCGGCCGGGTCGATCCGGCCGACGATCTCGTCGTCGACCGTCACCTCGGCGGAGGTCACTCGCTGCAATAGGACTCGCACACTGGTGATCATGCCGTGTGATTCGGCAGATGTGTGGTCTCAGCTCGCTTCCGGTGCGTTCGTCTTCTGGAAGAACAGCAGGTCGGTGTGCGGCACGGTCTCGGCGGTCTGCCGAATCCCGTTGGCTGGGAGATGGGTCAGCTTGGCGAACATCGGCGAATTGCCGAACGCGGCGCGGACCTGGGTTTCGGACGCGTAGTCCGCGCCGTAATCGGCCAGGGCCGCGAAATCCAAGGGCGCCAGCGGTTCATCGAGTGGCGCCTGTCCGCTCGGTCGGCCGAGGGCGGCGTACTGCACGGCCTTGCCGCCCTCGTACTTGCACAATTCGTAGGCCATGTTTTCGGTAGCGGCCACGGTGATCACCGGCCAGCGGGTCGAAAGCCGCAGTGCGAGTGGATGTCTACCCACGTTAGCCAATTCCCACTTCAGGCTCATGACGGTCACCGAGCCTGGGTAGGGCTGTTCGATCAGCACCATGTCGTCGCCGAGCTGGACCGCGGCGTTCAGTTCGAGATCGGCTGCGCTCCAAATGATTTCCACGCCACCGAGATGGGTGGAGCCCTCCACCGGTTGTGCGCCATCGGTCGCGTACGCGGCGATGACCGCGGCGCGGACCTGGGCGACGGCATCACGTGCCGAGCAACGCACGCTCAACGCACCGTAGGTCGTCGCGATCTCGACCGGCCGAGACGGCGGGTCGGGCATCGCGCCGGGGGTCAGCGGTTTGATGCCGACCAGCGCCAGCTTCCAGTTGATCTCTTCGATCGTGGAGAGGTCGCCAGAGGTCTGGTACAGGATCTGCTGCTGGGTCAGCCGTCCCGCGCGTTCGAGCGTCGCGCATTCCAGCTTCGCGAGCGCGGTGTAGGTCTTGATGGTGAGGTCGATGTCCTCGATGCGCGTGTGGCGCAGTCGCGTCGTCATTTCGGGTGAGGTGAGCGCCGCATACCGTTCGCGATAGGTCGCGATGGCCTGTTTGCGCTGCCTGCCGACCATGAGCGTGCGCAGCAGCGTGCTCAGGCTCGCGAGGTACTTGCCGGACTGATCCGGATTCGCCGCGAACAGCCCGCTGCGGATCCGCACGGCGTCCTCGGACGCGGCAACGGCCGTGGCCGGATCGAGCCTGCACAACCACACGCCGCACTTCGACAATGCGTCGGCGCATACGCCCGCGGCCTGCGGATGTGTATGTGCTACTTGACGATAGGCGCCACAGGCGTTGCGGATGGTATTCGCCGCCAGCTCGCGGTGGCCGATATGGCGGGCGGCCTGCTCGAACACCCGCAGCGCCTCCTGCACTTCGCCCGCGAAGCGCGCTGATACCTGCCCGGCTTTGAGCCAGTGCAGCCGAATCGCGACCGCTTCCTGCGCGGGCGCCAAAGCTTCGGCGGTCCGATCACGTTCGGGGCCGTTCTTGGTGGCGACCAGCGCTTTGGCGAGTTCGCACAATGACGTGGCCAGTCGTAGTTGGGCGTCGAGCGACCTGTCGATCGCCGCCCCCCGATCCGCGGCCACTTGGCGCTCGATCGAGCTCAGATCCATCGCGATCCCAACTCCCGCATCAACCTTCCGCGTACGGTCGTCGATCGGCCGCATCCATGCCCGCCGAGTCTGCCACAAATGTGCCCAGCGTGCGCCGGTGGTCGCTCTGCGAACCGGGCGTCGCCGGGGCATCGACGGCGGCGCGCAGTGGAACTCGCGATCGCGGTGGAGTCCGGAAGTCCTCGAGGCCCATTTCCCGGGCTGTAGTGACCCCGGAGACGACACTGCTACTGATGGCTCGCTCGCGTGTGTCGTTCGCTTTGTATCCGGCACCGCACCGACCGTCGTAGATTGCCGCGGCCACCGTAGCTGGGACGAATTCGGTTGTCCCGACAGCGATTCCGATCGTCCCGGGCTGCCGATCGTCCCGGCGCAACGGCACCCGGACCGCACTGATCGGCACCGCCGGTCATAGGGATTTGCAATCACAGTGGTTCCATTTCTGTCTATATCCCACCCGGGGACCTAACTTCGGCTGAATGATCGTGCGATGGTGCCGCGACCGTCTTGGTGCCTCGTCGTGGCGGTCCCGGCTGAAGTGGTTGGTAGCCGCCATGTTCGTGCTATTCGTGTGCCCTGGTGCGCTCGGCGCAGTGGCTGCGGCAGAGAGCGGCAGCATCGCCCCGACCTCGAGCGCGTCGGGGGGATCCGGGATCGACGCCCTCAGCTGGATGGATATCCGTGACTCATCGGGAGTCCCGTTGACCGACTACATGTTCGCCACGAACCACGGCAGCATTTTCCACCCGGTGGACACCGTGGTGTCGTCGGTGCTCGGCCTGGAATTCATCGGCTACATGGTCATCGTGACCACCGCGGTCTGGGCGATCGGCTACGCGATGAGCTTCGAGTGGCTCGATCTGTTCAGTGGCGCACTGACCGGGGTTGCCAACAGCTTGACGGGCCAGATCGCCACACCCCTGCTGATGACCGTCGCGGCGGCGATCGGCGCATTCTTCGTCGCCTGGTTCGTGGTGCGGGGTTATCACGCGAAGGCCACGATGCAGGTCATGACGATGCTGGGGGTGGCAATCCTCGGCCCGGTGTTTCTGGCGGAGCCACTGGCGGAGGTCCTTTCCTCGCACGGACTGCTGGCGCAGGGCCGTAATCTGGGCATCTCGGTGGCGGCGGGGCTGAATGGTCAGTCGAACCCGAGTCCGGACCAACTAGTCGTCACCATGCAGGGCGATCTGGCCGACAATTTCGCCCGGCGTCCGGTACAGGTGTGGAACTTCGGCCACGTGGTCGACCAGTCGGCTTCTTGCCGTGCGGCCTGGTCGGCCGGAATACGTTCAGGTGATGACTCCCGGGTTTTGAGCGGGATGCGCAGCTGTGGCGACGCGGTCGCGTACGCCAAGGCCGACAGTCCGGGGATGGGACAGATCGGCTCGGGGCTCGTGCTTCTGGTCTGCGCGGCGGTTCTGCTGATATTCGGGGTTTATCTAGCGATCAAGATCATCAGGTCGGCCCTGGATACGATCTATCACGCGTTCATGTCCATCTTCGGTTTCGCCGCAGGCGGATTCGTGTACGGGCCGTCCCAGACGTTCCTGATCCGCAATATCGTCGACAGCGTGGTGGCCGCGGGCCGAATGACGGTCTACACCGTATTTCTCGGTGTCTACGAGTTGTTCCTCGGCAACCTGTTCCGGCAGGCCCAGGGGCAGGTCATGGCGGTGCTGGTCCTCGGCGCGATCGTCGAGATCATCGCCGTCACGCAGTTACAGCAGCTCAGCGCCGGTCTCAGCCGCGGCAACGAGTGGATCGCCAACCGGTTCGCTCTCGCCGCGCAGGGCGCAGGCGGCTCCGGCGGGTCCAGCGGTGGGGTCGCCATGGGGATGGGCGGTGGCAGCCCGCACGCCCTGTCGGCGGCGAGGCTGATCACCGGACTGGGCGCGATCAACACCGTCAACAGCAACCCGCTTGCCGCCGTACTTTTCGGCAACAAGCGGAGTCCGTTCGACCCCAACGCGAGGCTTCGGAATCGCTCGGACATCGGAAATTGGAAGACGAATGTGCTGGCCGACAGGCACGGCTGGGTTCGCAACTATTACCGGACCAGAGAGACCTCCATGGAGGCGGCCAGATCGGCGGTCCGGGAGCACGGCGGAATCACCCATCGCAGCGCCGCCGCCGCCGTGGACCGCATACTCAATCGCGGCGGATCCCTCGGCGACGTCGATGCGGCCATGTTCGACGCAGGCTTCAAGGACAAAAATATGGTCATCGATGCCATGCGCGCCTATAACTATCGCCAGAATTTCGCACCGAGCGTATGGGACGGCGACAAATACATCGGCGAGGCCGCGGCGTCGCTCGCCGTCCTCAAACTGGGTCGTTCGCCTGCGAATATGGCGCTGTTCCAACAGACCGCGCACCGGTTGGCGAACCGCCGCTACGTCGACCACGTGCCGGAATCCGACCTTGCTCCCGAGGAACTCGCTTACCTCCGGGACTACTTCCGCGATCCCGTCAGAGACAAGATGAGGGGTATCCAGGCACTCGCGGGTGGCAGTCGGATTACCCGAGATGCCAACGGGGCCGTGGTGCAGTCGGACCCCTCTTATCCGCTGCCGCTCGCGTTCGAAGGCTGGAGTCAGGACCGTGGCCAGCTGATGAACAGGTACATCATGCCGCATCTCGGCCAGCAGTACCTGGCCGCGGCCGAGACCGGGGACCTCGCAAGAGCTTCGGAAGTCCTACAGATCATGGCCAATTCCGAGTACTGGACGGGCAACGTCAAGTTGACTCCGTCGAAGGGGATCCCACGGTTCTGATGTACTCGCTGATCGTGCATATGCCGCAGCGTCAGTTGTTGGGCTGCACAGGCGTCAGCGCCACTTCCTCGATCGGACGGCCGGTGGCCGGTATCGGCACCACGGCCTCGTACTTCCAACTGTCGGCGCGGCGTTCGAAGAGAGCGAGGGACGGGCCGGTGGCGTTCGGTCCCGCGATGCGGGCCATGCGGAAGCCCGCGCGGCGGTAGTAGGCGTGCAGGTCGGTGTTGGTGGTCCAGGCATCGAGGCGAACCCAGTCGCGTTGCTGGCGGTGGGCGAGCAGGCCCGCGTGGGCAAGTAGTCGGTCGCCGACGCGTTGGCCGGTGAAGCGCAGGTCGACGATCATGAAGTGCACGATCACCGCGTCGGCCAGTTCCCACGGCGACCACAGCCCGTTGTCGGCGTGGTGGTTGACGGTGATCGTTCCCGCCGGTTCGCCCGCGACCTCGGCGATCCAGGTTTCGCCTGCGTCCAGTGACTGCCCGACCGCCCTCGCGAAGATCTCGATGGGCTTGCCCCGGCCCGCCACCGTCCACTGGTCGGAGCCGCGCGCGGTGAGCCACGACGTGCGCTGCACCCGCAGACGGCAGATCATGCCGAGATCGCCGAATGTCGCCTGGCGGATCACCGTTGTCATGGCAACGAAATACCTGGCCTGTACGAGGTTCCCAGTACATGTCGGATAACCGCGGTGCCCTCGTCGTCGCCGAGTTCGTAGGCGAGCCGGTTTCGCGTGGCGATCGACCGGTGCCTGGTCGCCCGGGTGACTCGTTCGTGGTTGGCGCCGATTCTCAGGTGATCGAGCAGGATCGTGCCGGTGGCGACACCGAGCACGATGGCCTCCTCGGCGCTGGCGGGCCGGGCAACCACGGTGTCGCGATGCGCGGTTTCGCCGTGGCCGCTCTCGGAAAGCCGCCTTGTCGTGCCCTCGGGGATATCGTGCGGAGAGTCGATGCCAGTGGTCTCTGCCAGGTCCCTCGGATAGAAGCTGACCTCCCACGACCACGGCTCGTTGTCGAGATACTGGACGACCGTTCGAGCCAGTACCCAGCAATCCCGCGGCACGCCGAGCCATAACGCGACCTGCGGACTCGCCGGTTCCATCTTCGCGCTGAATTCCTTGGCGGGTTCCCGACTCGCCGCCCGCGCGATTTCCTCGAAGATGTCGTGCGCCGACTGTGGGCGATCCGGACGGATATGGTCGGTGACAACCGATTCCAGTACTTCCTGGTTTCGGACGATGGTCCCACGGGAAGTGGCTGTGTAGACGAGATTCTCGGCGACAAGCACCTGAATTGCGTTGCGCGCGGTCGTGATCGAGACCTGCATTTGATCGGCAAGCTCGGTATGACTGGGCAAGCGATCACCCGGAGCCCACTTGCCTGCGCGGATCCCCTCGCGGAGGAGGTCTGCGATCCGGTGATACGTCGGACCGTCCGCCATCTTGCTCCTCGGTCAGTCGTGCAGGTAACGAAGTGTACTCTTCGTGACTCCCTGAGGCCCGTTAACGCTTGACAGGTGCCTTCAGAGGTTTATTGTAATGAACGTCCTGATCCGGTGTTGTGCGGCGACGAACGGCGAGGCAACGTGGCAGGTTCGGAGATTTCGACAGTCGTAATGGCTCTCCCCGGCACACCGCGGTGTGCCGACTCGGCGGTGCAGTCACTGACTGCCGCATTACTGCCCACCTCGGACCTATTGGTTCGGGCGTGTCGCGGGCATCGCGTGGTGGGCGGGCCGCTGCTCTGGTTCGCGCGCGATCTCGCGGTATTACATGAACGTAGGTTGGTCGGCCGGGGCGGCTCGGTGCCGACCGATCCGGCTACCATTCTCGAAATCGATCGGCGCAGAACCGAATTGGTAATGGCCATTGACGACTGGGTGGCGCGCAGTGTGCCGCAGCATCGGCTGGGCGCGACGCTGCACACCGAGACGGTCGGCGCGGTTATCGACCGTCTCGCCGAATCGTCTGTCCGCGCCCATCACGCGCTGATGACGTTGGACGCCCCCGACGAGCGGTTGCACTGCGCGTGGCACCACCTCGCCGAACTCGCCGACGCATACGACGATCTGGTCCGCGATATCCAGGCGGGCCGCAGGCGATTGCCGGAGTGGTGAGCACGCGCGCGTTGTCGTGACCATGTTTGCGGTTCAAGGCATCTCGTGCTTTGTCGGACCCATGTTCGACGCAGCGCCGATCATAATCGGCGCTGCGTCGTCATGACCGGTGCCCGATTCATCGATGGGTGAGGCAGGGATGTCGCACGAATCTCATTGCCGCACTTGCGAGTTCGCTTGTGCGGCAATGAGATTTGTCGGGATGTGTCAGTTGCGATAGTGGCGGTGGTCGACGCTGAATTCGTCGGCGACCGTCGCGGCGAGTTCGACATACGCGCGCTTGGTGGTCTTGTGCAGGCGATGCAGATCGATCTCCGCACCCTCCGACAGATGTATGTCGTAGGGAATGATGTGCACGGCGCGGCAGCGCGACAGGAAGTATTCGCGCAGCTGCTGGATGCCCACATTCGGTGATCCCTCGCGCGGCAGGTTGATCACCACCACCGCGTTGCGGACGAGGTGATCGTGGCCGTGCAGCGACAACCAGTCGAGAGTCGCCGCCGCGCTACGTGCTCCGTCGATCGCGGCCGAGGAGATCAGTACCAACGAATGCGCGAGATCGAGCACTCCGCCCATGGCCGAGTGCATGAGTCCGGTGCCGCAGTCGGTGAGGATGATGTTGTAGAACCGCTGCAGGATTCGTGCGACGGCGCGATATTCTTCGTCGCTGAACGCCTCCGATGCTGCCGGATCACGCTCGCTGGCAAGGACTTCCAGTCGACTCGTGCCCTGCGATGTATGCCTGCGCACATCCGAGTACCGCTGGATCGCCGAATCGAGCAACAGATCACGCACCGTGGATCGCGTCTGTAGCGGAACCCGCTGCGAGAGCGTGCCGAAGTCGGGGTTGGCGTCGACCGCGATCACCCGGTCACCACGGATGGACGCGAAGATCGACCCGAGACCCATTGTCGTCGTGGTCTTTCCGACGCCGCCCTTCAGTGAGAGCACCGCGATCCGGTAGTCGCCGCGCACCGGCTGCCTGATCCGCGCGACCAACTCCTGTAGGCGCATCTCCTCCGCCGAAAGCCCGGGATTGATCGCACCGCCGGACACATGGTGCACGGCCTTGCGCCACCCGCTACCAGGCGACTTCTTGGCCCGGCGCAACGGAACATCGTCGAGCGAGGGCTGCGGCATGTGCTGGTTGTAGGCACCCGGCTGGTAGCGCTGTTGCCCACCGGGACCAGGCGCGCCGGCTTGCGGCTGCCCATACTCCGCACCCGAGCCCGCCGCCGGAGGCTGCTGTCCGTAACCGGCCGGCCCCTGCCACTGGTTGTCACCTGTCGACTGGTCACCGCCCGGTGCGTGCGGCCCAACCGCTGGTTGTCCCTGGCTTCCCCATGCCTCGCCGCTCGTCGCCTGGGTCGGCTGACCGCCTGCCGCATGTGGTGCCGCGGGCGCCTGTCCGAGCCCCGCCGGATTGCCTTGCGCACCGGCTGGTGGCTGCCGGAAAGCTGCGGGGTCGCCGACCGGTGCGCGCGAGCCTGCGGGTGGCTGCCCGAATCCTGCGGGGTCGCCGACCGGTGCGCGCGAGCCTGCGGGTGGCTGCCCGAATCCTGCGGGGTCGCCGACCGGTGCGCGCGAGCCTGCGGGTGGCTGCCCGAATCCTGCGGGGTCGCCGACCGG
>NZ_JBKORD010000038.1:0-7408 GCF_046764875.1 Nocardia arseniciresistens
AGGATGTTCCGGTCGCAGCGGAGCGCGACGATCGGCATCGGTGAGCGGCGCGTCGGGATACGACGACAAATCCAGCGCATCCACCACCAGCGTGGACCGTCCGGGCGCGAGGTCGGTACCGACACCCGAGGTAACCAACACACACACCGGGTCCGCCGCGTCCAGCACGTAAGCGATCCGCTCGGCAGGCTGCTCCAGATCCAGCGGCACATAGCCACCGCCCGCCTCCACGACCGCGTAGATCGCGACCAGCAGGTCCAGCGACCGGGGAATCCCCACCGCCACAAAGGTTTCCGGACCCACACCCGCCTCGACCAGACGACGCGCCAAACGATGCACCCGACGCGCGAACTCGCCGTAGGTCAACGCCTGGCCCGCCGCCGGATCGAGCACGGCAACCGCATCCGGGGTCCGCTCCACCTGATCGGCGAACAATTCCACGAGTGTGGCGCCCTGCCCGAGCTCACGCCGGGTCTCGTTCCATCCCCGCAGCTCCCGCGCCGTCTCGGCGGCATCGAGCAGCGGAATATCGCCGACCAGAACCTCGGCGTCGGCAACGACGGCCTCCAGCACCCGAGTCCATTGCCGCACAATCGCCGCGGCAGTGGACTCGTCGAAAAGATCGGTGGCGTAGGTCAAGGTCACAGCCATGCCGGCCGACCGGGAAGCAGCGCCCGATTCGGTGGCGGCCGGGATTTCCGACAGCGTGAACTGCAGGTCGAAGCGCGCGGTGGAGGTCTCCACCTCCAGCTCCGATACGGCCAGCCCCGGCAGCTCCAGGGTGGCGCGGTCCAGATTCTGGAACGCCAGCATCACCTGGAACAGCGGGTTGCGCGCCTGCGACCGCTCCGGCGCCAGCAGCTCCACCAGCCGCTCGAACGGCACATCGGCGTGGCCGAACGCCTCGAGATCGTGGTGTCGTGCTCGCGCGAGCAGCGCGGTGAACGGCTCGGCGAGATCGAGGCCGGTGCGCAGCACCAGCGTGTTGACGAACATGCCGACCAGGTCGTCCAGGGCGGCCTCACCACGCCCAGCGATCGGGGTGCCGACGGTGACATCGTCGGTGCCGGCAAGACGGCCGAGCAGCACCGCCAGGGCGGCGTGCGTCACCATGAACAGCGAAACACCCTGTGCACGTGCGACATCTTCGAGTGCGGCGATCAGTTCGGCCGGCAACGTGGCCGACACGGTCGCACCGCGATACGAGGCGATCGCGGGCCGCGGCCGGTCGGTCGGCAACGTCAGCTCCTCGGGGCTGCCCGCCATGGTCCGCTGCCAGTAGGCGACCTGCCGGGCCAGCAGCGACTCCGGATCGTTCTCGGCGCCGAGCACCTCCCGCTGCCACACCGCGAAATCCGCATACTGCACCGGCAGCGGCGCCCAACCCGGCGCCGCATCCTGGGAGCGGGCGATGTAGGCGGCCATCACGTCCCGCGCCAGCGGGCTCATCGAGAAACCGTCGGCGGCAATGTGGTGCACCACCACGACCAGCACATGCTCGGCCGCTAGCGACTGCTTGCCAGGTCGCTCGAAAAGATCGGCCTGTACCTGGAACAACCTGGCCCGCAGCGGCACCCGCTCGGCCACGTCGAAACCTGTGACGACGAAGTCGGTGACAGCGGCCAACAGCTCGTCATCCGATACCGGATAGGCGCGCAGCTCCAATGCGAGCTGCTCGGCCGGTACCACGACCTGCATCGGGGTGCCGCCGTGCTCGGGGTAGCGGGTGCGCAGCGACTCGTGTCGGCATACCACGTCGAACAACGCCAATTTCAGTGCGGCGGTGTCGAGTTCGCCCGACAGACGGATCGCCAGTGGCAGATTGTAGGCCGACGACGACTTGTCGTACTGGTTGAGGAACCACATCCGCTGCTGCGCGAACGACAACGGCACCAACTCACCCGCCGACCGCGAACGCGCCACCAACCGCGAACGCGCGCCCTGACCGATATGCGACTCCAGCCGCACGGCCAACGCCGCCACCGTCGAAGCATCGAACAGCGCCCGCACCGGCACATCCGCATCCAGCGCCACACCCAAACGCGCGGTCACCTGCGTCGCGATGAGCGAGTTGCCGCCGAGAGCGAAGAAATCGTCGTCGAGCCCCACCCGGTCGGCACCGAGCAGGTCGGCGAAGACACCGGCCACGATCTCCTGCACCGGCGTCACCGGCGCACGGAACTCGCGGACCTCGAACACCGGCTGCGGCAAGGCCTTCCGATCCAGCTTGCCCGAGGCGTTGACGGGGAACGCGTCCAGTACCACGAAGGCAGCCGGGACCATGTAACCCGGCAGTTGCGCTGTCAGCGTCACGCGCAGCGCGTCGGTGTCGATCCCGGCGTCCGCGGCGACCAGATAGGCGACCAGTTGAGCGCCGGTGCGCTCGTCATCGCGCACCACCACGACGGCCTGCGCCACCGAATCCTGTGCGGTGAGCGCGGACTCGATATCGCCGAGCTCGATGCGCAGACCGCGCACCTTCACCTGGAAATCGGTACGTCCCAGGTACTCCAGCTCATCGGCGGCACCGTATTCACCGCTCGCCGCGGTAGGCCCACCCGTCGCCCGACCACCACCCCTCATCGAATCGCTTCGCGATGCATCCACCCAACGCGCCAGGTCACCGGTGCGATACATCCGCTCGCCGTCCGCAAACGGGTTCGCCACGAACCGATCCGCGGTCAGTTCCGCTTGCCGCACGTAACCGCGCGCCAGCTGCGCACCAGCCAGATACAACTCACCGGGCACTCCCGGCGCGACCGGGTGCAGACGCGCATCCAGCACATATACCTGGGTGTTGAACACCGGCAGACCGATCGGCACCGACACCGTGTCGGTATCGACAACCTCATGGAAGGTCACGTCGACGGCGGCCTCGGTGGGACCGTACAGGTTGTGCAACGAAGCACCGGTCAACTCCCGCAGTCGCTGCGCGGTCGGCACCGGCAACGCCTCACCGGACGCGAAGACATTCCGCAGACCGACGCACTCGCCGACCCGGGGATCGGCAACGAATACCGCCAGCATCGACGGCACGAAATGCACCGTCGTGACGCCCTCGTCCAAGATCAGCTGCGTCAGGTAGGCCGGATCGCGATGTCCGTCCGGTTTGGCCACTACCAGTCGCGCACCGACCTGCAAAGGCCAGAAGAACTCCCACACCGATACGTCGAACGTGGCCGGCGTCTTCTGCAACACCACATCACCGGCCGTCAGACCGTACTGGGCGTGCATCCACACCAGCCGATTCACGATCGCCGCGTGCGAGACCGCAACGCCCTTCGGGCGGCCTGTCGAGCCCGAGGTGTAGATGACGTAGGCCGTGTTGTCCGGCCGCAACGGCGCCAACCGATCCGCGTCCGTCACCGGAGCATCGGAGAATTCGGACACATCAAGGGTGTCGATCTCCACTCGACGCACCGTCTCCGGCAACTCCAGCTCGTCCCCGGACGTGGTCAGCACACACACCGGCCGCGCGGTATCGAGAATGTGAGCGGTCCGCTCGGCCGGATGATCCGGATCGACCGGCACGTACGCGCCACCGGCGTCGACCACCGCGTACATCGCGACGACCAGCTCGACAGAACGCCGCATACCAAGCGCGACAAGCGATTCCGGCCCCACACCAGATGAGACCAACCACCGCGCGAGCCGCGACACCCGGCCCGCGAACTCGGCATAGGACAGACTTGTCCCCTCGAAGGTAAGCGCCACCGCGTCCGGAGTCCGCTCCACCTGCGCCTCGAACAACGACATCAGGGTCGCGGGATCGATCGGGTACTCGGTGGCGTTCCACCGATCCAGCACCAGCGACCGTTCATCGTCACCGAGCAGATCGATATCACCGACCGCGATCTCGGCATCGGCGGCCACGGCCGCCAGCACCCGATCCAACCGCCGGGCGAAATCGGCGATCGTGGATGGGTCGAAAAGATCCGTCGAGTACGCGAACGCAGCCGAAATCCCAGCGGGCTCACCCGCCGCGTCCGACACCTCCTGCACCATCAACTGCAGATCGAACTTCGCCAGGCCGGGCTCGTACTCGACACCACGCACCGCCAGCCCTGGCAGCTCCAGGCTGGTCTGCTGGAGGTTCTGGAATGACAGCATCACCTGGAACAACGGATGCCGAGCCTGCGAACGAGCCGGATTGAGCACCTCAACCAAACGCTCGAACGGCACATCAGCATGCGCGAACGCATGCAAATCCGTATCACGAACCTCAGCAAGCAACTCCGCCACAGTGCGCTCACCGCGAATCGGCGTACGCAACACCAAAGTATTGACGAACATGCCAACCAGATCGTCCAGCGCCGCCTCACCACGACCAGCCACCGGAGTACCGATCGCAATGTCATCAGTACCCGACAACCGCGCCAACAACACCGCCAACGCACTATGCATAACCATGAACAACGACGCATTATGCGCCCGACCGATCTCGACCAACCGACGCTGAGTCTCAGCCGAAATCACAAACGGATAGCTGCCGCCACGATAACCGGCCACCGGCGGCCGCGGACGATCCGAGGGCAACGGCAGCTCATCTGGCAACTCCGCCAATTGAGCGGTCCAGTGCCGAACCTGCTGGGAGATCAACGAGTCCGGGTCATCTTCCGAACCGAGCACCTCACGCTGCCACAGCGCGTAATCGGCGTACTGCACCGCCAGCGGTTGCCAGCCGGGTTCGCCGCCGCCGATGCGGGCGGTGTAGGCGATCATCACGTCCCGGGTCAGCGGTCCCATCGAGAAACCGTCGGCGGAGATGTGGTGCGCCACCAGAGCCAGCACGTGCTCGGTGGGGCTGATCTCGAACAGCTGGACCCGTAACGGCACCTCCGCGGTGACGTCGAAGCGGGACAGCACCAGCTCCGTAAGCCGGTGCAGCAGTTCGCTTTCGGTGGTAACGGTCGGAGTCAGATCGAGGAGGTCCCGGCCGAAGGGCACGACCTCCTGATATGGCTGCCCGTCCACCTCGGGGTAGCGGGTTCGTAGTGATTCGTGTCGGTCGATCACATCGATAACAGCGATCTGTAGTGCGGCCACGTCCAGTTCACCGGAGAGGCGGATCGCGATCGGAATGTTGTTGACCGCCGACTCGGTGGCATCAGCACCCGCGGAGAACCGGTTGAGGAACCACATCCGCTGCTGCGCCAACGACAACGGCACCCGCTCGGGCCGCTCAACCGCCACCAACTCACGCCACGCCCCAGCACCGGCATGCGACTCGACCCGCACTGCCAACGCCGCCACGGTCGAGGCCTCGAACAACATCCGCACCGGCACCCGGGTATCGAGCGCGTTACCCAACCGGGACGCCACCTGCGTAGCGATCAGTGAGTTACCACCCAGAGTGAAGAAATCATCGTCAGCACCGACGCGATCGACACCGAGCACCTCACCGAACACCTGCGCCACGATCTCCTCGATCGGCGTCGACGGCGCCCGGAACTCTCGCACCTCGAACACCGGCGCAGGCAGAGCCCGACGATCCAGTTTTCCGGTGGGAGTCAACGGAACCTGATCGATCACGATGATCGACGAGGGCACCATGTAGCTGGGCAAGCGCCGCTTCAGATCCCCGGTCAACTCGGTAACATCGATCAAATGCCCTGGCACGGCAACGACATACGACACCAGGACCGTCACGCCGGCGGTACCGGTATGCCCCACCGTGACAGCGAAATCGACACTGGGATCGGCGGTCAACGCCGCATCGATCTCCCCCAGCTCGATACGGAAACCACGCACCTTCACCTGGAAGTCGGAACGGCCTACGTACTCGACCGCACCGTCGGCAGTCCAGCGCACCACGTCACCGGTGCGATACATCCGCTCACCATCGGCAAACGGGTTGGCCACGAACCGATCAGCGGTCAAACCGGCACGGTCGAGATAACCGCGCGCCAGCTGGATACCCGACACATACAGCTCACCCGCGACACCCACCGGTACCGGCTGCAACCGTGAATCCAGCACCAATGCCCGCATGCCTCGGATCGCGGAACCCACAGTCACCCGATCACCCGGGGACAACGCAGCACTGATGTTGGAAGCGACGGTCGCCTCGGTCGGACCGTAAGCGTTGAAGAACTGCCGCTCGCCTGCCGCGAACTTCGTGATCAGATCGGCCGAAACCGCCTCACCGCCGGCGATCACCACCCGCACGCCAGACAATGCCGCCGGATCCATCGACGCGAGCACAGAAGGGGTCAACATCGCATGGGTGACCCGCTCCACACGGATCAACTCGGCCAACTCCGCACCGCCGTATACCCCCGGCGGCACCACTACCAACGCACCACCACCGCCGACGGCGAGCAAAAGCTCCAGAATCGACGCATCGAAACTCGGGGATGCGAAATGCAGTGCCCGGGTAGAACTATCGAGCCCGTATCGCTCGTTCTGCTCGGCACGGAAATTCGCCAAACCGGCATGGGTCACCACTACGCCCTTCGGGCGACCCGTCGTGCCGGAGGTATAGATCACATACGCCGGATGCTGCGTGCGCAATGAACGCAACCGATCCGAATCAGTCAGCGCCGCATCCGAATACCCGTCCAACTCCAGCTCGTCGAGCACCAGCCAATTCACCGAATCCGGCAATTGCCCGCGCACCGACGAGACGGTGACACCTACCTCTGCGCCCGAATCCGCCAGCATGTAATCGATTCGATCGCTGGGCAGATCCGCGGCAACCGGCAAGAACGCCGCACCGGACTTCGAAATCGCCCAGGTAGCCAGATACGACAACTCCGACCGCGGCACCGTCACCGCGACCACATCCTCGGCCCCGACACGGGACTCGATCAGCAACCGGGCCAAACGATTCGACCGCGCGTCCAACTCGGCATACGTCAGCGTCGCGAAGCGAGTCGATGAGGGGTGGTCGGGCGAGGGCTGGGCCGGACTTCTGCCGTCGAACACCACCGCCGTCGCTTGCGGATCACCAGCGACCGCCTCGGCCAACAACTCCGGCAACGTCCGCGCCGACTCCGCAGCCGTCCCCCCACGCGCCATCAACTCCGCGCGCTCATCCACACCCAAAATGTCGACAGCGCCCAGTGCCACCGACTCATCGGCGGCGACAGCCTCGAGGACGCGCACCCACCGCTGCGCGATATCGGCAGCGGTCGACTCATCGAACAAATCCGTCGCGTACGTCAACTCCATAGTCCAACCGCCACCGACTGCTTCCAGCACGGTGAACTGCAGATCGAACTTCGCCAGCTCGACCTCGAGCTCCTCGGCGCGCGCCACCAGACCAGCCAGCTCCAGCACGGGTTTATCCAGGTTCTGTACCGACAGCACCACCTGGAACAACGGATGCCGAGCCTGCGAACGAGCCGGATTCAACACCTCCACCAAACGCTCGAACGGCACATCCGCATGCCCGAACGCCGCCAAA
>NZ_JBKORD010000039.1:0-5367 GCF_046764875.1 Nocardia arseniciresistens
GGACATTTAGTCAGCAAATCTTTTTGCTGGCGTTTTGTTTTGCTAGGTTTTCGGACTCTAGTTATTCTTCTGATTGCACCTTTCGGGGTGTGGTTGAGAGTCTTCAACGGAGAGTTTGATCCTGGCTCAGGACGAACGCTGGCGGCGTGCTTAACACATGCAAGTCGAGCGGTAAGGCCCTTCGGGGTACACGAGCGGCGAACGGGTGAGTAACACGTGGGTGACCTGCCTCGCACTTCGGGATAAGCCTGGGAAACTAGGTCTAATACCGGATATGACCACTGATCGCATGGTTGGTGGTGGAAAGATTTATCGGTGCGAGATGGGCCCGCGGCCTATCAGCTTGTTGGTGGGGTAACGGCCTACCAAGGCGACGACGGGTAGCCGACCTGAGAGGGTGACCGGCCACACTGGGACTGAGACACGGCCCAGACTCCTACGGGAGGCAGCAGTGGGGAATATTGCACAATGGGCGAAAGCCTGATGCAGCGACGCCGCGTGGAGGATGACGGCCTTCGGGTTGTAAACTCCTTTCGACAGGGACGAAGCGCAAGTGACGGTACCTGTAGAAGAAGCACCGGCCAACTACGTGCCAGCAGCCGCGGTAATACGTAGGGTGCGAGCGTTGTCCGGAATTACTGGGCGTAAAGAGCTTGTAGGCGGTTTGTCGCGTCTTCTGTGAAAACTTGGGGCTCAACCTTAAGCTTGCAGGGGATACGGGCAGACTAGAGTACTTCAGGGGAGACTGGAATTCCTGGTGTAGCGGTGAAATGCGCAGATATCAGGAGGAACACCGGTGGCGAAGGCGGGTCTCTGGGAAGTAACTGACGCTGAGAAGCGAAAGCATGGGTAGCAAACAGGATTAGATACCCTGGTAGTCCATGCCGTAAACGGTGGGTACTAGGTGTGGGTTTCCTTCCACGGGATCCGTGCCGTAGCTAACGCATTAAGTACCCCGCCTGGGGAGTACGGCCGCAAGGCTAAAACTCAAAGGAATTGACGGGGGCCCGCACAAGCGGCGGAGCATGTGGATTAATTCGATGCAACGCGAAGAACCTTACCTGGGTTTGACATACACCGGAAACCTGCAGAGATGTAGGCCCCCTTGTGGTCGGTGTACAGGTGGTGCATGGCTGTCGTCAGCTCGTGTCGTGAGATGTTGGGTTAAGTCCCGCAACGAGCGCAACCCTTATCTTATGTTGCCAGCGCGTAATGGCGGGGACTCGTGAGAGACTGCCGGGGTCAACTCGGAGGAAGGTGGGGACGACGTCAAGTCATCATGCCCCTTATGTCCAGGGCTTCACACATGCTACAATGGCCGGTACAGAGGGCTGCGATACCGTGAGGTGGAGCGAATCCCTTAAAGCCGGTCTCAGTTCGGATCGGGGTCTGCAACTCGACCCCGTGAAGTTGGAGTCGCTAGTAATCGCAGATCAGCAACGCTGCGGTGAATACGTTCCCGGGCCTTGTACACACCGCCCGTCACGTCATGAAAGTCGGTAACACCCGAAGCCGCTGGCCTAACCCGTAAGGGAGGGAGGCGTCGAAGGTGGGATTGGCGATTGGGACGAAGTCGTAACAAGGTAGCCGTACCGGAAGGTGCGGCTGGATCACCTCCTTTCTAAGGAGCACTTCTGCATCGCACCCTGAGTAGTCGGGGATGGTAAACGTTGATGCCAGAGACCGTTTAGTCCTCGTATGTGGGGCTGCGGACGCTCATGGGTGGAACACTGACTGATTTCATCGCATGTGGTCGGAGCTCTGTCTTCGGTCGCGGTGGATATATCGACACACTGTTGGGTCCTGAGAGAACACGCGAGTGTTTTTCTCTAGGCGAAGATAACGACGAAACCTGGTGGTCACGCAGACCGCATCTTTCCTTGTAAAGGGGTTGGGTGGGCATGGTGGTGGCATTGAGCTGGGTTTTGTGTGTTGTTTGAGAACTGCACAGTGGACGCGAGCATCTTTGTTAGTAAGTGTTTAAGAGCGTACGGTGGATGCCTTGGCACCAGGAGCCGATGAAGGACGTAGTAGGCTGCGATAAGCCTCGGGGAGCTGTCAAACGAGCTGAGATCCGAGGATTTCCGAATGGGGAAACCCAGCACGAGTGATGTCGTGTTACCCACATCTGAATATATAGGGTGTGTGGAGGGAACGTGGGGAAGTGAAACATCTCAGTACCCACAGGAAGAGAAAACAACAGTGATTCCGTGAGTAGTGGCGAGCGAAAGCGGAAGAGGCTAAACCATGTACATGTGATACCCGGCAGGGGTTGTGTATGTGGGGTAGTGGGGCTCATTTTCTTATCACTGCCGTGATGAGCGAGAGTAAGAAACCGTTGTGTTAGTCGAAGTGGTCTGGAACGGCCTGTCGTAGAGGGTGAGAATCCCGTAGACGAAAACTCAATGGCTCTTGTAGTGAGTACCCGAGTAGCAGCGGGCCCGTGAAATCTGCTGTGAATCTGCCGGGACCACCCGGTAAGCCTGAATACTCCCTGGTGACCGATAGCGGACTAGTACCGTGAGGGAAAGGTGAAAAGTACCCCGGGAGGGGAGTGAAATAGTACCTGAAACCGTGCGCTTACAATCCGTCAAAGCCTGTGCATCCTTTAGTGGGTGGTGGGTGATGGCGTGCCTTTTGAAGAATGAGCCTGCGAGTTAGTGGCATGTGGCGAGGTTAACCCGTGTGGGGTAGCCGTAGCGAAAGCGAGTCCGAATAGGGCGTTTTTAGTCGCATGTTCTAGACCCGAAGCGGAGTGATCTACCCATGGCCAGGGTGAAGCGACGGTAAGACGTCGTGGAGGCCCGAACCCACTTAGGTTGAAAACTGAGGGGATGAGCTGTGGGTAGGGGTGAAAGGCCAATCAAACTCCGTGATAGCTGGTTCTCCCCGAAATGCATTTAGGTGCAGCGTCGCGTGTTTCACACCGGAGGTAGAGCTACTGGATGGTCTAGGGGGCCTACAAGCTTACCGAAATCAGCCAAACTCCGAATGCCGGTGTGTGAGAGCGCGGCAGTGAGACTGCGGGGGATAAGCTTCGTAGTCGAGAGGGAAACAGCCCAGATCGCCGGCTAAGGCCCCTAAGCGTGTACTAAGTGGAAAAGGATGTGAAGTCGCGAAGACAACCAGGAGGTTGGCTTAGAAGCAGCCACCCTTGAAAGAGTGCGTAATAGCTCACTGGTCAAGTGATTTTGCGCCGACAATGTAGCGGGGCTCAAGTACACCGCCGAAGCCGCGGCATTCACGCAATACACCCATCATTCCCTGCGGGGGGTGGTGCAGTGGTGTGGATGGGTAGGGGAGCGTCGTGTAGCCATGGAAGCGGCGGAGTGATCCAGCCGTGGAGGCTACGCGAGTGAGAATGCAGGCATGAGTAGCGAAAGACGAGTGAGAAACTCGTCCGCCGAATGACCAAGGGTTCCTGGGCCAGGTTAATCCGCCCAGGGTGAGTCGGGACCTAAGGCGAGGCCGACAGGCGTAGTCGATGGACAACGGGTTGATATTCCCGTACCCGTGTATCCGCGCCCATGATGAATCAGTTGTGCTAAGTGTCCTGAACTTCCGAGAAGACCTTCGGGTCTCGAGTGGAGGGATGCACATGACCCTGGCTGGTAGTAGTCAAGCGATGGGGTGACGCAGGAAGGTAGCTGGGCCAGGTAATGGTTGTCCTGGTGTAAGCCTGTAGGGCGAGACATAGGCAAATCCGTGTCTCATATAGCCTGAGAGGTGATGCGTAGCCGATTGAGGCGAATTCAGTGATCCTATGCTGCCGAGAAAAGCCTCTAGTGAGTTGATACACGGCCCGTACCCCAAACCGACACAGGTGGTCAGGTAGAGAATACTAAGGCGATCGAGAGAACTGTGGTTAAGGAACTCGGCAAAATGCCCCCGTAACTTCGGGAGAAGGGGGACCTCGTTTGGTGATGGCCCTTGCGGTCTGAGCTGGGTGAGGTCGCAGAGACCAGTGAGAAGCGACTGTTTACTAAAAACACAGGTCCGTGCGAAGTCGTAAGACGATGTATACGGACTGACGCCTGCCCGGTGCCGGAAGGTTAAGAGGACCGGTTAGCCTGTAAGGGCGAAGCTGAGAATTTAAGCCCCGGTAAACGGCGGTGGTAACTATAACCATCCTAAGGTAGCGAAATTCCTTGTCGGGTAAGTTCCGACCTGCACGAATGGCGTAACGACTTCTCAGCTGTCTCAACCACAGACTCGGCGAAATTGCATTACGAGTAAAGATGCTCGTTACGCGCGGCAGGACGAAAAGACCCCGGGACCTTCACTATAGCTTGGTATTGGTGTTCGGTACGGTTTGTGTAGGATAGGTGGGAGACTGTGAAGCGGGCACGCTAGTGTTTGTGGAGTCATCGTTGAAATACCACTCTGATCGTATTGGACTTCTAACCTCGGACCATGATCTGGTTCAGGGACAGTGCCTGGTGGGTAGTTTAACTGGGGCGGTTGCCTCCTAAAATGTAACGGAGGCGCCCAAAGGTTCCCTCAGCCTGGTTGGCAATCAGGTGTTGAGTGCAAGTGCACAAGGGAGCTTGACTGTGAGAGCGACAGCTCGAGCAGGGACGAAAGTCGGGACTAGTGATCCGGCACCGGCAAGTGGAAGCGGTGTCGCTCAACGGATAAAAGGTACCCCGGGGATAACAGGCTGATCTTCCCCAAGAGTCCATATCGACGGGATGGTTTGGCACCTCGATGTCGGCTCGTCGCATCCTGGGGCTGGAGTAGGTCCCAAGGGTTGGGCTGTTCGCCCATTAAAGCGGCACGCGAGCTGGGTTTAGAACGTCGTGAGACAGTTCGGTCTCTATCCGCCGCGCGCGTCAGAAACTTGAGGAAGGCTGTCCCTAGTACGAGAGGACCGGGACGGACGAACCTCTGGTGTGCCAGTTGTTCCGCCAGGAGCACTGCTGGTTAGCTACGTTCGGAAGGGATAACCGCTGAAAGCATCTAAGCGGGAAGCCTGTTCCAAGATGAGGTTTCTCACCACCTTTGAGTGGTTAAGGCCCCCCACAGACTATGGGGTTGATAGGCCAGAACTGGAAGCTCGGTAACGGGTGTAGGTGACTGGTACTAATCGGCCGAGGACTTACCAACAAAGAAGCTACGCGTCCACTGTGCGGTATCTGAAGCAACACACAGATATAGCAGCAGATTGAAGATGGGTGTTCTCTCCTGTGTGGAGGGGGTGCTTGTTTGATGTCAGCGCTGCTGTGTGACAGTTTCATAGAGTTACGGCGGCTATAGCGGCAGGGAAACGCCCGGTCCCATTCCGAACCCGGAAGCTAAGCCTGTCTGCGCCGATGGTACTGCACTCGACAGGGTGTGGGAGAGTAGGACACCGCCGGAACATCATTC
>NZ_JBKORD010000040.1:0-4087 GCF_046764875.1 Nocardia arseniciresistens
TTTGGCGGCGTTCGGGCATGCGGATGTGCCGTTCGAGCGTTTGGTGGAGGTGTTGAATCCGGCTCGTTCGCAGGCTCGGCATCCGTTGTTCCAGGTGGTGCTGTCGGTACAGAACCTGGATCGGGCTCGCCTGGAGTTGGACGGGTCGAGTGTCCAAGTACAGGAGTTGATGGTCGATCTGGCGAGGTTCGATCTGCAGTTCGTGTTGTCGGAGATGCCGGCTGGTGGCTGGACTCTGGAGTTGACCTATGCGACGGATCTGTTCGATGAGTCGACCGCTGCCGATATCGCGCAGCGGTGGGTGCGGGTTCTCGAGGAGATCGTCGGTGACCCCGATGTCGCGGTCGGGGCCGTCGACATTTTGGGTGTGGGTGAGCGCGCTGGATTGATTTCGCGTGCGGGGTTGGCTGCGGAGTCGGCGCGGACGTTGCCGGAGTTGTTGGCCGAGGCGGTGGCTGGTGATCCGCAAGCGACGGCGGTGGTGTTCGACGGCAGGAGTCCGGCCCAGCCCTCGCCCGACCACCCCTCATCGACTCGCTTCGCGACGCTGACGTATGCCGAGTTGGACGCGCGGTCGAATCGTTTGGCCCGGTTGCTGATCGAGTCCGGTGCCGGTGCCGAGGATGTCGTCGCGATTGCGGTGCCGCGCTCGGAGTTGTCGTATCTGGCCGAGTGGGGCGTGTCGAAGTCGGGTGCGGCATTCTTGCCGGTTGATGCGGGTCTGCCGGAGGACCGGATCGGGTACATGGTGGCCGACTCGGGGTCGCGGGTGGGCGTGACGGTGTCGGCGGTGCGTGCGCAGTTGCCGGATTCGGTGGACTGGCTGGTGCTCGACGAGCTGGATCTGGATGGGTATTCGGATGCGGCGGTGACTGATTCGGATCGGTTGCGTTCGTTGCGACCGCAGCATCCGGCGTATGTGATCTATACCTCCGGCACGACGGGTGTGCCGAAGGGTGTGGTGGTGACCCATGCTGGTTTGGCGAATTTCCGTGCCGAGCAGAACGAGCGGTATGGGTTGGATAGTTCTACCCGGGCGCTGCATTTCGCTTCGCCGAGTTTCGATGCGTCGATTCTGGAGCTTTTGCTCGCCGTCGGCGGTGGTGGTGCGTTGGTGGTGGTGCCGCCGGGAATGTATGGCGGTGCCGAGCTTGCCGAGTTGATCCGTGTGGAGCGGGTGACTCATGTGATGTTGACGCCGTCGGTTTTGGCGTCGATGGATCCGGCGGCGTTGGCTGGTGTGCGGGTGGTGATCGCTGGTGGTGAGGCGGTTTCGGCTGATTTGATTGCGAAGTTCGGTGCCGGTGGCGATCGGGCGTTCTTCAATGCTTATGGTCCGACCGAGGCGACGATTGCCAGCAATATCAGTGCTGCGTTGTTGCCGGGTGATCGGGTGACTGTGGGTGGTCCGGTCCGGGGTATGCGGGCATTGGTGCTGGATTCGCGGTTGCAGCCGGTGCCGGTCGGTGTGGCTGGTGAGCTGTACGTGTCTGGGATTCAGTTGGCGCGCGGTTATCTCGGGCGTGCTGGTTTGTCGTCGGATCGGTTTGTAGCTAATCCGTTCGGTGCCGATGGTGAGCGGATGTATCGCACCGGTGACGTGGTGCGTTGGACTGCTGGTGGTGCGGTCGAGTACGTAGGCCGTTCCGACTTCCAGGTGAAGGTGCGTGGTTTCCGTATCGAATTGGGGGAGATCGATGCGGCGTTGACCGCCGATCCCAGTGTCGATTTCGCTGTCACGGTGGGGCATACCGGTACCGCCGGCGTGACGGTGCTGGTGTCGTATGTCGTTGCCGTGCCGGGATATTCGGTTGATGTTGCGGAGTTGGCCGGGAATTTGGGGCGGCGGTTGCCCAGCTACATGGTGCCGTCGTCGATCACGGTGATCGACAAGGTTCCGTTGACTCCCACCGGAAAACTGGATCGTCGGGCTCTGCCTGCGCCGGTGTTCGAGGTGCGGCAGTTCCGGGCGCCGTCGACGCCGATCGAGGAGATCGTGGCGCAGGTGTTCGGTGAGGTGCTCGGTGTCGATCGGGTCGGTGCCGATGATGATTTCTTCACTCTGGGTGGTAACTCACTGATCGCTACGCAGGTGGCGTCCCGGTTGGGTAACGCGCTCGATACCCGGGTGCCGGTGCGGATGTTGTTCGAGGCCTCGACCGTGGCGGCGTTGGCGGCGCGGGTCGAGTCGCATGCCGGTGTCGGGGCGTGGCGTGAGTTGGTGGCGCGTGAGCGGCCCGAGCGGGTGCCGTTGTCGTTGGCGCAGCAGCGTATGTGGTTCCTCAACCGGTTCTCCGCGGGTAGTACTGATGCCAACGAGTCGGCGGTCAACAACATCCCGGTTGCTATTCGTTTGTCCGGTGAACTGGATGTGGCCGCACTACAGATCGCTGTTATCGATGTGATCGACCGACACGAATCACTGCGAACGGTATTCCCGGAGACCGCTACCGGGCCGGTGCAGGTGATCCTGGATGCGGCACAGATCGTTCCGGACCTGACCCCTGTTCCGGTCACCGAGGTCACCTTGGTCGACCACCTGATCGAGTTGGCCTCCCTGGCCTTCGATGTCACCAGCGAAGTGCCGTTGCACGCGCGGCTATTCGAGATCAGCGAATCCGAATACGTGCTCGGCATGGTGGTGCACCACATCTCCACCGACGGCTGGTCCATGGCTCCGCTGGCGCGCGACGTCATGGTCGCCTACGCCGCGCGCACCCTGTGGGAGTACCCGGCGTGGGCCAAGCTGCCGGTGCAGTACGCCGATTACGCGCTGTGGCAGCGTGAGGTGCTGGGTTCGGAGGATGACTCGGAGTCGTTGCTCTCCAACCAGATTCGTTACTGGGCTACTCAATTGGCGGATCTGCCCGATGAGCTGGCGTTGCCGTCGGACCGGCGACGTCCCGCAGTGGCCGGTTATCGTGGCGGCAATTATCCGTTTGTGATTTCGGCTGAGACTCAGCGTCGGTTGGTCGAGATCGGTCGGGCGCATAATGCGTCGTTGTTCATGGTTATGCATAGTGCGTTGGCGGTGTTGTTGGCGCGGTTGTCGGGTACTGATGACATTGCGATCGGTACTCCGGTGGCTGGTCGTGGTGAGGCGGCGCTGGACGATCTGGTTGGCATGTTCGTCAATACTTTGGTGTTGCGTACGCCGATTCGCGGTGAGCGCACTGTGGCGGAGTTGCTTGCTGAGGTTCGTGATACGGATTTGCATGCGTTCGCGCATGCTGATGTGCCGTTCGAGCGTTTGGTTGAGGTGCTCAATCCGGCTCGTTCGCAGGCTCGGCATCCGTTGTTCCAGGTGATGCTGTCATTCCAGAACCTGCCGGAAAGCACGTTCGAACTGCCAGGCCTGCGAGTCTCTGCGGTCGATTTCGAGGTCGGTACGGAGAAATTCGACCTGTCGCTGACCATCCAGGAATCCGGCGAGGCGGACAGCGGCATGCTCGCTGAGTTCTCTTACGCCACAGATCTGTTCGATCCGGCGACGGTGGCCGGGTTCGCCGACCGTTACCTGCGAGTGCTCGAGTTGATCGCGGAGGATCCGCAGCGGCCCTTGCATGCTATTGATCTGCTCGGTGACGATGAACGGTCGCTGGTGCTGCATCGGTGGAACGCCACCGGGTACCCGATCGATGCCACGACCCTGATCCCGTTGTTCGAGGCGCAGGCGGAGCGGACCCCGGACGCGGTCGCGGTGACCTTCGAGGGGACAAGTCTGTCCTACGGCGACTTCGCGCGTCGGGTGCATCGTTTGGCGCGTCGTCTGGTCGAGGCGGGTGTGGGTCCGGAAACCTTTGTGGCGGTGGGGATTCCCCGCTCACTGGACCTGCTGGTCGCGATCTACGCGGTCGTGGAGGCGGGCGGTGGCTACGTGCCGCTGGATCTGGAGCAGCCCGCCGAGCGGATCGCTTACGTGCTGGACGCGGCGGACCCGGTGTGTGTGCTGACCACCTCAGGTGCCGGTACCGACCTCGCGCCCGGACGGTCCACGCTGGTGGTGGATGCGCTGGATTTGTCGTCGTATCCCGACGCGCCGCTCACCGATGCCGATCGTCGCGCTCCGCTGCGACCGGAACATCCT
>NZ_JBKORD010000041.1:0-2374 GCF_046764875.1 Nocardia arseniciresistens
GTATGTCGTTGCGGCACCTGATAACTCGATCGACACCGCAACCCTCACCGAGTACCTCGCCCATCGGTTACCGTCCTACATGGTCCCCTCGGCGATCATGGTGCTCGACCGCATCCCGTTGTCACCAGTGGGGAAGCTCGACCGCAAGGCACTACCAAACCCCGTATTCACCGACACCAAGCCGTTCCGGGCACCCGAAACACCCCTCGAACGCACGATCGCCAGATACTTCGCCGACGTTTTGAAAGTCGACACAGTCGGCCTCGACGATTCATTCTTCGCCCTCGGCGGCGACAGCGTGGTCGCGACCCGAGTTGCGGCACGACTCGGGGCCGCACTGAATACCGAGATTCCGGTGCGGCTGTTGTTCGAGGCGTCCACGGTAGCGGCGCTCGCGACCCGCATTGCGCAGAATTCCGGCACGGGGCGACAACGCCCACCACTGATCGCCGGGCCGCGCCCCGATCTCGTGCCATTGGCACCAGCGCAACAACGGATGTGGTTCTTCAACCAGTACGACACCCGTTCGGGGGCATACAATGTGCCGATCGCCATACGGTTGCGTGGTGAGTTGAACATCGACTCCCTGCGATTGGCTGTGGTCGACGTACTGCGCAGACACGAGTCGTTGCGGACGCGGTACCCGGACCACGACGGAACTCTGATCCAGCTGATCGAACCCGCCGACGAGGTAGACCCCGAGCTTGCTCTGGTATCGGTTCCGCAGAGCCAACTGGACGCAACGGTAGCCGAATTCGTCACCGAAGGCTTCGATGTGAGCACCCGGGCGCCGGTGCGTGCCCGATTGTTCCGCGTTGCCGGTCGCGAGGAACCCGAATACATATTGGCCGTAGTGGTGCACCACATCACCGCGGACGGTTTCTCCATGACACCGCTGGCCCGCGACGTCACGACTGCGTACACCGCACGGATCCACGGAGAACTCCCTTCGTGGACAGCGCTGCCTGTCCAGTACGCGGACTACGCACTGTGGCAACGAGCTACCCTCGGCTCGCCCGACGATCCGGAATCGCTTTGCGCCCAGCAGATCCGATACTGGTCGGCAACTCTGGACGGAGTTGCCGAAGAACTTCGCTTGCCGACTGATAGGGCGCGGCCGGTAGTGATGTCGAATCGGGGCGCCACCATCGACTACACACTGGACGCCGAGCTGGTCCAGGTCTTGGAACGATTTGCGCGACAACATAGTTCGTCACTGTTCATGGTGATCCACAGCGCATTGGCAGTACTGCTCGCCCGAATGAGCGGGACCACCGATATTCCGATCGGCACACCGATCGCCGGGCGCGGCGCAGCCGAACTCGACGACGTGATCGGCATGTTCGTCAACACTCTAGTATTGCGAACCGAAATCGATCTCGACGAATCGTTCACCGACCTACTCGGCCGGACCCGACAAACCGATCTAGATGCGTTCGAACACGCCGATGTTCCCTTCGAACAACTAGTAGACCAACTCGCTCCACAACGGACCCAATCCCGGCACCCCCTGTTCCAGGTGATGTTGGCATTCCAGAATCTAGAACAGGTGAACCTGGAGCTACCCGGCCTCGACATATCGGTCGTCGACCTCCCCAACGAGGTATCCCGATTCGATCTGCAGTTCGTCCTGTCGGACGACCGCAACAGCGGCGGAATGGCAGCAACAGTCACCTACGCCACCGACTTATTCGACACCGCGACGATCAACTCCCTGATCCATCGATGGATCCGAATACTGCAGTCGGCAGCCACCGATCCGACGCTTCCGGTCGGGACAATCGACATACTCGAGCCCGCTGAACGAACCGATCTACTAACGCACTCCGGTACACCCGCAACGACGCCCACCACGTTGGCCGAATTGCTGACCACGGCAGCCGCGCAGGATCCCGACGCGACGGCGATTGTTTTCGATGGACAGCAGCTGAACTACCGAGAGCTGGATGAACGTTCGAACGGATTGGCCCGGGTACTCACACAACGAGGTATCGGCCCCGAAGACGTTGTCGCGATCGGCTTACCACGATCTCCCGAATCCGTGCTCGCAGTATGGGCAGTCACCAAATCGGGAGCCGCGTTCCTGCCTATCGACCCGACCTACCCCACCGAACGCATCACCCACATGACGACCGATTCGAAAACAGCTGTCGGTCTGACCTCCACCTCCGTACGCACACAACTACCCGACAACATCGACTGGCTGACGTTGGACAACCTCCACCAGGCCGACAACCGCCCCGTCACCGACGATGACCGGGTGCGTCCGCTGCATATCTACGATATCGCCTACGTCATCTACACCTCCGGATCGACCGGACTACCCAAAGGCGTCGCAGTCACCCACCGAGGACTCTCCAGCTGCGCCACCGAG
>NZ_JBKORD010000042.1:0-1627 GCF_046764875.1 Nocardia arseniciresistens
TGCTGGTGGCCGGTGAGGCGTTCACTTCTGACACTGTGGCCGCGTTCGGTCGGGTGAGTTCGGCTGAGTTGTTCAACTTGTACGGGCCGACGGAGTTCACCGTGCATGCCACGCATGCGCCCGCGGGCTCGACGACGGGAGCTGTCCCGATCGGCAAGCCGGTGTGGAACGCGCAAGCGTACGTGCTCGACGCACGGTTGAATCCAGTACCTGTCGGGGTGGCGGGTGAGTTGTATCTGGCCGGTGATCAGCTCGCGCGTGGCTATTTGGGTCGTGCTGATTTGACCGCTGATCGGTTCGTGGCCGCGCCGTTCGGTGATGACGGAGCGCGCATGTATCGCACCGGAGACCTGGTGCGCCGCGGTCCTGACGGCTCGATCACGTACTTGGGTCGTACCGATTTCCAGGTGAAGGTGCGTGGTCTGCGGATCGAGTTGGGTGAGATCGAGTCCGTGCTCACCGCACAGGATTCGGTGGCGCAGGCCGTTGTGGTGGCGCGTGATGATGAGCGTACTGGTGCTCAGTTGGTTGCTTATCTGGTTCCCGCGGGTGCGGGGATCGATACTGATGTGTTGCGTGTCGGTTTGGCGGCGCAGTTGCCGGGTTATATGGTTCCGGCTGCTTTTGTGGTTTTGGACGTGTTCCCGCTCAATGCTTCGGGCAAGTTGGATCGGAAGGCGTTGCCGCAGCCGGTGTTCGAGGTGCGCGGGTTCCGTGCGCCGGTGACGCCGGTGCAGGAGATCGTGGCCGGTGTCTTCGCCGATTTGCTGGGTGTGGACCGGGTGGGTCTTGATGATGATTTCTTTACTTTGGGTGGTAACTCGCTGATCGCGACGCAGGTGACTGCGCGTCTGGGTATGGCGTTGGATGCGGTTGTGCCGGTTCGGGCGCTGTTCGATGCTTCGACGGTGCAGGCGCTGGCTGCGCGGCTGCAGTCGCACACCGGTCAGGGCGCGCGTTCACGGTTGGTGGCGCGTTCGCGGTCGGCGGGCGAGTTGGTGCCGTTGTCGTTCGCGCAGCAGCGGATGTGGTTCCTCAACCAGTACGACAAGTCGTCGTCGGCCTACAACCTGCCACTCGGTATCCGATTGACCGGTGACCTCGACGTCGCCGCCCTGCAGGCTGCCATCGGTGACGTGATCGAGCGACACGAGTCACTGCGCACCATCTTCCCCGACATCGGCGCAGGCCCGGCACAGGTCGCGCTGGAGACCAGCGAGATGGTGCCGGATCTGGCCATGCTGCCGGTCACCGAAACCGATCTCCTCGAGCATCTGATCGCGCTGGCATCCACAAACTTCGATGTCAGCGCCGACGCGCCGCTACGTGTACGGCTGTTCCAGCTCAGTACGTCGGAGTACGTGCTGGCCCTTGTGGTGCACCACATTGCCGCCGACGGCTGGTCGCTGGCACCACTGGCCCGCGACATCATGCTCGCCTACACCGCGCGTACCGCCGGCCAAGCCCCCGCGTGGACGCCGCTGCCGGTGCAGTACGCCGACTATGCGGTGTGGCAGCGTGCGGTTCTCGGTTCGGAGGATGATCCGGAGTCGTTGATTTCTCAGCAGATTCGTTATTGGTCTGTTGAGTTGGCGGATTTGCCGGATGAGTTGGTGTTGCCGGTGGA
>NZ_JBKORD010000043.1:0-1614 GCF_046764875.1 Nocardia arseniciresistens
CGACGAGATGGCGATCATCCGCCCCAGCGCCGCCCAACTCGGCCTCACCGTCCAGATCGTCGCTTTGCAACACGAACCAGGATTCGACCACGAACAAGTCGTGTCGATCGATCCGCCCGCAGGAACACTTGCGCCACTGGCCGCACCGATCCGAGTGACCGTCAACTTCGAGAACTGACCTCGTTCCAGAGATTCCACTCGGCGGCCCTCGCCCTGGCTGCAACCTCACGCGATGCCGCCGAGAGCAGCCAGCCGACACCGGACCCCGCCCCCCTGACGACCGGTCGTCGAACCACTCACCGGCCACACCGACACGGTCGCTGAGGTGGCGTTCAGCCACCCAAATCGAGTGTCGCGGGCAGGATCAATGTGGTGGGGGTTGTATTGCGCCGGCTTTGGTGCAGGTGAACTGCATGACGTTGAGGCGGCCACGGCGGAAGTGGTCGGCGCACTCGGTCAGATAGCTGATGTAGGCGTTGTAGGTGTGTTGCCCGGCGAGTTCGATCGCCCGGTCGCGGTGCTCGTGCAAAGAGGTGGCCCACCTGTCCAGGGTGGTGGTGTAGTGGGATCCCAGTTCCTGAATGCGGGTGAGGGTGAATCCGGCGTCCTGCGCGTACTCGTTGATTCCCCTGGGGTTGTGGCCGGTTGATCGCGGGAGCTGGCTACTCGGGAAGACGGTGCCGCGTAGGAACGCGAATTCGGTTTCGGTCGTCAGGGCCGGTGCCTGGTGCGCTTCCGCGTGGTGCGGGTCATGGGCGACGACGGTTTGTACCAGCAGCACTCCGTCGTCGGGCATTATCCGGTAGGCGAAGTCGAAGAAGTCGGGGTATCGCTGGTGGTGGATGTGTTCGAGTGCGCCGATGCAGACGATGCGGTCTACGGGGCGGTCGAATTGTTGCCAGCCTTGCCGTCGCACACCGCCGTAGGGGCAGCCGCGGATGAGCCGGTCGACGAGGCGGTCTCGTACGTACCGGTGCTGGTTGCGGTGGGGCGTCAGCCCGATCGCATTGACGCCGTAGCTGTCCATGGCGCGCAGCATGGTCGAACCCCAGCCGCAGCCGACGTCGAGCAGGGTCATCCCCGGTCGCAGATCGCACTTGGTCAGTGCAAGGTCGATCTTGGCGGACTGGGCTTGCTCCAGGGTGTCGTCCGGGTGAGTCCAGTACGCGCAACTGTAGGTGCGAGTCCGGTCGAGGAACTGCGCGAAGAACTCGTCGGGTAGCTGGTCGCGGGACGGGATCTGACGGTCAACAGGGGCGTAACCGGTCATGGTGCGGGTCTTCCTTGCATGCAGGCCGAATCGTGTCGGTGCCCTCCCGCCATACAGCCGAGGTTGCACCGCCCTTCGGGACGCGATTGTCTGCGAGTCGTCGATCGGGCGGCTGGGGGCGCCCTGGGTCGGGTGGCATCCAGATCCCAGACTACAGATCTCACAGCTGCACGAAACGGTGCGTGAGCAACATTTAACCAGGCAGTAACTGAGTGCTCGTCAGAGAGACGCCGGTGCGTGACGAGCACGAAGCGCGGTCCGGTCCGGGTTATTGGCCCGAACTCGGTACGAAGGAGCCCTACAGACGATGGCATCCACACCTGACGACGCCACCGAGTAGCACC
>NZ_JBKORD010000044.1:0-1089 GCF_046764875.1 Nocardia arseniciresistens
TCGCCGCGTCAGATGGTGTCGGTCGCGACCGCGATGATCCCGTTCCTCGAGCACGATGACGCCAACCGTGCCCTGATGGGTGCGAACATGCAGCGTCAGGCCGTGCCGCTGATCCGTTCCGAGGCCCCGATCGTTGGCACCGGTATGGAACTGCGTGCCGCGGTCGACGCCGGTGATGTCGTGGTGAACGAGAAGGCTGGTGTCGTCGAAGAGGTTTCGGCTGATTACATCACCGTGATGGCTGATGACGGCACTCGTAAGTCTTATCGGATGCGTAAGTTCGCGCGTTCGAATCAGGGCACGTGTGCGAATCAGCGTCCGATTGTGGATGAGGGTCAGCGGGTCGAGCAGGGTCATGTGCTTGCTGATGGTCCGTGCACCGAGAACGGTGAGATGGCTTTGGGCAAGAACTTGCTCGTGGCGATCATGCCGTGGGAGGGCCACAACTACGAGGACGCGATCATCTTGTCGCAGCGTCTGGTGGAAGAGGATGTTCTCACCTCGATTCATATCGAGGAGCATGAGATCGATGCTCGTGATACCAAGTTGGGTGCTGAGGAGATCACTCGGGATATCCCGAATGTTTCCGATGAGGTGTTGGCTGATCTTGATGATCGCGGCATTATTCGTATCGGTGCCGAGGTTCGTGATGGTGACATCTTGGTCGGCAAGGTCACTCCGAAGGGTGAGACCGAGCTGACGCCGGAGGAGCGGTTGCTTCGTGCGATCTTCGGTGAGAAGGCGCGTGAGGTGCGTGATACCTCGTTGAAGGTTCCTCATGGTGAGTCGGGCAAGGTCATCGGTATTCGCGTGTTCTCACGTGAGGATGATGATGATTTGCCTCCTGGTGTGAATGAGCTGGTGCGTGTGTATGTGGCGCAGAAGCGCAAGATCCAGGATGGTGACAAGCTCGCGGGTCGCCACGGTAACAAGGGTGTGATCGGCAAGATCCTGCCGACCGAGGATATGCCGTTCATGCCGGATGGCACTCCGGTCGACATTATTTTGAATACGCATGGTGTGCCGCGTCGTATGAATATCGGTCAGATCTTGGAGACCCACCTGGGGTGGATCGGCAAGACCGGCTGG
>NZ_JBKORD010000045.1:0-1050 GCF_046764875.1 Nocardia arseniciresistens
GTGGCCATCGTGGGCGTGGGCAACTGCGCATCTTCTTTGGTCCAGGGTGTGCAGTACTACAAGGACGCCGACGAAACCGCGACCGTGCCCGGCCTTATGCACGTCAAGTTCGGTAAGTACCACGTCCGCGACGTCAAGTTCGTCGCTGCCTTCGACGTCGACGCCAAGAAGGTCGGCTTCGACCTTTCCGAAGCGATCTTCGCCAGCGAGAACAACACCATCAAGATCTCCGACGTACCGCCGAGCGATGTTGTCGTGCAGCGCGGCCCGACCCTCGACGGCATCGGCAAGTATTACGCCGAGACCATCGAGCTGTCCGAAGCCGAGGCCGTCGACATTGTCAAGGTCCTGAAGGACAACAAGGTCGATGTCATGGTGTCCTACCTGCCGGTCGGCTCCGAGCAGGCCGACAAGTTCTACGCACAGTGCGCGATCGACGCGGGCGTCGCGTTCGTCAACGCGTTGCCGGTGTTCATCGCCTCGGATCCCGAGTGGGCCGCCAAGTTCACCGACGCCGGTATCCCGATCGTCGGTGACGACATCAAGAGTCAGGTCGGCGCGACCATCACCCACCGTGTGATGGCCAAGTTGTTCGAGGACCGTGGTGTGCAGCTCGACCGCACCATGCAGCTGAACGTCGGCGGCAACATGGACTTCAAGAACATGCTCGAGCGTGAGCGCCTGGAGTCGAAGAAGATCTCCAAGACCCAGGCCGTCACCAGCAATCTGAAGAAGGAACTCGGCGCCAACGATGTGCATATCGGCCCGTCCGATCATGTCGGTTGGCTCGATGACCGCAAGTGGGCCTATGTCCGGCTCGAGGGCCGCGCCTTCGGTGATGTGCCGCTGAATCTGGAGTACAAGCTCGAGGTGTGGGATTCGCCCAACTCCGCGGGCATCATCATCGATGCTGTGCGGGCCGCCAAGATCGCTCTCGATCGTGGTATCGGCGGACCGGTCATCCCGGCATCGGCGTACCTGATGAAGTCTCCGCCCAAGCAGCTGGCCGACGACATCGCCCGCACCCAGCTCGAGGAATTCATCATCGGC
>NZ_JBKORD010000046.1:0-1021 GCF_046764875.1 Nocardia arseniciresistens
CAACGGGATGCGGTCGAGCACCATGATCGCCGAGGGGACCATGTAGGACGGTAACCGATGGGCGAGGTACTCGGTGAGGGTTGCGGTGTCGATCGAGTTATCAGGTGCCGCAACGACATACGAGACCAACGATACGGCTCCGGAATCGTTGTGGTGGCCGATTGTGGTGGCGAAACCGACTGTCTCGTGGGCGGCGAGTGTTGCGTCTATCTCGCCGAGTTCGATGCGTAGACCACGAATCTTTACCTGGAAATCGGACCGGCCGAGATGTTGGATTGATCCGTCGGCCGTCCACCGGACCACGTCTCCGGTGCGGTACATGCGTTCACCGGGCATCCACGGGCACGCTACGAAACGCTCGGCTGTCAAAGCTGCCCGGCGATAGTACCCGCGGGCCAGTAGAGCGCCTCCGATATACATCTCACCCGCTACACCGACGGGTACGGGTTGCAGTCGCTGATCCAATACCCATTCCGAGACACCGCGAATCGGGCCACCGATCGTGATCAGCTCACCCGGTACCAATGGAGTGCTCTGGTTTGTCGTGGTCGTTGCCTCGGTCGGACCGTAATCGTTCAGCATGTCGCGGCCGTTGCTCCAGCGTTCGACCAACTCTGTGCCGTAGTCCTCGCCGCCGACTGCCAGGTGTCTCAAATCCGTTAGCGGCCAACGGGTGTGGTCGATGGTGGACAACGCCGAAGGTGTGATGAGGACGTGGCTGACGTGCTCGTGGTCGAGGAGTTCGGCGAGTTCGTCGCCGCCGTAGACGTCGCTGGGTGCGATAACCATTGTCGCGCCCCTGCATGTCGCCAGCAACAATTCGAGTACCGATACATCGAAGCTTGGTGAAGCCAAATGTAAAGTACGGGAATCGGGTTCGATGTTCATGGCGTTTTGGTGCTCGGTGGCGCAGCTGGAGAGTCCTCGGTGGGTGACTGCGACGCCTTTGGGTAGTCCGGTCGATCCGGAGGTGTAGATGACGTAGGCGATATCGTAGATATGCAGCGGACGCACCCGGTCA
>NZ_JBKORD010000047.1:0-854 GCF_046764875.1 Nocardia arseniciresistens
ACGTGAAGCTCGTACGTGGCGGAAACGCTCCAATCACCGCTTCGACTGTGACCGTGATACTCGAATGGGGGTCCCAGTGCGAGGTTGATCCACAAGCGCTACTGCTGACCGAAGCCGGAAAGATCCGGACGAACGACGACTTCGTGTTCTACAACGCTGCGAAGCATCCGACAGGCGCCGTCTCGCTGGACGAGTCCGGGGTGGGAAGCGCGAAACTCACTGTCTCCCTCGCTAAGGTCGAAGGCGCAATTTCCCGGATCGTTGTTTCCGGATCGGTTGACCGGGGATCGTTCCGAGATGTCTCCGATCTCACGGTGACTGTGCAGGACGCGAACAGCGCACCGATCTTGTTCGACGTTGACCAGCCCGAAGCTGTGACAGCGATAGTGCTCGGAGAATTCTACCGGCGAAACGGGGCATGGAAATTCCGGGCGGTCGGCCAGGGATGGGCAAGCGGGCTACGCGGACTGGCTGAGGAGTTCGGCGTCGAGGTCGATGAGCCGCCCGCCACTCAACCTTCGTTGGGAACACCCGGTCGCGAGCCCGACTACGTTGCGCCGCAAGAACACCAACCGCGCATGGAACCTGCGTGGTATGCGGACGCGACCGATACGAATCATCTTCGCTGGTGGAACGGTACAGCCTGGACCGACGACATCAGGCAAGTGTTTCCAGCAGATCCGGCCATCTGCGAGCGCTGTGGCCGAGCCAAACGAGTCCCGCGTTTCGGCACCCCGCCGCCGTGCCGCTGGTGTGAGTCCGACGTAAACGGATTCATGGAAATGTGGCGGTTCCAGGCGTGGCAGGTGCTGACCGCCTCCGGTCCGCACGGCACGGGATGGAACGAGCTATGG
>NZ_JBKORD010000048.1:0-594 GCF_046764875.1 Nocardia arseniciresistens
CGGTACCGACCTCGCGCCCGGACGGTCCACGCTGGTGGTGGATGCGCTGGATTTGTCGTCGTATCCCGACGCGCCGCTCACCGATGCCGATCGTCGCGCTCCGCTGCGACCGGAACATCCTGCTTACGCGATCTTCACTTCGGGGTCGACGGGTAGGCCGAAGGGTGTGGTGGTGCCGCATTCGGCGGTGGTGAACCAGGTTCGGTGGATCACTGGCGAGTACGGCATCGATGCCGATGACGTGGTGTTGCAGAAGACGCCGGTGACTTTCGATGTGTCGGTGTGGGAGTTGTTCGGTCCGTTGACTGTTGGTGCCCGTGTGGTGGTCGCCGTGCCGGACGGTCATCGTGATCCGCAGTATCTGGCGACGGTGATCGCTGAGGAAAGCGTCACGATGACGTCGTTCGTGCCGTCGATGTTGGCGGTGTTCGCCGGTGCGGTCGAGGGTGCGACGTTGTCGTCGTTGCGTGCGGTGCTGGTGGCCGGTGAGGCGTTCACTTCTGACACTGTGGCCGCGTTCGGTCGGGTGAGTTCGGCTGAGTTGTTCAACTTGTACGGGCCGACGGAGTTCACCGTGCATGCCACGCATGCGCC
>NZ_JBKORD010000049.1:0-583 GCF_046764875.1 Nocardia arseniciresistens
TTCCCCAACGTCGTCGTCACGAGCCTGGCGGCGTCTACGTCGATCGCCGGTGACGTCGATGCGACGTGGAAGGGCCTTCTGAACGGCGAGAGCGGTATCGACGTTCTCGAGGACTCCTTCATCGAGGAGTACGACCTTCCGGTCCGCATCGGCGGTCACCTGAAGGTTCGGCCCGAGACCCTGCTGACCCGAGTCGAATGTCGGCGCATGGCCTACGTCGAGCAGCTCGCGACCGTCCTCGGTCGCGAAGTCTGGCGCAACGCGGGCAGCCCCGAGGTCGACCCGGAACGACTGGGTGTGGCTATCGGCACCGGACTCGGTGGCGGTGACGCCCTCATCGACTCGGTCGACAAGCTGAAGAACGGTGGCTATCGCAAGATTTCGCCACTGGCTGTTCAGATGGTCATGCCGAATGGTCCTTCGGCCGTCGTGGGTCTCGAATTGAAGGCCAGGGCAGGAGTGGTCACTCCGGTCTCGGCGTGCTCGTCCGGTTCCGAGGCGATCGCCAACGCGTGGCGCATGATCGTCATGGGTGACGCCGATATCGTCGTCACCGGTGGCGTCGAGGGCTACATCGACGCGG
>NZ_JBKORD010000050.1:0-560 GCF_046764875.1 Nocardia arseniciresistens
CGGTGTGGCAGCGTGCGGTTCTCGGTTCGGAGGATGATCCGGAGTCGTTGATTTCTCAGCAGATTCGTTATTGGTCTGTTGAGTTGGCGGATTTGCCGGATGAGTTGGTGTTGCCGGTGGATCGGGTGCGGCCGGCGGTGGCTAGTTTTGGTGGTGGCCGGGTAACGGTTGATGTTTCTGCTGATGTTCAGCAGCGGTTGATTGTGTTGGGGCGCAAGCACAATGCGTCGGTGTTCATGGTTTTGCATGGTGCGTTGGCGGTGTTGTTGGCGCGGTTGTCGGGTACTGATGATGTGGCGATCGGTACGCCGATTGCTGGTCGTGGTGAGCAGGCGCTCGATGATTTGGTCGGGATGTTCGTCAATACGTTGGTGTTGCGGTCGCGGGTGGATGGTGGTGAGTCGTTCACTGATTTCTTGGGTCGTGTTCGTGAGACGGATTTGGCGGCGTTCGGGCATGCGGATGTGCCGTTCGAGCGTTTGGTGGAGGTGTTGAATCCGGCTCGTTCGCAGGCTCGGCATCCGTTGTTCCAGGTGGTGCTGTCGGTACAGAACCTGGAT
>NZ_JBKORD010000051.1:0-505 GCF_046764875.1 Nocardia arseniciresistens
GTCCCACGCACCAGCGCAAGGACGTTGTGCCCGAGTCGCCGGGCATCGGAGAGCCGCTCCAGCACCAGCACACCAGCACCCTCAGCGAAAGCGACCCCGTCGGCCGCCGCGGAGAACGCCTTGCACCGTCCATCGGGTGAAAGTCCGCGCTGCCGAGCGAAATCCACGTAAAGGTACGGACTCGCCGCGACAGTCACACCACTGGCCAACGCCAGTGAGCTCTCCCCCTGACGCAACGCCTGACAAGCCAGATGCAACGAAACCAGCGACGACGAGCACGCGGTATCCACAGTGACCGCGGGCCCCTCGAGACCGAAAACATACGACACCCGCCCCGAGATCACACTGCTCGTAGTACCGGTAAGCCGATAACCCTCCAGATCCCCGACCACCCGCTCGACATAACCCGAGTAACCCGCCCCCGCGAACACCCCGGTATCACTGCCCCGCAACGACTTCGGATCAATCCCCGCGTCTTCCAACGCCTCCCACGACACCTCGAGCA